>DASSKP010000069.1:0-86295 GCA_035690365.1 Mycobacteriales bacterium
GTTGTGCAACGGCCTGCGCGAACGCGATGTCGTCGCGCGCATCGGCGGTGACGAGTTCGCCGTTCTCCTGCACGGTCTTCGCGAGACCGATGCCGCGGCCATCGGTGACCGGATCGTGGCGAACCTGCGCACGCCGTTCGGCTTCGAAGGTGTGTCCTTGGAGGTCAAGGCGCGCGCCGGCCTGGCGGTGTGGGACGGCCACGAGGAGATACTGCCGACCGAGATGCTGCGCCGCGCCGGCGTCGCGGCGTCGGCCGGATCACCTGGTGCGCCGCCCCATGTGTTCGCGCCGGAGCTGGTATCCGCGGCGATGGACCGAGTCCGGCTGGAGGCGGACCTGCGCCGAGCGCTCGACGCGGGCGGCGAGATCGTCTGCTACTACCAGCCGCTCATCGCGACGGCGACCGGAGAGGTCGCCTCTGTCGAGGCGCTTGCCCGGTGGGTGCACCCGGAACGGGGCGTCGTACCGCCTGTGGAGTTCATCCCTGCCGCCGAGGCAAGCGGCCTGATCGTGCCGCTAGGGCTTGCCGTTCTGGAGCAGGCGTGCCAGCAGCTGCGCGCCTGGCACGCGTCGGGTCACGCCGCTCTCACCGTCGCCGTGAACCTGTCGGCGCGCCAGCTCGTCGAGCCGGGCGCGGTGGAGGAGATCGCACGCGTCCTCAACCGCAGTGGGGTCGACCCCTCGCGCGTCGTCCTCGAGATCACGGAAAGCCTGCTCGTCGAGGACAGTACGGCTGCCATCGAGACGCTCTGGCGACTGCGTGGTCTCGGTCTCCGGCTCGCCGTCGACGACTTCGGGACGGGTTACTCATCCCTGTCTCGTCTCTCGGAGATGCCGATCGACGAGATGAAGATCGACAAGTCGTTCGTCGACCGGATCGGTGCGCCCGTGAACGACTCGGCGCCGATCATCCGCGCCGCGATCGCGATGGGTCACGCCCTCGGCCTCACCGTGGTCGCGGAGGGAGTGGAGTCGACTGAGCAGGCCGACACGCTCGTCGACATGGAGTGCGACCTCCTGCAGGGGTACCTCCTCGGGCGTCCGGAGCCCGCGGAAGCGACGACGTCACGGCTGAGGGAGTCGTTCGCGTTCCTCGTCGATGGCGGCCGGGTCGACGAAGACCCTCTTGCTGGAATGCCGACGCAGCGTTCGGAGACGTGGGTTCCGGCGCTCGCGCCGTCGCCGCTGACCGCTACGCAGGGCCGCCGCTAGTCGCCGGGCCGATGCGCGGCACCTGTCTGACGCGTCAGTGGGTCTGCTGAGTCACTTCGAAGCAGGCGACGTCGTACTGCGACACAGACATCGGGTTGTTGGAGTTCTGCGGCTGGGAGCCGGCGTACATCCCGCCGGCGATCCCGCCGTTCTCGTTGAACGCTGAACCACGAGCGTCGGCCGCGTGTCCGGGCTCGAACTGAGCGTTCAGGTTGTCGACGCAGGTTTCTCCGGGCTGTCCCTGTGTCCCGGGGCTGACGGCGAGGGCGGGACTCGCTGCTCCGATGGCGACGAGCGTCATGGTGGCCGCGGCAACGACGATGGCAGGGAAGCGGGCAGTAGGCGTCACGATGGACTCCCTCGAACGATCGGATGCGCGGAGTCCCGCGCTACCCAGTCCCACGAGAGCCACAGCGGGATGGTTCAGGTCGCCTCCTGCGCTGCCTCCACGAGCCGCGGAAGCTCTGTCCGGAGGAAGGTCAGAGTGGCCACATCTTCGGCAGTGAGCTGCAGGCCCCGGATTGCCGCCAACTTCTCACGTTCGTCGGCATCGATGAACAGCTCGAACAGCGCCTTGAAGATTCCCTCTCGGACCTCGCGATCGGTCTCGTTGTCGAAGGCGCTCACCAGGCGCCGGGGCACGGATCCGTCGCCCGGCACCGCCAGCGCCGCGGCCTGCTGTTCCCGATCCCGCGCCTCAATGGGCACGTGGAAGTTCGCGGACCGGGCCAGAGCCTCGGCTGCTGCGATCCGCTCGGCCACGGTTCCCGTCCCGAGGGCCGGTTCGGCGCCTCGGGCCTCTTCATCCTTGCGTCCTCGGATGCGCTCCACGAGCTTCATCCCGCACCTCCGACCTTCCCTGCCGGCTCCCGTCCCTCAGGAGAGGGGGCCGTTCAGTCTTCGAGCAACCCGTGGGGGCCCTCACCGCATGAGGGGCAGCGTGGCCCGCTCGTCACCGGGTGTTGCGGCGTGCTCATGAGGCAGGCCGTGCAGTGCGCTTTGTGGCATGAACGGCACAGATAGCCGCGCCGAGCCTCGACCGCGTCGAAGCGCTGCTGTCGATCCCGTTCCCATGCGACCAGGTCCCCGATGCCGCCAGCGACACCGCTGACCGCGATCGGCACCTCATCGCCGGTGAGGGGGTCCACTTCGAAGCCGGCCTTCTTCGCCGCTACGACGAACTGGTCGGTGGTGAGCGCTGGCCGCCCGCACGTCGCGCAGGTATGCGACCCGCGGGTCGCAGCCTCGGGGTGCTTGTGCCCTCGGATTCGGTCAAGCATCTTCATCGCGAATCGCCTCCGCTTCGCCTGCTACGCCGTCACTCTTGCCAGAGCCCGACCCCGCTCCACTCGCGCTCGATGTACCGCTTGTGCGAGGTCAAAGTGGCTTTCCGCGCGGGATCCATCGCCGTCCCGCCTGCCATCGGCGTGACCAGGTGATTTGGGTCGCAGTCGGCGCCGACGAGCAGAAGCGCCTTGCGCATCGCCGCCTCGCCGTTGACCTTGTCGAGCGCGTGGCCCACTTCCTCGATCACGTGCCGTTGTGGTTCGGACTCTGTAGCCGCCACGGTCGGGTCGAGCCGGCGGTAGCAGTCGTCGATCTCGTCACAGGCGCGGATCAGGGTGCGAGCGGCGGCGAACTCGCTGCGGGCTGAGTCGATGACTCCCGCTGCGTCGCCGTGGACGACTGTGCGACATCCAGGGCAGTACGTAGCGCCGTTGTCCTCAGACCACCCCGTCGCGTCAGCGGAGAGTTCCCCGCCGCAGTACGTGCATGTAGCGCCCATCTCGAGCGGTGTCATCACGCGTCACCTCCGCGTGCCACCTCTACCGTCCGCGCTCCGCCGCCTCGGCGCCAGAGGCGAACGACCCGAGCACGCGACTACCTAGTCCTCGATGACGTCGAGGCCCTGCTCCCGAAGTCGCGCGAGGTTGTCCAGCATCTGGCTCAGGACCTCCGGCTCGTGACCCTTCCAGTCGGTGACCTCGTCGACGACGCGCAAGGCGTGCGGGGAGCGGTAGGACCGCGTCGGGTTGCCCGGAAACTTCTTGTTGGTCACGTTGGGGTCGTCCTCGAACGGCCCCAGGGGCTCCACGACGTAGATCCGCCCGCGCTCGTCACCGTCGGACAGCGCTGCCGAGAGCTCTGCGCCCCAGACGGCGGTGTCGATCGCGGCGCTGAAGTAGATGTTGTTGGACACCCGACCCTGATGGAAGTTGGACCCGTAGCCCGGCATGAGCTCGTCGCCGACCTCGAGCGCCGCCTTGGTGCCGTGGAAGAAGGGGCCTGGCACGAGGTGGCAGCTGTCGAACGTGACGGGAATGAGCACGTCGGCATCGGCATCGGGCACCCGAGGAAGGGTACGGCGCGCACCGTCGTAGGCTCCGGTTGGAGTCGAGCGAAGAGGAGGCGGCCGCGATGACCGAGCGAGGCAGCGAGAGCGAAAACCCGGTAATCGACTCCCCGAAGGCGGACGAACACCGGCCGCGGACCAACCGGGACTGGTGGCCCAACCAGCCCGACCTGCGCCCGCTGCATGCACACTCGCCGTCCGCCGACCCGCTGGGGCCGGAGTTCGACTACAAGAAGCAGTTCTCGCGGCTCGACGTCGAGGCACTCAAGCGCGACATCGCCGCTGTGCTCACGGACTCGCAGGACTGGTGGCCGGCCGACCATGGGCACTATGGCGGCCTGTTCGTCCGGATGACCTGGCACGCCGCGGGCACCTATCGCATCCATGACGGTCGCGGCGGTGGTGGTCAGGGCGCTCAGCGCTTCGCGCCGCTCAACAGCTGGCCGGACAACGCCAACCTCGACAAGGCGCGCCGCCTGCTCTGGCCGATCAAGCAGAAGTACGGCCAGCAGATCTCCTGGGCCGACCTGATCGTGTTCGCCGGCAACGTCGCGCTGGAGTCGATGGGCTTCAAG
This sequence comes from Mycobacteriales bacterium, assembly GCA_035690365.1. Lineage (GTDB taxonomy): Bacteria > Actinomycetota > Actinomycetes > JAFAQI01 > JAFAQI01 > DASSKP01. The sequence continues at coordinate 4,142 of DASSKP010000069.1, forward strand.
ACCTTCGGCTTCGGCTTCGGCCGCGAGGACATCTGGGAGCCGGAGGAGATCTTCTGGGGGCCGGAGGACACCTGGCTCGGAGACGAGCGTTACAGCGGCGACCGCGAGCTGTCCGGCCCGCTCGGCGCCGTACAGATGGGGCTCATCTACGTGAACCCCGAGGGCCCGAACGGCAACCCGGACCCGCTGGCCGCGGCGCGCGACATTCGCGAGACCTTCCGGCGCATGGCGATGAACGACGAGGAGACGGTCGCTCTCATCGCGGGCGGTCACACGTTCGGAAAGACGCACGGCGCCGGCAACGCGGAGCTCGTCGGGCCGGAGCCGGAGGCCGCGCCGCTCGAGCAGCAGGGTCTCGGCTGGAAGAGCGAGTACGCGAGCGGCAAGGGCGCCGACGCCATCACCAGCGGCCTCGAGGTCACGTGGACACCCACGCCGAGCAAGTGGGACAACAGCTTCTTCGAGGTCCTGTTCGGCCACGAGTGGGAGCTGACCGAGAGCCCCGCCGGCGCGAAGCAGTGGGTGGCCAAGGACGCCGAGGCGACGTTCCCGGGACCCGCCGACCCCGACGACAAGCGCAAGCCCACGATGCTGACCACGGACCTCGCGCTGCGCGAGGACCCGATCTACGGGCCGATCTCGCGACGGTTCCTGGAGAACCCTGACGAGTTCGCCGAGGCGTTCGCGAAGGCTTGGTACAAGCTGCTGCACCGCGACCTGGGGCCGGTGTCGCGCTACCTCGGACCCTGGGTTCCCGAGCCGCAGCTCTGGCAGGACCCCGTGCCGGCAGCTGACTACGCGCAGATCGACGACGGCGATGTCGCGTCGCTGAAGTCGAAGCTGCTGGACAGCGGTCTCTCGGTCTCCCAGCTCGTCACCACCGCCTGGGCGGCGGCCGCGAGCTTCCGCGGGACCGACAAGCGCGGCGGAGCCAACGGGGCCCGGATCCGGCTCGCTCCTCAGAAGGACTGGGACGTCAACCGGCAGAGCGGTGTTGACGCCGTTCTCCAGGCGCTCGAGAAGGTGCAGCAGGACTTCAACGGTTCTGCGTCCGGCGGCAAGAAGGTCTCGCTCGCCGACCTGATCGTGCTGGGTGGCTGCGCCGCCGTCGAGAAGGCCGCGAAGGACGCCGGGTACGACGTCACCGTGCCCTTCGCCCCGGGGCGCACCGATGCCTCGCAGGAGCAGACCGATGTCGAGTCCTTCGAGGTGCTCGAGCCGAAGGCAGACGGGTTCCGCAACTACCTGCGCTCGGGGGAGAAGCTCTCACCCGAGACGTTGCTCATCGAGCGCTCGTTCATGCTCAACCTGACGGCGCCGGAGATGACGGTGCTGATCGGCGGCATGCGGGCGCTCGGTGCGGGCGGCTCCAAGCACGGCGTCTTCACCGACAAGGTCGGGACGCTGTCCAACGACTTCTTCGTCAACTTGCTCGACATGAGCACGGAGTGGAAGGTCTCGTCGGAGGAGAACGTCTACGAGGGCCGGGTCCGCGGCGGTGGTGACGTGAAGTGGACGGCGACCGCGGTCGATCTCGTCTTCGGCGCCAACTCGCAGCTGCGCGCGCTCGCCGAGGTCTATGCGCAGGACGACGCGAAGGAGAAGTTCGTTCGCGACTTCGTGGCCGCCTGGGACAAGGTCATGAACCTCGACCGCTTCGACCTGCGCTGATCCGAAGGGCTACTCCGCGTCCTCGTCGTCCCAGACGACACGGATGAGCTCGGCCATGCTGACGCCTCGCACCGTGATGCGCCGGTCTCGGGAGCGCAGCTCCTCGTAGCGTTCGTGCAGCAGCGGAGCCGAGGAGGCATAGCGCGTCAGCGCCTGCAACCTGCGGAGATCCGCGTCCTCTGCGTCTGTCAGCACCCGGTCCATGGGGTGTCTGTTCCCCGTCCAGGGGGCTCGTTCCTTGCTCCGATCGGGTGACATATCGGGTGGCGAGCCACTCGGTTCGCCGGCGCCAGCGCCGGATCGTTAGTCAGGCGTTGACGACGACGGGTGTGCCCAGGGGCAGCAGCCCGGCAAGACGGGTGATGACGTTGTTGTGCACGCGGATGCAGCCGTGGGTCACCGAGTGACCGATCGAGGATCCGTCATCGGTGCCGTGCAGCCCGATCTCGCCCGGCCCCCCGGCAAACGACTTCAGCACGGGTGAGAAGCCGGACAGTCCGAAGGCAAAAGGCCCGTAGGCGCCGGCAGGGTTCGGCGGCCGCAGAAGCGAGGTCAGGTAGAACGTGTCGCGGGGCGTCGGAGTCGAGGGGTTGCCGACCGCGACCGGTGCGCGCAAGACCGGCTTGCCGACGTTGAGCAGCGTCAACCGGTGCGCGCTGACGTCGACCACGATTCGGTAGGGGTCCCACGTCAGCTGCACGGTCGACGCGGGCACCCATCCCGTCGCGCCGTTGGGACGGATCGGCAGCATCACCTTGAGCCAGTCGCCGCTTCGGGCGGTTGCGAGCAGGACGAGCCGGTCGTGCCAGACGTTGGGATTGCTCAACTTCGTGAGGACGGCGCCACCTGGCTGCTTGTAGACCGGGAGGGTCGTACCGACAGCTTCTGCGACGTAGGCGTAGTCGTTGCGCTGCCCGCTCGCGGCAGCATCATGCGCGCCGAACGCGCAGCCCGACGCGGACGCGACAACGGCCCCCGTGGCGAGCGACGCGGCGAGCCTGCGCAGGGCGGACTCCGGCACGTCGTCTCCTCCGGTCAGCCGGTGAAGTTGGGCTGCTGTGCTTGTGCCGGCGGGACGGCGGCCTGGCCGTAGGAGGAGTAGGCGCCGGAGCTGCTGCCGCCGCTGTTGCTGGTCGGCGACGCACACGGGTCACTCGATGTCGGGACCGCGGTACTCGACGGATCGGCCGATGAGCTGGCGGTCGGCGTCGGCGAGTCGCCCGCCGCCTGCCGCTGACCGGCTGCCGCTGACGGGCTCAGGCTGTCGACCGGCACCGGAAGTGACGTCGAGGAGGGCGACGCCGAACCGGAGGGGGAGCCCGACGGGGCGGGCGACGCGCTCGACTCAAGAGCGCACAGCGCGCTCTGCGCCGGGTTGGGCGACGACGACTCGCTCGACGTCGGCGAGGCGGACGCCGAGGTGAGCGCGGGCATGGCGGACGGGCTTTCCGACGGAAGGTCGGACGGGTTGGGGCCGCCTCCTTCCGCGAACGCGGTGGCGGCGATCGAGGCGAACACAGCCACGGTGGCAGCGCCGAGAGCAGCAGACTTGCGGGTCATCGAGATCCACCTCCGTCGTCTGTCCCCTCCCCGACCGGCTGCAAGAGAAACCGGCATATCGCATGAAACCGGGCCGTCACCGTCCGTGAGCATGAGGCAGGAGGCGACCCCCTACGGGGCGAAGATCACCTGGGTGACCCGTCGCGCCCTGACCCTGCCGCTCGCCCTCTTCCTCGCCCTCGCCGCTGTGCTGTCGGCCGCGCCCCAGTCGACGGCCGCCGACGCACCGCCGGAGCATCTGCATGCGCAGACCCTGCTGCCGCCCGGCGAGAGCGGCTTCTTCTCCGTCGCTGCGCAGGCGCAGTACGAAGCCGACGCCAACCCGAGCGACTTTGGTCCGCACGTCGACGACCAGCGGGCGCCGTACTGGCACTACGGCAGCACCAACGACGACTTCCAGGCGCCGACCGGCACACCGACCGAGCCGCGCGCCGGAGTGCGGATCTACCGAGACCGCTATGGCGTGCCTTTGATCTACGGCGACAGCGGCTACGACGTGTGGTTCGGTGCGGGCTTCGCGGCGGCATCGGACCGGCTGTTCGAGATCGACGCGATCCGGCGCACCGCCCGCGGAACGCTGGCAGAGCTCACGGGTCCCGGCGGCGTGCCCGCCGACCTGCAGGAGCGGGTGCTCACCTACACCAACGCCGAGTACGACGCCATGCTTGCGCGCTTGTCACCCGCCGGTCGTGCGGCGATCCGCGGTTACGCAGCCGGTGTCGAGGCGCGCATCAAACAGGTGCAGACAGACCCGACACTGCTGCCGGCGGAGTACGTCGTGCTGCAGTCGACACCCGCCGACTGGACGGTCGAGGACACCCTCGCGTCCGGCGTCTACATCACCCGCGATGTCGCAGCGCAGGGCGGGAATGAGATGGCGAACGTCGCGTCGTTGCGACGCCTGGAGAACAAGTACGGCAAGGCCAAGGGACGCGAGGCGTTCGCTGCGCTGTTCCCCGACGACGACCCGAAAGCCGCCACGACCGTCCAGGGCAAGCGCTTCAGCAACCTGGCGCCGGGCGCGCGGTCTGCGGCGGCGCAGGCGGCCGCCTACGCCAAGGCGGTCGTCTACGCCGACACACTGCCCCTCGACCTGGCGAACGGACCGGGCACGGGCGCCGCACCCGAACCATCGCCCACGCCCGCCTCGCCCACTGCTGCACATCCGGCCGACGCGGTGAAGTTCCGCGGCCTGGTGAAGCGGCTCGAGACGTGGCGACGCTCACTGCACGGCGGCTCGTTCGCCTACGCGATCAGTGGACGTCGTACGGCCTCGGGACGGGCAATGCTGTCGTCCAACCCGCAGCTCGACTACTCCTACCCGTCGTTGTTGTGGGAGCTCGAGGTGCACGGCGGTGGCTACGACGCCCGCGGCGTCGGCGTGCCGGGCATCCCGACCGTCGGCATCGGTCACAGCGCGGATGTCGCGTGGGGACTGACGACCGGCTACTCCAAGACGATTGACAGCTTCATCGAGACGACCCGGCCGAACCCGGCGGCCGGTGGACCGCCGCAGTACCTGCACAACGGCAGCTGGCACAACGAGTCGTGCCGCACCGAGACCGTGCACTATCGCGAGGCCGTGCAGGGAGTGCCGGTCGGTCCGCCGTCGTTCAGCCAGGACTACCAGGTGTGCCGCACCGTCCATGGTCCTGTCGTCGCCACGAGCAGTGACGGACGCCATGCACGGACCGTCGACTACGCGATGTGGCAGCACGAGGTCGACACGGTCAACGGCATCCTGCAGTGGGACCGCGCACATTCACTCGCCGACGTGGCGGCGGGCGTCCGGCAGGTCACGTGGAACGAGAACATCGTCGCGGCCGACTCCGCGGGCCACATCGGCTACTGGCACCCGGGCCGTTACTTCCGACGTCCGGCCGGCGTCGACCAGCGCTTCCCGTCGGACGGCCGCGGTGCGCAGGACCCGCACGGCTACCTCAGGTTCGACGAGATGCCGCACGTCATCGACCCGCCCGACGGCTACGTCGTCAACTGGAACACCAAGCCGGCTGCCGGCTGGGTCGACGGTGACCTGTCCGGCACCAACACGCGCCCCGGCGGGCCGGTCAACCGCGTCGTCGACCTCCAGCGGCAGCTCGCGTCGCGCACCGACTTCACGCCCGACGACCTGATGCGCATCGACCGGCTGGCCGGCGAGAGCGACCACCGTGCCCGCGGCCACCTGCCGCTGCTGCTCGCGCTGCGGTCGCGCAGCGATCTGACCGCGAACGAGCGGTCGGCGCTGTCGTTGCTTGCGCACTGGGACGGCCGTGCTTACGCGCCCGGTGCGCCCGGCGGCTCGTCACCGATGTCGACCGCACCGGAGTCGACGACCGACGGCCCGGCGGCGACGTTGTTCGCGGAGGTCACCAAAGGCGTGAAGCGCGCGCTCTTCGGCGCGCTCCCGGCTGCTGACAAAGCGCGGCTGGACACGCTGTCGACCGAAAGTCATCAGTACGACGCCACGCCCATGGACAACCTCGCGATGAGAGTTCTCCATCCGGGGCTGTCCGGTCTCGCCGCACCGACCGTGGTCACGGGCGCGAAGGTGCCGTCGGTCGTCGTACGTCGTGCACTCGACGGCGCGATCGCGCACCTGTCGTCGGTCTACGGGCAAGACCCGACGTCGTGGCGTCGCGCGCACGGCATCAGCCACATCGAGTCGTTGACCGGCGTCATCGGCCCGTCGACGACCGAGCCGTTCGAGGACCGCGGCACATGGGTGCAGCACGTCGCGTTCACGACCGGCCGGCCGTTCCCGTCGCGCAGTGGGTCGGCCGGCTCGGCGGCCGCAGGATCGCTCGCGACCACCGGTTCGACCGGGATACTGCCACCCGCCGCGCTGCTCGTCGCGATGGCCGCATTCGCGTTGGGTGCGTTCAGGCGCGGGTTGAACCTCGTGGCCGGGACGTCCGTGGAGTGAAGGGGGCCTGAACAGCTGGAGGCCTGATGCTTCGAACACTCATCGCCGCCGCCGTCCTGGTGGGGACGCTCGCGGGAGCCGCCGCATGCGGCGGTCACTCCAGCGGGTCGACCGGCCGTGGCACCGGTGGTGGCGCGACGCCCGCCAGCTCGTCGAGCTCGAGTCACGGCAGTAGCTGGGGCTGACCGCCGGCCGACTTCGTCGCTCTACCACTCGACGTACTTCCAGATGTCAGGTCGACGTTCGCTTGCGCCGTCGACCTCCGCGAAAAGCGCTGCCGCTTGCTTGAGGTGCGCCATCGCCGCTTCGTCGTCACTACTCGCCCGCAGCAGGTCGGCAAGGTTGGTGTGCAGCGCGGCCACCCGGTGTCTGTCTCCGACTCTCAGACCACGACCCAGTGCATCCTCCGCCGCGCCTCGAGCGTCATCGGTGCGGCCCGTCTCGTGCAACAGCCGGGCCAGGTTGTTCAGCGCCGCGATCGCCGCTGTCGCGTCTCCCGCGCGGTCCGCCTGTTCGAGGCTCGACCGGAACCATCGCTCCGCGGCGACATGGTCGCCCTGCCGACCGGCCAGCACCCCCAGCACGTTTGCGGTTGTCGCCCTCGCCACGGCGTCGTCGCACTTTTGCGCGATGTCCGCAGCCTGCTTGGCGAGCTCGGTCGCCCGGGTCGGGTTCCCGGTCCGGTACGTCGCCAGCGCCTGCTCGGCGAGGACCGAAGCGAGGTCCGCGGCGAGGTCCGCGTCGGCCGCGACGGCGAGTTGCGCCGCCTCGGCCGCCGCGGACAGGTGCGCATCGGCGACGACGTGTTCACCGAGTCGCCCATGCACCTCGCCGAGCCGGCGCTCGACCTGCATGGTCGAGCTCGCGGAGTCCGAGCCGGCGGCTGCCAGCTCGAGAGCGGAGATGGCGTCGTCGTAGCGCCCGAGGGCGATGAGTACCTCGCCTTCGGCCAGCCTCGCCTCGACCGGGGCGTGGCCGAGCTCGCGCGCAGCACGCACGTCGACGAGCGCTTCGGCGTGTGCGTGCAGGCGACGGGCCTCGTGCGCCGCCCGCCAGTGCCACTCCGCCGCTTCGCCGGTGCGCCCGGCCGCGCCCAGATGCCGAGCGATCGCTCCGCAATCGGCCGGTGTCAGCCGGCTGCCGGCTCTGCGGGTCAGCGCGCGAGCGGCGCGGTCGTGCAGCAGCTTGCGTCGCACGGTCGTCGTGCTGTCGATCACGACGGAGCGCATGGTCTCGTAGGGCACGTCGTAGCCGTCACGTCCGGGCAACTCCGCGAGCACGCCCGCAGCGAGCGCCTCCTCGACGGCGGCGGCGACCTCGTCGTCGCCGCGGCCGCTCGTCTCGCGAAGCAGATCGAGGTCACTGTGGCCGCCGAGCACCGCGACGGCGGCAAGCAGCTGCCGGGCGGTTTCGGACACGCCGTCGATCTGCCGCAGCACGGTCTGCTTCACGACGGCCGCTGCACCGGTCGCCGGGTCCTCGCCGCGACGGGCTGCGTCGACGTAGGCGACGACCAGGGCCGGCACGCCGCCCGTCACGGCTGCGAGCCGCTCGACGTCGACGGCGTCGTCGACAAGCTCCGCAATGTCGTCGTGGCTCAGCGGCCGCAATGCCATGCGTGCACCACTTCCATCGGCGACGGCGTCCTCGACGGCCCGCACGAGTGGTGACGGTGAGCCCACGTCGGTGGACCAGGCGCAGACCAGGACCGCGCTGATTCCGGCGAGCCGACGGACGAGATAGGCGAACAGGTTGGCGGTCGCCGGGTCCAGCCATTGCGCGTCGTCGACGAGCAGCAGCAGTGGCCGACCAGCCGCCACGACGAGGTCACGCGCCGCGGCGACCAGGCGTGCCTCCGCGCCGGGGTCCTCGCCGGGAGCCGGCCCGTCCAGATCGGCGATCTCAGGCAGCAGTCGCGCCAGCTCGGCACGGCTGTGTCGCGGCAACGCCGACAGCGAGTCAGGCACGGCGACGAGCAATGAGCGGAGCAGCTCGATCGCCACGCCGTAGGCGAGCACCGTCTCTTCCGGGTGGCAGCGCACGCCGACGGTGGTGACATCGTCGCCTGCGAGCGTCGACGCCAACCGCAACAGCTCGGTCTTGCCGGATCCGGTGGTGCCGGTGACGACGACGGTGCTCCCACGGTCGTCGCGGACTGCGGACATCGCCTGTCGAAGCACCGCGATCTCGGTGTCGCGGCCGACGAGTCGCCCGGTCGTGCGGGTCGCCGTCACGCCGTCGGGCGGACCCGCCGGACGCATCTCCGGCGGCGGCATCGCATCACGACGCACGGCGTCGTACAGCTCCCGGGTCTCGTCCAGCGGCTCGACGCCCAGCTCGGCGTCCAGCGTCCGCGCACAGGCGCGGTACTGCCGGATCGCCCCCGCACGGTCACCGCGCCACGCGTGCAGGCGCATGAGCAGCTGATGTGCCGGCTCGTGGAGCGGGTCCAGAGACAGCCATCGCTGCGCTGCCGACATCGCGGCGTCGAGATCGCCGTCGCCGACGAGCCGATCGGCCCGGCGCGCGAGGACAGTCGCGAGCAGCCGGCGCAGGTCGTCGGCGACACCCGCCTGCCAGTCGTCGAAGCCGGGTGCGTCACGCAGGGCGAAGCCGACGAGGAAGTCGTCTCGATAGAGCTCGATGGCGGCCGCGTCGGCACCGGCTTCGCGACGCATCGCGAGGCCGTGGAACTCGACCGCGTCGCACCACCACGAGCCGTCGGCGAGCGAGAGGTTGGCGCGCTCGGCGACCAGGGCGTCTCCGACTTGCGCGGCAGTCACCGAGACCGTGCGGCGAAGCGCCGACCGGGCCCGGCTCGGATCGGCGTCGGGCCACAGCAGCGCCGCCAGACGGTCTCGGGGCTGGGGCTGCTGCTCGACGGCCAGCACGGCGAGCAGTGCGACGGCCTTACGGGTGTCGAACGTCAGCGGCCGTCCGCCCCCCGTCACGGTCGGCGGCCCGAGCAACCCCAGGCGCAACATCGCGGACCACCGTAACGCTTTCCGGTGAGAGAAGTCGCCGAAATCGTCACCGCAACCCGTCCCGAGACGTGTTCCGTAACGCTTTGCGAACGCTGACCGCGGACAGTCGAACAGGTCGGCAGCACCCAGGGCGGAGGACGGGAGCAAACAATGCGAAACAGCCACGTCAGCGGCATCGCGTCCGTACTCTCGCCTCAAGTTGGCGCAGGCTGGGGGGCTCGCGGGTGACGGCCACAGATCTTCAGGTTCCGGACATGTCGGACGACGCTGTTTGCGCACCGATCCCGTCGCAACCGTCGCGGCGGGCGCTGCGAGACCGGGTACGACGTCGTTCGACGGACGCGGCGTCGGCACAGACGGCTGGCCGCCAGACGGTCATTGCGGACGCGCCGTTCGACATCGCGCCGAACGACCCGATCCTCGCGTTCTTTCAGAGCGCGTCGGGCGCTGTCGACGTCACGAAGCTCGACCTCGAGTCTCCGGCGCTCGAGCAGATGCGTGCCGCGGGCATCGTGCTCGTCGTCCCGCTAGTGACCTCAGGCGAGCTGATCGGCTTGCTGAACCTCGGGCCCAGGTTGTCCGAGCGCGGCTACTCCAGCGACGACAAGCAGTTGCTCGACACGCTCGCGGGCTACGCCGCACCTGCGATGAGGGTCGGCCAGCTCGTCCGCCAGCAGGAGAACGAGGCGCGACACCGCGAGCGGATCGAGCAGGAGCTGAAAGTCGCGCAGCTGATCCAGCAGCAGTTCCTGCCGAAGGCACTGCCCGATCTGCCGACGTGGAACCTCGCGGCCTTCTACCGACCCGCGCGCACAGTCGGCGGCGACTTCTACGACTTCCTCGAGCTGCCCGACGGACGTGTGCTCGTCGTCGTTGGTGACGTCACAGACAAGGGTGTCCCCGCCGCGCTCGTGATGGCGAGCACGCACGCGCTCCTGCGCTCCGAGGCGCCGCGGCTGCTGTCGCCCGGCCTGATCCTCGCGGCCGTCAACGACCTGCTCTGCGTCGACATTCCGGCGCACATGTTCGTGACCTGCCTCGTCATGGTGCTCGAGCCGGAGACGGGGCGCATCGAGTTCGCCAACGCCGGTCACAACCTTCCCTACCTCCGCGGTTCCGACGGCGTGACCGAGCTGCGCGCCACGGGAATGCCGCTCGGTCTCATGCAAGGCATGAGCTACGAGGAGAGCTCCGCGGTGATGAATCCCGGTGACTGTCTGCTGCTGCACAGCGACGGTCTCGCCGAGGCGCATGACGGCAAGCGCGAGATGTTCGGGTTCCCGCGGCTCGCCGAGATCGTCAGCCGGCCCCTGTCGGGTGAGCGCCTGATCGACAGCTGCATGTCCGAGCTCGAACGCTTCACCGGACCGGGCGTCGACCAGGAGGACGACATCACGCTCGTGGTGCTCGATCGCCGGCCGGGCGCCGCCTACGTCGCGGGGTCGTCGTGACGATGGCGTCGGACGAACGCGTGCTCGTGTCGTTCTCGGTGCCCAGCGAACCGGGCAACGAGCGACTCGCACTCGCTCGCGTCGCCGACGCCGTCGCGGGCAGCGGCCTGACCGGCGACCAGCTCGAGCGCCTGAAGACCGCTGTCGCCGAAGCGACCATGAACGCGATCGAGCACGGCAACCACAACCGGGCCGAACTCGCTGTCGACGTGACCGTGGCAGCCGTCGACCACGGTGTCGCCGTCTCGATCGTCGACCAGGGCGGCGCCCACGCGCCGGCCCCCGAGACGCCGGTCGAGCTGCCCGACCTCGACTTGAAGCTCGCCGGCCTGCAGACACCACGCGGCTGGGGGCTGTTCCTCATCCAGAACATGGTCGACGCGATGGACGTCTCCATCGACGGCGATCTCCACACGGTGCGCCTCGTGATGCACACGGCACCCGCACCGCGGCCGCGCGACCCGGAGGGAGGCCCCCGTGCAGAGCAAGTGTGAGACCGACGTCCGCCGCCTCGCCGACTGCGCCGTCATCGAGATCCGTGGTGAGGTGGACGGCTCCGCCGCAGCCGTACTGAGTGCGGCCTACGACGGCGCCGTGGCCACGGGGTCGCCGTCGTGCGTCCTGCTCGACTTCGCGCGTGTGGACTACATCAACTCGACCGGGATCGCGCTGATTGTCAGCGTTCTGGCGAGGGCGCGTGCGGAAGGCCGGCAGGTCATCGCCAGCGGCCTGTCCGACCACTACCGGCAGATCTTCGCGATCACCCGGCTGTCCGACTTCATCCAGCTGTACGACGACGTCGAGTCCGCAGCAGCGGGCATCGGCGCCGCAGGTTAGGGGGAACCATGACGGCACCCACGCTCAACCTCGACGTCCGACCGGTCGGCGGCTCTGCCGCCGTCATCGACATCCGCGGAGAGGTCACGGCAGCGTCCGAGCAGCCGCTGTCGACGGCGTACGAGGAAGCGACGAACCAGCACAACGCGCAGGCGCTGATCCTCAACTTCACCGACCTCGAGTACATGAACAGCTCTGGCATCGGCATGCTCGTGACGTTGCTCGTCCGAGCCAACCGGCAGAAGCAGAAGCTGGCGGCGTACGGCCTCACCGACCACTACCGCCAGATCTTCGAGCTCACCCGCCTCGACGAGGCGATCGGCATCTTCGACGACGAGAACACCGCTCTGTCGTCGACCATCACGCTCTGACGGGGGACGACGTGAGCACACCGACGCAGCCTCAGCAACCGCCTCGCATCGAGGAGATCGAGCTCGCGGTCAAGGAGAACGACGCGGTGCCGGCCCAGGCCGAGCCTCGTGACGCCGCCTACTGGGCGCCGAAGGTCGACCGGCTCGTCGTCGACCCGGAGCAGGCGGCGGCCGGCTTCAACGTCGCCGGTCGCCGGGTCACCGGGCCGCAGCAGGGCTTCGGCCGGCTCTGGCAGCGCACCTACTCGGCACCTCTGCGTCCGACGATCACTCCGCAGCAGCTCATCCAGGAGTGGAAGGACAACTTCGCCAGCTTCTGGCCGAAGGGCAACCGGTTCGGCGCGACGCTGATCGCGCCGGGTGAGGTCGCACCGATCGCGGTCAACGCGGGCGGCGGAATCAAGCTCGCCACCGGCGTCCTCGTCCTGTACGCCGACCCGGAGTCCTTCACGTTCATGACGCCGGAAGGCCACATGTTCGCGGGGTGGATCACGTTCTCCGGACACGTGGAGAACGAGACGACCGTCATGCGCATCCAGATCATGCTGCGGACCAGCGACCCGATGTTCGAGATGACCTGGCCGGTCATGCGACGCATGGAGGATCGCTTCTGGCGGCAGACGATGCGCAACGTGGCTGCTCACTTCGGCATCACCGGCATCGTCATCGAGGAGAAGACGGTCGCGCTGGACAAGCGGCGTCAGTGGAAGAACTGGCGCAACATCTGGCACAACTCGGCGATCCGCTCGATGCTGCACCTGCTGACGGCGCCGGTGCGCGTGCTGCGTCGCGCTGCCCACTGACCGATGGCGGATCTCGACGCGGTGGTCGTCGGGGCCGGGCCCAACGGTCTTGCCGCGGCGTTGACCCTTGCCGCCGCCGGGTTGTCCGTGCGCGTCGTCGAAGGCGCCGACACGGTGGGCGGAGGCTGCCGCACCGCTGAGCTGACGGAGCCGGGAGTCCGGCACGACGTGTGCTCAACGGTGCATCCGCTTGCCGCGGCGTCGCCATTCTTCACCTGGCTCGGGTTGCAGGACCGTGGCGTCGAGCTCCTGCATCCGGAGGTTGCGTTCGCGCATCCGCTCGATGGAGGCCCGGCCGGCGCGGTGGTGCGCTCCGTCGACGAGACCTCGGCCGGGCTCGGGGCGGCAGGCAAGGAATGGCAGCGCACCTTCGGGCCGTTGGCCGACCGGGCCGACGCGATCGTGCCGGCCGTGCTCGCGCCGCTGCGCGGGCTGCCGCGGCAGCCGGTCCGCGCCGCTCGGTATGCGCCGATCGCTCTGCGTTCGGCGGCAGGGGTCGCCGGTCGGTTCGACGACCCGCGGGCCCGCGCGCTCGTCGCAGGAGTCTCCGCACACGCGATGCTGCCGCTCGACCGGCTGCCGACCGGCGCCTTCGGCGCGCTGCTCACCGTGCTGGCGCACAGCGTCGGCTGGCCCGTGGTGCGGGGTGGCAGCCAGGTTCTCGTCGACGTCCTGACCCGGACGCTGCGTGAGTGGGGCGGCGAGGTCGTGACAGGACAGTGGGTCAGCTCGCTCGACGAGTTGCCGCCGTCGCGCGTCGTGCTGCTCGACGTGGCCCCGTCGCAGCTGGCGGGGATCGCCGGCGACCGGCTGCCGAAGAGCTACCGCGCATCGTTGCGGCGCTACCGCTACGGCCCGGGCGTCTGCAAGGTCGACTGGACGCTGTCGGGCCCGGTGCCCTGGCTCGACGAGGCGTGCCGACGGGCGGGAACCGTGCACGTCGGCGGGACCTTCGAGCAGGTCGCCGCGGCCGAGGCCGAGGTTGCGGCCGGTCGCCATCCCGAGCAGCCGTTCGTCCTGGCCGTGCAGCCGACGGTCGTCGACCCGAGCCGGGCGCCGGCAGGCCGCCACGTGCTGTGGGCCTACTGCCACGTGCCGCCCTACTCGACCGTCGACATGACGGCGGCGATCGAGGCGCAGATCGAGCGCTTCGCTCCGGGGTTCCGGGACCTCGTCGTCGCGCGTTCGACACTGACCGCCGCTGACGAGCAGGAGCTGCACCCCAACTACGTCGGCGGCGACATCAACGTCGGCATGGCGACGCTGCGCCAGATGCTGTTCCGGCCGACCGTGCGCTGGGATCAGTACTCGACGCCCGACCCGTCGGTCTTCCTCTGCGGGTCGGCGACGCCTCCTGGCGGCGGCGTGCACGGCATGTGCGGGCAGTACGCCGCCCGCTCCGCACTTCGCCGGATGTTCGGCGTCCGGTCGTTGCCTGCCGCCCCCGCGCCCGATGGCGCGTCCGTCCGCGAGGTTGCCGTCGCATGAGCACTGCCGCCGGCGGTGCCGGCCCTCGGGCATCGCGTCGACTCCAGCTACTGGCGACGGCGATGTTCGCGTTCTACGCCGTCGGAATGGCGACGACGATGGCGCTCCGTGTCGCTGCGCACGAGCATGTATGGGACACGTTGTTCATCACGTTCCTGACGTTCTCGCTCGTGGGGTGGCTCATCGCGATGCGAAGTCCGCGAACGGTGATCGGCTGGCTGTTCCTGTCGGTCGGAGTCCTCACCGCGTTCGGGGTCATGACGGAAGCTCTGGTCGCGTTGGCGCTGCATCGCGGATGGGCAGCGCACGGTGTCGTGCTGTTCTCCGCGTGGGTGCAGATGTGGTACTGGTACCCGCTGCTGCTGATGGCGACGGTCTACACCCTGTTGCTCTTCCCGAGTGGCCTGCCGTCGCGTCGATGGCGCCCGGTGCTCTGGGCCCTGACGATCGCGCTCGCCGCCATGACCGTCACCGCCGCACTGTCGCCGGCGATCGACTTCGGTAAGGGCAAGGTGCCCAACCCGATCGGACTCTCCTCGGACTGGAAGGACGTCGAGACGTCGCCGGTCTTCAACGTCTCGGGTTTCGTCCTGATGGCGTGCGTCGTCGCCACGGTCGTGTCGCTCGGCGTGCGGTTCCGCCGGTCCCGTGGGATCGAGCGGGCGCAGATGAAGTGGTTCTTCCTCGGTGCGGCGTTCCTTGCGGTCGACATGATCGTGTCGCTGCTGTCAAAGTCCTTCAACAACTCGTGGGTCAACGAGGCGCTGGCGCCGTTCGCGTTCATGGCGATGCCGGTGTCGTGCGGGTTCGCCATCCTGCGTTACCGCCTGTACGACATCGACCGCATCGTCAGTCGCGCCGTCTCCTACCTGGTGGTGACCGGCCTGGTGGTCGCGTTCTACGTCGGTGTGATCGCGCTGGTGGAGACCGGGTTGGGCTTCTCCTCCTCCGTCGCGGTAGCGGCGACGACTTTGGCGGCAGCCGCCGTGTTCCAGCCATTACGCCGACGGGTGCAAAGCGCGGTCGACCACCGGTTCGACCGAGCGGCCTACGACGCCCGGCGCACGGTGGAGCGCTTCTCCGCGGCTATGCGCGACAAGGTCGATGTGGACGCCGTGCGTGACGACCTGCTCTCCACTGCCACCCTCGCCGTCGCACCGGCTTTCGCGTCTCTGTGGGTGGTCGGGGCATGAGCCGCGCGCAGCGGGCCATCGCCACAGCCACTTGCGCCACGGCACTGGTGGTGGCGTGCGACGTGCTGGTGTTCCTGCACCACAGAAACGGGTGGCCGCACGGGTTCGGCGTCTGGCTCGAGGGATCGATCTCTCTGCCCATCTGGCTCGCCATCGGACTGGTGATCGTGCTGCGCGTGCCGGGCAACCGGCTCGGGACCGCCGCGTTGGCCTTCGCGTTGCTGGATGGTGTGCAGCTGTTCAGCGGAGCGCTGGCGACGTACCTTGCCGGCCCGCAGAGCACCGACACCTCCACTGTCGACTGGCTGGCGGGCGTCTCGATCGTCGCGCAGATCCTCGTCGTGGGCGGCCTCGTGGTCTTTGCTCAGCTCGCTCCGGACGGTCAGCTCGTCAGCCCGCGCTGGCGTCCGGTGACCGTCGTCTCACTGCTCGGGTTCCTCGTCGCCGGAATCGCCAACCTCGCGAGCAACACCGACGCGCGCGATGCCGTGCCAGCGGCCCACGCGCCCATCCAGGGCGTCTCCTCCGGCACCCTGCACGTGATCTACACGATCGACGGGGTGTTGGTCTTCTTCGCCATCGGCGCGACGATTGCGGGCTTGTTCGTCCGGTGGCGTCGCGGTGCCTCGGTGGAGCGGCAGCAGCTCAAGGTGGTGCTCTACGCGGCCGTGACCGCGGTGCTCCTCGCGGTCGTCGTGCAGCCCATCGCCAACCGGCTGTGGCCGAACGCGACCCTCGCCGGTGACATCATGTGGGCGGTCATCCCGTCGGTACTGCCGGCGAGCATCGCGGTCGCGGTGCTGCGCTACCGGCTCTATGACATCGACCGGGTGGTCAGCCGTACGGTCTCGTACGCCGTCGTCACCGGTGTCGTCGTGGGCGGATACGTCGGGCTGGTCGCTCTCATCGAGTCGGTGCTCGGTTTCTCCTCGTCGGTCGCCGTTGCCGCTTCGACGTTGGTTGCGGCAGCAGCCTTCCAGACGTTGCGCCGTCGGCTGCAGCGCGCGATCGACCGGAGGTTCGACCGCGCGGCGTACGACGCCCGCCGCACCGTGGAGGCATTCGCCGCCCGGCTGCGCGACGAGGTCGACGTCGACACAGTACGCAGCGACCTCCTCGAGACGACGGCAGCTGCGATCGTTCCCGTGCAGGCGTCGGTCTGGCTGGCGAAGGCATGACTCGGCCTCAGGTCCTCCGCACAGGTCCCTGGCTGGTGGCGGCGTTGTCGCTCGTGCTGATGGCGGCGGCCGGCGCCGCCGGTGTCACGACCGACTCATCGCTGCCGGTGCAGCATCTGGTGACCAGCGACCTCGGCTGGTGGCTCGCCTATGCCGTCTTCTCCGTCGTCGGTGCGGTCATCGCAACCAGACGACCGGAGAACCGCGTCGGCTGGCTGATGCTGATCGGTGGGGCGCTGAACGCCTTCGGCCAGGGTGCGCAGCAGTACGCGATCTGGGGGCTGGTGCGCCACCCCGGCTCGCTGCCCGGGGCAGACATCGCGTCGTGGCTGACGACGTACCTGTGGACGCCTTCGATCACCGTCCTCATCCTGGTGCTCATCTACTTCCCCACGGGTCAGCTGCCGTCGCGCCGCTGGCGGTGGCTGCCGATCGTGGCGGTGTCGTTCACGGCCGCGATCGTCCTCGCGACCGCCGTCGACCTCTGGAGCCGCCGCGGGCCTGAGCTGCTCGTCCCCAACGCCGACGAGCTCAACAGCACTTTCGCGGCTCATGTCATCGCCGTGCTCTGGCCGTTCGTCCCGGTGTGCGCCATCGGAGGCATGGTGGCGATCGCGATGCGTTGGCGGCGCTCGCGGGGGATCGAGCGCCAGCAGCTGAAGTGGATCGTGCTTGCCGGTGTCATCAGCGGGCCGATGATCCCGGTCGCGGAGTTCGTGCCACCTTCGTCCAACACCTACACGGTCGTGCAGCTGCTCAACTCACCTGCCTGGTGCGGCATCGCGATCGCGCTGGCGATCCTGCGCTACCGCCTCTACGACATCGACCGGATCGTCAGCAGGACCGTCTCCTACGGCGTGGTGACCGCCGTGGTCGTGGGCGTCTACGTCGGCCTCGTCGCGCTCATCGAGACCGTGCTCGGCTTCTCGTCGTCCATCGCGGTTGCGGCCTCGACGCTCGCGGCGGCGGCCCTGGTCCAGCCGGTACGTCGGCGGGTGCAGCGCGCCGTCGACCGACGGTTCGACCGCGCCGCCTACGACGCGCGGCGGACGGCCGAAGCGTTCGCGCAGCGACTGCGCGACGAGGTCGACGTCGACACGATCCGCGGCGACCTGCTGAGCACCGTTGGCGATGCGATCGCTCCGGCTTCAGTCACGTTGTGGGTGGCGGGCGCATGAGCGTCTTGACGCGGATGTCGACGTACGTGGTGCGTCACGCGCCGGTCATCGCGGGCGCCGTGTCCACGACCATGTTGGTCGCAGCAGTAGCGGCGATCCCCGCGATCTTCGCGTTGCACGAGCCGCTGTCGGACCTCGTCTTCTGGCCCACCATCGTCAGCTTCGTCCTGTCCGGCTGGCTGCTCACCGTCCGGCTGCCGCGCAACGCCGTCGGCTGGCTGTTGCTCATGACGGCCCTGGGTCTGAGCTTCCTGCCGTGGTCGCTGCTCTCCTCATGGTTGCTCGCCCATGACGTCGGGATCGGCCGTTGGACGGGAGGCCTCTCCAGTGGCGCGTGGGTGCTGCTGATCGGTGGTCTCGCGCTGCTGCTCCCGTTGCTGTTTCCTGACGGGCGGCTTCCTTCCTCACGACGCTGGTGGCGTCTGGTCCTCTGGTGCGACGTCGGCTACATGGTGATCGCCGGGTTCAATCTCTTCCAGCCCGGGCCGCTCGAGCTTCCGGGCGCGGCACGCCATGTCCGCAACCCGTTCGGGGCGGTCGGTGCGGGCGGCTGGCTCCAGCCGTTCATCGCCTGCTGCATCCCGATGCTGCTGACCGGCTTCGTCGGCTCGTTCACAGCGCTGGTCACGCGCTGGCGGAGCGCTGGCCCGGCGCAACGAGCGCAGATGAAGTGGGTGATCATCGCGCTGGTGCTGGCGCCGGTGCCGTTCATCCTGCACGACTGGGTGCTGCCGGTCAGCAACGCGATGATGACCTTCGTCCTGCCGCTGGTGCCGATCGCCGTCGCAGTCTCGGTCCTCCGCTATCGCCTCTACGACATCGACCGCATCTTCAGCCGGGCAGTCTCCTATCTGCTGGTCACGGGGCTGCTCGTCGGCGTCTACGTGGCGTGCATCGCGATGACAGATGCGATGCTTCCGGTCGGTTCGTCGATCGGCGTGGCGGCCGCGACGCTGGCGGCGGCGGCCATGTTCCAGCCCCTGCGCCGACGGGTGCAGGCGGCGGTCGACCATCGGTTCAACCGGGCTCGGTACGACGCGGCTCGCACCATCGATGCTTTCGCGGTGCGGCTGCGCGACGAGGTCGACCCGGACGCCGTACGACGTGACCTGCTGGCGGTGACATCGCGAGCGGTCGAGCCCGACCGCATCTCGCTGTGGGTGGCGTCATGACGAGATTGCGGTCGGTGGCCGTGGCGCTCTCGGCGGTCTCGATCGCCTGCTGGATCGCCGGACCGGCCATCACCGCCGCCTGGGGCGCTGGATGGCGTGACATCGCCGGAACACTTGGCGGAGAGCTCTTCGGCCTGCCCTTCCTGCTCGTCGGTCTCGTCATCACCGTGCGCCGGCCGCGGCACCCGATCGGCTGGGGGTTCGCCTCGGCGGGGCTCTTCTTCTCCCTGCAGCTGGTCGCTGACGCCTATGCGGATGCGGGGCTGCACCACCACGCGGGACTTCCTGCCGCCGCCTACGTCGGCAACGTGACGCAATGGATCTTCGCGCTGGCAATCACGCTCGGTTACACGCTGCCGTTCCTCTGGTTCCCGGAGGGAAAGCTGCTGTCGCCACGGTGGCGCTGGGTGGCCCGTATCGGCGTGGTCGGCACGCTCGTCATGGTGGCGGTCAACGTCATGGCGCCAGGTCCGCTTAACAACTACCCGAGCGTGCGAAACCCGCTCGGCGTGGGCCTCGCCGGCACGGCTGCCATCGAGATCTTCGGGTTCCTCACCTACATCGGGGCGATGTTCGCCGCCGCGTTGTCGATCGTGTTGCGCTACAGGCGATCGACGGGGTTCGAGCGACTGCAGATGCGATGGTTGATGGTCGGTGTCGCCGGGGCCGTGGTGTCCCTTGCCGCGCAGCTGGTCTTCGCGCTGGTCACGGGCGACGTCGGCCCATCGGTGCTGTTGCTCGGGGTGCTACCGGTCTGCGCCGGCATCGCGATTCTGCGCTACCGCCTTTTCGACATCGACCGGGTCGTGAGTCGGGCGGTCTCGTACCTGCTGGTCACCGGGTGGCTCGCCGGTGTCTATGTCGGATGCATTGCGCTGGCAGAGGCAGTGCTGCCGGTCGGGTCGTCGTCGGTGACCGTTGCCGCGTCCACCCTCGCGGTGGCGGCGTTGTTCCAGCCGGTTCGGCGGCGGGTGCAGCGTGCGGTGGACCACCGGTTCAACCGGGCTCGGTACGACGCGGCGCGGACTGTCGAGGCTTTCGCGGGCAGGTTGCGTGACGAGGTGGATCCCGATGTGGTGACAGGGGACCTGCTCGAGGTGACGCGTCGTGCTGTGCAGCCGTCGAGCGTCTCTGTCTGGGTCGCGTCATGACGAGCCTGCGATCGGCGCGTGCCGCGGCCACGGCGTACGGCGTTCTTGCGGCAGTGCTCGCCCTGGCCTCGGTGACGCTGCTGCTCATGCACCTGGCGTCCGGGCGCGGGCACTACCCGCCGGAGTGGCAGTTCACCCTGCCGCTCGGCGTCGTCGCGGGGTTCCTCGGCGAGATGCTCCTGCGGCGACGACCCAGCCAGAAGCTCGGCTGGGTCGTGGCGGGCATCGGCCTGACCGTTCTGCTCCAGACAGCCGTGACGATGTACGCCGACTACTCGCTGTACGTCCATCGACTGCCGAGCGCCGCGGGGGTGTTCGCCGTCGCGGGGTTGCCGAGCGGTGCGCTCGTGCCGTTGCTGGCGGCGCTCTTCCTGATCTTCCCGACGGGCGCTCTCCCGAGCCGGCGCTGGCGACCGCTCGCACTCCTGCTTGCGTTGACGTTCGTCGTGGGGCTGCCCGGGCAGCTGGGGGGCAAGCCTGCCGACACCGACTACCCGCAGCTGCCGAACCCGCTGCAGCTGCACTCTGCGCTGGTTCGTGACGCGGCCAGCGTCGTCAACGTGGCGCAGATCTTCATCCTGCTCGCGTGCGCCGCGAGTGTCGCGCTTCGTTGGCGACGCGGCGGCGAGCTCGTCCGCCGCCAGATCAAGGTGCTCCTCGCGGCGGCTCTGCTGTGGCCGCCCGTCGTTCTGATTCTCGTCCTCGGGCCGTCCTCGTTCGGTGACAGCATCTGGGGCCAGCTGCTGTTCGCGATCCCGGTCATCACGATGGTCGTCGCCGTCTATGTCGCAGTGGCGCGTTACCGGCTCTACGACATCGACCGGGTGATCAGCCGCACGGTGTCCTACGTGATCGTCACCGGCGTCCTGGTCGGCTGCTATGTCGGTGTGGTCGCGCTCGCGACGAGGTTGTTGCCGTTCTCGTCGTCGGTCGGTGTCGCGGCCTCGACGCTGTTCGTCGCCGCGGCGTTCAACCCGTTGCGCCGCCGGGTGCAGGCCGGTGTGGATCGCAGGTTCAACCGCGCACGGTACGACGCCGCGAGGACCGTCGACGTCTTCGCGGCCCGACTGCGCGACGAGGTCGACGTCGACATCGTGCACGGGGAGCTGCTCGACGTGACCGCGCGCGCCGTCCAGCCGACGATGATCTCGCTGTGGGTCGCGTCGTAGGTCAGCGCGGCGTCGAGCCGGGTGCGACCGCATCCGGCGCGACCGCCGACGGGATGCCCATGATGTCCTCGTCCGACGAGACGGGTACACCGTCCGCGTCGCCGCGCGGCACCGGCAGTCCCTCGTCGGCCGAGGCAGCCTGCCGCTCGGCCATCTTCGCGGCGTCGCCGCTCTCCATCCGCAGCGGCAGCTCCGGTAGCCGCCAGATGATGACCATGCCGACCGCGACGACGACCGCCGCGATGAGGAACACGAGGTCCATCGCGTTGGCGAAACCGGTCTTGAACGGCGCGGCCAGCACCGGGTCGAGCCGCTGGATGAACGACGTGTCCGACAGCGCCTTGCCGGCGCCGCTGCGCAGCAGGTGCATCTGGTCGGGGTTGGCCGCAGCGGCGGCTTTCCACGCGGCGGTTTGCGTCGCGGCCTTGACCGCCGAGCTGATGTAGCCGGTGAGCACGCTGAACAGAACGGACAGGAACACCGCGGTGCCGAGGGTGCCGCCCATCTGCCGCGAGAACGTCACCGATGAGGTCGCGACACCGATCTCGCGCGGGGCCACTGCGTTCTGCACGGCGAGGATGATCGGCTGCATGTTGCCGCCGAGACCGAGCCCGAACACGACCATCACGACCATGACGTGCCACAGCGGCGTGGTGGCGCTGACGAAGTGGAACAGCACCATCGCGGTGACGAGCAAGGCGGTGCCGACGACCGGGAAGATGCGGTAGCGGCCCGTGCGGGCGATGGTCTGGCCCGAGATGATCGAGCCGCTCATCATGCCGATCGTCATCGGCAGCGTGCCGAGGCCCGCCATCGTGGGCGACATCCCCTTCACGACCTGGAGGTACTGCGGCAGCATCAGCAGGCCGCCGAACATGCCCATGCCGATGACGATGCTGGAGAGGCCACCGATGCGGAACGTCTTGTTGCGGAACATCCGTAGCGGGAGCAGCGCGTCCTCGCCGTAGGAACGCTCGGCGAGGAAGAACAGCACCATGCCGGTGACGCCGATGAAGTAGCAGAGCAGCGCGCGGCCGGAGCCCCAGCCCCAGGCGCGGCCCTGCTCCGCGACTGTCAGCAGCGGGACCAAGGCGACGATCAGCGACGTCGCGCCTGGCCAGTCGATGCGGTGCCGGTGCGGCGTGTGACCGACCTGCAGGACCTTCGACACGACGAGCAGCGCGGCAAGTCCGATCGGCACGTTGATGTAGAAGATCCAGCGCCAGCCCGTGACACCGAGGAACGAGGCCTGCCCGGCGAGGAAACCGCCGACGACAGGGCCGAGGACCGACGCCGTACCGAAGACGGCGAGGAAGTAGCCCTGGTAACGCGCCCGCTCACGCGGGCCGACCAGGTCGCCGATGATCGCGAGCGCGAGCGTGAACAGGCCGCCGGCGCCGAGACCCTGGATCGCGCGGAACGCCGCGAGCTCGTACATCGACTGAGCGAGACCGCACAGCGCGGAGCCGGTGATGAAGATGCTGATCGCGAACATGAAGAACGGCTTGCGGCCGTATTGGTCCGACAGCTTGCCGTAGAGCGGCGTTGTGATCGTCGAGGTGATGAGGAAGGCCGTGGTCGCCCAGGCCTGCAGGCTGTAGCCGTGCAGGTTGTCGGCGATGACCCGGATGCCGGTCGCGACGACCGTCTGGTCGAGGGCAGCAAGGAACATGCCCATCAGCAGGCCGGACAGGATCGTCAGGATCTGCCGGTGGCTGAGCGCTGCGCCGGGGGCAGGGGGCGAGGCGGTGGTCACGCGGTCTCCAGGTTGTGGCGCTCGTCGTTGAGCGCAGTCTCGAAGCAATCGTTGAAGCGGTCGAGCAGTTTTGCCAGCCGCGTGACGTCGGTGTCGCTCCAGTCACTCAGCAGGCCGGCGATCATCACGTCACGGCCTTCGCGCATCTCGGCGACTCGCTCGTGGCCCTTGTCGGTCAGGACCAGCAGGCTCGCGCGGCCGTCGGTCTGGTCGGCCTGCCGTGCGATGAGGCCCTCGTTGAGCAGCAGTGACACGTGCCGGCTGATCGTCGACGGGTCGGCGTGCGTCAGGTCGGCGAGAGCCTGGCTGCGCATCGCGCCGTGGTGGTGCAACGGCAGGAGGAGCATCTGTGCCGCGCCTTGCGGATGCAGCCGCGGGTCAGCGTGAACGCTGCGCCAGGCCTTCGTCAGCCGGAACAGCCGGCCGACCTGGTCGGCGATCGTGGTGACAGCAGGAGGTGTGCTCATGGCGACTGACGTTGTACCACAGATTGGTTGGTTCATACAACCAGTTGCTCCCTGCATCTATCGTGCTTCGAGCTGTGGCGGCAGGATCTCGGCCAGGGTGCAGCCGCTCGTCCGCCGAGTCGCTAGGAACGTCCGCCCAGGCGGATCAACGCAGACCGCAGACCGGACTCAGCCTCGTTGCCCAGGCGGACGAAGGCAGGCTTGAGCAGCGGAGCGACCAGTCGGCTGAGGCCCTTGAAGCTGAACTCGGCGGTGTACGTCACTTCCGTCCGGGACTCCTTGCGGCGGAAGGTCATCGTGTCGACCGAGATCACCGTTGCGTTCTCACCGCGAAGCCGGATGCGCTCGTCCGGTATGAACTCATCGACGACGTAGGTCAAGGCCGTCTCCCGGCCGAGGAATTTCGACGTGTTGAGGTACGTCGTCCCGACGCCTCCGTCGCCGTCGCGCCGGACGGTCGACACGGTGCCCGGGTCCCACTCGGTCGTCGTGGTGAAGTCGGCGAGGTAGTCGAAGGCCCGCCTCAACGGGACGGCGACCTCGACCGTGCGCTGCAGTCTCATGCCGCCCGCGCCAACAACCGCGACCACAGACCGACGGGGACGAGCCGCGCGGCCTTCATCAGCACCGCCATCGGCAACGGAAACACGATCTCGTTGCGCTCGTGCTCGAGTCCGTTGCAGATCGCCCGGGCCGCGTCGTCGGCGTCGATGATGAACGGCATCGGGAAGCTGTTGCCTGCGGTGAGCTCGGTGCGGACGAAGCCGGGGCAGATGGTGGTTACTCGCACGCCGGTCTTCGCGAGGTGCACCCGCAGCGACTCCAGCAGGTTGATCTGGGCCGCCTTGGTCGCGCCGTACGCCTCGGCGCCGGCGAGCCCGCGGTAGCCCGCCACCGAGCTGATGCCGGCGATGAGTCCGCTACCACTCTCCAACATCCCGGGCAGCACGGCCGCGATCGCGTTGCTCGTCCCGATCAGGTTCACCTGGACGTGGCGGTCGAAGTCGTCGGTGTCCCACGCACAGGGGTCGGTCTGCTTCCAGTGTCCGGCGGACAGGATCGCGACGTCGATGCCGCCGAGCTCTTCGCGAAGGCGCGCCGCTGCGGCAGCGACGGACCTCGCGTCAGTGACATCGGCTGGTAGGACGAGCATGTCTCCTCCGGACACCTCCACGAGCTCTTTCTCGCGGCGGGCAGAGATCGCGACGGTCGCACCACGTGCGACCAGTTCGCGGGCCGTCGCGGCTCCGATGCCACTCGACGCTCCGATGACCCAGACGACCTTACCGTTGAGGTTCACGTCGCCGCCCGCACGAGCTGGAGCTGGCTGACGCCCAGGTAGCCGCTGCGGAAGCCGGCTTCCGAGTACGCCAGGTAGAACTCCCACATCCGGTGGAACCGCTCGTCGAACCCGCGGTGTCGCAACCCGGGTGAAGCGGCGACGAACCGGTCGCGCCACACGCGCAAGGTCCGCGCGTAGTGCTCTCGCAGCTCGCGGTTCTGCGCCACACGCAGGCTGGTGTGCGCGGCCAAGGTGTCGTCGATCGCACGCAGCGACGGGATGAGCCCGCCGGGGAAGATGTACTTCTGGATCCAGCCGAAGCTGCGCCTGGTGGCGAGGAGTCGGTCGTGCGACATGGTGATGGCCTGGAGGCTGACCCTGCCGCCCGGCGCGAGCAGTCGGTCGAGCGTCGTGAAGTACTCCGGCCAGTAGGCCTCGCCGACGGCCTCGATCATCTCGACGCTGACGATCGCGTCGTAGCTGCCCTGCGCCTCCCGGTAGTCCTGCACGCGTATCTCCACGAGATCGGCGAGCCCGGCCGCGGCGACCCGGTGCCGGGCGAGCTGCATCTGTTCGGCGGACAGCGTGATCGACGTGACGCGGGCACCGCGCTGACCGGCACGAATGGCGAGCGCGCCCCAGCCGGAGCCGATCTCGAGCAGCCGGGTGCCGACTCCGACGCCGGCCAGGTCGAGCATCGCGTCGATCTTTCGCAGCTGCGCGGCCTCGAGGTCAGTCGCGTCGTCACTGGAGGGCTCGCCGTCGAACCAGGCCGACGAGTAGCTCATCGTCGGATCAAGGAATGCGGCGAACAGCTCGTTGCTCAGGTCGTAGTGAGCGGCGATGTTGGCGCGCGATCCGTCGAGTGAGTTGTCCTGCTCCGCAGGGATCGGTCGGTCCACCAGAGCGCGCATCCGCTGAAGCCATGGCGGCACGAGGGAGGTGAGCTCACGCGCGAACACCGTCAGCAGTTCGGCGAGGTCGGTGCTGTCTCCGGGGCGCCAGTCGCCGGCCACGTAGGACTCGCCGAAACCGATCCTGCGGTCGCTGCCGACTCGGGCGAAGAAGGCAGCCGGTCGGACCAGCTCGAGCACTGGTGACGTGGAGGTGCCGCGACCCAGGACCTGCCCGTCCGGCAGGCTGACGCGGAGCGGCAGCCGCGACACGGCGCGCTCGAAGATGAGCTGCGCAACCGTCGCGCTGAGCGGCGCGCGGGGGCGGGGGAAGACGCCTTGGTAGGGAAATGGGGACGAGACGGACACGGTCAGATGCCTTCCTGAGGGACGTGGAGGGGCCGAGGTCGGACAGGCAGGCGGCGCAGCCACAGCCAGATGCCGTGCAGCCGGATGAGCCCCGAGACTCGTTGTGGCATGAGCGGTTGACGGACCAGCTGGGCGAGTACGGCACGGCGCGTGGCCGGTCGCGGCCGTCCGTGGAATGAAGCGCAGAACGCCACCGAACCCTCGCGACGTAGCGTCACTGTCGTCGCGACCCGATCCGTGCCCAGCTCGAACCGGAGCCGATAGTCGCCGCTGACATCGAAGAACGGCGAGACGTAGAACTCCTTCTCCTGACTGGCCGTACCGTCGGAGTCGGGCCGAAGCAGATAGGCGTGGCGCTCGCCGTAGGTGTTGTGGACCTCGGCGACGACGCACACAAGTCGGCCATCAGCGTTGTAGCACCAGTACACTGACAGCGGATTGAAAACATGGCCGAGGACGCGAGCGTTGGCCAGCATGACGATTCGCGCACCTTCCCCGAGGTCGACGCCACGCAACGCAAGGAAACGCGCGACGTTGTCCTTGATCGACAGCGTCGGATCGCCGAGATGGTCGGCGCTGCGGAAACGAGCGAACGTGCGCAACCAGGCAGGCGCGTCGGCGGTCGTGTCGAGGTCGACGAGCCACTGGTAGGTGCGGTGGCGAAACGCGTGCCGGACCGGGGCGAGGCGGCTGTGGCTGACGCGACCGACGACGAGGGCCGGAAGTGGAGGCGGGTTCGCGGTCATGGTCGCGGTCACCACTCGACCCCGAAGTGACGTGCGGCCGCGACACCAGACCGGCAACCGTCCTCGTGAAAACCCCACCCGTGGTACGCGCCGGCGTACACCGTCCGGTCGGTTGCGAGCCCGTCAAGTTGGCTCTGCGCCCGCACGGCCTCGACCGTGTAGACGGGGTGGTCGTAGTTCATGACGGCATGCACAGTGCTCGGATCGATGCGCGGCCGGTCGTTGAGGGTGACCACGAACTCCTGCGAGGACGGCAAGCCGTGCAGCCGGTTCATCCAGTAACTGACGACGGTCGGCTGATCGGGTCGGTCGCAGGCCGTCATCCGGTAGTTCCAGGAGGCCCGGGCCCCGTTCGCGCGCGGTAGTACCTGGCCGTCGGAGTGCAGCACGGTCTCGTTGGCGGAGTACCTGAACTTCTTCAACGTCGTGACTTCGTCGTCGGTCGGGTTGACGAGCAAGGCGAGCGCCTGGTCCGCATGCGTTGCGATGACGACGCGGTCGAACCATTCGACCTGCCCCGTGCCGGTCCGCAGCTGAACGCCGCCGTCGTGCCGGATGACGTCGACGACCGGGCTGCCGGCACGAACGTCCTGAAGCATGTCGCTCAACCGCTCGACATAGGTCCGAGAGCCTCCGGTCACGCTGTACCACTGAGGCGACCCGCCGATCCTCAGCATCCCGTGGTGCTCGAGGAAGCGGAAGAGGTAGCGCGCGGGGTACTCCGCAGCCGTCGACGTGCCGGTCGACCACACGCAGGACACGACGGGGATGGCGTAATGGGCGATGAAGTGCTCGCTGAAACCCTCGTTGCGCAGAAAGGCGCCGTACGTCGTCCCGTCCTCGTCGTCGGTCGTGTGGAGGAACGCACGGGCGCGACGGTGAAAGCGCCGCACCTGCAGCAGCATGCGCAGGAAGTTGCCATCGAGCAGTCGGTGCGGTTGCGCGAACACACCGCGCAGGCCCCTGCCTCCGGCGTACTCCAGCCCGCAGCCGTCACACCGGACGCTCATGCTCATCTCGGTGCGGCGGACCTCGACCCCGAGCTCGTTGAACAGCTTGCGGAGCCAGGGATAGGTGCGGTCGTTGTGCACGATGAACCCGCTGTCGACGGCGTGTCGATGCCCGTCCACATCAGTGACGTCATGGGTGTGCGCATGACCGCCGAGCCTGCGATCCGCCTCGAACAGGGTGACGGCGTGCGTGCGGGAGAGGAGGTACGCCGCGGTGAGCCCTGAGACACCGGCGCCGATCACCGCAACGGACGGGCGGCCGCCGACGGCGTCGGTGTCGTGGCTGGTCATGAGAACTGCTTTCGTCGAAGGTTTGTCTAGGCCTGACGCTACGGCCCAGCCCCGGGTCTTGTCAAAGGTATGTCTAATGTCTGTAGAATCGCGTCGTGTCCACACCGGAGGCGACCGCGACCCTGCGCATCGGTGAGCTGAGCCGTCGGGTGGGGGTCAGCGACCACCTGTTGCGGGCCTGGGAGAGCCGCTACGGCTTGTTGCGTCCTTCTCGGTCGACCGCGGGCTACCGCCTGTATTCGGAGGCGGACGCCGATCGGATTCGTCGCATGCAGGCCCACTTGGCGGCTGGCCTGTCGGCGGCTGAGGCTGCGAGGGTCGTCCTCGCCGAGACCGATCCGTCGCCGACGCCGTCCACGCCGGCGACCGGCGTGGAGATCAGCGAGCTGGCGCGCATGCTGCGCGAGTCACTCGATGCTTTCGACGAGCCGGCAGCTCAGGCGGTGCTCGACCGGTTGCTCGCGGAGTTGTCGGTGTCGACCGTGTTGCGCGACGTCGTGATGCCCTACCTGCGCGAGCTCGGCGACCGCTGGCAAGGAGGCGTCGCGAGCGTCGCCCAGGAGCATTTCGCGAGCTTCGTCATCCGCGGCCGGCTCGCCGGACTCGCTCGCGGGTGGGGGAGCGGACGGGGGCCGCGGGCGGTGCTTGCCTGCGCGCCGCTGGAGCTGCACGATCTCGCCCTGATGGTGTTCGGGATCGTCCTCAACCGACGGGGTTGGCGCATCGACTACCTCGGGACGAGCACGCCCGTCGCCGAGCTGGTCCGCGCAGCCGAGGCGACCCGCACCGATCTCGTCGTGCTCGCGGCCAGCACAAGGGACGTGCTCGAACCGATTCGCGAGGAGCTCGCGGACCTGGCAACGCGGTTCCCGCTGGCGTTGGCGGGCAATGGTGTCGACGCAGAGCTCGTTGCCGCGCTGGGCGCCCGCCATCTCCTCCGCGATCCGGTCACCGAGGCCGAACAGCTCACGACATGACGACGCGAGTCGTCCGCACCGAGCGTTTGCTCTTGCGCGCGATCGGCGTCGACGACGCGGAGGCGATGGCCGCGATCTATGCCGACCCGGAGGTCGCCCGGTTCGTGCACGGGCTGGATCTCGAAGGGACACGTGCGCAGCTCACTCGTTGGAGCGAGGAGTGGGAGTCGCGCGGTCTCGGCACGTTCGCGGTGCTCGACGGCGCAAGCGGTGAGTTCCTCGGCCGGGCCGGCGTGAAGTACTGGCAGGAGTTCGACTTCACGGAGGTCGGCTGGGTGCTGCGGCGCGACGTCTGGGGGCGCGGCTACGCGACCGAGGCAGGGCGGGCCAGCCTCGACTACGCCTTCGCCAACAGCGACCTCGACCTCGTCACCGCGATCATCGCCCACGGCAATGACGCCTCGGTCGTGGTGGCGCGACGGCTCGGCATGGAGCCCTGGCGCGAGCAGGTCATGTTCGGGATGAGCTGCACGATCTACGCCGCCCGCAGACCCGTTGGATAGCGTTGCGGGCCATGGAGACCGTGACCTTGGAGGTCGGCGGCGGCGTCGCGTGGGTGACGCTCGACCGGCCCGAGGTCATGAACGCCTTCGACGCGCGGATGCAGGACGAGCTGTCCGGGCTCTGGCGGTCGCTGCGCGCAGACGACGACGTCCGGGTCGTGGTGCTGACCGGCGCCGGTGACCGCGCCTTCTGCACCGGCATCGACCGCGCCGGCATCGCCGGTGACGGCACCGCGGAGGGCGGGGTCGGGTTCGCGGGATCGCCGTTCCACCTCGACGACCCGGGCGCGAAGCTCGGGCCCAAGAGCAACGACTTCTGGAAGCCGGTCATCGGCGCGGTCAACGGCATCGCCTGTGGCGGAGCCTTCTACCTGCTCGGCGAGTGCGACATCCTCATCGCCTCGGACAACGCGACGTTCTTCGATCCGCACGTGACCTACGGCATGCCGGCGTCGTACGAGTCGATGCTCATGGTCGGCCGGATGCCGCTCGGTGAGGTCCTGCGCATGCAATTGACCGGAGCCGCCGAGCGCGTGTCCGCCCAACGCGCGTACGACGTCGGTCTCGTCTCCGAGGTCGTGCCCGCGGCTGAGCTCCGGGCTGCTGCACAGCGACTGGCGGACACGATTGCCGCATCGCCGACGCTCGCGGTGCAGGCGACGCTGAAGGCCGTGTGGACCGCCGCCGAGCTCGGTCGCAGGCAGGCTCTCGACCTCGGCTACGCGTTCGTGGCGATGGGGATGACGGACGAGTCGCTCGCGGAAGGGCAGCGCAGGTTCACGTCCGGCGAGCGGGTCGAGTGGAGGCTCCGGTAGGCATGGCGAGGAACGCCTGGTTCGAGACGGTCGCCGAGGCCGAGCGTCGCGCGAAGCGACAGCTGCCGCCGTCCGTCACGTCGGCACTGCTCGCGGGTTGCGAGGCAGGTGTCACCTACCGCGACAACCTCAACGCCTTTGCGGAGCTGGGCTTCGCGCCGCACGTCGGCGGCTTGTTCGCGCAGCGCGACCTGGCGACGACTGTCATGGGCCAGCCGGTGTCGATGCCGGTGCTCATCTCGCCGACCGGTGTCCAAGCCGTGCACCCGGACGGTGAGATCGCGGTGGCACGAGCTGCCGCTGCGCGGGGTGTCGCGATGGGCCTCAGCTCGTTCGCGAGCAAGCCGATCGAGGACGTCGTCGCCGCCAACCCCCAGACGTTCTTCCAGGTCTACTGGAACGGCAGCCGCGAGCAGATCACCCGGCGGCTGGACCGGGCGCGCGCGGCCGGCGCGGTCGGACTCATCCTCACGCTCGACTGGTCGTTCTCGCACGGTCGCGACTGGGGCAGCCCGCGCATCCCGGAGAAGATGACGATGCGCGAGGCGCTGCGCTTCGCGCCCGAGGTGATCCGGCGGCCGGCGTACCTCCTGCGCTACCTGCGCTCCGACACCAAGGTGCCGGACCTGACCGTCCCCAACCTCGCGCAGCCGGGTGAGCCGGCGCCGACCTTCTTCGGTGCCTACGGCGAGTGGATGCAGACGCCGCCGGCGACGTGGGAGGACGTCGCGTGGCTGCGCCAGGAGTGGGGCGGCCCGTTCATGTTGAAGGGCGTCATGCGCGTCGACGATGCGCGTGCCGCCGTCGACGCGGGCGTCACGGCGATCTCCGTCTCCAACCACGGCGGCAACAACCTCGACGGCACACCGGCGTCGATCCGCGCGCTGTCCTCGATCGTCGACGCGGTCGGTGACCAGATCGAGGTCGTGCTCGACGGTGGCATCCGGCGGGGGAGCGACGCGGTCAAGGCGCTCGCTCTCGGCGCGCGAGCGGTGATGCTCGGCCGGGCCTATCTCTGGGGCCTCGCAGCCAACGGCCAGGCCGGTGTCGAGAACGTGCTCGACATCATGCGCAACGGCATCGACTCCGCGCTGCTCGGTCTGGGCAAGGCGTCGGTGCACGACCTGACGCCGGACGACGTCGTGATGCCGGACGGTTTCGCCCGCGAGCTCGGTGTCGTGAAACCGCCGCCGGAGCATCGCGCCGTCATCGACACCTGATCTGCGGTTGACTGTGGCGGTGCGTGAAGCCAGCGTCACCGCGATCGCCAAGCGGGTCGAGCGCGCCTCGCCACGACTGTCGACGTTGTCGCTGCAGCGCATGCAGGAGACGCTGCCGTGGTTCGACGCCATGTCGGCCGATGTCCGCTCGCTCGTCGGCCTTCTCGTCCAGTCCGGAATTGTCGCTTTCGCACAGTGGCTGCGCGCGCCGGCCGACTCGGCCCGGCTGACCGGCGAGGTGTTCGCCTCGGCGCCCCAGGAGATGGCCCGGGTCGTCACGCTCGAGCAGACGGTCGAGCTCGTGCGTGTCGCGGTCGAGATCACCGAGGAGTCGGTCGGCGAGCTGGCCACGGCCGGCGAGCAGGTCTGGCTGCGGGAGGCGACGCTGCGGTTCTCGCGTGAGGTCGCGTTCGCCGCAGCGCTCGTCTATGCCCGGGCCGCCGAGCAGCGCGGCGCCTGGGACGCGCGGCTCGAGGCGTCGGTCGTCGACTCCGTGGTCAGGGGAGAGGTCGACGACGAGACGCTGTCCCGGGCTGCCGCCCTCGGCTGGTCGCAGCCCAACGCGGTGACGGTCATCGCGGGCCGGGCGAAGCCCGGTCACGACCCGGAACAGCTCGTCGAGGAGGTGCACGGCCGCGGCTCCGCCGTCGGCGCGGATGCGCTCGCCGGCGTCCAGTCGTCGCGCCTCGTCGTGCTCCTCGGCAGCACAGGACGCCTGACGCGGGCGGTGCGATCCGTGCTCCCGGCGTTCGCACCCGGCCCCGTTGTCACAGGCCCCGTGGTCGGCACGCTGCCCGAAGCGACGGGTTCGGCGCGGGCCGCCTTCGCCGGCCTGCGGGCCGCCGCAGCGTGGCCCGGCGCGCCTCGTCCCGTCGACAGCGACGCGCTGCTCGTCGAGCGTTCGCTCACCGGCGACGACGACGCGCGGCGGCAGCTCGTCGACCAGGTCTTCCGCCCGCTCGCCGAGCGCGGCGACGACCTGCTGGACACGGTGGCGACGTTCGTCTCCTGCGGCGGGTCGATCGAGGGTGCAGCGCGCAAGCTGTTCGTGCACCCCAACACTGTCCGATATCGCCTGCAGCGTGCCGGTGAGATCTGTGGGCTCAACCTCCACGACCCGCGTGGGCAGTTCGTCGCGCAGTTCGGGATCGCCGTCGGTCGGCTCGACGAATCGAACGGCCAATTGTAGGAATCCTACAAAAGCGATCATGAATTCTCGGTAGGTCACGACGTCGGCTTTGCGATGCGTGCTCCGAAAGGGTGGAGCGCGTGCTCGCCCTTCTCGGCCCCGGACAAGGGGCGCAGTCGCCCGGTTTCCTCACGCCGTGGCTGACGTCGTACGACGTCCGGCCGAGGTTCGACAAGCTGTCCGAGGCAGCGGGCTTCGACCTGTGTCAGGCAGGGACCGACCCGGCGTACGACGTCGTCGACACCGCGGTCGCGCAGCCGCTGTTGGTGGCTGCCGGTGTCGTCACCGCGGAGCTTCTCGGTGAGTTGGCTCCGGAGGTCGTGCTCGTCGGGCACAGCGTCGGCGAGCTGACCGCCGCAGCAGTGAGCGGCGCGATGAGCGCGGACGACGCCGTGCGCATCGCTGCTCGTCGCGGCGCGGCGATGAAGCGCGCGTGTGCAAGCGCCGACGGGGGGATGACCGCCGTTCTCGGCGGTGACGACGCCGAGGTGAAGCAGGCGATCGAGACCGCGGGATGCATCGCCGCGAACGTCAACGGTGCCGGGCAGGTCGTCGCAGCCGGGCCGCGCGACGCGCTCGAACGGCTCGCGGCGTCGCCGCCGGCAGGAGCGCGGCTGCGTCCGCTGGCTGTGGCCGGCGCGTTCCACACGCGATGGATGGCGGCCGCAGCCGCGGAGCTCACCAGTGCCGTCGAGGTCGTCGATGTGGGCACGCAGCATCGCGGAGTCGTGTCGAACCTCGACGGCGCGATGATCACCAGCGGCTCGTTGCTGAAGCAGCGGCTCGTCACCCAGCTCACCGCACCTGTGCGGTTCGACCTCTGCCTGCAGACGTTGCGGGGACTCGGCGTGACGGCGCTCGTCGAGCTTGCTCCCGGCGGTGTCCTGGCCGGGATCGCCCGCAGGGAGCTGCCCGGCGTCGACATCGTGGCGTTGCGTTCGCCCGATGACGTCGCCGCGGCGCGCGCGCTGGTCGCGGCGCAGCATCCGGCCGGCGAGCATCTCGACACCGACTGGCGGGTCGTCGTCGCCCCGGCGCGCGGCACCTTCCACCCGGTCACCGAGATCGACCTGACGGATGA
Organism: Mycobacteriales bacterium; assembly: GCA_035690365.1. Classification (GTDB taxonomy): domain Bacteria; phylum Actinomycetota; class Actinomycetes; order JAFAQI01; family JAFAQI01; genus DASSKP01. The sequence goes on from DASSKP010000069.1 coordinate 37,873, forward strand.
CGGACGACTCGGGGTCGTCACCAACCGGTCCGGCGACATCGCCGTGACCACCGGCTCGTCGACCCTCGTCGTCGAATGGCTCGCCAGCGACGGAGACCCGGTCGCCGCCGGCCAACCGCTCGCGCGGGTGCACGCGTGACGCCCACCGCGGCCGGGCCGCAGGAGCAACCACGTCTCCTCGGCCTCGGGCAGCACCGCCCGCAGCGCGTGGTCACCAACGACGACCTCGCGGCGACGCTGGACACCGACGACGCCTGGATCCGTGACCGCACCGGCATCAGCAAGCGGCGGATCGCCGCCGCGGACGCCGGCGTGGTGACGATGGCCGCGGACGCGTCCGCCAAAGCGCTCGCCGACGCCGGCGTCGACGCCGCCGACGTCGACCTCGTCGTCGTCGCGACCTGCACGATGCCGACGTCTATCCCCGGTGCGGCTGCACAGGTGGCGAGTGCGCTGGGCGCGACGCGCGCGGGCGCGTTCGACCTGAACGCCGCCTGCGCGGGCTTCTGTTACGGACTCTCCGTCGCGGCGGACGCCGTACGGTCCGGCACCGCACGGCACGTCGTGGTCGTCGGCGCGGAGAAGCTGTCCGACTGGGTCGACTGGACCGACCGGCGGTCCGCGATCCTCTTCGGCGACGGAGCGGGAGCCGCGATCGTCGGGCCGGCCCCGTCCGGCCAGGCCTCCGGCATCGGCCCCGTGGTCTGGGGCAGCGACGGCGGTCGAGCCGACCTCATCGACGTCCCCGTCGGTGGCAAGCTCCGGCTCGACGGCCCGGCAGTGTTCCGCTGGGCGACGACCTCGCTCGCCGACGTGGCGCGGTCGGCGTGCGCGGCGGCCGGCATCGAGCCGACCGATCTCGCGGCGTTCGTGCCGCATCAGGCGAACCAGCGCATCGTCGACGCGGTCGCCCGCCGTCTCGGCGCGACGTCGGCGGTCGTCGCGGACGACATCGCGGACACCGGCAACACGTCGGCTGCATCGGTGCCGCTGGCGCTCGGTCGGCTGCGCGACGAGGGCCGTGTCGCTGCAGGCGACCGCGCGCTGCTGCTCGCTTTCGGCGCCGGGCTGACCTGGGCCGGTCAGGTCGTCGACGTCTGCTGACCCGCAACCCCCACCACATCACCAACCGACAGGAGCAAGGACATGACAGAGCAGGACATCCTCACCGGCCTCGCCGAGATCGTGCAGGAGATCACCGGCATCGCTGCCGACCGCGTGACCCCGGAGCAGTCCTTCAGCAACGACCTCGACATCGACTCGCTGTCGATGGTGGAGATCGCGACGGCCGCCGAGGACAAGTTCGGCGTCTCGATCCCCGACGCGGCCATCGACGACCTGAAGACGGTCAGCGACGCGGTGAGCTACATCGCGAAGGCGGGCGTCCCGGCGTGACTCCCGCTGCACGACCGACCGACGTCGTCGTCACCGGACTCGGTGCGACGACACCGCTCGGCGGCACGTTCGACGAGAGCTGGGAGGCGGTGCTCGCCGGCAAGTCCGGCGCGCGCGTGCTCGACGCCGACTGGGCGGCGGAGCTTCCCGTTCGCATCGCGGCCACTGCCGCGGTCGAGCCGGCGTCGGCGCTGGAGCCGTCGGCCGCCCGCAGCCTCGACCGCAGTCAGCAGTTCGCAGTGGTCGCGGCGATCGAGGCATGGAAGGACGCGGGTGCGCCCGACGTCGACCCGGAGCGGCTCGCCGTGATCGTGTCGACCGGCATCGGCGGGGTCACGACCCTGCTCGAGCAGGACGAGGTGCTGCGCACGCGGGGGGCCCGCCGGGTGTCGCCGTTCACCGTGCCGCGGATCATGCCCAACGGCCCGAGCGCTGCTGTCGGGCTGCACCTCGGCGCGCGAGGCGGTGTCCACTCCCCGGTGTCGGCCTGCGCATCCGGCGCGGAGGCGATCGCGCTCGCGCTCGACCTGATCCGCGCCGGCCGTGCCGACGTCGTCGTCTGTGGTGGCACCGAAGCCGTCGTCGCGCCGTTGCCGATGGCAGCGTTCGCCGCGATGCGAGCACTGTCGTCACGACACGACGACCCACAGGCCGCGTCGCGACCGTTCGACAAGCAGAGGGACGGCTTCGTCCTCGCCGAGGGCGCATCGGTGCTGGTCGTCGAGTCGGCGGAGCATGCGGCCGCGCGCGGTCGTGCTCCCTATGCGCGGCTGGCCGGCGCCGGTCTCTCCAGCGACGCGCATCATGTCGCGGCACCGGACCCGACCGGTGCCGGTGCGGCCCGTGCCGTCGCCGGTGCGCTGCGCGACGCCGGACTGCAACCGCGGGACATCGTCCACGTCAACGCGCACGCGACGTCGACACCCGCAGGCGACGTCGCCGAGGCGGCGGCGTTGCGCACGGCGCTCGGTGACGCGGCCGAGTCCGTAGCGGTCACCGCGACCAAGTCGTGCACGGGGCATCTGCTCGGTGCGGCCGGAGCGCTCGAAGCAGCGTTCACCGTCGCGGCGATCCGCGACGGAGTCGTGCCGGCGGTGCGCAACCTCGATGACCCCGACGACGAGGTCGCCCTTGACGTCGTCCGCATCGAGCCGCGCCGGATGGCTGTGTCGGCTGCGGTGTCCAACTCGTTCGGATTCGGCGGGCACAACGTCGCGCTCGCCCTCACGGAGGTCTGATGTCGGCACCGACCATTGCGGCACCCGTCCGGGACGCACGCGATCCGCTCGCGCGCATCGACGCGCTGCTCGACCCGGACAGCGTCCGCGTGCTGGCGGCCGAGGACGGAACGGGTGTCGTGACCGCCCTCGGGACCGTTCGCGGCGTCGCCTCGGCGGTCTTCGCGACCGACCCGCGCGTGCAGGGCGGTGCACTCGGGTCGGCCGGTTGCGCCGCCATCGCCGACTTGTACGACGTCGCCCTCCTGACGGGCCGCGCGGTCGTCGGCATCTGGCACTCGGGTGGCGCACGGCTCGCCGAGGGTGCCGCGTCGCTCGACGGCGTCGGCCGGATCTTCGCGGCGATGACGCACGCCTCCGGCAAGGTGCCGCAGGTGTCCGTCGTCCTCGGGCCGGCTGCCGGCGGAGCGGCGTACGGACCCGCACTGACCGACGTCGTCATCCTCGGGCCGGCGGGCCGCGTCTTCGTCACCGGACCGGACGTCGTGCGCAGCGTCACCGGCGAGGACGTCGACATGGCGCGGCTCGGCGGTCCCGAGCCGCACGGCCGGCGAAGCGGTGTCGTGCACCTCGTCAGCGACAGTGACGAGGAAGCCATCGACAATGCAGCAGAGATCGTCGAGCTGCTCGGCGCGCCACGTCGCGTGCACCGGGCCGGCGGCGGCGCGATGTCGCGGCTCATGCCGGAGTCGCCGCGCCGGGCCTACGACGTCCGACCGCTCGTTGCCGAGCTGCTCGACGAGCGCACCGCGGTGGAGCTGCATCCTCGGTGGGCGACGAGTGTCACCACGACGCTCGGCCGGCTGGGCGGCGGCACCGTCGGTGTCATCGCCAACAACCCGATGCACCTCGGCGGCTGTCTCGATGCCTCGAGTGCGGAGAAGGCGGCGCGTTTCGTGCGGATGTGCGACGCGTTCGGTCTTCCGCTTGTCGTGCTGGTCGACGTGCCCGGCTACCTGCCGGGTGTCGCACAGGAGTGGGACGGCGTCGTCCGTCGCGGCGCGAAGCTGCTGCACGCGTTCGCCGAGGCGACCGTGCCACGTGTCACCGTGATGACGCGCAAGGCCTATGGCGGCGCCTACATCGCGATGAACTCACGGTCGCTCGGCGCCACGCGCGTCTTCGCGTGGCCCGACGCCGAGCTCGCCGTGATGGGCGCGACGGCGGCGGTGCGGTTGTTGCATCGTCGTGCTCTCGCGGAGGTGCCGGAGCAGCAGCGCGCCGAGGTCGAGACACAGCTCGTCGCGCAACACGAGCAGGCGTCGGGCGGCATCGCCCGGGCGTCCGAGCTCGGGCTCGTCGACGAGATCGTCGAGCCCGACGACACCCGCGCCGCGGTCAGCGACGTGCTCTCTCGGTGCGTCGTCGTACGCGGCCGGCACGGGAACCTCCCGCTGTGACGGCACCCGCCCGCGACAGCAGCGCCGGACGCTCGGTGCTCGTGACCGGCGGCAACCGCGGCATCGGACTCGCGGCCGCGCGTGCGTTCGCGGCACTCGGCGACCGAGTCGCCGTCACGCATCACTCCACCGAGCCGCCGGACGACCTGTTCGCCGTCAAGTGCGACGTCGGCGACCCGGCGAGCATCTCCGACGCCGTGTCCGCCTGCACCGAGCAGCAGGGACCCATCGAGGTGCTCGTCGTCAGTGCGGGCATCACCCGCGACGGGTTGATGGTGCGCATGAGCGACCGCGACTGGTACGACGTCCTCGACACCAACCTCACCGGCGCGTGGGGTGCGGCTCGCGCGGCGCTCCCCGCGATGATGCGTGCCCGGCGCGGCCGCATCGTCTTCCTCTCGAGTGCGGTGGGACTGCTCGGCGGGCCCGGGCAGGCCAACTACGCCGCCTCCAAGGCCGGCCTGGTCGGGTTGGCACGGTCGATCGCCCGTGAGTACGGCGCCCGCGGCATCACCGCCAACGTCGTTGCGCCCGGTCTTGTCGAGACCGACATGGCCGGAGCGCTGTCCGACAAGCAGCGCGACGAGATCGTGTCGCGGACGCCGTTGGCACGGCCGGCTTCGGTCGATGACATCGCCGGGGTCGTGACGTTCCTCGCCTCGGATGCGGCGGCGTACATCACCGGCGCGGTGCTGCCGGTTGACGGGGGCCTGGGAATGGGGCACTGAGCCATGGGCGTTCTCGACGGCAAGACGGTCCTCGTCACGGGTGTGCTGACAGAGGCGTCGATCGCGTTTCGCACGGCGGCAGTGGCGCAGCAGGAGGGCGCACGCGTGGCGCTCACCGGCGTGCCCGGGCGCAGCTTCTCGTTGACTCAGCGGATCGCGCGACGGTTGCCCATGGAGCCGTCGGTCGTCGAGCTCGACGTGACGGATGCAGCGCAGCTCGACGGTCTCGCCGACGTGCTCCGCGGCGTCGGGGTCGAGCGGCTCGACGGTGTCGTCCACGCCATCGGCTTCGCGCCGGAGACGGCGCTCGGCGGCGACTTCCTCGCCACTCGCTGGGAGGACGTCGCGACGACGGTGCAGGTGTCGACGTACTCCCTGCCGGCGCTCGCGCGCGCGACGCTGCCCCTCCTGAGCAGGGGAAGTGCGATCGTGGGGCTGGACTTCGACGCAACCGTGGCCTGGCCGGCGTACGACTGGATGGGTGTCGCGAAAGCAGGACTCGAGTCGGCCTGCCGCTACCTCGCCCGCGACCTGGGTCCGGAAGGGATCCGGGTCAACCTCGTGGCCGCCGGGCCGCTGCGGACGATGGCGGCGCGGGCGATCCCGGGGTTCGCGCAGTTCGACGATGTCTGGAAGCACCGGGCACCGCTCGGCTGGGACGTCGACGACACGACCCCGGCTGCGCGCACGTGCGTCGCGCTGCTGTCGGACTGGCTCCCGGCGACGACCGGCACCGTCGTCTACGCCGACGGTGGTGTCCACGCGATGGGTGCCTGACCTCGCGACGTCACAATCAGTGAGTGGCGACGGCGGACGATGTGCGGGCGATCGCGTCGTCGCTGGCGGATGTCGTCGAGATCGACAGCGACGGGTTCGACTTCCGCGTGCACAACCGCGGGTTCGTCTGGTCCTATCCCGAACGCCGTCCCGGAAAGCCGCGTGTCATCCGGACCGACATCGCCGTGCTCTACGTCGGCGACGAGGCGGAGAAGCAAGCTCTGCTGAAGGGTGAACCGGACAAGTTCTTCACCACGCCGGGATGGGACGGCTGGCCGTTCGTGATGCTTCGTCTCGAGAAGGTGAGCCGCGCGCGGCTGAAAGAGCTCGTGACCGACGCCTGGCGGATGCGCAGCGAGAACGGCACGCCCAACAGCCGGTAGGCAGGCGGACGGCGTGGGTACGGTCGATCGCATGCAGACACTGCGCGTGCATGGCCGTGAAGTGGTGTACGAACGGGCCGGCTCCGGCCCGGCCGTCGTGCTCGTCCACGGCATCGCTGGCGACTCCTCCGAGTGGACGCCGGTCGTCGAGCGACTGGCGGGCAGCTTCGACGTCATCGCCCCGGACCTGCCCGGACACGGCGCATCGGGCCGGCTGCGCGGCGACCACTCGATCGGTGCGTTTGCGTGTTGGCTGCGTGACCTGCTGGAGACGCTGGACGTCGAGCGCGCGACGTTCGTCGGGCACTCGCTCGGCGGAGGTGTCGTCATGCAGTTCGCGTATCAGTTCCCGCAGTACGTCGAGCGGATGGTGCTCGTCTCGAGCGGCGGCCTCGGACGTGAGGTCAGTGCACTGATCCGTGCGGCTGCTCTTCCCGGCGCGGAGCTCGTGCTCGGGCTGGTCGGTGGCGCGGCGAAGGTGGCCGCGCCCGCGCTGTCCGTCGTCGGCGTCGACAAGAAGAGCGAACGCGGCGAGCTCGTGCACCGGATGGCGGGCCTCACGCACTCCGACCGACGGGCGGCGTTCGTCCGGGCCGTTCGAGCGGTCGCCAGCCCTGCCGGACAGCGGGTCACTGCGTCGGACCGTCTCTATCTCGCCGCAGACGTGCCGACCCTCGTCGTCTGGGGCGCGCGCGACCGGATCATCCCGGTCGAGCACGCCCGCTCGACGGCGGATGCCGTGCCGGGCAGCCGGCTGGAGATCTTCGAGGAGTCCGGGCACTTCCCGCACGCCGACGACCCGGAGCGCTACACGTCGCTCGTCGGCGGATTTGTCGCCGATACGGAGCCTGCCGTCTTCGACCGCGGGCGCACGCGCGACCGCATGCTCGCCCAGAACGCCTGAGGCCGTCGGTCAACCCGCCGTGGCGTGCTGCTTCCGCCGCGCGGCCAAGCCGATCACCTCGTCGAATCCCGCCCGAAGATCCGCCATCAGCTCCTCGACATCGGGGATCGCGGCGACGTCGACGTTGACGCCGATGCAGCAGTTGTCGACGTACGTCATCAGCGTCGCGTTCACGGCGCTCCCGATCGTCGGGCCGAACGGGTAGTAGGCCTCGATCCGGCTGCCGGCGAGATAGACCGGTGCAGTCAACCCCGGCACATCACTCGCGAGGAAGTCGACGCGGCGCAGGATGCCCTGGATGACGCTGCGCGGCGCAAGGTTGAGACCGAACGCGATGCCCTGGGTCAGCGGAATCGCACGCTCCGCCCGCCATCGCGAAACGGTGGCGGCGATGGCCCGGATCCGTTCCCCGGGGTCGACGATGGCGACAGGCACCGCGAACCGCAACAGCGTGATCCGGTTGCCACCGATCGGATCGTTCGGCCGTCGGACACTGATCGGCATCGTCATCCGCAGCTCGTCGACGGTGACGCCGTGGCGGTCGTGGTAGCGCCGCAACCCGCCGGTGACTCCGGCGACGAACGCGTCGTTGACATGCCCGCCCGCCGCGTGGGCGGCGTCCTGGAGCGAGGCCAGTGGGACATCGAGCGTGTCGAGGTGGCGGCTCATCCGCCGGTCGATGAGCACCGGCGATGCGTTGTGCAGGATCGGTCGGACGATCCGACCGATCGACACGACCGTTGCCGCCGCTCCGCCGATGCCTGACCTGGGGTGCCGGAGGGTCTGCAGGGTCGCGGGGAGCGTTGCCCGTCCGGCCCGCACGCCCGTGGCGGCGAACTCCGCGAGATCGTCGATGAGCGACCGCGCCGCGATGCCTAGTGCGCCCGGTCGCGCCGGCGCGATCATGTCCGGCATCTCCTCGATCTCCGGCATCTCCGGTGTCAGGTCGACGAGCAGCGCTGCGATCTCGAGTCCGCCGATGCCGTCGGCGACCGCGTGGTGCGACTTGGTGATGAACGCCGCCCGCCCCTCCGGAAGCCCCTCGAGGAGGGTGAACTCCCACAGCGGACGGGCCCGGTCGAAGTCGGCCATCGCGGCGACCCGCGCCGCCTGGAGCACCGCTGCCCAGTCACCCGGCTCGGGCAGGCGCACCCGGCGCAGGTGGTAGCCGAGGTCGAAGGCGTCGTCGGGGACCCAGCGCGGCGGCCCGAGGCGCAGGGGCGGCTCCACCACCCGTTGGCGCAGCACCGGCACCTGCCGGGTGAGCTTGTCGATGCGCCGGACGAGATAGTCCCAGTCCGGCGGCTTGTCGATGATCGCGACCGCGACGACGGTCGATCGAAGGACCGGGTCTTTCTCCATGTACCAGGCGAAAGCGTCGGTGTGCAGCATGCGTCGATCGGGGGTCATCTCACTCGCCTCCAGCCGACACGGTGACGCCTGCGGGTGGCAACGGCCAGAGTCGAACGACCTCGGCTGGGGCCTCCGGACGGCCCAGATGGGGGATCCGCGATGATGCCGGTCGGCGTCGGGACGACATGACTGGGAGCGCGATCGTGGATCTGTTCGACATCTCCGGCAAGACCGCGGTTGTCACCGGCGGCACCCGCGGCATCGGCATGATGATCGCCCGCGGACTTCTCCAGGGCGGCGCGTCGACGGTCTACATCAGCTCGCGGAAGGCCGATGCGGTCGCGGCGGCAGAGGAAGAGCTGTCGACGTACGGGACGGTCGTCGGCATCGCCGCCGACCTGTCCGAGCTCGACGAGTGCCGCCGACTGGTGGCTGAGGTGAGCGAGCGCGAGGACCGGCTGCACATCCTCGTCAACAACGCGGGCGCGACCTGGGGTGAGCCTTTCGACGCGTTTCCCGAGAAGGGCTGGGATCGCGTCGTCGACCTCAACATGAAGACGCCGTTCTTCCTGACGCAGGCGTTCCTGCCGCTGCTCACCGCCGCTGCGTCGGCGGAAGATCCTGCCCGCGTGATCAACGTCGGCTCCATCGATGGCCTGCACGTCAACCCGATGCCGCACTTCCCCTACTCCGCGAGCAAGGCCGGCGTACATCACCTGACCAGGCACATGGCTCGCGAGCTGGGGCCACGACAGATCACCGTCAACGCGATCGCGCCGGGGCCGTTCGAGTCGAAGATGATGGCGTTCGCGCTGGACGACCCGGACATGCGCGCGGCCGTCGCGGGGTCGTCGCCGCTCGGCCGGATCGGCTCGCCGGAGGACATGGCCGGCGTCGCGATCTACCTGTCGAGCCGGGCAGGCGGCTATGTCACCGGAGCGGTCATCCCCGTCGACGGCGGCATCGGCACCACGGTCTGACCCCGCGCCTGCTCGTCATCGCCGGTACGCCGTCCACGACCCTCGCGACCGCCGCAACACCAGCGCGAAAATTGTGGATAACGCTGCGCTGTCTCGCGGCTGCGGATCGCCGAGAAATTGTCTGTTTGCAACGGATCTCGTGTAACGGCACGTACATGTCGTGTCGAGCGGCTCAGGTGCACATAAGGTGCCGCCTTATGGATGACCTTCCGCTGTCATACGCGGAGGGCGCGTATCTCCGCACGTCCGGAGGCACCAACGCCACCAACTACGGCGGCTAGGCGCAGGAGAACGGCACCTATCCGACGCCCGCGCCCGACGCCAGTTGGTACGAACCACGGGGTTTTCGACCCCGCGACTGGCCATTTTCGTACCAACCGATGAAGCTGCCGGGGGGCTCGCGCGGCCGACGGAGAACGCCGGCTATTCGGCTGCGTCGCGGACAGCCACCACCTCAGCTGCGGCCGAAGGACCCTTGACCCTTGATCGCGGCCGGTATCTCATCAGCCTGTGCCGATAACATCATTGGACGCTGATGTGTTGACGCGGGTGCTCGCGGACCCGCTCCGGGCGCGGATCGTCGAGCTGCTCGCCGACGAGCAACTGTGCACCTGCCATCTGGTGGCGACGACTGGCGCGAAGCAGCCGAACATCACCGGGCATCTGCGCCGGCTGCTCGAGGCAGGCGTCGTCGAGGCTGAACCGGCTGGGCGTTACACCTACTACCGGCTGTGCCCGCAAGCGCTCGCGGCATTGTCGGAGCACTACCGCGACCTGGCCGAACGTGCTGGGCGTGCCACCCAGGTCCGGAGGCCGTGCTCATGAGCACGCACGCACCCGTCCCGCCACTCACGGCCGCGCCAGCGGAGGACACCCACGTCGTCGCTCGCCTCTCGACGCTCGACCGGTTCCTGCCAGTGTGGATCGCCGCCGCGATGGCGCTCGGCCTGCTGCTCGGCCGCGCGTTCCCCGGCCTCAATGACACGCTCGATGCGGTCAAGGTCGGGCAGACGTCGCTGCCGATCGCGATCGGTCTGCTGCTGATGATGTACCCGGTGCTCGCGAAGGTTCGCTACAACGAGGTGCGCCGCATCACTGCCGACCGCCGAATGATGGCTGCGTCGCTGATCTTCAACTGGATCGTCGGTCCCGCCGTCATGTTCGCTCTCGCCTGGCTGCTACTGCCCGACCAGCCCGCCTACCGCACCGGCGTCATCCTGGTCGGCCTCGCCCGCTGCATCGCGATGGTGCTCATCTGGACCGACCTCGCGTGCGGCGACCGCGAGATGGCGGCCGTCCTCGTCGCGCTCAACGCCGTGTTCCAGGTGCTGTTCTACGCCGCGCTCGGCGTCTTCTACCTCAACGTGCTGCCGAACTGGCTTGGCCTGGACACCCAGAACCTCGACGTGTCGATGGGGACCATCGCCCGCACGGTCGTGATCTTCCTCGGCATCCCGCTCGTCGCCGGGTACCTGACCCGCACGCTCGGTGAACGACGTCGCGGCCGCGACTGGTACGAAGCGACCGTCCTGCCGAAGATCGGACCGATCGCGCTGTACGGGCTGCTGTTCACCGTCGTTATCCTCTTCGCCCTTCAAGGCGACACGATCACCAGCGAGCCGCTCGACGTCGTCCGGATCGCGGTTCCCCTGCTCGCGTACTTCGCGATCATGTGGTTCGGCGCGTTCTGGGTGTCCCGGCGGCTGCACCTGACCTACGAGCGCACCGCATCGCTGTCGTTCAGCGCCGCCTCCAACGACTTCGAGTTGGCGATCGCGGTTGCCATCGGCGTGTTCGGCGTGACCAGCGGCGAGGCTCTTGCCGGCGTCGTCGGCCCACTCATCGAGGTACCGGTCCTCGTCGGGCTCGTGTACGTCGCGCTGTGGCTGCATCGCCGGCTTCGTTGGCCGGTCACCATGACGTCGGCCAGCCGGTGATCGGCAAGCCCAGGATCCTGTTCGCCTGCCGCGCGAACGCGGGTCGCAGCGTCACCGGCAAGGTCCTCACGGAGCACTATGCACAGGGTGCTGTCGACGTGTTCTCCGCCGGCTCCGAACCCGGCGATGGCGTGCACCTCGAAGTCGCGAGCGTCCTCGCTCAGCTCGGGCTGTCTACGGCGAACGAGACCCCGAAGCCGTTCGACCCCAACGGTCAGTACGACGTCGTCATCACGATGGGCTGCGGCGAAACGTGCCCCGTCTACGTCGGCGCGCAGTACCAGGACTGGCAACTCGATGACCCGAAGGGCCAGGACGAGGCAACGGTCCGCCGCATCATCGCGGACATCGACGCCTGCGTGCGAACCCTGCTCAGCGAGGTTGCTCCGGGCCTGCTGCTGCCAACGTCAGTAATCGACACGCGTACCTGACCGGCGCCAGCACAGCATCCTGACGTGCTGTCTATGTGCCGCTCTTCGATGGGCGAGCGCCTGCCTAGCTGGGCGGTTCGCAGACGACCACCGGGATCACGCGGTCGGTGTTGCGCTGGTAACCGGCGTAGTTCCTGTAATTGGAGACAACGCGTTGCCACAGTTCAGCCCGCTCCTCGCCAGTCGCGGTCCGGGCACGCATCGGGACAGTCTCGCCGTCGATCGTGACCTCTATGTCGGGGTTTGCGACGAGGTTCTTGTACCAGTCAGGGTGGTCCTGCGACCCGCCCTTCGAAGCGATGATCACGAACCAGTCCTTCTCGCGGATTGGCGTCGTGAGCATGTTGGAGAACACCTTTCCGGACTTGCGGCCCTTGACGTGAATCTCGACGGTCTGCATCCCGGCGATCGTCTTAGGGAACCGGCCACCGGTCAGCGCCAGAAGGGTCCGGTGAGTGGTCTCGAGCAGCCAGGCGCCGACGCCGAGGACCCGATCCGAAGTAGGCATGCCCGCATTCTTCCCGAAGGCGCGCGGGCTCCCAAGCCGCCTTCAGCCGCGGGCATGGCCTCACCATCGATGCAGAGGTCCTCGAGTGGATGAACGAGGCCGCCGAATACGCGGGGCGACCAAGGGATAGGTGCCGATCACCGGTTGACCCCGACGGCCGTCTCGGGAAGGCTTGGCGAGGCGTTCTCCGGAGGAGGGACGATGGGCGAGTACATCCAGATTGTTGAGTACCAGTCGGATGACATAGACGCGGTGATCGCAGCCGCCAGCAGCGTTCCCGTTCCCGACAGCGGGCCCAAGCCAAGCTCCGTCTTGGTCGTGCGCGACCGAGACCGGCCAGGGACGTTCGCGACGATCTTGAGGTTCAACTCCTACGAAGACGCAATGCGTCATTCGGAGAGCGACGCGACGCACGAACGCGTCGGCAAGATCAGCGCGCTCATCAAGGGCGAGACACGGTTCTACAACCTCGACGTGCTGAACGAGGCGAAGCCGTAGCAGCACGACGGCATGTCAGTGCCGCTCTACGCAAGGCGCCGACTGAGCCACAGCAACAGAACGACACGCTGTTACGTTCCGCTCCACGATGGCTCTCGCCGTTCTGTGAACGCGCACAGGCCCTCACCGAAGTCGTTCGTTGCGATGTTCTTCCTGTAGGCGGCTTCCGTGGCGGCCCAGCCCGATGGGTCTGCGGCGCGAGTCATTGCGAGGACGACCCGGAGTGACTCCTTGACCGCCAGCGGCGCGTTGGCGCAGACGCGCTCGGCAAGTGCGACCGCGTGGGTCGTGGCCTGGCCTGGCTCGACGACGCGGTTGACCAGTCCCAACGCGTGCGCACGGACGACGTCCAGCGGGTCACCCGTCAGGATGAGCTCTGTTGCGACTTTGGCGGGGATGAGGCCGGCGAGTCGAAACAGTCCACCGGCCGGCGGGATCAGGGCCCGTTGCACTTCCGGCAAGGCGAACGTCGCTGCAGTGGAGGCGACGACGAGATCGCACGCGAGCACCATCTCGAAGCCGCTGCCGATGGCAGGTCCGTCAACTGCCGCGATGAGCGGCTTGGACCTGTCCAACCAGCACAGCCCCGCGAAGCCGCCGCGTTCGGTGAGCATCTCGTCGGCCTCGCCACGGGCAAGCGCCTTGATGTCCGCGCCCGCGCAGAACACCTGCCCGTTGGCGGCAAGAACACCCGCCCAGAGCTTGTCGTCGTCTTCCAATCGCGCAAGGGCAGCAGCGAGGTCAGCCGTCATGGCGGCGTCGATCGCGTTCCGCGCTTGCGGCCGATCCAAGGTGATGACGGCCACGTGACCTCGGACCTCGAAACCGATCACGGTGCACCCCTAACGGCCGCGGCCCCTACCATCACGGCAGGGGGAGCTATGAATCGTGACAATACGACGGCTGTCGTCCGCCGCGCCTACGACGCATATGCCGCGATGGACATCGCTGCTATGGACACGCTGATGACCGAGGACCATGTCATCCACGTCGCCGGGCACCACCCTCTTTCGGGTGACTATGTCGGCAAGCAGGCCGCCTGGGGCTACCTGGGGCGCGTCGCTGAGATCAGCCAGGGACGAGGCGGCTTCGAGGTGCACGCGATCACCGCGGATGACGAGGGCCACGGTGTCGCACTGCTGACGGGCACGATCCGCGAGTTCGTCCGGCCCGTCATCCACGTCTGGCATGTCCGCGACGGTCAACTCGCTGAACTCTGGGACGCCAGCCTCGATCAACAGGCGGAAGACGCCTTCTGGACGGCCGCCACGGCCGAATAGACGTGATGTCTAACTCCGGCCTTCCGCGATGGCGCCCACGGCTGCCAGCAGCCGGGCGACGTCGTCGTCATTCGTGTACGGCGCCAGCCCGGCCCTGACCGCGCCGGCATCGCCCAGCCCGAGATGGCGTGACGCCTCGATCGCGTAGAAGTTGCCAGCGGGCGCGTTGACGTTGTGCTCGGCGAGTGCGACGTGGACGTCGCGTGACGCGATGCCGCCGACGCTGAAGAGCAGGGTCGGCGTCCGGTGAGTCGGGCGGCCGATCAAGGACACCCGTCCGGTCGCCGCCAACCCATCGGTGAGTCGCTTCAACAACCCGGTCTCGTGCTGCTCGAGTGCGGTCATCGACGCGACGATGCGCGGCCTGCGTGATCCAGCCGCGTCGGTGTCGAGGTCGGCGAGGAAGTCGACGGCTGAGGTGACGCCTGCAAGCAGCTCGTAGGGAAGCGTGCCGAGCTCGAAACGCTCCGGTACGACGTCCGTCGAGGGCAGCAGCTTGTCCGGGTGCACCGTCTCCAGCAGTGAAGGCGAAGCAACGACGGCGCCGAGGTGCGGTCCGCAGAACTTGTACGGCGAGCACGCGAAGAAGTCCGCACCGAGTGCTCGCATGTCGACGGGCGCGTGCGGAGTGAGATGGACGCCGTCGACGTAGACCAACGCGCCGGCATCGTGCGCCGCGGACGCGATCGCTGCGACGTCCGGCCTGGTGCCCAGCAGGTTGGACGCACCTGTGACGGCGACGACCTTCGTCCGCTGTGAGAGTGCGGCGGCCACGGCGTCGGTCTCGAGCTCGCCCGTCGTCGGGTCGAAGTCGACCCAGCGCACGGTCGAGCCGGCTCGCTCGGCCGCGATCACCCAGGGTCGGATGTTGGCGTCATGGTCGAGCCGCGTCACGACAACCTCGTCGCCAGGACCCCATGAGCGGCTCATGGCGCGGCTGAGATCGAACGTCAACGCCGTCATGCTCCGCCCGAACACGACGCCGCCCGCGACTCCACCGACGAGGTCCGCCATCGCCGCTCGCGCTTCGACGACGATCTCCTCGGCTCGCTGCTCGGCGCGCGTGACTGTGCCGCGGTTGGCGACAGCAGCTCGAAGCGTCGCCGTGACCGCATCCGCCACCTGCGCTGCTGTCTGCGAACCGCCAGGCCCGTCGAAATGCGCCGCACCGTCGGCAAGCGCGGGGAAGAAGCCACGGATCCGTTCGACGTCGTACGTCACCGGGCCAGTCTGCCGTCAGACCGTCCGAGCGCGGGCTAGGGTCCGTCCGTGCGTGTGCTGGTGGCCGCTCCTGCCGGCATCGGCCATGTCCATCCATTGCTGCCGCTGACGCTCGCGCTGCGCGACCGCGGTCACGACGTGCTGTTCGCCGTTGCTGCGGAGCATGAGTCCGCGATCGACGGGCTCGGCATCCGCAGCGCGGCAGCTGGGCTGCCCCTGCAGGTCCGGCTCGCCCGCGCCCTCGAGCTCGCCGGGGTGGATCCGCGAGCACTTCTGCCACGCGCGCAGGCCGACGTCGGGTTCCCCTTCGGCTTCGGCGCCGCAGGGATGCCGGTGATGCTGGACGAGCTCCGCCCGATCGCAACGGCCCACCGGCCGGACGTCATCCTGCACGACGTCGGTGAGCTCGCCTCACCGCTGCTCGCTGCGGAGCTCGGAGTCACGCACATCGCGCACTCTTTCGGCACGACCCCCCCGTCGACCCGGCTCGCGAAAGCCGGAGAGCTGACTGCGCATCTGTGGGAGCAGTCCGGGCTGCCGCAACCGCCGTTCGCCGGCGTCTTCAACGACGTGTACGTCGACATCCGCCCGGATGGTCTGGCCGGGCATCCGCCGGCCGGCACACGGGTCGTCCGCGAGCGGCCCGCGTCGCTGGACGCGCTCGGCGGCGACGTGCCCGACCCGGTGACCGAACCGTCCGATCTGCCGCTCGTCTACGCAACTCTCGGCACGAACTTCACCGCCTTGCAGGTGTTGCGCACGCTCGCCGAGGCGGTGGACGGCCTGCCGGTCCGCGCACTCCTCACCGTGGGTCCGCGCGGCGAACCGGACGCGCTCGGCGCGGTGCCCCCCAACGTTCACGTCGAGCGGTACGTCCCACAGGCGCGGGTGCTCCCGCTGTGCGACCTGGTGGTGTCACACGCCGGATCGGGGACGTTCCTCGGCGCTCTCGCGCACGGCCTGCCGCAGGTGTGCCTCCCGCAGGGTGCCGACCAGTTCCTCAACGCGGACGCCGGTCGCGACGCAGGTGTTGCGATCGCGCTCGAGCCGGCTGACGCCACCGCCGAGGCGATCCGGTCGGCGGTCGAGCAGCTGCTCGCCTCGCCGTCGTACCGCGCGTCGGCGGGTCGCCTTGCCGACGAGATCGCGGCGATGCCGACCGCCGACGAGGTTGCTGGCGAGCTCGAGGAGATCGTCGGCGCGTGACCTCGTCGGGTCAGCTCACAGCGAGTGCCACCAGGCCAGCACCTGCGCCCGCGTCCGCGCGGTCTTCGGCGCGACGTAGAAGTCGCCACGCATGAACGGATGGATGCGGCAGAAGAAGGTGTAGTAGCCCGGCCTCATCTTGCTCGTGTCGAGTGACCAGTTCGGGGTCGTCGACGTCGACACGTAGGCGTCCTCCCACATGTAGCCGAGCACGCCGGAGTCGAACCGACCGTCGAGGAACGGGTAGTTGGTCATCATTCCCGGACCGTTGCACGGCGAGACGCACGACGAGATGGTGTGCCGCATCAGCGAGTCGGCGTAGTCCTCGTTGTAGAAGCTGAGGGTCTGGCCCTGGGTCACGACGGGCGGTCCATCCGGAAGCCCCGAGTTGCCGCCGTTGCCGGGGAGGTACTGCATGTCCGCGATCTGTACGACGTCAGTGGACGGCCCGGGCTTCGGGCGAGCCTCCTTGTGGTCGCACTTCGCGCAGGTCGGCTGGTCGGGATACATCGACCACGGGTGGTTGATGTCCGTGTGGATCACACGACGCCACGACGCGTGCGGATGCGCAGCAAGGAACGGCGCGCAACCGGCGCCCGGCGGTGGGGGAGCGGCCTGGTCGACGTAGAGGCCGGCGAAGACCATCGCGTCCGGGAAGCTGAACTTCTGCGGCAGATAGCCGCCGTTGATGGCCAGCCGGTCGCCCTTGTGCACGTAGGCGCGCCAGTCGTACTGCGACAGCCCCATCTGGTAGTCGTTCGTCGGCCAGAGGCCGTGATGGCCGATCACGCGGCTGTCGAGCAGGGTCGTGCCTGGATAACCGCTCAACCCCTGCTGCGGGCACGGATGCGCCGTGGACCCGAGGTTGGAGAGCACAGCATCGGTGCCGCCTGCGTGCAGGTGGCCCGCGGACACGACGATCGTTCCGCTGTACGGCGCCGTCCAGACCACACCGACACCGGGCTCGAGCTTCGAAGGCGTGGGGTTCGACGTCATGTTGCCGTGGTTCTGGCCGGCATCCTTCACGCGACGTCCGAGCTGCACCGGCCATGCGTACGGCCCGCCTGTGCGCGGCACGTTGAACGTCCCGCCGAAGATCTGCGGCGTCAGTGCATGAAAGTCCAGATGCTTCGCCTGCTGGATCTCGTCGTGCGACCCGTAGACGAACTTCAGCTGGAAGCGGATGTAGACCGTGCGGGTCTCCGACGTCATGTTGTGCAGCATCGAGAGCTCGCCGAGCATCGAGCCCTGCGTCATGGGGATGCCGTAGCGACGACCGGCGGCGTACTTCGGGTCGGCCTTCGCCCGCTCCGCGATCGAGCCGCCGGTCATCTCCTCGCCGGTGCCATAGAGCCAGTCGAGGTAGTCAGGGTTGTTGGGGTTGCCCTTCAGCAGGTGCACGTGATGCGTGTGCACCTCATTGCCGGCGACCTTCGTCCCGTCGGGGTTCAGGACGAAGGTGTGCACCTCGGTCGTGAAGCCGGTCGCACCGGCCGGCGTGAAGTCGACCCGGCTGAGGTCGGTGCCGGCCTCGACGACGTACGGGCCGAAGTCGAGGTTGATCGTCTGCGTCGTGCCGGCCGGCTGCGGCGCCCAGGCCGAGACGCGGTTGGTCGGCGTCGGGATCGGCGGCGCCGGGAAGGTGGGGTCACCGAACTGCCGCCAAGCCGCATGCGTCGCGGCGCGTAGCCACGCGGCGTCGTACGCCGTCCCGCCCGAGTGCGCCGGCTGCGCAGCACTGGGCAACGCGAGGCCGGCAGCCGCGCCGAGCGCGACAGTGAGAACGGCGCGGCGCATGGGAAGTCGTTCGAGGGCCATCAAGGCTCGGCCTTTCCGTGAGAGACAGCACGGATCGGCCCGGAGGCTGGGCGGGCACTCCCGGGGGTTACTACCCCGTGACCCGAATCTAACCGGCGGTCAGCCGGTGTGTTGCACCAGCCACTCGTGCAGCGGCTCCGCTGCCCGCCACAGCGACAGCACGCGGTCCTTCGCCTTCGCTGTCCCGAGCCAGGCGGCGACCGGCCAGGACTGCCACGCGGCGAGCCCCTTGCGGCGCAGCAGGTCGGCGCGTGGATGCTCCTTGTCGAAGCCGCGCGGCGCGCTCTTCAACGCCTCGCGCGACATGACCTCGATGCCCTGCCGTTCGAGGTCGGCGACGATCGCCGCCAGCTCCTTGCCGGAGGCGTCGTCGTCGACTGCCGCTCGATAGCGCTTCAGCTCATCGCCCTCGAGGTGCCACACGCCGCGACCTGCGGCGAGACCGTCGGCGCCGAGCTGCACGTAGGCGCCGCGCTCGAACAATGCACCGATGTGCGTCTTGTACGGCGTCTTGTCGGCGCTGAACCGCACGTCGCGATAGGGCCGGAAGATCTTGCCCTCACCGACCTCGCCGCTGACCTCCGCGATGAGCTCCTTCATCGGGCCGGCCACGTCGTTGTCGTACGTCGACTTGTGCGCCGTCCAGTAGGTCTTGCTGTTGTCGGCGAGCAGACCTTCGTAGAACTCCACGGCCTCGACCGGCCAACCCCGGAACGCCATGTGTCGACGGTAGCCGCTGAGGGTGTGATGAACCCCACGCGCGCGAACCACCCGTGCGCACTACATTCAGGCTTTCCCCGCGCTCCGTGAGGCTCCCGTGACCGAGACCGCCCTCGCCACCTTCAACCCGTTCGCGCCCGGGTTCACCGACAACCCGTATCCGCACTACGCCGAGCTGCGCCGCGCCAACCCGGTCGAGCAGCACGAGCTCGGCTTCTGGGCGCTGTGGCGTTATGCCGATGTCTTCGAGGTCCTGCGTGCGCGGCTGTCGGTCGAGGACCGCAACGTCACCCATCAGGGGCCGATGGCCTCGGTCTACGACCAGGTCTATGCCGAGAAGGGCCTCACCGCGGAGCGCGTGCAGTCGATGCTCGACCGCGACCCACCGGACCACACGCGGCTGCGCAAGCTCGTGTCGCAGGCCTTCACCCCGCGGACGATCCAGCAGCTCGAGCCGACGGTCACGAAGCTGGTCGACGAGAGCCTCGACGCGATGGCCGAGGCCGGCGAGTGCAATCTGATCGATGCGCTGGCCTTCCCGCTGCCGTTCACGGTCATCTCGGTCATGCTCGGCATGCCCGAGACCGACTCCAACCGGCTGCGCGAGCTCTCCCACCAGGTCGTGAAGTCACTCGAGCCGGTGCCCGACGAGGCCATCGTGCGCGCGATCGTCGACGCCGACATCGAGCTCGCCCAGCTGGCGAGCGAGGCAATCGCGTGGAAGCGCAAGAACCCCGCCGACGACCTGCTCACCGCGCTGATCAACGCCGAGGACTCCGGCGACGTGTTGTCGGACGACGAGCTCGTCTCGCAGGTGCTTCTCCTCTACATCGCGGGCCACGAGACCACCGTCAACCTGATCGGCAACGGCACGCTCGCGTTGCTGCGCAACCGCGACCAGCTGGAGCTGTGGCGTGACCGCCCCGATCTCGACGACAACGCGGTCGAGGAGCTGCTCCGGTTCGACCCGCCGGTGCAGATGAGCCGCCGGATCACCCTCGAGGACTACACGGTCGGCAGTCACGTCATCCCGGCCGGCACGTTCGTCATCGCCAACCTGGCGTCGGCCAACCGCGACGAGGAGCAGTTCGGCGACGACGCCGACCGGCTGCGCCTCGACCGTGACAACGCTCGGCAGCAGGTCGCCTTCGGTGCGGGTGTGCACCACTGTCTCGGGGCTGCGCTCGCGCGGCTCGAGGGCCGGGTCGCGATGAGCCGGCTGATTCGCCGTTTCCCGGCGCTCGAGCTGGCCGGCGAGCCGGAGTGGAACGGCCGGATCAACCTGCGTGGTTGCGTGACCCTGCCGGTGTCCGTCGGCTGACCGCTGCACCCGTCACGGTGAACCGCAGCCGGTTCACCGGCTGCATGTGCAGCCGCCGCGCCCGCGCCGCCAGCGACTGAGGCGTCGACAGCCGGTCGATGTCGGTGCGCAGCTGCTGGGCCTGGTCGCTCAGTGTCGCGATCTGCTGACGCTGCAGCGTCATCCGGTCGGACTGCTGCTGCATCGCGGTGTTGAGGAGAAGCACCCCCACGACGCCGATGGTCAGCACGGTGGTGAGGCAGACGACGAAGAGGAGATCGCGGACACCGGGCGCGACCGTCTTCCGCACATCCGCGACGATGACAGGAACCGGGCGGTGACGCTCGGTGACACGCCGCGAGAGGAGCGGTCCGGGTGGCGCAGGGCACGTTGACATCGCGACTCCTGGTCGCGACGCCGCTGCTCGTCGAACCGACCTTCAACCGCACCGTGATCCTGTTGCTCGAGCACGGCAACGACAGCGGTGCACTCGGCCTCGTGCTGAACCGGCCCGAGAGCGCGCCGGTGATGGACGTCGTACCTTCGGTCGCCGACCTCGCCACCGATCCCGGCGTGCTGTTCAGCGGCGGCCCGGTGAGCCCGTCGACCGCACTCGCTCTCGGCCTGGCCAGGCCCGGCGCCGACCCCGAAGGCTGGATACCGGTCCTGCCGCCGATCGTCACCGTGGATCTCGACCACGACCCCGCGCTGCTCTCGGCGTCGTTGCGCGCGCTGCGGGTGTTCGCCGGCTATGCCGGCTGGGCGCCGGGCCAGTTGGAGGCAGAAATTGCCGAAGGCGCGTGGTACGTCGTCGATGCGTTGCCCGACGACCCGTTCCTTGCCGACCCGGAGACCCTGTGGCGGGTCGTTCTTCGCCGGCAGGGCTGGCCGCTCGCCGCGGTCGCGGTCTGCCCTCGCGACCCCACGATGAACTGACCTGTCCGCCAGTGGGCACCATGACCTCGTGACCGACACGTCGATCCCTCCGAGCGGCGAGCAGCACGAGATCACCGCAGGTGCCCACCGCGCCGTCGTCGTCAGCGTCGGCGGCGGACTCCGCACGTACGACGTCGACGGCCGTGATCTCGTCGACGGATACACCGCCGACCGGATGGCCGACGGGGCACGCGGGCAGACGCTCGCGCCCTGGCCCAACCGCGTGAAGGACGGCACGTGGACGTGGCAGGGCGAGAAGCAGCAGCTGGCGCTGACGGAGCCGTCGCAGCACAACGCGATCCACGGACTGGTGCGCTGGCTCGGATGGTCACTCGTCGACCGCAGCGACAGCGAGGTGACGCTGGAGGTCACGAGCTATCCGCAACCCGGCTACCAGTGGCCGGTGCGCGTGCGCAACACCTACACGCTCGACGAGGCCGACGGGCTCACCGTCACGACGCGGATCACCAACCTCGGCACGAGCCCTGCGCCGGTGGCCAACGGCGCGCATCCGTATCTCACGGTCGGCACGCCGACCGTCGACGACGCGGTGCTCGAGGTGCCGGCGGACACCTGGCTGCCGACCGGAGAGCAGCAGATCCCGCTCGGCCGCCAACCGGTCGACGGGACGCCGTACGACTTCAGGACGGCGCGACCGATCGGCGACACCGAGATCGACTACGCCTTCACCGACCTGCACCGCGGCGATGACGGCCGGTGCCGGTTGCGGCTGTCGTCACCGGCGGGTGCTGCCGTCACGTTCTGGGTCGACGAGGCCTATCCCTTCCTCGAGGTCTTCACCGGCGACGCGCTGCCCGATGAGTCGCGACGCCGTCAGGGCCTCGGTGTGGAGCCGATGTCCGCCCCGCCGAACGCGCTCGCAAGCGGCGAGTCACTCTGTGTTCTTGATCCGGGGGAGACCTGGGTAGGGCAGTGGGGAATCACGCCGGGGACCGCCTCGGACTGATGCCTGGGAGGGTGTCGACATGTTGTCGCCGCTGACGCGTCTGGTCGGGGACGGCGCCGCCGCCGTGAAGGTGCTGGCCCGGACCGGACTGATCGCACCGGTCCGGCCGGACCGGCTGGTCGGGATGGGCCTGTCCGCGCTGCGGTGGGGGACGTCTCCGGCGGCGGCCTACGCCATAGGCGCGGCGCGCGACCCGGGCCGGCTCGCCGTGATCGACGAGCGCGAGTCGGTCACCTACGCCGACGTCGACCGCCGCAGCACCGCGGTCGCCCACGCGCTGAAGCAGCGGGGCGTACAGGCCGGCGACGCGGTCGCGCTGCTCGCGCGCAACTCGGCGGCCTTCGTCGTGGCGCAGGTCGCGATCAGCAAGCTCGGCGCCGACGTGCTCTACCTCAACACCGGCTTCGCCGGCCCGCAGCTCGGCGACGTCCTGAAGGACGAGAAGGCGGCCGCGGTCATCGCCGACGAGGAGTTCGTGCCGCTGCTCGACGACGTCGCTGCGGACCTTCCGCGGCTGGTTGCCTGGAGCGATGACGAGAAGCTGCCGGACAGCATCGCGGTGCTCGGCGCGGAGGACGCGCCGTCGCTGCCTTCGCCCGGCCGTGAAGGTCGGCACGTGATCCTCACCTCGGGCACGACCGGCAAGCCCAAGGGCGCCGCGCGGTCGGCACCGGGTGCCCTCGCCGGTTTGGTGCAGCTGGTGTCCGTACTCGAGGCGATTCCCTACCGCGCACGTGGCGTGACCGTCCTTGCCGCACCTGCCTTCCACGCGTGGGGGCTCGCGAACCTCACGCTCGGCATGCTGCTGCAGTCCACGCTGGTGATGCGGCGACGCTTCGACCCGGCGGCAACGTTGGAGCTGGTGGAGAAGTACGACGCCGACACGCTGGCGGCCGTCCCGGTGATGATCCAGCGCATCCTCGATCTGCCCGAGGAAGAGCGCGGCAAGCGTGACACCTCGTCGCTTCGGGTCGTGTCGTTGAGCGGGTCGGCGCTGCCGCCGTCGCTTGCCACGAAGTTCATGGACGAGTTCGGCGACGTGCTCTACAGCCTCTACGGGTCGACCGAGGTCGCCTACGTGAGCATCGCCGGTCCGGCCGACTTCCGTGCCAACCCGGCGACCGCGGGTCGTGTCGTGCGGGGAGTCACGGTGCGTTTGGTCGACGACAAGGACAAGGACGTCGCCCCCGGCGAGACGGGACGCATCTTCGCGGGGTCGTCCGCTGCATTCGAGGGCTACACCAACGGCGACGACAAGGCGCGACTCGGTGGGTTGACGTCGACCGGTGACGTCGGCCGGTTCGAGGACGGACGCCTGTTCGTCGAAGGACGCGACGACGACATGATCGTGTCCGGTGGCGAGAACGTCTTCCCGGCGGAGGTCGAGGACTGTCTGCATCAGCATCCCGATGTTGCCGATGCGGCGGTTGTCGGCGTACCGGATGAACGGTTCGGTCAGGCACTCGTCGCGCACGTCGCCCTGCGTGGCGGTGCGTCGGTCGGCGGCGACGAGCTGCGCGCGCACGTGAAGAAGGCGCTCGCCAACTACAAGGTGCCGCGCGAGGTCGTCATCCACGACGAGTTGCCGCGCAACGAGACGGGCAAGGTGCTCAAGCGCGAGCTCAAGGAAGACAACGAGGAGAGCACCGGCGCCGACAAGTAATCGTCGTCAGTCGGCGGGCAGCTCGGCAAACGCCTTCTTCGTCGCGCGGTACCACCCCATGCCCGAGATCGGGCGCTTCCAGCGGCCCTTCATGTCCTCGTGCGCGCGACGGTGTGACTCGTCGCCGGACTCGACCGCTTCTTTGAGGTGCTTGTCCTGCGCCTTGATGACCTCGTCCGCGCTGTTGCCCCGGTGCGCGTGCTCGCAGGGGCCACCGAGCTGTTGGCACGTCATCGTCTTCATGGCTCGTCTCCACCGTCCGTTGCGTCGTCGGGGTCAACGTAGGAGCGCAGCCGAGTCCTGCGCTTCTCCGATCCTGCTCGACCGGAGCCGACCGCGGCCTACGCTTCGGAGATGAGGCGGGCTCACGCCTTGCTGGGCGTCGCGGCGGTGATCGTCGGCGCGCTCTCGGGCTGGGCGATCAGCACGGCACACGGCACCTGCGAGCAGACCTGCCCGGCCTTCCCGCCGTGCCCCACGCCGGCTCACTGCGGCACCAGCCTCGGGTCTCCGCGATCGGCGATCCTCGGTGCTCTGATCACGCTGGCGATCCTCGGCGTCGGCTGGGTGCTTCTCGAGGTCCACCGCAACAGCGACGACTGACCGCCGACTTCCGGGTGCCGCCGCTCGGTTTCATGAAGGCTTCAGGCTGGCGTTGGACTGTGTATGGAACGCCCCGCGGTGAACCCCCCGTCACCGACGGGGCGTTCGCCTTCCCGTGCTGAAGCGGGACTTCGGGGCTGCCCATGCAGGGCCTGAGCGGGGGAGAACCCGCGCAAATCGGGGTAAACGGCGCCCATGCCCTGGCTTTCGGCTCGCTTCGCCCTGCCCGCGACCCGGGTTTTCGACCCTGTCTGCGCCGAGCGGGAAGGAGCCGCGCCGGTCGCCGTCGAACCCAGAAGGGTGCTCCTGACCCGGCGACGTGTGATGACGGCTGCCCTCGCCGCGGTTGCCGCGGTGGCCTACGCGGTCGCCCCGCTCGCGAGCGCGACCCCGACCGGGCCCGGCATGGTGCTCGGGCACGTGCCCGCCGGCCCGACGCCGCTGACCGGCGCCGTGGTGGCGGGGCCCGGTGGTGCCGTCACCGGCTACTACTCCAAGGTCGTCGTCATCACTCAGGGCATGCCCCTGACGTTCGTCAACCTCGACGAGCTCGCGCACACCGTCACGTCGGTGGCGAAGGACGCCAGCGGTGCCCCGCTGTTCAACGGAAACGCGCTGCCAGGCACGACGTCGACGATCGCCGGAGCCGACAAGCTCGCGCCCGGCACCTACTCCTTCTACTGCAGCTTCCACCCCAACATGCAGGGGACGCTCATCGTCGAAGGGAGTGGCAACAGCGGCCGCAAGCCGGTGACGCCGACGTTCGACTCGCCGCTGCGCCTTCCACCGACCCTGACCGGGTCGCACATCACGATCCCGGTGCGCGAGCAGGACGTGCGGGTCCTTCCGCACGGCCCTAAGACGCTGATGTGGACCTACGGCGGCAGCTACCCCGGTCCGACGATCCGCCGTCCCACGGGGCGTCGTACGACGGTCACGTTCGTCAACCAGCTCGGTAGTGCGGTCGGCTCGATCACCGTCCACCTGCACGGAGACCACCACTCGTCTGCTGACGATGGACAGCCCGACTCGCAGCTGATCGCGCCGGGCAAGAAGAAGACCTACACCTATCCGCTCACCGACGGCGGCAAGCCCGAGCGCGCGGCCTTCGACTTCTACCACGACCACCGCATGGACTCGACCGGCCGGAACGTGTGGAACGGCCTGCAGGGCATGTTCATCACCAGCGACGCGGTCGAGCGGCGGCTGCCGCTTCCCAAGGGCCAGTACGACGTCCCGCTGCTGGTGAGCGACCGGTCGTTCGACGAGAACAACCAGCTGACCGAGCCGTTCCACCACGCCGGCGACGGCTACGACAGCACGCAGAGCAAGTTCACCGGCCCGTACGCCGCCCCCGGTGACGCGACGGTCGGCGACCACGTCCTCGTCGACGGCGTCTGGGCGCCGCACTTCAACGTCGGCACGCACCGCTACCGGTTGCGACTGCTCAACGGATCCGGCTTCCAGTCCTACGACTTCAAGCTCTCCAACGGACAGCCGTTCGTGCAGGTCGGCACCGGCGCCGGATTGCTGCCCAAACCGGTGTCCCGCACCGACATCCTCCTCGGGCCGGCGCAGCGCGCCGATGTCGTCGTCGACTTCGGCCGCGACTTCGGCAAGAAGATCCAGCTCGTCAGCGTGCCGCGGACCGACAACGACCCGGGCGGCATCGGCACGCCGGACGTCCCGATCATGCAGTTCCGGGTGACGAAGCATGTCAAGGACACGACGCGCGTTCCTGCGCAGCTCGAGCCGCTGCCCAAGCTCTCACCGCCCTCGACGCCGACCGCTGTGTGGACCTTCGGCCTCGGCGGCGACGCGACGACCGGCACCTACTGGACCGTCAACGGCCACCGCTACGACCCGACGCGCGTCGACCTGCAGGTGCCGCTGGGGTCCACGCAGACCTGGCTGCTGCAGAACCTCTCGCCGATCACCCACTACATCCATCTGCACGAGGAGCAGTGGCAGACGATCGCCTACAACGGGCAGCCGCCGCCGGCCTACGACGCGGTCGAGGACACCTGGCGCCTCGATCCCGGTGACAGCGTCGAAGTGGCTGCGAAGTTCACCGACTACACCGGTGTCTTCATGATCCATTGCCACATGCTCGACCACGAGGACCACGGGATGATGGCGCAGTTCGCCGTCGTCAAGAAAGCCGGCCTCCCGCTGCCCAGCGGCTACCACATGGGCCCGTCCAAGACGGCTCCGTCGATGGCTATGGGCGGCGCCGCTCACGCCGCGATGGCACCGATGGCCTCGATGCGTCCCGTCGCTGACGCTCCGCGATGGGCAAGGACGCTGGTCCGGCTCGGCTGGGCGTTGTCCGTCGAGCTGACTCTGCTCGCTCTCGGGCTGCTGTGGCGCCGGCGCCGTACGACGTCCATCCGCGACCTCGCCGTCCGGGCAGGTTTCGTCGTGCTGCTCGCCGGCGTCGCGGTGACACACGCGTCCGACCTGCTCGACAAGCTTCTCGAGGCGCCGTACCTCGCGGTCGGCTTCGGCCTGCTCATCGTCGGGTCCGGCCTCGCCGCGCTGCGCATCGCCGTCATCGGGTCGTCGAGGCGTCTCGAGCAGGGCATCGCCGCCGCGTCTGTGGCGACCGTCGCCGGTTACGTCGCCAGCCGAAGCATCGGCCTGCCGCTGATCCACGACCACGTCGGTCACTGGGCCGACCCCTGGGGCATCGCATCGCTCGCGGTCGAAACCGCGCTCATCGTGCTCGCCGCGCGCACGCGGCTCGCCAACGTACGACTGCCACGCGTCCGCGTGCGCAACTGGAAGGGAGTTCACATGAGCAGGCCTCGTTGGGTCGTCGCTCTGGTCGCCGCATTGGGCATGATCGGTGGCGTCACCGCCGCTGTCCCGTCGCAGGCGGCGAAACCTCACGTCCTGCTCGTGTGCAACGGCTCGCGCGGTTGCCCGCACGGTGCGAGCTACTACAAGTCACTCGCGCTGGCGGTCTCGCATGCGAGCAACGGCGACTGGATCCTGGTCTGGCCCGGCACCTACAAGGAGTCGGTCACGGTGCAGCCCGGACATGGCCTGACGAACGGCCTCCACATCCGCGGCATGAACCGCAACACCGTCGTCTTCGACGGCAAGAAGACCGGCGGGTCTGCGGTGCACGTGCAGGGCGTCAACAACACCTGGGTCGAGAACATGACCGGTGAGAACTACCTCACCGGCTCGGCCAACGCGTTCTACTGGACCGGCGTCGATGGTTGGTGGGGCAACTACCTCACGGCCTACAACAACGGCGACTACGGCCTCTACGCCTACGACTCGACCAACAGCGGCAAGCTGCCCGGTACGTTCGCGCACGACTACGCGTCGTGGAACGCCGACAGTGGCATCTACATCGGCGGCTGCCGCGACTGTCACGCCGTGATCGTCGACTCGAAGGCCGAGAAGAACGCGATCGGCTACTCCGGCACCAACGCCGGTGGCGAGCTCTACCTGATCGACAGCGAGTGGGACCACAACGCCAGCGGCATCGTGCCCAACACGCTCACCAGCGAGCCGGACCCGCCGCAGCAGGGCGTCAACATCGTCGGCAACTACGTCCACGACAACAACGACCACGACGTGCCCGGCGCCGGCATCACGGCCATCGCGCCGGTCGGTGACGGCATCGAGATCGCGGGCGGCTCGGACAACATCATCCGCGACAACCTCATCAAGAACGAGATGCACGACGGCGTGATCCTGCACTGGCTGTTCGCCCCGCCGATGAACAACCAGATCCTCAAGAACACGTTCATCCACGTCGGCTACGCGGGCGGCCCTGGTGACTCCGACATCGGCCTCGACGGAACGAGTATCCAGAACTGCATCGACGGCAACGTCGACAAGACCGGCGGCCACACCAAGCCGGCCACTGTCGACCCGCCGGGCCTGGCCAACCTCGACACCTGCGGTGACGAGAACCCGCTGCGGCAGAACGGCCGGGGCATCTACCAGCCGGGTGACCCGTTGGTCAGCATCATGACGGCGCTCAACGCGGCCGGCATCACCGAGCCGAAGAACTACAAGGGCGCAGGGCCCCGGCCGGGTGCGAAGCAGACGATGCCCAACCCGTGCCAGGGGGTTCCGGACAACCCGTGGTGCGCCGGCGGCCGGCCGCGCTTCGCGATCCCGTCCTAGCAGCGCACGTCTCGCGAGAAGCGGCCGCACGACGCAAGAGCGTGTTGCGGCCGCTTTCGCGTGCGGTCAGGAAATCTCGAACAACCTCTTGACCTCCTAACGGTATTAGGACATGCTCTCGGGTCATGACCACCGAGACCGCTCCGCTCGACCGCCGGCACCGCCGCCGGCTCGAGACGATCGAGGAGGTCCTCGACCACGCGATCGCGATCATGGCCGAAGAGGGTGTCGCGGGCCTGTCCCTCGGTGAGATCGCCCGTCGCATGGGCATCCGGACGCCTTCGCTCTACGTCTACTTCCCGTCGAAGCACGCGCTCTACGACGCACTGTTCGCCCGAGGGTGGCGTGAGCTGCTCGCCGCAATGCAGCCGGTGTACAGCGCGGTCGACGACGACCAGGCCGGCGACCTCGCCGAGATCATGCTGCGGTCCGGTCGGGTGATGAGCCGGTGGGCGGTCGAGAACGCGGCCTACGCGCAGCTGCTGTTCTGGCGCCCGGTTCCCGGATTCCGGCCCAGTGATGAGGCTTACGCACCCGCGATCGAGCTCTATGAGCAGTCATTGAGCCGGCTCGCACAGCTTCAGGAGCGCGGGCTGATCCGCCGGAACATCGACGTGGACGACGTTCAGCGTGACTGGACGATCGTCATCTCCGGCGTCGTCAGCCAGCAGCTCGCCAACGCCCCCGACCAGTCCTTCGACAGCGGCCGCTTCATTACGGCGTTGCCGGGGCTCGTCGACATGTTCGTCGCGCACTACGGCGTACCCGCGCGGACCCAGACCGCCGCGCACACCACTTCCCGCAGGAGGGGACATGCAGACAGACGTTGACCAGATTGCGGACCGCATCTTCCGCATCTCGACCTTCGTGCCCGACATCGGCCCGACCGGCTTCACCTTCAACCAGTTCCTCGTCGACGCCGACGAGCCGTTGCTCTACCACACGGGCATGCGCGGGCTCTTCCCTCTCGTGAGCGAAGCGGTGGCCCGGGTCCTGCCGGTGGAGTCGCTGCGCTGGATCGCCTTCTCCCACGTTGAAGCCGACGAGTGCGGCGCCATGAACGAGTTCCTGGCTGCAGCTCCGCACGCGCAGGTCGCGCACGGCGCGCTCGGCTGCATGCTGTCGGTCAACGACCAGGCGGCTCGACCGCCACGCCCGCTCGAGGACGGCGAGGTCATCGACCTCGGTGGCGCCGGATTCACCCGCAAGGTCGTCGAGGTGCCCACACCGCACGTGCCGCACAACTGGGAGTCGCACGTGTTCTTCGAGCAGGAGACCCGCACGTTGTTCTGCGGCGACCTGCTCACGCAGCTCGGCGACGGCCCGGCCGTCGTCGGCGACGACATCATCGACGCCGCGATCTTCGCCGAGGACGTCTTCCACCAGACATCGCTCGGGCCGCTCGTCCCTGCGACGCTGCGTCGCCTCGCCGACCTCGAACCACGACGGCTGGCGATCATGCACGGGTCGTCGTACGAGGGCGACGCCGCGACGATGCTGCGGCGCATGGCCGAGGTGTTCGAGGAGCGCTACGGGTGTGTGGCCGCAGACCTGCCCGCGCAGCCGCTGCCCGGCCACAACGCGCCGGTCGGGGCGCAGGCGTGACCACTGTCCTGACCCCGACGGCCCGTACGACGCCGCGGCGTCCCGCGATCGACCGGGCAACGGCGAAGCAGCTGATGGCGACGGAGTACGAACGTGTCGTCGAGCAGCTGCGGGAGCTCAGCGACGACGACTGGAGCGCCCCGACGTGCAACACCGGCTGGGACGTTCGTGCACTCGCCGCGCACATGCTGGGCATGGTCGCGATGGCGGCGTCGGTGCCGGAGCAGCTGCGGCAGATGCTCACAGCACGCAGGCGTGGTGGCGTCTTCATCGACGCGCTGACTGCGCTGCAGGTGGAGAAGTACGACGGCTGGTCACCGCAGCAGATCGTCGACGAGTACGCGCGGCTCGCGCCGAAGGCGGTCAAGGGCCGCACCCGGATGCCGCGCCTGCTGCGCGGTCGACCGATGCCGGAGAAGCAGCCGATCGAAGGCCCGGACGTCCTCGAGGCGTGGACCTTCGCCTACCTCGTTGATGTGATCCTGACCCGCGACCCATGGCTGCATCGCAGCGACATCGCCCTCGCAACCGGCCGGCCCCAGACCCTGACAGCGGATCACGACGGCGTCATCGTCGACGACGCGGTGCGGGAGTGGGCCGCGCGACACGGGCAGCCGTGCATGCTCACCCTCACAGGACCGATCGGCCGCGAATACGTATTCGGCGCCGAGGGGCCGGCGTACACACTCGACGCCGTCGAGTTCTGCCGGATCCTGTCGGGCCGCGGCAGCGGAGACGGGCTGCTCGCGCAGCCCGTCCCGTTCTGACCGCTCAGGCGAGCGTGAAGACGTACGCGGCACCTTGCGCGTCGTACGTCGCGTAGGAGTCGTCGGCTCCGACGAACGCTGTCGCTCCGTGGATGGCCACGGTGCAGCCGTACTGGTACGGCGTCGTCGTCGACGTCGACGTGTCCGGTGTGAGCGTCTGCACGTTCGCCCAGCTGTCCGCGGACGTGTACGCGTAGGCGGTGTTGCCGTCGCGCGCCCCGACGATCACGTTCGGTCCGGAAACCCCCACCGCGAAGCCGAACGTCTCGCCGCTCTGGCCGGTCAGTGTCGTAGCGAGCGACACGGAGTTCCTTCGACCTAGCGAGTAGACGTACGCCTTGCTCGCGTTGGAGGCGCCGATGACGACGCTCGCGCCGTCGGTTGCCACCGACGAGCCGAACCCGTCGTAAGCGTTGGAGCCGAGGAGCTCCGCAGCCTGTGCCCAGCGCTTGCCCTTGGCCTGGAAGACGTACGCCGCGCCGGAGTTGTACTCCGTTCCGTTAGCAGCATCTGCTGCGCCGATCACTGCGGTCTGGCCGGACAGCGCGACGGTGCCCTGGTACCCACCGAGTGCCGTGTTCAGGTCGACCCCCGAGCTCGCCGACGGAGTCAGCTTCGCCGACTGCGACCACACGCCTTTGCGCGACTTGGTGAAGATGTAGGCCTCCGGGGTCGACGCGCCGGGGTTGCTGATCAGAGCAGTGCTGCCGTCGAGCGCAATGGCGGTGCCGAAGTACTGCGCGTCGGAAACAGTCAAGGTTGCCGTGTTGGACCATTCTCCGCCCGACAGCGTGAACACATAAACGGCTCCATTGCCGCACGGGTCGCTCACGAGGGCGGTGGCTCCGGACACCGCGACAGCGTTGCCGAAACATGCCGAGGTGTCGGCCACCGTCAAGGTCGCGTCCTTCGTCCAGCTCGAGCCGGAGCCGGTGTAGACCCACGCCGATGCCGGCGCGTCGTTGAAGTCGCTACCCACGATGGCGGTGGTCCCGTCGTACGCCACGGAGTGTCCGTAGAACTGGTAGGCGGCGCCGTCACTCGCCACCAGCTCCGCCTGCTGCGTCCAGGTCGTGGCCGCCGACGCCGGCGGCGCCACCACACCCGCCCACATGCCGACAGTGGCTGTGACGGCCAACAGTGTCAATCCTCGCCGTCTTGTCACCTTGGGATGCATTGCTTGCGCCTCCTAGGAATCAGGCAAACCGCGCGAAGCATCCCAGACGCACATGTACGTCACTCGCGCGTTGCTTGCGCGTCGTCCCACCGTTTCTGAGGTCAGCCCGCGGCGCCAGGGCCGAACGTCACCGATTGCGTCAGGGGGCGGCGACGTGCGGGGCGCCGACCAGATCGACACCGTTGTCCCGCATCTGTTCCAACGCGCTCTGCGTCGTCTCGGCGGCGACACCTGCCGTCAGGTCGAGCAGCACCCGAGTGGTGAAGCCTTCCTGCGTTGCGTCGACCGCGGTCGCTCGAACGCAGTGGTCGGTGGCGATTCCGACGACGTCGACCTCGGCGACGTCATGACCGCGCAGCCACTCCGTGAGCGACGTGCCCGTCGTGTCGACGCCTTCGAACCCGCTGTACGCCGCCGAGTAGGCACCCTTGTCGAACACGGCCTCGACGAGCTGCGTGTCGAACGCCGGATGGAACTCCGCTCCCGGCGTTCCGACGACACAGTGAGCGGGCCAGGTGTCGACGTAGTCAGGCTCCTGCGCGAAGTGCGTCCCCGGCTCTTGGTGTGCGTCGCGGGTCGCGACGACGTGGTCGTAGTCGCTGTTGGCCAGCAGCGCGCTGATCGCCGCGGCGACCGCGGCGCCACCGGCGACGGCCAGTGAGCCTCCCTCGCAGAAGTCGTTCTGCACGTCCACGACGACGAGCGCACGGCTCACGGCGCAACCTCCTCGTAGCGGGTGTCGAGGGCCGGATCGCCGGGCGAGAGCTTCATCGCATCCGGCGGCAGCGCTGCGATCGAGCTGCGGCAGTGCTGCCGTGCCTCCGCCAAGCTGGTCGCGTGCACGGACTCGCCGTCACGCACGACGGGAACGAGAAGCGGCCGCTCGTCGTCGCGCGGAGGGGTGTGCCTGCCGACGTAGATGTGCTCCTCGACCGCGCGACCCGTGCGGTCGTGCCGGCGGGCCGCCCATTTGCGGCCGCCTGCCGAGACCTTGCCGACGGACTTCTTCTCGACCGGTAGCCATCCGTCCGCTGTCTCGCGAGCGACGAGCTTGTAGACGAATCCCGCGGTCGGCACGCCGCTGCCGGTGACGAGAGACGTGCCCACGCCGTAGCCGTCGACGGGCGCGGCACCGAGTCGCGCGATCGAGTTCTCGTCGAGATCGCTCGTCACGACGATGCGGGTCTCGGTCGCACCCAGCTCGTCGAGAAGCTGCCGCGCGCGATGCGCGAGAGGCAGCAGGTCACCGGAGTCGAGCCGGATCGCGCCGAGGCCGGGACCGGCAGCGCCCACCGCCTTTCGAATTCCCTGCTCGACGTCATAGGTGTCGACCAGCAACGTCGTGCCAGGACCGAGCGCTTTGACCTGCGACGCGAACGCCGTCTCCTCGTCGTCGTGCACCAGCGTGAAGGCATGCGCGGCCGTGCCGGTGGTCGGAACCCCCCACCGGTCGCCGGCGGCGAGGTTGGAGGTGGCGGCGAAGCCGGCGATGTAGGCCGCCCGCGCGCTCGCCACGGCGGCCAGCTCGTGCGTGCGGCGCGACCCCATCTCGATGCACGGCCGGTCGCCCGCCGCGCAGATCATGCGCGCCGCAGCGGTCGCTATCGCGCTGTCGTGGTTGAGCACCGACAGGATCAGCGTCTCCAGCACGACGCACTCCGCGAACGTTCCCTCCACGACGAGCACCGGCGACCCGGGGAAGTAGGCGTCGCCTTCGGCGTAACCGTCGATCGACCCGGAGAAGCGGTACGACGACAGCCACTCGCACGTCGCTCCGTCGATGACTCCTGTCGCCGCGAGGAACTCCAGGCTGTCCGCGTCGTACCGGAATCGCGGCAGGTCCTCCACCAGGCGGCCGACACCGGCGACGACGCCGTAGCGACGGCGGCCAGGTAGCGAGCGGGCGAACACCTCGAAGACACAACGTCGCTGCGCTGCACCGCTCTGCAGCGCGGCCTGGATCATCGTGAGCTCGTAATGGTCCGTGAGCAGAGCCGTACTCGTCACCGACAGCCCACCTCCTGTTCGACGCTCACCTCCGGTCCCTTCGGACCTGGTGTCGCGAGGCCTTCGGCCTTGGACACACGGTCCTTCAGGACCTTCGGCGAGCGCCTCAGGATGAGCGCTACGCCGGCGACGATCAAGGCGGTCGCGAGGAGCGTTCTGCCTGTGAAGGGTTCGGAGACGAAGAGGACGCCGAGCAGGATGGCGACCAAGGGGTTGACGAAGGCGTAGGTGGTGACGAGAGAGAGCGGCGCGGAGTGCAGCAGCCAGATGTAGGCGGTGTAGGCGAAGAGTGAGCCGAAGACGATGAGGTAGGCGAGGGCGAGCCAGGCGCCGGTCGAGGTCTGGGAGAGATGGAGGTCGC
This sequence comes from Mycobacteriales bacterium, assembly GCA_035690365.1. Taxonomy (GTDB): domain Bacteria; phylum Actinomycetota; class Actinomycetes; order JAFAQI01; family JAFAQI01; genus DASSKP01. The sequence goes on from DASSKP010000069.1 coordinate 72,185, forward strand.
GGCCTTCGCCGTTGGCGAAGCCGACGACCAGGCAGGCGACACCACCGGCGAGCATCTCCATGCCGGTCATGACCAGGGGTCGCCGGACGGTTGGGGCGGTGCGTGACCACACGGAGCCGGCAGCCCAGGACAGCGAGGCGGCGAGCACGATCAGCACACCGGTGAACTGCACCTTGCCGCCGCCGGTGCCGACGACGAGTGCGGCGACTCCGGAGAAGCCGAGGACCAGTCCGGCGGCGTGCCGGGCAGTGATCCGCTCGAGGCCGCCCGCCGCGCCGAACAGTGCCGCCCAGATGGGCACGGTCGCGACGACCAGCGCGGCGATGCCGGACGGGATCCGTTTCTCGGCGAGCGACACGAGCCCGTTGCCGCCGAGCAGGAGAGCGACACCGATCACGGATGCGGCGAACCACTGCCGGGGTCCGAGCGGATCGGGCCGGCCGTCGGCGGCGGGCCGTCGCACGGTGAACCCGAGCATGAGCGCGCCGGCCAGGGTGAAGCGGAAGCCGGCGTAGATCAGCGGCGGGAACGGTGCGCCGTGATCGGGCCGGACGCCCAGCCGGATCGCGAGATAGGTCGAGCCCCAGACCAGGTAGACGACCCAGAGGGCCAGCCACACCTTGGCTTCGACCCCACGCGGCGACGTCGCGATGCTCGTCTCGCCGGCCACGCTGCCACCCTAGGTGAGCGCCGTCCGCAGCCCTCGCGGTTTTCCGCCGGCGCGGTCATGCGCCACGATGGCGCCGTGGCAGCACCGACGGTCCAGGAGCTCGAGGCGCCGGCCGACGAGGACGTCGTCGAGCCCGACCGCCCGTGGATCACGATCGTGTGGAACGACCCGATCAACCTGATGAGCTATGTGACCTACGTGTTCCAGAAGCTGTTCGGATACAGCCGGGAGAAGGCCCACAAGCTCATGCTCGACGTCCACGAGAAGGGTCGCGCGGTGGTCTCGTCAGGGACGCGGGAACAGATGGAGATCGACGTCTCGCGGCTGCACGCCGCGGGCCTCTGGGCGACGCTGCAGCAGGACGACTGACAGTGGGTTCGGTCAAGCGCCGCGGCGACAAGGTCGTCGTACGCCTCGACGCCGCCGAGCGGAGCGTCCTCGCGAGCCTGCTCGGCGCGGTGCGGTCGCTGCTCGCGGCCGACGAGGACGCGGCCGACGCCGATCCGCTGGCGGCGTTCGTGGGGATGTCGGAGGGCCCCGTCGAGACGCCCGAGGACCCGGTCCTCCTGCGGCTGCTGCCGGACGCCTATGCCGATGCGGAGCAGTCCGCAGAGTTCCGCCGGCTCACCGACTCCGACGTGCGCGCTCGCAAGAACGAGGCCATCGACCGTGTCCTCGACGATGTCTCGACCGCGGAGCGGGTCGACCTCGACCTCGACGAGGGACTCGGCATGTGGGTGCAGGCGATCAACGACGTTCGGCTGGTGCTGGGCACCCGGCTCGACGTGACCGAGGACTGGCCGGAGACGCTCGACGAGCTTCCGCCCGATGACCCGCGGGCCGCGCTCTACGACTTCTACGGTTGGCTCAGTGCGCTGCAGGAGCGGCTGGTCGTGGCCGCGATGGACGACTGACCGGCGACGGCGCCGTACCCTCGCTGCCGTGCTCGAGCTTCGCCAGGACCTGTACGACGCCATCGTCGCCCACGCCCGCCGTGACCACCCCGACGAGGCGTGCGGCGTCATCGCGGGACCAGCCGGCAGCGACCGGCCCGAGCGGTTCATCGCGATGGACAACGCCGAGCGGTCGCCGACGTTCTACCGCTTCGACGCGATGGAGCAGTTCCGCGTCTGGAAGGAGATGGACGAACGCGACGAGGAGCCGGTCGTGATCTACCACTCGCACACGGCCACCGAGGCCTACCCGTCGCGGACGGACATCTCGCTGGCGAGCGAGCCCGGAGCGCACTACGTCCTGGTCTCCACCCGTGACCCGGAGACGGTCGAGCTGCGGAGCTTTCGGATCGTCGACGGTGAGGTCACCGAGGAGCCGGTCGAGATCCTGCGTTGAGTGTGACGAAATCCCCCTGAGTCCGCCCCGAGTTGGGGGGATTACGTCGCACTCAACCTGCGTTGCGACAATGTGACCATGGCCATCGAAGTCCGGATCCCGACGATCCTCCGCAGCTACACCGACGGCGAGAAGGCCGTCGAGGGCAAGGGCGAGACGCTCGGTGACCTGTTCGCCGACCTCGACACCCGCCACGCCGGCCTCCGGGAGCGGCTCGTCGGCGACGGCGCGCTCAACCGCTTCGTCAACGTCTACCTCAACGACGAGGACGTGCGCTTCCTCGGCGGCATCGAGACTCCCGTCGCCGACGGTGACGTCGTGACGATCCTTCCGGCGGTCGCCGGGGGAGCCCGCTAGCCCGCCGGGCGCCGACCATGACCCGCTACGACTCGCTGCTCGACTCGCTCGGCCGCACGCCTCTGGTCGGGCTGCCCCGCCTGTCGCCGCGTTGGACCGGTGAGAAGCCGGTGCGTCTCTGGGCGAAGCTCGAGGACCGCAACCCCACCGGCTCCGTCAAGGACCGCCCTGCCTTCTACATGGTCGAGCACGCGGAGCGCGACGGCCTGCTGACGCCGGGATGCACCGTGCTCGAGCCGACGAGCGGCAACACCGGCATCAGTCTCGCGATGGTCTGCAAGCTCAAGGGCTACCGGCTGATCTGCGTGATGCCGGAGAACACCAGCGTCGAGCGACGGCAGCTGCTCACGATGTTCGGCGCGGAGATCAGGCTCTCGCCCGCTGCCGGCGGCTCCAACCAGGCCGTCGCGATGGCCAAGGAGCTCGCCGCCGCCAATCCGGACTGGGTGATGCTCTACCAGTACGGCAACGCGGCGAACGCGCTGGCGCACTACGAGACGACCGGCCCGGAGATCCTCGAGGACCTTCCCACGCTCACGCACTTTGTCGCCGGTCTGGGCACGACCGGCACGTTGATGGGGATCGGCCGGTTCCTCAAGGAGAAGAACGAGCGCATTCGCGTCGTCGCCGCCGAACCGCGGTACGGCGAGCTCGTCTACGGCCTGCGCAACATCGACGAAGGCTTCATCCCCGAGCTGTACGACGCCTCCGTGCTCGACACACGTTTCTCCGTCGGGCCGGAGGACGCGCTGCGCCGTACCCGCCAGCTCGTCCAGGAGGAAGGCATCTTCGCCGGCATCTCGACGGGCGCGATCCTGCACGCCGCTCTCGGCGAGGCGCAACGCGCCGTGAAAGCGGACGAAGCGGCAGACATCGCCTTCATCGTCGCCGACGGTGGGTGGAAATATCTCTCCACCGGGGCATATGACGGCACTCTCGAAGACGCCGCGGAGCGGCTCGAAGGCCAGCTCTGGGCATAGAGAAGTAGCGCGCAGGTAGCAATTGTTAAAGGTCTTCAGATAATTCACTGAATCGCCGGACCTGCGGCCAGGTGTGATGCAAGGCTCCCCGCGCACGCGTTCGTAGTCCGCGACGTCGCCGCGACGAACGCGCACGGAGGGCCTCCAGATGCGTCTTCGTTCTCGCCGGACCCGCGTCCTTGCTGTGACTGCCGCCGTTGGTCTCGCCGTACCACTCGCGATGGTCACGGCGACTTCCGCTCCAGCGGTTGCAGCAAAGGCGCACCCGGAACCCCAGCTGTCGTTCAAGCAGCTGTCCCGCGCCCACGGTGAGTCCGAGGGGCGGGCCTACTTCAACGCGCGACAGCGGTACTTCGAAGCGCGCTACCTGTCGGGTACGAAGCCGTTGTCGCCCGAGCAGGCCGCTTACTACCGCGCCGCCGCGGCGTCCAAGTACGGGCGCACCCGGCACGCGGCCGCTGCACCGCAGCGTTACCTGACGGCTCCCACCTCGACGGCACCGGCGTGGTCCTCGGTCGGCCCGAGCAGCGTCTACCAGGTCGGCCGGACGACCAACTCGTTCCAGCGGGTGTCGGGGCGCGTCAGCGCCCTCGCGGTCAACAACCAGGGCTTCATCTACGCAGGTGGAGCGCAAGGCGGCCTGTGGCGCTACGACCCGGTCGCCAAGCAGTGGACGGCGCTCACCGACAACCTCCCGACGCTGTCCGTCGGCGCTGTTGCGATCGCGCCCAGCGACCAGAACATCGTCTATCTGGCCACGGGTGAGGGCGATCTCTCGGGTGACAGCTATTACGGCGACGGCATCTGGAAGTCGACCGACGCCGGCAACACGTGGACGCACGTCAGCGGCACTCAGTTCCCGGCAACCTCGATCACGCGGCTGCTCGTCGATCCGAACAACGCCAACACCGTGTACGTCGCCACCATCCGCGGACGCGGTGGCGCGCGCCGCGTCAGCCCGCCGACCAACCAGGTGTGGGGCATCTACCGTTCCGACAACGGTGGCTCGAGCTGGCGGCTGCTGAAGGGCACGACCGACCCCAACCGTGGAGCGACGGACCTCGAGTTCGACCCGGCCCGGCCGGGCGCGCTTTTCGCGACCTTCTGGAACGACGGCGTCTACCGCAGCGGCACCGACCAGGGCGGCTGGCAGAACATCACCCGCAAGATCGCGAAGGCCATCAGCATCAAGCCCGACTTCACCGGGAGCAGGTTCGCCATCGCGACGACGAGGGTCGGGAACAAGACCAGGATCTACGCCGGCTTCGACTGGCACAACGCGACCAACGGCGTGCATCGCCCGTCGCGTCTCTTCCGCTCGGACGACGACGGTGAGCACTGGACGCAGCTGCCGTTCGGCACGCCGGGCGACCCGGACGCGGTACTCAACTACTGCGACATCCAGTGCACGTACGACAACGTCGTCGAAGTCGACCCCAGCGACCCGAACACCGTCTATGCAGCCGGTGAGTACAACTACAGCAACTCACCGCAGCTCGGCGGCGTGTACATGTCGAGAGACGCAGGGGCTCACTGGGTGACGCTCGGCGTCGACCTGCACCCGGACTTCCATGCGCTGGCCATCCAGCCCAACGACCCGGCCCACATCGTCGTCGGCAACGACGGCGGCGTGTGGGACTCGCCAGACCGTGGCGGGCGTCAGCCGGGTCCGATCGCGGACTGCTTGACGGCGTACTTCTCCGGTGACGGCACGACCCCCCCTCCATGCACGGACTGGGTCGACCGCAACAAGGGTCTCGCCATCGCGCAGGCGGACAGTGTCGACTACGCCAATGCCGACAACTCGGACACGTTCTGGGAGGGCACGCAGGACAACGGCACGCAGTCCTCGTTGCCGGCGGCCGGCTGGCCCGGTTTCGCCGGCATCTGGATGGACCAGACCTCAGGGGACGGCGGCCAGGTGGTCGTCGACCACAACGACCCGAACTTCGTCTTCGGCACCTACTACAACCTGACCGGGCTGTACCGGTTCGACTCGGCGCAGGACACGCTCAACGGTGGCGGCCTGCCGACGTTCACGAACGCGAACATCATGAACGGCATCGACACGAGCGACCGGTCGGAGTTCTACATCCCGCTCATCCAGAACCAGGGCAACTCCAACCAGCTCTTCACCGGAACCGACAAGGTCTACCGCAGCGACAACGCAGAGACTCCGGTGGCCTCCGACGTCCTGTGGCAGCCGATCAGTGACGACCTCACCAGCGGCTGCACGGGCAGCGCCAGCAACGGTGGTCGCGCGTGTGTCATCAGCGCGCTCGGCATCTCCGACGGCGGCACCGGCGGCTACGCCGGCACCGAGGAGGGTTGGGTCTGGCACGCAAGCGACGCGACGACGAGCACGGGCAACGCCGACTGGGTCCGGTCGGACCCGACCGGCAGCGTGCTGCCGGGTCGGCCGGTCGGTGGCTTCGCGGTCGACCGCTCCAACTGGCGGGTCGCCTATGTGTCCTTCGCCGGTTACAACGCGGCGACGCCGGGCCACAACGGCCACGTCTTCAAGACGACTGACGGCGGCCAGAGCTGGACCGACGTCACCGGCGACCTGCCCGACAACCCGGTGAACTCGATCCTGCTCGACCCGAGCGACCCGAACACCTTGTACGCCGGCAGCGACGTGGGTGCGTTCGTCACCCATGACGGTGGTGCCCACTGGGCGCCGATCGGCTCGGCGCTTCCGAGGGCCCAGGTCTACCAGCTCGCCTACGACCCGTCGCGGGCGTTGCTCGTGGCCGGCACCCACGGTCGCGGTGCGTGGACGTTGCCGACCGGGGCCCTGGCTCCGGCACTGGTCGCCTCCGTGACGGATCCGGGCGTGCCGGTCGGACCCGGTAGTGACCTTCCGTACACGATCACGGTCAAGAACATCGGTAACGAAGATGCGACGGGCGTGACGGTCACCGACCCGGTGCCCGCCAACACCACCGTCGGCGCGGACCAGGTCGGCGACGGCGGGACCACTGACGGCACGACAGTGACGTGGAGCGGGTTGACCATTCCGGCCGGCGGATCGCAGGTCCTGCACGTCACGGCCACGATCGACTCGAACCTCGACTCCTCGGTGACGGAGATCGTCAACGACGGTTTGCACGTGACCAGTGACCAGGGTGCCTCCACCAGCGGGAGCCCGCACGTCTCACCGATCGCGCCGCAGTACGCCGCCGAGGTCACGCCGACGAGCGAGGTGCGCACGGCCCAGCTGACATCCACTGCGACGTTCACCTACACCCTCCGCAACGCCGGCTACACCGCTGAGTCGTTCGACCTCAGCAAGGCGGGCGACACGTGGAACACGGTGATCGAGGCCGACTGCACTACGGCCGGGATCTCGACGGCGGTGCTCCAGCCCGGTGAGACCCAGAAGGTCTGTGTGCAGGTCACGGTGCCGGACGGCGCCAGCAGCCTGGCGACGGACGTGTTCCACCTGACCGTGCAGCCGGACGCGACCACGGACACCTCCGGCGCGCAGACCGTCGACGGCACCACCGTCGCCGTCACGCACCCCGTGCTGCTCGTGGACGGGGACGGCAACAACCCGGACGTGCAGTCCTACTACACCTCCGCGCTCTCCGCGGCCGGCGTCAGCTACGACGTGTTCGACCTGAGCACGACGCAGCTCCCCGACGGCTACCTGAGCGGCTACAGCTCGGTGTACTGGTTCACGGGTGGTTCGTACCCGGGTCCGCTCATGCCCTACGAGAAGCAGCTGACCAACTACCTCGATGCAGGTGGCCGGCTGTTCGTCTCCGGCGAGGACCTGCTCGACCAAGGTGCCGGCACGACGGCGTTCGTGCAGAACTACCTGCACATCGCCTGGGACGGCTCGGAGAACCAGAACGACAAGGCGACGGCGACCTTCAACGGCGTCAGCGGCTCCGCGATCGGCGACGGCTTCGGGTCGGTGACAAAGACGCCGGTCGCCGGGATCTGCACCTGTGAGGACGAGATCACGCCGATCTCGCCGGCGCTGCCGCAGTTCACGGACGATGGCAGCCACTCGTTGGACTCGCAGCCGCATCCGGACGCGCTTGCCGTGACGGACACCTCAGGTACGACCCACAACACCTACAAGGTGGTGTTCCTGGCCTTCCCGTTCGAGGAGTTCGGGTCCGCGGGCGACCAGGCCGCACTGGCTGGTGCGATCGCGACGTACTTCGGCAGCTGACGGAAGCCACCGGAGGGGCGGGTCGCGCGAGCGGCCCGCCCCTCCGGCGTTGCCGGCAGATAGATTGCGGTGATGGACGCGCCGATCGGCATCTTCGACAGCGGGGTCGGAGGACTCACCGTCGCGCGTGCCGTTCTCGACCAGCTTCCGCACGAGCCGGTCGTCTACGTCGGCGACACCGCCCACGGTCCCTACGGCCCGCGGCCCATCGCCGAGGTCCGTGCACTCGCCCTCGACGTCCTCGACCACCTGGTCGAGGAGCATCGGGTCAAGCTGCTGGTCATCGCCTGCAACTCGGCCAGTGCCGCCTGCCTCCGCGATGCGCGCGAGCGCTACGACATCCCCGTGGTCGAGGTGATCCAGCCCGCCGTACGACGAGCCGTCGCCGCCACCCGCAACGGCAAGGTGGGCGTCATCGGCACCACCGCGACGATCGGCAGCATGGCCTACGACGACGCGTTCGCCGCCGCACCCCATGTGGAGCTCACCACTGTCGCGTGCCCGCGCTTCGTCGAGTTCGTCGAACGCGGGGACACCTGGGGCGGCGAGCTGCTGGAGGTCGCGGAGCAGTACCTCCAGCCGGTGGTCGCTGCGGGCTGCGACACGCTCGTGCTCGGCTGCACGCACTACCCCCTGCTGACCGGCGTCATCTCCTACGTCGTCGGCGACGAGGTCAGCCTCGTGTCCAGCGCGGAGGAGACGGCGAAGGACGTCTACCGCGTGCTCGCACAGCGCGACCTGTTCCGCGCCGAGGAGCTGCCGCCGCCGCAGCATCGGTTCCTCGCGACCGGCGACCCGGAGCCGTTCGGCCGGCTCGGCCGGCGCTTCCTCGGTCCGGAGGTAGGCGATGTCGCCCGGGCCGAGCGCTCGCCGCAACTGATGTCCGACGCAAGGTCGAGCGCGTGAAGCTGACGGTCATCGGGTGCGCCGGCACCTTTCCCGGTCCGGACTCGGCCTGCTCGTCCTACCTGCTGGAGCACGACGGCTTCCGGCTGCTCATCGATGCCGGCAACGGGTCCACCGGCACGTTGCAGCGTGCCAGCGGACTGTTGGGCATCGACGCGGTGCTCATCAGCCATCTGCACGGTGACCACTACCTCGACCTCGTCACCTACACCTATGCGCGTCGCTACCACCCGACCGGACGTCCGGCGTGCCTGCCGGTCTACGGGCCGAGCGACATCAAGGGACACGTCGCGAGCGCGTTCGGCCGTCCGGTGGAGGAGCTGCTCAACGAGGTCTACGACTTCCGGCCGATCCCCGGTCCGGGCGAGCTGGAGATCGGTCCCTTCTCGTTGCGGCTGGACCTGGTCAACCATCCGGTGGAGACCTTCGGCATGCGCATCAGTGACGGCACGTCGACACTCGCCTACAGCGCCGACACCGGCGCGTGCGACGAGCTCGTCGAGCTGGCGCGCGGGGTGGACTTCTTCCTCTGCGAGGCGTCGTACCTCGACGGCGACACCAACCCGCCGGACGTGCACCTGACCGGCCGTGAGGCGGCCGAGCATGCTGCCCGCGCCGAGGTCGGCCGGCTTCTCCTGACACACCTCGTGCCGTGGGGCGATCGGCACCGCACACTCGAAGAGGCGAAGGCGGTGTACGACGGCACGATCGACGTCGCCAGCAGCCTCGACACCTTCACCATCTGACCCGTCACCTCCAGAAAGGCCAGCAAGCCATGCCGCGTCCGGACGGCCGTGCGAACGACGAGCTGCGTGCCGTCACCATCACCCGTGACTGGCTCGACCACGCCGAGGGATCGGTGCTCGTGGAGTTCGGTCACACGAAGGTGCTGTGCGCCGCGTCGGTCACCGAAGGTGTGCCGCGCTGGCGCAAGGGCAGCGGTCTCGGCTGGGTCACTGCCGAGTACGCGATGCTGCCGCGTGCCACGCACACTCGTGGCGACCGCGAGTCGGTCAAGGGTCGTCTCGGCGGTCGTACGCACGAGATCTCGCGTCTGGTCGGCCGGTCGCTTCGCGCGGTCATCGACTACGCCGGGCTCGGCGAGAACACGATCGTCCTCGACTGTGACGTGCTCCAGGCCGACGGTGGCACGCGTACGGCGGCGATCACCGGCGCCTACGTCGCTCTCGTCGATGCGGTCGACTGGCTGCGCGAGCGCGGTGCGGTGGCGGGCGATCCGCTGCGTACGTCGGTCGCCGCAGTGTCGGTGGGCCTGCTCGAGGGTGAGCCGCGACTCGACCTCTGCTACACCGAGGACGTGGCGGCCGAGACCGACATGAACGTCGTCTGCACCGGTGACGGTCGGTTCGTCGAGGTGCAGGGCACCGCAGAAGGCGAGCCGTTCGACCGCGGGCTGCTCGACGGGTTGCTCGACCTCGCGGTGCGTGGGTGCTCGGATCTCACGGCTTTGCAGCAGCAGGCCCTCGCCGCTCCGCGGCGGAAGCGAGGCGTGCAGCCGGAGGGGCTGTGAAGGTCGTCCTCGCCACGCGCAACGCGCACAAGGTCGAGGAGGTCCAGCGCATCCTGTCGCCGTACGACGTCGAGCTGGTGTCGCTCAACGAGTTTCCCGACGTCGCCGATGTCGCGGAGACCGGCGCGACGTTCGCGGACAACGCGCTGCTGAAGGCAGAAGCCGTGGCGCACGCGACCGGTGTCACCGCCCTTGCGGATGACAGCGGTCTCGCCGTCGCGGCGCTCAACGGCATGCCGGGTGTGCTGTCCGCGCGGTGGGCCGGTCGGCAACGCGATGACGTCGCCAACCTGCAGCTGGTGCTCGACCAGATCGCCGACGTGCCGGACGAGCGTCGCGGCGCCGCGTTCGTCTGCGCAGCTGCAGCTGTGACGCCGTCGGGGGAGCGGCTGGTCGTCGAAGGGCGGGTTGAGGGAGTGGTCATCCGCGCGCCACGAGGTGCGAACGGGTTCGGCTACGACCCGATCTTCGTCCCCGTCGGTGAGGAACGCACGACCGCGGAGATGTCCGCGGCGGAGAAGGATGCGATCAGCCACCGCGGCAAGGCGTTCCGCACCCTTGCGCCCCGGCTCGCCGAGCTCGGATCACCGTGACCGTCGAGCAGCCGGCGCCGGGGGCCGAGGAAGCAGCGGTTCGTGGCGTCCGGCGCATCTTCCTCGTCGCGCTGGCGGCCGCTCTGGTCGCCGCCGGCCTCACGCTCGGCCTCGAGCTGTCCCATCAGCGGACAGTCGCCTCGGTGGTCGTGCCGGCCCCGCTGCCGCTGACCTTCAGGCAAGCGGGCTTCGTCGAGCACGATGTGCGGCGCAGTCAGGTCGCCGGCTTCCCGACGGGCTCGCGCCACGGCGACCTGCATGTCACGACGACCGGCGGGACTCTCTATGTCGTCGCGCGCTGCACCGTCGGTCGGGTCCGGATCGTGGTCGGAAGCCTGACCAGCGAGCAGGCGTGCACGGGCCGCCCCGTCGGTGTGGTCGCGTTGGGTCAGGTACGCCGTCCGCTGCAGATCACCGTGACGGTGAGCGCTCAGCAGACCGACCGCTGGGCCGTCGGCATCTACCGCTGATCGTGGGGTCGGCGGGATTCGAACCCGCACTGGGACGCTCCTAAGGCGTCTGGCTCTGCCATTGGCCTACGACCCCTCAGCCAGCGAGATTATCCGGGACCGCTGGAGTACGGCGGCGGCACCAAGTGGCTGTCTGTGCATGACAGTTGGGACAAAGGAAGCGGACGTTCTCCAGTCGATTGTCGAGCCAATCGCCGCTGATGTGATCAACAACGAGGCGCAACGCCTTGCCGAGCCACGTTCCGTCGCAGCCACAAACGGAACACACCTCGGGCACACCTGAAGCCGGAAGGCCCATCCGCTCGAGGAACGCAGTCATGTGTGGCGTCTCCCGGACTGCATCCAGGAGGCCTTCGGGCAGTGGTCGAGGTCTTGTCATACCGAAATCTTCAGGACGGGCGAGGACAGTTTCGACGCTCGACGCCAGCGGATGTGCGTGACCGATGTCCGCTTCGTTCGTTGTGCGGGGCAGGAATCGCCATCCTGCGCGCAGAACCCTGCCCGTAGGACAACGACGTCTGCTCACGAGGGGTTCACCCAGCATGATCGGCTCCACTGCCCGCCTGATCGACCTGTGCCGCCGCCGCGGGACCGTCATCGCCCGCACGTCAGCCGCAGCCGGCCTCTCGCTGACGCTCGCCGGCGCCCTCGCGCCCGGTGCACCCGCCGTCGCACCTGTTGCCGCAGCCGGTCACGGCTCGGCGAGCCTGCGCTCGATGCTCAACCCGAGCGGTGCCGAGGCGCACGCCAACCCGGCCGAGGAGATGACGGCGCAGCAGTCGTTCGCGGCCCGGCACTTCGGCGCCGCCGGTCTGTCCAACCCCTACGCAACCTCGCGCGCGATCTCGCAGAGCGTCGCCCAGGCCGCCCTCGTCCCGCAGAGCACCAGCTTCGGCGGCGACTGGAAGATCCGTGGCCCCGAGAGCTACTTCGCCAACGACCCCAACCACTCGCCGAGTGACATCGTCGGCCTCGGCTTCCAGAACCTCGGCGGCCGCGTCACCTCGATCGCCGTCACGCCCCAGCGCCCGGACCAGGTCTGGGTGGGCGCCGCGGACGGCGGTGTCTGGAAGAGCGCCGACGCCGGCAAGAGCTGGGCGCCGAAGTTCGACCACCAGGGCACGCTCGCGATCGGCGGCCTCGCCGTCGACCCGGCTGACGCCAACCGCGTCTACGTCGGCACCGGCGAGGCCAACACCAACGCCGACGCCTACTACGGCGACGGCATGTACGTCACCAACGACGGCGGCGGCCACTGGACCCACGTCCACCTGCCCGGTGTCCTCACCGTCTTCCACGTCGAGGCCGTGAAGCCGAGCAAGGGTTTCCCCGACGGTCGCGTCTTCGCCGCGACCAACAACGGTCTGTGGCTCTCCACCGACCACGGCAAGCACTACGTCAACGTCAAGCTGCCGAGCAACGCCGCGCACAACGGTGTCTACTCTGCGTCGCCGTTCGGCAACTTCGTCAGTGATGTGCGCGTCCGCCCGCACCACCCCGACGAGGTCGTCGCCGTCATCGGCTGGCGCGGTGGCGCGCAGAAGCTGCCGAACGGCAAGCCGCAGTCCGAGGGCAACGGCTTCTACCAGTCGACCAAGGGCGGCAAGAGCGGCACGTTCCGCTTCGTTCCGCAGCAGCCCGGCACCGGTCTCGGTGAGCCCGGCAACAACGCCAACCCGATCGGCACGTCGCAGGCCATCGGCCGCACGTCGCTCGCCTACTCCGCCGACGGCAAGTACCTCTGGGCCGTCGTACAGGACGCCGGCAACTTCCGTAACGAGACCTACGCCGGCATCCCGCTCGAGGCGAAGAACAGCGTCCTCAACGGTGTTTACCTCTCGACCAACGCCGACCCGAGCAACTGGACGCCGAAGGGCAACTCGCAGTCGTTCAGCGCCGCGCCCGGCACCGGCCTGCTCGTCGAGCAGGCGCTGCTCTACGCACCCGGTGTGCAGGCCTGGTACGACCAGTGGATCTCCGTCGACCCGAAGGACGACACGCGCGTCCTCGTCGGGCTCGAGGAGGTCTACGAGGCGATCAGCAACCAGACCGGCCCCGGCCTCGCGCAGTGGCGCACGGTCTCGCGCTACTGGAACGGCTGCGCCGCCCTGAACGGCATCGACTGCTCCTCCGTTCCTGGTCCCGCGTACGCCGGCAAGGCGACCCACCCGGACCAGCACGCTGCGGCATTCGTGCCGTTGCAGAACGGCGTCAGCCGCCTCTACACCGGCTCCGACGGCGGCATCTTCAGTCAGCTCTCGCACACCACCGACCTCGGCTACGTCGGTTACGACAACTCGAGCTGGCACTGGCTGAACCTCGGCCTCGCCACCACTCAGCCCTACTACGCCGTCGAGGGTTCGGACGGCACGATCTACGCCGGACTGCAGGACAACGGCGAGGTCAAGATCGACCCGGGCAGCACCCGCGGCGACGAGGTCTTCGGCGGCGACGGCTTCGACACCGCCGTCGTGCCGGGCAACGACCTGCAGGTCTACGAGGAGTACACCTACGGCGACATCTCTGTCAGCACCAGCGGCGGCCGCACCTGGAACGACATCTCTTCCTGCGAGGCCGCTGACTCGTCGACCAACCAGTTCTCGACGCCGTTCGGCCTCGACCCGAAGAACGCCAACCACCTCGTCGCCGTCGGCCGCTACGTCGACGAGAGCGTCAACGGCGTCAACACCAGTAGCGGCACCTCCGAAGAGGGTGAGTGCCTCGACCCGGGCTCGTGGAAGGTCAGCTACGACCTGGGCACGAGCAAGGTCAACGGCAAGACCGGTGTCAACGCCTCCGGTGGCAACAACATCGCCACTGCTCTGACCATGGACGGCGCGAGCATGTACGTCCCGTTCTGCGGGCTGTGTGACCCGATCAGTCAGGGCTCGGGCAACCTGTCCTACTTCCACAACGGCCTCGCGACGAACGTGAAGCCGGGTTGCACCGCGAAGGTCGGAAGCAGCGCGTGCTGGCACAAGGCGGCGGCGATCGGCCTGCCGAACCGCTACGTGCAGGGTGTCGCCATCGACCCGCGCGACCACAAGACGGTCTACGTCGCGCTGTCG
>DASSKP010000070.1:0-33489 GCA_035690365.1 Mycobacteriales bacterium
GCTGTTCGGCCAGTCGTCCGGCACCTACCACCACTACTTCTTCCAGTTCCTGCCGAAGAGCGACATCTACATCTCGTTCGGCAAGGTGCTGGTCTTCGCGCTCGTCATCATCCTCGTGCACTGCTACTACGGCTACAAGTCGAGCGGCGGCCCTGCCGGCGTCGGCATCAGCGTCGGCCGCGCGGTGCGCCTCGTCATCACGACGATCGTCGTCATCGACCTGCTGCTCGACCTCGCGCTCTACGGCAGCCAGATCACGGTGCGGATCGCGGGCTGATCGATGAGACACCATCCCTACAAGCTCTACGGCGTCCTGCTGCTGCTCGTCGCCTCGGCACTGGTTGCCCTGAGCGTCATGGCGTTCAACCGCGACTTCACGCCGGCTGACTACGTCACCGTGCACATCAACCGCGCCGGCCTGCAGCTGCTTCCGGGCTCCGACGTCAAGGAACGCGGCCTCATCGTCGGCAGCGTCGACTCGATCTCCTCGACCGGCAAGGGCGCCGATCTCAAGCTGCGACTGACGCCGTCGGACGCGCGAAAGATTCCGGCGAACGTCACCGTGCGACTGCTGCCGAAGACACTGTTCGGAGAGAAGTACGTCGACCTCGTCCCGCCGGCGCAGCCCTCCGGGCGCTATCTCGCCGACGGCGCCGTCATCGACGAGGACCAGACCCGGCCGACGCTCGAGATCGACCAGGCACTCGACGACCTGCTGCCCACGCTGCGTGCAGTCCCGCCCGCCGACCTCAACCGGACTCTCACCGCACTCGCCACCGCACTGTCCGGGCGCGGTGACCAGCTCGGCGCGACGATCCAGGACGCCGACGCGTGGCTCCGCGACTTCAACCCGCACCTGCCACAGCTCCAGCACGACATGGCCGCGCTGGCGACGTTCAGCCACACCTATGCCGACGCTGCTCCCGCGCTGCTCCGGATGCTCGGCAACCTCACGGTCACGTCCCGGACAGTCGTGGAGCAGCAACAGCAGATCTCGGCGTTCCTCGATGACGTGACCGGCGCCGCGGACGCGACGCACGACCTGCTCGCCCGCAATGCCGACAACCTCATCGCTGTCAACAAGGTCAACCGTCCGGTCCTGTCCCTGCTCGCGAGGTACTCCCCCGAGTTCCCGTGCTTCTTCAAGGGCTACGCCGGGCTGATCCCGCGGATCCACGACGCGGTCGCAAAGTCCCCCGTCGGCATCAGCCACTCGGCGCACGTCGTCGTCGAGGTCGTCCCGTCCTTCCCGACCTACCAGTACCCGATCGATCTGCCCCAGTTCAACGACAAACGCGGGCCCAACTGCTACGGCCTGCCCCACCCGCCGATGTCGCTGCCGGTCATCCGCTACAAGGACGGCACCGAGGACGACCCGCGCTTCGACGGGCAGGGCGGGCAGCCGGGCAAGAGCAGCCGGAGTGGCGGACTGACGGGCAAGCTCGGCGGGCTGTTCAGCCCGTCCATGGGCATCGCCGGCACCGGCGAGGAGCGCACGGTCTTCGACCGGCTGCTCGGCCCGATGCTCGGCATCGACGCCGGCGCGGTGCCCGACATCGCCGACCTGCTCTGGGGACCGCTCGCTCGCGGGCAGGCGGTGAACATCCGATGAGGACCCAGAACGGCATGACCGTCGCCGGCGCAGGGGTCCGGTTCGGCATCTTCGCGATCGTCACGCTCCTGGCCACCGCGCTTCTCGCGATGACCATCATGAACGTCGACACCCAGAAGACGCGCAGCTACTCAGCCGTCTTCACCGACGCTGCCAACGTCATCTCCGGAGATGAGGTGCGGTTCGCCGGCGTACGCGTCGGCACGGTGAAGGGCGTCTCGCTCTACGCCGGCCACGAGGCCAAGGTGTCGTTCACCGTCGCGGACTCCGTCGCCATGACCAAGACCACCAAGGTGGCGATCCGCTACCGCAACCTCATCGGTCAGCGCTACCTCGCGATCGTCGACGACGGTCCCGACGGTGCACCGCTCGGCAAGAACGCGCTGATCCCGGTGACGATGACCCAGCCGGCACTCAACCTCACGCAGCTGTTCAACGGGTTCAAGCCGCTGCTGAGCGGCCTCAACCCGGACGACGTCAACCGGTTGTCCTACGAGCTCGTGCAGGTGCTCCAAGGCGAAGGCGGCACCATCGACACGCTGTTCCGCCAGGTGGGTTCGCTCACCAACAGCCTGGCCGATCGCGACAAGCTCATCGGCGACGTCATCGACAACCTCGACGCGACGCTGGGTCCGGTCGCCGACCGCGACCAGCAGCTCTCGTCGCTGATCAGCAACCTCCAACAGTTCCTGACGGGGCTGTCACAGGACCGACAGGCCATCGGCTCATCGCTCGACAGCATCGACCAGCTGACCGGGGCGACGGCTTCCCTTCTCCACGACGTGCGGCCCTCGCTCGCGGCGGACATCAAGCATCTCGGCGTCCTCGCGGAGAAGCTCGACACCCCGGCGAGCCAGCGCGTGCTCGAGCACTTCCTCACCTACACGCCCTACAAGCTGAAGGTCGCGACGCCGGAGGCGAGCTACGGCGCCTTCCTCAACTTCTACGTCTGCGCGGTCAACTTCATCCGCCCGGACGGCACCGAGACCGCGTGGCAGATCAACTCGGCGCATCGCTGCCACACCAACCCGGTCGAGCCGCCCCCGGGAGGCTCGCCGTGAGCCTCACCAACTTGCGCCCCTTCCGGGAGATGAACCCCCAGCCGATCGGCATGGCGTTCCTTGCCGTGCTGGCCGTGCTGCTGCTGCTCGCCTTCAACATCAGCAAGCTGCCGTTCACCGGAGGCACCGGCTACAGCGCCGCGCTCCCCCGGGCCGAAGGCCTGTACAAGGGCGACCGCGTGATGATCGGCGGCGTCGTCGTCGGCAAGGTCACGAGCATCGGCCTCGAGGGCACCCACGTGCGGGTCGGCTTCTCCATCACGGACACTGCCGCGCACCTGGGTCGCGACACCCACGCCTCCGTCGAGATCGCGACGCTTCTCGGCAACAAGTACCTCTCGCTCGAGCCACAGGGTCCGGGCAGCTGGCCGCACGACAAGGAACTGCCCCTCAGCCGGACCGCGGCCGCTTACGACGTCGAGCCCGCACTGCAGGGTCTCGGCCGGACGACGGGGCAGATCGACACCCAGCGACTGGCGCACGCGCTCGATGCAATCTCGGCGGCGTTCAAGAACACGCCGGCGTCGACGCGGTCGATGCTCGCGGGTCTCTCCCGGCTCTCGGAGACCATCGCCTCGCGCGACGCAGAGCTCACGAGCCTGCTCCAGCACGCCGACACCCTGACGGGAGTGCTCGCACAGCGGCGCGCGGCGTTCGTCCAGATCTTCGGCGACGGCGACCGGCTGCTGCAGATGCTGCAGCAGCGCCGAGCCGTCGTCGACGAGCTGCTGTCCAACACCGCCGACATGGCCGAGCAGCTGTCCGGTCTGGTCCACGACAACCAGGCGTCGATCGGCCCGGCGCTCCGTCGCATCCACTCCGTCCTGGCGCTGCTCAACAGCCACCAGGACGAGCTCGACCAGATCGTCAAGGAGCTCTACGTCTTCGTCCGGGGTGAGGTGGACGCGACCGGCTCGGGGCCTTGGTTCGACGGCGCGGCGATCAACGCGACCAACCCGTTCCAGGCCAACGCCCTGCAGGGATACGTGCCGTCCGGCCACCCGCGCACGCTCGGTGACCTGCTCGGCGTGCCCTACGCGCAGCGGGTGGTGCGGGGCCGATGACCGCCATCCGCACGCTGCTCGCGACGACTCGCGCGAAGGTGATCCTCGCGGGAGTCGTCGTGCTCGCTCTCGCCGCGGTCGTGCTGCCGAGGGTCATGGGCGGTGACACGAAGCGGGTCATCGCCTACTTCCCGCTGGCGGTCCACCTCTATCCCGGCTCGGACGTCGACGTGCTCGGGGTGAAGGTCGGCACTGTCACCTCGGTCACCCCGCAGGCGACGCAGGTGAAGGTCGTCATGGAGTACGACGCCGCCCGACGCATCCCGGCAGGCGCCACCGCCATCGTCGACGAGCCGACCCTGGTGGCCGACCGCGTCATCGAGCTGAGCCCGGTCTACGGCGGCGGACCGGTCCTCGCCGACGGAGCGACGATCCCGATCCAGCGCACGGGCGTCCCGCTCGAGCTCGACCAGCTGACGGGCAACCTCGTGCAGCTCGCTCAGGCCCTGGGCCCGGCAGGTGCCAACAAGACGGGCGCGCTCGGACGAGCGATCCAGGTCGGGGCGGCCAACATGCGCGGCGAAGGTGCGCAGGCGCACACGACCGTCTCCCGGCTGGCCCAGCTCATGTCCACGATCGGTGACAACCGCAACGCGCTGTTCGGCACGATCCGCAACCTCCAGGCGTTCACCTCGACGTTGGCACAGCACGACGCCGAGACCCGCTCGTTCACCACGGACCTGGCCGACGTCTCGCAGCAGCTCGCCCAGGAAAGCGGGGCCTTCTCCACCGCGCTACACAACCTCGGCATCGCACTCGCCGACGTCTCCCGCTTCATTCACGCCAACCGCGATCAGCTCGCCGGCGACGTACGCCAGCTGGGCACGGTCACCCAGATCCTCGCCCGCGAGCGAGTTCTGCTCGCGCACATCGCCGACTTCGGTGCCGTCGGCATCAGCAACTACCCGCACATGTACACACCATCGGCGCGCACCTACAACGCGCGCTTCGACAACTTCGACACCAACAACCCGACGCTGTTCTTCTGCCAGCTCTACGACTCGGTCGGCGGCGACCCCAACCAGTGCATGCAGATGCTTCAGCCGCTCAACAAGGTGCCGCTGTCCAGCGGGAGCAAGCGATGAGCCGCCTGCGCGGGCTTGTCGCCGCAGCGGCAAGCGCTGCGGTCCTCAGCGGCTGCGGTTTCCACGGCGTCTACTCACTCCCGCTGCCGGGAGCCGCCGCGAAGGGCGGCCACACCTACACCGTGAAGGTGCAGCTCGCCGACGTCCTCGACCTCGTGCCCTACTCCGCGGTCAAGGTCAACGCGGCCACGGTCGGCCACGTGAAGAGCATCGCCGTCGAAGGGCGGCACGCCGTCGTCACCTGCCAGCTGCCGGACTCGGTCAAGCTGCCGGCCAACGCGATCGCGCGAGTCGAGCAGACGAGCGTGCTGGGCGAGAAGTTCGTCGAGATCGAGCCACCTGCCAACGCGCGGCCGATGGGGCGGCTGTCCGACGGCGACGTCATCGCACTTCCTCAGACGGACACCGACGCGACGGTCGAGGAGGTGCTCGGCGCACTCTCGATGCTGCTCAACGGTGGCGGCGTCGACCAGCTGCACACCATCACCCATGAGCTGTCGGTCGCGCTGAACGGCCGCGCCGACGCGGCCCGCGCGCTGCTCGGTCACCTGCGGGAGTTCGTGGGCGGCCTCGACGGCCAGAAGCAGCAGATCATCTCGGCGATGGAGGGTCTTGACCGACTGACCTCGATCGTCCGTGGGCAGGAGCGCACGCTCACCACCGCCATCGACACGATGCCGTCCGCCGTGAAGATCCTGGCCGACGACCGGCAGCGGCTGACCCACATGCTGGTCTCCGTCGACCATCTCGGCCGGGTCGCGACGCACGTGCTCAACGCCTCTCACGCCGACCTGGTCGCCAACCTGCGCAACCTGCAGCCGACATTGGACCGGCTCGCCCGGGTCGGCGACGTCATCCCGATCACCCTGCAGGCGATCCTCACCTATCCGACCGCGGACACCGTCGAGCAGGAGTACTTCGGCGACTACGGCAACCTCGCGCTGACGATCGACGCATCCGCGTCGTCCCTGCTCAACACGTTCGGGCCGCAGCTGTCGTCGCTGTTCCCCAACGCCTTCCCGAAGTCCCGGCGCCGGAGCGGCTCGGCGTCGCCGACCTCTCCCACGTCACCCAGCTCGCCACTGCCGCTGCCCCTGCCCGGCCCGACCTGGCTGCAGGGCAACGACATCGGCGCCCTGCTCCTCGGAGGGCTCCGATGATCCGCCGATCGGTCTGGGTCAAGACCGGCGCGTTCGTGGCGATCGCCGCGGTGGGCATCGGCTACGTCCTGGTGCACTACATCGGCGTCGGCCAGTCCGTGTTCGGCAACAGCTACACGGCGTACGTCGACCTGGCCGACTCCGGCGGCCTGTTCACCAGCGCGAGCGTGACCTACCGCGGCGTCGAGGTCGGCCGAGTCGGGAAGATCAGCCTTCGCCAGGACGGCATCCGGGTCGCGCTCGATCTCGACGGCAAGCAACCCATCCCGTCCGACGTCCAAGCCGTCGTGGGCAACGGGTCGCCCATCGGCGAGCAGTTCGTCGACCTGCGCCCGCTGCACCCCGGCGGTCCCTACCTGCACGGCGGGAGCGTCATCCCGCAGTCGCAGACCACGCTGCCGGTCTCGGCGCAGGACCTCCTCGTCAACATCGACCGGTTGATGAAGTCCGTGCCGCGTGAGGATCTGCACACCCTGGTCACCGAGCTCGGTACGACGTTCGCCGACACCGGCCCCGACCTCCAGCACCTGCTGGACTCCACTCGGGCGCTCATGCAGACGGCCCGAGGCAACCTGCCGGAGACGGTGCAGCTGCTCGACGACGGTGGTCGCGTCCTCGACACGCAGAACGTCCTGTCCTCGGACATCGTGGCGTTCTCGAAGAACCTCGCGACGTTCACCGACGCGTTGCGTTCCAGCGACGGCGACCTGCGCGCGGTCATCGACAACGGTGTGCCGGCGTCCCGGGAGCTCACCGCTCTCGACCACAGCGTCGACGCGACGCTGCCGGTCCTTCTCGGCAACCTCACGTCGCTCGGCCAGGTCACCGCGGTGCGAATCCCGGCGATCCGCCAGGTGCTGATCATCTACCCCTACGTCGTGTCGACGTCGTACGGACTGTTCCCCGGCAATGCCTCGACACGGTTCGGCTTCCCGTTCCCACCGACCGAGGACCACCAGCCCTGCATGCAGGGTTACGTCCCGCCGAAGAAGTGGCGACTGCCCAACGCGCTGCGCTACCCGCCCTTGCGGTGGGACGCGTTCTGCAAGGCGCCGACGAAGCAGGACATCAACGTTCGTGGCTCGCGGGAGGCACCCGAGCCGGACGGCAAGCGGCTCGGCGACGAGCCGAGCTATCGCCAGAACCGTGGGTTGCCACACGGTGGTGGATCGGCGACAGTCGGGTCCACCGGTGCCGCCGGTGCCGCCGACCCGGCAACGATGACACCGCTTTCAGCCGACCGGTGGTTCTCGGCGCCGGACGGACACAGCTACCTTCTTGGATCGACAGGCGGACAGCAGCGCGTGTTAGGAGATCGTTCGTGGATGTGGCTGCTGTTCGGCCCGATGAGCTAGAGCCCGACGACGGCGCCCCGACAGCCGGCCCCACCCGCTCGCGTAGGGGTGCTGCTGCACCGGCGGTCGCATCGATCGTGCTCGCGGCTCTTCTCGCGGCCCTCGTCGTCCTGATGCTGCAGGCGTCTGCGCGCAACAGTCGCGCCGACGCGCGCTCGGCGGCTGCGGCTGCGGCGCGGGCCGAGGCACTCAACGTGACGACGATCGGCTACC
Organism: Mycobacteriales bacterium; assembly: GCA_035690365.1. Classification (GTDB taxonomy): domain Bacteria; phylum Actinomycetota; class Actinomycetes; order JAFAQI01; family JAFAQI01; genus DASSKP01. The sequence goes on from DASSKP010000070.1 coordinate 7,551, forward strand.
AGACGGCTGACAGCGACCTGCGCCGGATCCTGGCCGGCGCGACCGGCAAGCTGCGGGCGCAGTTCGCCGCCGAGCAGCCGCACTTCGCGGACACTCTGGCGCAAGACAAGTCGCGCTCGGTGGGCGACGTCCTGGCGGTCGGCGTGGTGAGCAGCTCGGCGGCCAAGGGCACGGCACAGGTCGTGGTGGCCGTCGACGCCACGGTCACGACGACGGGGGCCAACGGACGCGCGCAGTCGGTGCTCAAGCACTACCGCATGGTCATGCGTGTCGTGCGCACGAAGGGTCACTGGCTGGTCAGCGACATCGCCTTCGCCGGGGAGCCGCAGTGACGGCGCGGCGCGGGCTGGTGACGGCGATCGTCAGCGCGCTGTGCCTCGTCGTCGCGGGCTGCGACGTCGTGCTCTGGCTGCACAACCGTCGCGGTGAGTCGATCGACAACGCCCGGGTGAGCGCTCTCGCCGCCGCCAAGCGGGCGGCGCACGACATCCTGTCCTACGACTACCGCAACCTCGACGCGGACATCGCGAAGGCGAAGTCCGAGACGACCGGCCTGTTCGCACGGCAGTACGCCGGCAGCGCCGCGACCCTGCTCGCGCAGGCCCGCCAGCTGCGGGCGATCGTGCAGGCGACTCCTTCGGTGCCCGGCGTGGTCAGTGCGACCGGCGACGAGGTCGTCGTACTCGTCTGGGTCGACCAGGCCTCCGTGAAGCAGCTGACCGGGCAGAAGACGCCGACGACGCGGATCGACCAGAGCCGGGTGCGGATGACGATGACGAAGGTCGGCGGCGCGTGGAAGGTCGCCCAGCTCGCCGCGCTCTAAACGCGCTCACGCGATCCAGAGCGACACGTGGGCAGGCTGCACGGTCGTCTGCACGGTCGCCGCAAGCTCCTCGCGTACCGTCTCGAGAGCGACCGAGCTGCGCATGTGCATCGCGAACGCGTCGAGCACCCGGGCGGCGTCGTACCGCGAACGGTTGAACCGGCGGTCGACGGTCCGCTGGATGCGCAGGCGCAACGGGTTGAACATCCCCGCGGCTGCCAACGTCGCCGCGGCGACGCCGAACGACGTCGTGACGTTCAACGCCTGGGTGGCGAGCGTGACGAGACCCACGTAGACGCCGACGAGGAGCGCCGTGAGCACGGCGTAGGAGACCGTGCGGCTGACCAGCCGGTCGATGTCGTAGAGGTGGTGGCGCAGCACTGCGGTCGTGATTGCTGCCCCGGTCCCGCTGATGCCGATCGCCAGTGCCAGCAGCGACAGCGCGCTCCCCGTCGTCGTCGCGGGATCGGCCACCGCGGCCGCGATGAAGACGCCGCTCGCCGAGGAGATGGTCAGGGCCACCCACTTCCGCTGGAGGCGCTCGATGCCGCTCGACCGCCACAGCCGCCAGGCCGACCACACCACCGCGGTGACGCCGGCGATGACGAGGGCGAACGTCAACGCCGGCACTGCTCCCTGCAGGCGGTCTCCGATCGCGGCGTGGAAGGGGTTGGCGACCGAGCGGCCGTTGCGAGGAAGGTGCAGCTTCGGTCTGGTGGCGATCGCGATCAGCAGCAGAAGCAGGTCCCCGGCCAGCAGCCAGACGACAGGTCGCCAGCGCCGGGTCAGTCGGCCCTGCGGGAACAGCAGCGGCACGAGGATGATCAGCAGGTACGCCGGCGCGTACACCCAGTTGTTGACGTTCAACGCGACCTGCGCTGCCGCCGAGTGATGCGTGGCGGTGAGGTAGTCGCGCGGGATGAAGGCGCTCGTCGTGTCACCGATCGCCAGTGCCACGCCGGCGCCCACCATCGCCAAGCCGACGTGATTCTGCGGGCGTCGAGCGACGATCACCGCGCCGCCGATCGGGAACCCGCACCAGGCCACCGCCCAGCCGACGCCCTCCCAGTCCACGCCGGCCTGCCCGACGAACGCGACGACGAAGAGCCCGGCCAGGCTCGCGACACACAGGGCCCACGCCCCGACGGCGACGAGGGGACGGGCGCGACCGCTCACCCGCCCATCGTGCGGCTTCGCCGTTACGAAAACGTCCTGTTCGCGACATCGGACCGGACAGAACGGACGAACGCGACTGCCGCGGAGGCTCGGGGGTAGGTGGACGGCATGTCCTCGTTCCGATTTCGCTTCGACCCTGCGTATCGCGCGGCTGCGCTGCTGTTCGGTGTGATGCCGGCCACGGCCTCGGTCGTCGTGGAGGGCGACGAGCTACGCGCGCGGTTCGGCCCGTGGCGGGTCCGCACGCCGTTGAGCAACATTGCCGGCACCGAGGTGTCCGGTCCCTACTCGTTCGTCAAGACGGCCGGCCCGGCGCACCTGTCGTTCACGGACCGCGGAGTGACGTTCGCCACGAACGGCGAGCGCGGGTTGTGCATCCGGTTCCGCGAGCCGGTCCGCGCCCTCGACCCGACCGGCCGGCTGCGCCATCCGGGGCTCACCGTCACCGTCGACGACGTCGAAGGGCTCGCAGCAGCGCTAGCCTCGTAAAGGGTGAGGCGACGGGCGGTGACGGTGCGGCGGCTGCCGCTTGCCCTGCTCGGCGCGGCGCTGACCCTTTTCGTCGTGGTCGGCCCCGCCGACTCCTCCGCGTCCCTCGCGTCCGACGCGGCTCACGGAGCTGCCGCAGCCGGCCACCTGACCGAAGCGCTGCTCGTCGCTGCGCACCCACGCGCTACGGGGCAGCTTCCCCCTGCCGTTGCCGTCCACCCGCTCGCACTCCCCGTGGACCGGGCCCGTTGGGCGGTCGCCCACGCCGACCACTCGACGAAGCCCGCGACCGTCACCGCTCCGGCAGCCATCCGCGGACCACCCGCCTGACCCATCGCCCTGTCCCTTCACGTAAGGAGACGAACGATGAACGAAGGCCTGGAGCTCAAGGTCTGGCTGACGCTCATCGGGGTTTTCGTGGTCTTCTTCGCCCTGCCGTTCCTCGTCCTCGAACGGGATCGGCGCAGGCGCAACCACGACGACGCCGGCTGAGCATGACGGTGTGGGGAGCGCCGCGAGGTGCTCCCCACACCCGTGTCAGCCGCGGGGCAGCCCGAGCATCCGGGTCGCGAGAATGTTGCGCTGGATCTCGTCGGAGCCGCCGTAGATCGTGTCGGCCCGGGTGAACAGGAACAGCCGCTGCAGCTCGTCGAAGCCGTCGTCGCCGGTGACGGTCGCGGCCGCGCCCTGCACAGTCATCGCGAGCTCGCCGAGCCTGCGGTGCCACCGCGACCACAACAGCTTCGCGATCGACGCCTCGACGCCCGGGTCCTCGTGCGACAGCATCCGCAGCGCGGTGTAGCGCAGCACGCGCAGGTCGATCCATGCCTGCGTCAGCTGATCGGCGACGATCGGGTCGTCGGCGAGCCCGGTGCGACGAGCGATGTCGATGACGTGGTCGAGCTCGCGCGCGAAGCCGATCTGCTGGCCCAACGTCGCGACACCGCGCTCGAAGCCGAGTGTCGCCATCGCGACGCGCCAGCCGTCTCCCGGCGCACCTACGACGTTGTCCGCAGCTGTGCGCGCACCGTCGAAGAAGACCTCGTTGAACTCCGACGTCCCGGTGATCTGCACGATCGGGCGGATGTCGATGCCCGGCTGCTTCATGGGGACGAGCAGGTAGGAGAGGCCGGCGTGCTTCGACGCTTCCGGGTCGGTGCGGGCGAGGACGAAGCACCAGTCGGCGACGTGCGCGAGTGACGTCCACACCTTCTGCCCGGTGACGACCCACTCGTCACCGTCGCGAACCGCCGCGGTGCGTACGCCGGCCAGGTCCGACCCGGCTCCCGGCTCGGAGTAGCCCTGGCACCACAGCTCCTCCCCCGAGAGGATGCCGGGCAGGAACCGCGTCCGCTGCTCGTCGCTGCCGCAGGCGAGCAATGTCGGCGCCAGCAGCTGCTCACCGATGTGGTTGACGCGATGCGGTGCGCGCGCCTTCGCATACTCCTCGTGGAACACGACCTGCTGTATGAGGCTCGCGCCGCGACCGCCGTGCTCGCGCGGCCAGCCGAGGCCGATCCAGCCGTGCGCGCCCAGCAGCCGCTCCCACTCCCGGCGCGTCTCGAAGCCCTCGTGCTCACGTCCCGGACCGCCGGCGTCGCCGAGCGCGGCGAAGTCGTCGACGAGATGCTCGTCGAGCCACGCACGCACCTCGGCACGGAACGCCTCGTCCTCGACCGAGAAGCGCAGATCCACGCGGCTACCGTAACCTGACGCCGTGTCAGAAACCGTAGCGGCCGTGTCGGCCAACGGCCTGGAGTTCCGCTACCTCTCCGACGGCGACGGCCCTCCTGCGTCCGGCGAGCGCCGGCCATTGGCCCTGCTGCTGCATGGCTTCCCTGACTCGGCGTACACCTGGCGGCATCTCCTGCCGTCGCTCGCCGCCGCCGGCTTCCGCGCCGTCGCGCCATGGACGCGTGGCTACGCGCCGACCGCAGTGCCCGCGGACGGCGACTACCGCGTCTCCACTCTCGCTGCGGACGCCAATGCTCTACACGAGGCGCTGGGTGGCGGCCCGGACGCCGTACTGATCGGTCACGACTGGGGTGCGATCACGGCATACGGCGCCGCGGCACTCGAGCCCGACCGGTGGCGACGCGTCGTCACGATGGCCGTGCCGCCGCCGGCGATCGCGTCCGCGGCGTTCTTCGACTATGCGCAGCTGAAGAAGAGCTTCTACGTCTATCTCTTCCAGACCGACCTCGCGGAGCTGGTCGCAGGCGCCGACGACCTCGCGTTCATCGACAACCTCTGGCGTGACTGGTCGCCGTCGTACGACGGCAGCGCGGACCTGACGCATGTGAAGGACGCCTTGCGCGCGCCCGACAACCTCCGCGCGGCGATCGGCTACTACCGCGCGATGTTCGGCGGTGGTGTGCTCGGCGACTCGCCGCCACATCCGACGCTCTATCTGCACGGCGAGGACGACGGTGCCTTCCTCGCGGAGCGGGTGCTCGAGTCGAAGGCCCACCTGTCGGCGGAGTCAGAGGTCCGCGTCCTGCCGGGCGTCGGGCACTTCCTGCACCTCGAACGCCCCGACGAGGTCAACCGCCTGGTGGTGGAGTGGTTGTCAACCTGACGACGGCGGTCTCGCCGTCGGCGTCGAGGACGACGTCGACATCACCCCCCGCGGCTGCGTAGATCTCGCGCAAGGTCGGCGCCTGGCTCGTGCCGCACTCGGCGAGCAGTGTGCCGCCCGGCGCCAGCCAGAGGCCCACTGACCGTGCCACCCGACGGTGGATCTCGAGTCCGTCGTCGCCGCCGTCGAGAGCGACCCGCGGCTCGTGCAGGCGAGCCTCCGGCGGCAGCAGCTCGATCTGCTCGCTCGGAACATAGGGCGCGTTGACCGTGACGAGGTCGACCGCGCCGAGCAGACCGACCGACAGCGGCGCGAACAGATCACCCTCGTAGACCCGGCCGCCCAGTGCGGCCAGGTTGCGCCGCGCGCAGCGGACCGCCGCCGGGTCGATGTCGACGGCGTGCAGCTGTACCCCGGGGACGAGGGTCGCAACAGCGAGCCCGACAGCCCCCGAACCGCAGCACAGGTCCACGACGATCGACTCGGGCGAGGCCTCCGCTGCCGCCGTCCGGGCCAGTAGTTCGGTCCGGTGACGCGGCACGAAGACGCCGGGCTCGACGGCGACCCGAAGGCCGCAGAACTCCGCCCAGCCGACGATCTGTTCGACCGGTTCGCCGGCCACTCGACGCGTGACCATGGCGTCGAGCTGACCGGCCGAACCCGCAACGGCAGCGAGCAGCGTTACCTCGTCCTCCGGGAAGACGCAGCCCGCCACTCGCAACCGCTCGACCGCATCGGCGCGGTCGTCTGGACTCAGCGGCACTGTCACTGTGGCCACTACGCCGTGGCCGGAGTGGCCACCGGTCGCAGGACCGATTCCAGCCTGTGCAGCCACGGAGTCACCCGCATGTCATCGAACGCCGCGCGCGCAAGGCTCGCAGGCCCAGCCGCCTCCGCATAGCGCTCCCGCGCGAACAGCCACTCGGCCAGCTCACCACGGGCAACGGCTAGCTGGTAGCAGAGGCCGGCCTGCTCGAAGTGGCGTTCAGCGGTCCGGAGGTGCCCCTCCACCTCGGCGTCGCGCCCGGCGACGACGTCCAGCTTCGCCCGGAACCGCGCCACCTCGCCCAGCAGGTACGGCGACAGGTGCCCGACCGGCCGCGACTCGAGGTCTTCGAGCACCTTCTCCGCGACGGCGACATCGCCGCGCTGCAGCGCGGTGTCCAAGAGCACCGTGAGCGCGACGCGGAGCACCGGATGCCGAACGCCCATCACTGGGATGATCTCGGTCATCACGCGCTGCCCCAAGTCCTGCGCGACCTCGAAGTCCCCGCGACTGTGTGCCGCCACCGCCGCATAGACCAGCGCGACGCCGCGATCCTGAACGTCAGCGCTCTCCAGGATGGGCCCATACATCTGGGTCAGCCGCTGGACGGACTCGACGTCGCCACGGGCCCACGCCAGCAACACCCGAGCACCCGTCGTGCTGAGCTCCGCCGCCCGGGCCTCAGGGATCTCCTCCGCCGTGGGCACAGCCGCAAGGTCACGTTCGACCTCGTCCCACCGACCCAGCCACATCTGATGCGCACACACATGCGCGACGAGGAACCACTCGAAGCCGCGGATGCCGACCTTGCGAGCGAGAGCGACGCCTTCCTGCGCCCAGGCGAGTCCGGCCAAGAGGTTGTCGGTCTCGCTCGCGGAGTAGGAAAGGTTGACGTAGGCACGGAGCGTCGTCGCCGGCTGCCCCGCCTCGAGAGCCATGCGCAACGCGCCGTCGAGCAGGCTCAGCGCCTCCTCCGCGCGGCCATGGGTCTGGAGCACCAGGGCCTTGGTGTTCATCGCCTCGGACAACGTGGCGAGCAACCGCTCCCCCTCGGCCAGCTCCAACGCCTCGTCGAGCGCTTCCAGGGCGTCGCTCGATCGGCCGAGGAAGAACAACATGCGTCCGCACGCCTGGGCGATCTCCGCCCGCAGCGCCACCGGAGCCGTCGGTGTGAGTGTGCGACGTGACTCTTCGAGCAGTGCGAGCGCTTCCTCGACCTCGCCGCGCGCGGCCCAGCGCGCGATGGCGAGCTCCTTGATCGCGCGGGCGGCGCCGAGATCGTCGCCTACCCCTCGGAACAGCTCGACAGCTTCCTCGAAGAGCTGGTGCGCCTCAGTGCGGCCGGCCGACGATGCGGCCATGGCGGAGCGCAGCAACAGCTCTGCCCGCACCGCGTCGTCGTCCGTCAGATCAGCCGCTCGGCCGAAGTAGCGTTCCGCCTCCTCCTGGGCAGCCATCGCGGCAGCGCGGTCGCCGGCCCGGGTGAGGAAGTCGCGCGCCTCATGCCGGATCTCGACCGCATCCGAGGCGTTCGGGTCGGCGAGGTAGGCCTCGAGGTAGTGCGAGGCGATCACCTGCACGACCTCGCCTTCGTCCGTCGCCCAGTTCTGCCGCAGGTAAGCAGCCGCAGCCAGATGCACAGCGCGACGGTCACGCCGCGACAGCGTGTCCTGGGCCACCTTCTGTACGAGCGACTGAAGGAAGGAGTACTCCGCACGTTCAGGCGACCGTGCGTCGGCCTGCACACTCAGCAGCTCCTTGCGCACCAGCCCCGACAGGACCGGCGCGAGCTCTGACTCCGGGAGAGCAGAGACACTCGCCACGGCCGCGTCGGTGAAGGTCTTGCCGAGAACGGACGCGGTCTGGAGCAGCGTGCGCTCGACCGGCGAGAGCCCATCGAGCCGGGCCGCGATGAGCGCCTGCAACGTCTCCGGGACCTCGAGGTCGTCGATCGCCGTGACGGGCACATAGCGGTCGGCGTCGCGGCGAAGCGACCCCTTGTCCACGAGCATCCGCACCGTCTCGACGGCGTACAGCGGCACGCCCTCGGCGCGGTCGCGCACGCGGTCGCGGAGCGTGGCGGGCAAGCCGGGCACCAGCCCGTCGAGCAGCTCGTCCATGGCGTCATCGGGCAGCGGATCGAGCGAGAGGGCCGTGACGTTGCGCCGTCCGAATCCGAAGCCGCCGCGTCGCTCGTCGATCTCCGGGCGCGCGAGTGTGACGACGAAGATCGGATGGTTGCGCGACCAGTCGAGCAGGTAGTCGATGAAGTCCAGCAGCGCGGAGTCGGCCCAGTGGAGGTCTTCGAACACGAGCACGACCGGATGGCGCTGTGCCATTCGCTCGAAGAACAGGCGCCAGCCGGAGAAGAGGTCGGCGGCGTCCGTGCTCGACTGGTCGTCGAGTCCCAGCAGACTCGCCAGCCGCGGGAGCACCCACTCGCGCTCGTCGTCGTCGGACACGTGCTCGGCCACGGCGGCCCGGAGCGTGTCCATCGCCGTCTCCGGTCCCTCGTCCTCGGCGATCCCGACCCGGGCCCGGATCATCTCGGCGAGTGCCCAGTAGGTCACTCCCTCGCCGTAGGCGAGACAACGACCTCGGTGCCACCAGATCGTGTCGCTGAGCCCGTCGATGTACTTGAACAGCTCCCAGGTCAGCCGCGACTTGCCGATGCCCGCGATCCCGCTGACCGAGGCCAGCTGCGCGATGCCCTTCTCGGCGGAGTCGTGCAGCAGGTCCTTGATCAGGGCCAGCTCACGCGACCGGCCGACGAACGGCGACTCGAGCCCGGCCGACTTGTGAGCACCACCGCGGCCGGCGACGACACGCAGCGGCCGCCACAGCGTCACGGGGACGCTCTTTCCGCGCAGCTCGTGCGTGCCACCCTCGGCATAGGCAATCGCCGCGCTGGTGGCGCGCCGGGTTGGGTCGTCGACGAGCACCGTCCCTGCGGCGGCAAGCGACTGCACGCGCGATGCGGAGTTGACGAGGTCTCCTGCGACCAGGCCTTCGGCGGTCGCCGCGAGGTTGACCGCAGCCTCACCGGTGAGCACGGCCGCCCGTGCTGCGAGCCCGTCGGCACCGAGCTGGACGCCCATCTCGCCGACCGCATCGACCACCTCGAGTGCCGCCCGGACGGCGCGCTCGGCGTCGTCCTCGTTGGCGACGGGAGCGCCCCACACGGCCATGACGGCGTCGCCGATGAACTTCTCGACCGTCCCGCCGTAACGGGTGATCCGCGCGCGGCAGGCGGCGAAGTAGGTGCTCAGCAGCTCGCGAACCTCTTCGGAGTCACGCGACTCGGACAACGTCGTGAACCCGACCAGATCGGCGAAGAGCACCGACACGAGCCGCCGCTCCGGCTGACTGGCCGGCAGCGAACCGTCATCGACCCCCGTGCCACCGACGAACCGCGCACCGCCGGCCGCCACGTGGTCCAGCCGCTGGCCGCACTCCCCGCAGAACGCGAACCGCGGCTCGTTGGGAGCACCGCAAGCGGCGCAGGCTCGCGACAGTGCGACACCGCAACCGCCACAGAACTTGCGGTCGCCCGGGTTGTCCGTGTTGCACTGCGGGCACTGCACTGCGGCTCCCCCTCCGCTCTGAGGAAACCGTAGCCATTCGGTCAGCCTTCGTCAGGCCAGCCGTTGATCACGTCGTCCGTCGTCGTGACGGTCGCAAGCAGGGACAAAGTGTTGTCGATGACGGCATCCGCGTAGGAAGCGGGCACTCCGCACACCGCGTCACGCGGCAGCACGACCTGGTAGCCGCGGTTGACCGCGTCCATGACCAGGTTGGTCACCGCGACATTTACGGACACACCGACCACGACCAGCGTCGTGACGCCCAGGTTGCGCAGCACCGGATCGAGGTCGGTCCCGGCCATCGGGCTGAGCCCGTGGATCCGCGACAGCACGAGGTCTGATGGTCGAACGTCGAACTCCGGCACCACCTCAGCCGCAGGCGAGCCGAGGTCGAGGCGCACCGGCGACTTCAGCATCGCGCCGAACAACCGCGCGTTGCGGTTGGAGCCGCGGTCATCCCGTCGCCGACCGGCCACGCAGTGCACGACCGGCACGCCGGCCGTGCGCGCCGCGGCACAGAGCCTCGCGCCGTTGGGGATCACCGACGCGGCGGCAACCGCGGCCAGCTCCGGCAAGACCGACTCCGAACCGATCACGCCGTTCTGGCACTCGCTGGTGACGACCGCAGCAGCAGTCAGGTCCAGTGCGCGACTCACGTCAGTGTCAGGACGCCTCGCGCCGCGAGCTCTCCGGCCTCGAGGTCGTGCACCGCCGACTTCATGTCCGCCAGCGGATAGGTCGCCGACACGAGGTCGTCGAGCTTCAGCCGTCCCCGGCGGTAGAGGTCGACGTAGCGGCGCACGTCGCGCTGCGGCTGTGACGATCCGTAGCGACAGCCGAGGATTCCCTTGTCGAGGTACATCGATGCCACGTTGTACGACGCCTCCGCCGTCGACTCCGGCACCCCGAGCATGACGCAGGTGCCGCCCCAGTCGAGGAGGTCGATGGCCGCCCGGATCAGCTTCACGTGGCCCACGCACTCGAAGGCGAAGTCGACGCCGGCCTTGCGCACGCCACGCACCGCGTCGATGCTGTCGACGAAGTGCGTCGCGCCGAACTCCAACGCGATCTGCTCCTTCTTCGCATTGGTGTCGACGGCGATGATGGTCGACGCGCCGGCGAGCACGGCACCCTGGATGACGTTGAGACCGATGCCGCCGACGCCGATGACGGCGACACTCGCGCCCTCGGGGACGCGCGCGCGGTGCAGCACGGCACCGACGCCGGTGAGGACACCGCAGCCGACGAGCGCGGCCGACGCGAACGGCACGTCGGCCGGGATCGGCACCGCCTGGTTGGCCTTGACGACGGTCCGCTCGGAGAAGACCGACGCGTTGGCGAAGGAGTAGGTCGGCTGGTCGCGCCAGGTGAAGGGCGTCGTCCTGCCGCCGAACGTCGACCGGCACATCGTCGGCCGGCCGGCGTCGCAGAACTGGCACGCTCCGCAGTTGCCGAGCGTCGACAGCACGACGTGGTCGCCGACCTTGACGCTGGTCACGAGATCACCGACCGCCTCCACGACCCCGGCCCCCTCGTGGCCGAGCACCACAGGCGTCGGGAACGGGATCGTGCCGGTGATGACAGAGACGTCGCTGTGGCAGACGCCCGCCGCCTCGATTCGTACGGCGACCTCGCCCGGACCTGGGTCACGGACAGAGAGGTCGTCGACGACCTGGTAGTCGTTGCCGTCGTAGACGACGCCGCGCATGGCTCGTGCCCCTTCGTTCGGTGCGGTCAGCTGGGCCAGACGATGCTCTGCAGCTCGCTGTAGGCGTGCAGGCCGAAGACGCCGCCGTCACGCCCTACACCGGACTGCTTGAACCCGCCGAACGGCGCCTCGTGGTTGCGCTGCACCGTGTTGATGCCGACGTTGCCGCTGCGCAGCTGGCGTGCGACGCGATAACCGCGGACCGCGTCGGCTGTCCAGACGTAGTCGTAGAGACCGAACGCCGTGCCGTTGGCGAGCGCGACGGCCTCGTCTTCGTCGTCGAAGGTCTCGACGACGACGACCGGACCGAAGAACTCCTCCTGGGCGACCCGCATGTCGTTCTTCACTCCAGCGAGGAGCGTGGGCGCGACGTAGTAGCCCGTGTCGATCTGCGGCCGCGCGCCCCCGACGACGAACTCCGCGCCGTCTGCCCGTCCGGCCTCGAGCAGGGCCTCGACCCGGTCCCGCTGCAGCTCCGAGATCACCGGCCCGACGACGGTGTCGTCCGCCAACGGGTCGCCCACCTTGAGATAGCCGGCGTACGCCTTGAGTTGCTCGACCAGCTGGTCGTGCACGGACCGGTGCGCGATGACTCGGGTGGGTGCAGTGCAGATCTGGCCGGAGTGGAACGACCACGTGCTGCCGATGCCGGCCACCGCGCCGGCGACGTCGCCGTCGTCGAAGACGACTGCGGCGCCCTTGCCGCCGAGCTCGAGCAGCAGCCGCTTCATCCCGCGGCCGGCGGTCTCGGCGATCTTCTGGCCGACCGGCGTGCTGCCGGTGAACGACACCATGTCGATGTCGGCCTCGACCAACGCCTGGCCGGCCTGCGCACCGGAGCCGGTGACGACGTTGAAGACGCCCGGCGGGAGTCCGGTCTCCTCGACCGCCTCGGCGAAACGCAGGATCGCGAGCGGGTCCTGCGGCGCCGGTTTGACGACGACGGTGTTGCCCATCGCCAGGGCCGGCGCGACCTTGCCGGCCATGTTGGTCAGCGGGAAGTTGTAAGGAGTGATGCAGGCGACGACGCCGACCGGCTGCCGGGCGGCGAGTGCGCCGATCAGCCCGCCCTTCGCGAGAGCCGTGTTGGGCATCACCGACGGCGGCAACGGGATGTCGTGGTCCTGCATCGCCAGCTCGGCGTATCGCCGGAAGCGGATCGCACACTGTGCGACCTGGAGCGTCTTGGCGACCCGCATCGTCGCGCCGGTCTCGGCCTGCACGAGCGGCGCCAGGTCCGGGATGCGACGTTCGAAAGCATCCGCGAGCTTCGTCAGCAGCTCGGCGCGCTCCGCCGCGGGGCGTCGCGCCCACGCCGGGAACGCGCTGCGCGCCGCCGAGACGGCGTCCGCAACCTGGTCGACGCCGGCTTCGGGCGCCTCGGCGATCTGCTGCTCGGTGGCGGGGTTGACGATCGCGTAGCCCCCGCTGGAGGGCTCGACCCACTCGCCGCCGATGAACAGCCGAAAGGTCTGCTCGGTCACGGCCAGAGCGTATCTGACGCAGCGTCAGATTCTCTCGGGCGCCGGGCAAACCGGTGCAACCCCGGGCTAACTACCTCCCCCGTCACCCCAACGGACTAGTTAAGGAACTAGCTCTCTAGCCCGATGTGACTAGTACCCCCGAAAGCCCAGTCGGAGGAAGTCATGTCAGGTCTGCTTCTGCGTTTCGCCCGCGCCATTTGCGTCATCGCCGCCGCTGCGGGTCTCTCCAGCTTCGCGACGACGGTCGGCCCGATGGCCGAGACCGCGTCGGCAGGCACCTACGTGACGCTGTCGACCTTTGACGCGCGGCTCCTCGCCGACATCAACCACGCCCGTTCGTCCCGCGGCATCCGCACGCTGACCGTGGTCGCCGGCACGACTGACGTCGCACACGGGTGGTCCTGCAGGCTCGCCTCGCTGCGCTACCTCGAGCACAACCCCAACCTCGCCAGCCAGCTCGAGTCGCACGGCTCCTACTACTGGACGACGTACGGCGAGAACGTCGGCATGGAGTCGTCCAGCTCCGGAGCAGACGCACTGTTCCGTATGTACATGAACAGCGCCCCGCACCGGGCCAACATCCTCGACCCCCACTACAAGTACATCGGCATCTTCACGAAGCGGACGACGTACTTCCGTTGGAACACCCTCGACTTCGTGGGTCGCACCTCGTCGTCGTACAACTACGGATACGGCGCTACCCGCAAGACCTGCTAGCCGACGGCGACCAATTGTGGCCACCGCACGTTCTAGCGTTCGGTGGCCACAATTGATGTCACGGGTGCTGCGAGCTGACGCTCAGCACCTCGCCGGTGAGGTAGGACGCGTAGTCGCTCGCCAGGAAGACGATCACGTTGGCGACCTCCCACGGCTCGGCCGCGCGGCCGAACGCCTCACGTGAGGTGAGCTCGGCGAGCAGCTCGTCGGTCGTGACCTTGGCGAGGTTCTCGTGCATCGCCAGCGACGGTGCGACGGCGTTCACGCGTACGCCGTCCGCCGCGGCCTCGACCGCTGCGCAGCGGGTCAGCGCCATGACCCCGGCTTTGGCAGCGGCGTAGTGCGACTGCCCCTGCTGCGCCCGCCAGCCGATGACCGACGCGTTGTTGACGATCGCACCACCGTGACCTGCGCTCTTGAAGCGGCGCAACGCCTCTCGGGTGCAGCGCATGGTGCCCGTGAGGGTCACGCCGACGACCGCGTCCCACTGCTCGTCGGTCATGTCCGCGAGGGGCGCCGTACCTCCCAGGCCGGCGTTGTTGACCAGCACGTCGAAGTCGCCGACGGTGTCGAACATCCGCTGCACGTCCGCCTCGACGGTGACGTCACACGGCACAGCGACCGGCGACGAGCCCATGACCTCGGCCAGCCGCTCCGCCGACTCCCCCAGCCGCCGCTCGTGCCGGTCGCTGATCGCGACGACGGCGCCTTCCTCGGCACAACGTTTCGCCGTCGCGAAACCGATGCCGGTGCCGGCGGCAGCCGTCACGAGGACGCGCTTGCCGGCGAGCAGCTGGCGCCCGACCGGGTACGGCGGCGGTTGCATCACTGAGCGGGCTTGCCCTCTGCTGCGGCTGCCTTCTGCATCATCTCGATGTACTCGAACATCGGCATCCGGTCGACTCCGACCGCAGCCGGCAGCTTCTCGGCCAGCTCCGAAGGCGTCCAGCGCCCTTCCTTGACGATCGTGCGGATCTCACGCGGCTGGCTCCACAGCGCGACCTTGCCGCCGACGACCGTGTAGGTCTGGCCGGTGACGTCCTTCGCCGCGTCGGACAGCAGGTAGACGACCATCGGTGCGACGTCCTCGGGCGCGCCCGTCTCGGCGGTGCCGCCCGGGACGTTGGCCGCCATCCGTGTCTGTGCCACCGGAGCGATGCAGTTGGCATTGACGCCGTAACGCTGAAGGCCGACCGCCGCGCTGCGCATCAGCGCGACGATGCCGCCCTTCGCAGCGGCGTAGTTGGCCTGCGAGACCGAGCCCCACATGCCGACGCCGGACGTGAACGCGACGAGCGAGCCACCGCCCTCCTGCTTGCGCATCACCGCGGCTGCGGCGCGGAAGACGGTGAACGTGCCCTTGAGGTGGGTGTCGATGACGCCGTCCCACTCCTCCTCGGACATGTTGAAGAGCATCCGCTCGCGCAGGATGCCAGCGACGCAGACCGCGCCGTCGATGCGGCCGAACTTGTCGACCGCGGTCTGGACGAGCCGCTCGCCGGCCTCCATCGTCGAGATGTCGTCGGCGATGGCGATCGCCGTGCCGCCCGCCTTCTCGATCTCGGCGGCGACCGCGTCGGCGACCTCGCTCGACGGCTCGGCGCCGTCGATGCCGACGCCGTAGTCGTTGACGATGACGCTGGCGCCTTCGGCGGCACAGGCGAGCGCTACCGCACGCCCGATCCCGCGGCCGGCACCGGTGACAGCAATGACTTTTCCGTCCAGAAGACCCACGGCGGGGAGCGTACCTGACGCCCCGTCAGATTCTGTCCGCGTCTAAGCCGTCTCCTCCAGGGCGGAGATCGACCGGCGCAGGGGAAGCAGAAACCTGACCCGCCGACCGTCGTCGCGCCGGAGCGGCTCGGTAGCACGCGTTCGACATGTCTCCGGTTTGGTTTGCCCGTGAAAGTGTAGAAGGACTTGTATGTCCTCCGCTTGGGGTCGAGATCACCCAGCTAGGCCGTAACTCATCGACGATCCCGCCGTTACTTTCAGTAATATCGATCGGCGATAGGAGACCGCACAGATGACAACGTTTGCCGCGGCTCGGTCCGCGACGATCGACGATGTGGTCGTCTCGGTGGCGCACGTCGACCTCGACGAGCGCGCCGCGGTCAGGCTCGAGCTCACACAGCTCGCCGTCGACGACAAGAACTACGTCGACCTCGGCGCCCGGGACGCGGTATGGCTCGCCTACGCGATCCTCCGAGTGGCAGAGGACCTGGTCGCCTAGGGCGCGCGACGCGTCGAGACGAGCTTCGTCAGCAGGGTCTCCACGGCGACCTTCGCGTCGTCGTCCAACTGCCGAAATCGGCTCAGCAGCTCGATTTCCCGACTCCTCGCGGAGCCCACGCCGGCAGCCACTGCGATATCGAGCTCCGCTTCGTTGACATCCATGGCCGCGGCGAGCTTGGCCACCGTGTCCGGATGCGGGCGCTTCCCGCGGGTGCCGCCACGGAGTGCGGCAATGGTCGCCACGGCGAGGCCCGTGCGTTCGGCCATCGCCTGCAGGGTCAAGTCGTTGGCCTTCATGTAGCCGTCGAGGACATCGGCCAGTGGGCGAGTCGTTGCCGGCCGTGGCGGCGCGTGCGCCGGGACGCGCGTTCGCGCCCCGCCTGAGATTCCGGTGGTCCGCAACGCGCCTCCCTCGACGAGCGTGCACAGCGTGCCAGATCCGCGGTCCTGTGTGTATTCGCCTCGCAGGAATGTCCGGATTACGACAATTGCGCGTTTCTACATTTCTACGGCGGGCATACCTGACGCCGACCACATCCATGCACCAGAGAGGACACAGAATGCGCAGGGCAACCCTGGCACTCGCCCTCGGGACAGTCATCGCGGGACCGGCTGCCGGGGCGTTCGCCGCGACCGGTTCGACAGAGCCGACCCAGACGTCCACCGAAGCCCCGCCCGCCGACGCTCACGCCACCGCCGTGACGCTCGACGACCTGCTCAAGATCGGTGACACCGGCACGCACGCAGGCGGTGACGGCAGCAACGCCAACGCCAGCGCGATCAGCCTCGGCGGCAGCACGCTGATCGGCGGCAAGACCGGCGGCAGCCAGACCACTCCCGGATCCAGCTCGGGCGCACTCATCGACACCGGCAAGACGCAACTCGGCCAGCTCCAGGTCACGCCGTGGTCGGCGTCCGCATCGCACGACGCCAACGGCTCTGCCTCCTCCGCGGACGCAGCGCTCGCGCACGCGACTCTCATCGACAACAAGACTCTCGAGGTGTGGCTGCTGCACTCGCACTCCGACTCCAGCTGGACCGCCGGACAGTCCTCCTCCTCGTCGACGAGCGACGGTGCGAATGTCAACGCCGGTGACGGCGCACTCCAGCTCGTCGTACTCCACAGCGAGTCGAAGAGCGGCAGCAAGGGCTCGTCCTACCTCGTCTCCATCAACGGAAACGAGATCGGATCGAGCGACCAGGTGAACGGCGCGTGCTCACTCGCGGTGCCCGACGTTCTCGCGCTGACCTGTCTCGACGCCACCGGCGGGAGCGGCAGCAACAACGGCAGCTCCGCCGCCGACACGGCAACAGCGACATTGGGCGGGAGCAGCACGCCGCAGGGCTCGCTCACCTCGGTCGACGCCAGCGGCAAGACCGCGGGCGCGACGGTCGAGGGTGAGAAGCTGCGTCACCAGGGCAACTCGGGCGGCAACACCAGCGGCCCGACCGTTGAGGCTTCGAGGACTCCCAATGGTGGGCTTCCGTTCACGGGCTTCGACGCGGGCCTGATCTCCGCCTACGGCGCCGCACTCGCGGGTCTCGGCACGGCTATCCTCCGATTCGGTCGTCGCCGCCGTCAGATCAGCTGACCCCACCCCGGGTCAACGCGCCCGTGTCCGGCCAGACCTCCGTCGGCCAGACACGGGCGCGTCGACGTGCTCGGTTCGCCTTGGAGGCTGGATGGTGACCAACAACCGCGCACTGTTCAGCCACTTCGACGATGCTCTGGCTCAAGCCGCCAGTGCACTCGCCGCGTGTCGCGCGTTCGACCATCAGCTGCATCATGACGAGTCGGCACGCTGCAGCGAAGCCACGCCGTGTCGGCTGTGCCACTACGACGCGGCGGCAGCGGTTGCGGCCGTGCTCCTCTTCTTCGAAGAGCGGCGGTTGATCGACGCAAACGGCGCCTGGGTCTGACGAGGCAGGCCGGCCGGTTGCGCTGGTGACACTGGATACTGCTTGCCATGAACCCCATGCGCGACCTGGTCGGCGTCGACTTCCCACTGTTCGCCTTCAGTCACTGCCGCGACGTCGTCGCTGCGGTCAGCCGCGCCGGCGGCTTCGGCGTCCTCGGGGGCGCGAGCTTCACGCCGGAGAGCCTGGAGACCGAGCTCCAATGGATCGACGACCACGTCGACGGCAAGCCTTACGGCGTCGACATCCTGGTCCCTGAGCACCAGTTCGCGACCGGCGGCGCGACGATCGCACAGCTCGCCGAACACCTGCCGGAGGAGCACCGCACGTTCGTCAGGGAGCTGCTGGCGCAGTACGACGTCGAGCTCGCCTGGTCACGTGGCGGCGACGGCGACCTCCCGCCGGCCACGTCGCCAGAGATGGGCCAGGAGCTCATGGACGTCGCGTTCCGGCATCCGATCAGGCTCATCGCCAACGCACTCGGCATCGCGCCGCCATGGATGATCGAGCGCGGCAAGGCCGAGGGTGTGGCCGTCGCCGCTCTTGTCGGCGCGAAGGAGCACGCGATCCGGCAGGTCAACGCCGGCGTCGACATCCTCGTCGCGCAGGGCACCGAGGCCGGCGGTCACTGCGGCGAGGTGAGCACGCTCGTCGTCGTACCGGAGGTGATCCGCGCCATCCGCGAGATCCGCGAGGTCCCGGTGCTCGCGGCCGGCGGCATCATGACCGGCGAGCAGATGGCCGGCTGCATGGCGATGGGTGCGGCCGGCGCATGGACCGGATCGGTGTGGCTCGCGACGACGGATTCAGAGGTCTCCGAGTCGTTCCGGCAGAAGATGGTGGCGGCTGGTTCGCGCGACACCATCCGCAGCAAGGCACGGACAGGAAAGCCCAGCCGGCAACTGCGCAGCGCGTGGCACGATGCATGGGAAGGGCCGGAGAGCCCGGGCTCGCTGCCGCTGCCGCTGATGTCGATCCTGAGCACGCCGGCGTTCGCCAGCATCGACAAGGCCGCCGACGCGGGCAACCCGAAGGCGCGTGAGCTGGTGAGCTACTGGGTCGGCCAGGGCGTCGGCTTGGTCGACCGGGTCAAGTCGGCCGAGCAGGTGGTGCAGGAGTTCATGAGCGACTACGCCGAAGCGGTCGAGCGGCTGTCCTCACTTCTCGACTGAGCGGGGACCGCGAGGGCGAGGCAGCTGGGGCACTGGTCCTCGGCGACGTCGTCGAAGCGACCGGGCACGAGCCCGAGGATCGGCCCGGCTCCGCAGATCGCGCGGCGGCCGTGCAACGTCTTACGGATCGCGTGGATGCGGAGGTCGCCCGGTGCGCTGACGACACCCGCCTCGAGTGCGGTGATCAGGTGCATGACCCGAGTCTGGGCAGGCAACCATCCGGACGGCGTCGCCCGTCCGGAGCAACTTGCCGGTGCCGAACGCCGTTCGGCCGGGGTCAGTCGGTGCCGACGATGCCGACGAAGCTCACCATCTCGCCGGGGTAACCGCCCAGGTTGTGCGTCAGCGCAAGGGACCGCTGGCCGAAGGTGGAGATCCGCCGCTCCTCCGGCGCCTCGCCGCGCAGCTGGAGCCATGCTTCGTAGAGCATCCGCAAGCCGGACGCACCGACCGGGTGACCGAACGACTTCAGCCCGCCATCCGGGTTGACGGGCAGCTCGCCGTCACGGTCGAACGTGCCGGCAAGGACTTCCTTCCACGCCGTGCCGCGCGCGCTGAAGCCGAGGTCCTCCATCAGGACGAGCTCCGTCGGCGTGAAGCAGTCGTGCACCTCCGCCATCGCGAGCTCGGCGCGGGGATCGTTGATGCCGGCTTGCGCATACGCGTCGGCCGCTGATGCGGCGACCTCCGGGAAGTGCGTGTAGTCGTAGCCGGGGTCCTCCAGCCCACTGCCGTTGCCGGCGACGAAGGACAGCGCCTTGATGAGCAGGGGCTTGTCGGTGTAGCGGTGCGCGTCTTCTGCGCGTACAACGACAGCGGCGGCGGACCCGTCGGCAACGCCTGCGCAGTCGAAGACCGACAGCCCGCCGGCGACAGCAGGCATGCCGCAGATCTGCTCGACCGACATCTCGCGCCGGAACTGCGCCTTGGGGTTGCGCGCGCCGTTGGCGTGGTTCTTCGATGCGATCCGCGCCAAAACCGTGCGCATCTCGTCCTCCGGCACGCCGTAACGCTTCGCGTAGGCCGGGGCGACCATGGAGAACATCGCTGCGGCCGTCAACGAGCGCTGCGTCCCGTCGTTCGGGATCGGGAACGCGTTGAGCCCCTGGTAGCCGGAGTCCTTCACCTTCTCGACGCCCACTGCCATCGCGACGTCATACGCGCCGGACGCGACGGCGTACGCGGCCTGCCGCAACGCCTCCGATCCCGTAGCGCAGAAGTTCTCGACGCGTGTCACCGGCTTGCCCTCGAGCTGCAGCGGTCGCGCGAGCGTGATGCCGCTCATGCCCGACTGGGCAGTGCCGAGCCAGTAGGCGTCGACGTCTTCCTTCGTCAGGCCCGCCCCAGTGAACGCCTCCGAGGTCGCCTCGCGCATGAGGTCGTCTGCGCTCTTGTCGAAGTGCTCGGCGAACCGCGTGCAGCCCATGCCGACGATCGCGACGCGGTCGCGGATGCCATGACTCGCCATCTAGGCGTCCTCTCCACGCACCGGCCGCGCTTTCCAGAAGTAGTTCGCGATGCCGTCAGCGGTGAACAAGCGACGGAACGTCATCTCCACCCTCATGCCAATCGCGACCTCGCCGGCATCGACATCGGTCAGCTCCACAGGCAGCCGTTCACCGTCGTCGAAGTCGACGACCGCGAACACGACGGGCGGCGACGGCGAGTAGGCGAGCTTGTCGATGGTGAACGTCGTCACCGTGCCGCGCTGGTCCGCGAGCACACCTTGCGCCGTGCTCAGCCCGAACTTCCACTCGGCCGTTCGTCCCGCAGCGCTCGCCGACGGCCGCGCCGGCTCCGGCCGCCGAGGCGGCTCGACCGGAAGCAGCCCTCGCCAGGCGAGATAGCGGCCGTAGCTCACCGGAGAACCGCCCGCCACCTGCGCGGCGACCGGACGCGCCGGCCGATGCGACGCGATGGCGTCCGTCGCACGCACCACCAGCGCCTCCGCGCCGTCCGCCAGCGTCAGCAGTACGACGACCTGCCCCGGACGCGCCTTCTCGAGAGCGCTTGCCAGCAGTAGCAGCGGTTGCGCGACACCAGGGTTGCCGACTGTCGCGGACATCCTGTCGACCAACCGGTCGGCCGCGACACCGGACTTCTTCGCCACCGAGGCGCAGGCTCGCTCGTGCAGACCGGCGATGGCGAGCAGGTCGACGCCGTCGACATCGAGACCTGCTGCCCCCAGCGCAGTCTTCAGCGCCTCCTGGGCGAGCGGGACGTACTTCGTCTCACCGAAGCGCTCCTCCCACGTGCGCGATGCGGGATCACCCGGCACTCGCCAGCGGTCGAGGAACTCCTCAGTCATGCCCGCCCGGCCGATCACCTCCGCGAGCACAGGGGCACCGTCGCTGTCGTCACCGACGACGACGGCGGCAGCTGCATCTCCGCAGGTCGACTCTTCGGGTCCGCCCGGCAAGCCGATACGCAGGTCGCTTCCGATGACGATGGACGGCGTACGTGCATCGAGCGCGGCGCGCAGCCCGGCGAGCACCGACCGTGTCGACCCCAGCGCGTCGTAGGCGGCGGTCTCACGGTCGAGCCGCAGGGCGGCGTGCACGGCGGTTGCGTTGGTCTTGTCGAGGTAGGCCGGCGCGGCTGTCGCGAACCACAACGTCGCAGGACCAACGCCGCTCCCCCGCAACGCATCACGTGCCGCCTGCACGGCCATCGTCGTGGTGTCCTCGTCGTACGACGCCGCGGTGCGGGTGCCCTTGCCGCCGCCACCGCCCGCGATCGGGGCGATCTGCGTCCGGTCGAGCCGACGGTGCGGCAGGTGAACGCCCCAGCCCAGGATGCCGCGCATACGGCCAGCCTACCGCCCGTTTCTGACGACCCGTCAGAAACCGCGGGCAGTGAGCATCCGACGCAGCTCGTCGGCCCGCGAGCGCATGGTGCGCCGCACGATGGGGCTGAGCCCTTCGTCATCAGCCGCCGCGTCGATGCGGTCGAGGAACTCGGCGCCGGTCCCGATCACCGGCACCAGCGAGGCGACGATCGCGTAAGCCTGGACCATGCCGTAGCGGCTGAAGGCCGGCAGCGCCGCGAAGAAGCGGTCGGCGTACGGCGCCAGCAGGTCGTCCTGCCCCGGCTGCCAGAGTGCGCGACCCAGTGACCCCATCATGCCGAGCGGGATGCTGCCGTCCAGGGCCGCCTGCCAACCTTCGTCCTTCGCCTCCGCGGTCGGCGCCGACGCACGGACGAGCAGCGCCTGCACCCGCGCGTCCGGGTCAGGGTCGGCCGCCTCGGTGGCGTCCACCACCGCGGGGTCGAGGACAGCGAGAGCCGACCGGCGCCGCAGGACCCGCCAGCGCAGATCGATGTCATCCCCGGCATGGTCGTCGAGCGACGCAAGCTGCGCGTCCGTGACCGCAGTCGCCGCGAGCCCTCGCAACGCGGCCACCTCGAGCGCTGCGTCCCGCTGCGCGATCGACACGCAGGTGTCCGCAACCAGCGACATCGCCGACTCGCGCTGCCCTTCCGGCGTCCATAGGCGTGACGCTTCCACGGCCAGATCGAGCAGCGGCTCGACGACAGAAGTCGCCGTCTCCCCTGCCAGCACCGCGGTCGCACAGCGCACGAAGCGTTCGGTGGCGAGCCGCCCTTCGACCACGAGCCCCCACGCGGTCGTGACGGCGAGCGTGCGCGCGAGTGCAGTAGGCAGCCGCGCAGCGTTGTCGAGCAGCGTTGCCGTCGCCGTCTCATCCGGGACGACCGTCGCGAAGGTCAGGTCGTCGTCGTTGAGAAG
Source organism: Mycobacteriales bacterium (assembly GCA_035690365.1). Taxonomy (GTDB): domain Bacteria; phylum Actinomycetota; class Actinomycetes; order JAFAQI01; family JAFAQI01; genus DASSKP01. The sequence continues at coordinate 29,948 of DASSKP010000070.1, forward strand.
CACCAGATCGCCATCACCCACCGCGACCGGCACCGTCACGGGCTGCGCATCGACGTCGACGAGGACGTGCTCACGTCGCTCGAGCACCGACCGGCCGTCAGCGAAGGCATAGACGCCGACACCGAGATGATGCGGGCGCGAGGCTTCCCCGCTCGGTCCGGTGACCGACAACTGCAATGACCCGCCGTCCGTGCCGGCGGTCAGGGTGTCGGTGCCGGCGCGGTCCAGCCAGCCGGCGACCCAGGCGCCGAGGTCGCGGCCGGATGCCGCGGAGAGCGCGCCGATCAGGTCGTCGAGGGTCGCGTTGCCCCACGCGTGCTTCGCGAAGTAGGCACGCAGCCCGGCGACGAACGTGTCCTCGCCCAGCGACGCGACCAGCTGCTTGAGCACGCTCGCGCCCTTGGCGTAGGTGATCATGTCGAAGCCGGCGGCCGCGGCGGCGACGTCGGGAGTCGCCTGCCGGATCGGGTGGGTCGTCGGCGCCCGGTCCGCGGCGTAACCGGTCAGCTTGCGGCCGGCCAGGAACGTCGCCCAGGCATCGGTGAACTCCGATGCGGCCGCGGACGCCCACGTCGACGCCCAGTCGGCGAATGCCTCGTTGAGCCACAGGTCGTCCCACCAGCGCATCGTGACGATGTCGCCGAACCACATGTGCGCCATCTCGTGCAGCAGGACATCGGCGCGCACGGCTCGCTCGTTGTACGACGGGTCGTGCCGGAAGACGAACTGGTCCGACCACGTGACGCAGCCGTAGTTCTCCATCGCGCCGCCGAGATCCGGCACGAAGACCTGGTCGTAGCGGCGCTGCGGAAACGGCATCGCAAACTGTTCGCCGAAGAAGTCCAGCCCCGCGGTGGTGAGGCCGAACAGCTCGTCGGCGTCGCGGTCGAGAAATGCGCGCAACGACTGCCGGCACAGCAGCCCGAGGTCGAACCCACCCACCTCACGGCGCAGCTCGTAGAACGGCCCGGCGTTGATGACCGGGACGTACGTCGACAGCGGCGGCGTTGCCGCGAAGCGCCAGATCTTGACGTTCCCTTGCGCCTCCACGGACTCAGGCGCGCTGTTGCTCGCCACCTGCCAGTCGGCCGGAGCCGTGACAGTGAACCGGTGCGGCGCCTTCAGATCCGGCTGGTCGAAGCACGCCCAGACCAGCCGCGCCTCGTCCGGCTCGAACGACGTCCAGACGTAGACGCGGCCATCCGCCGGGTCGACCGAGCGATGAACGCCGGTGCGGATCGCGGTGTCGCGCTGGAGCGACTCGACGACGAGGACGTTGTCCGGCGCGAGGTCGGGCAGGTTGAGCCGGCCACCGGACGCGGCCGTCGCGATCTCCGTGCCGTTCAGCTCGGCGCGCGCGACCTCGGCGACGCAGTCGACGAACGTCGACTCTCCGGCCGCCGACGCGGTGAACCGGATCGTCGACCGCGACCGCAGCTCGTCGCCGTCGAGCATGCCGCTCAGGTCGACGTCGATGTCGTAGGACGCGATGGCCAGCAGCTCCGAGCGCCGGCTCGCTTCCCCCTGCGTCAGGCTTGTCGGAACGTCCACGTCACCCCGCGAGCTCCTTGTTGGTGAACGCCGCCTCATCGGCGAGCAGCTTCTCCCCGCTGTCGACGGCGAGCTTCTCGAGCTTGCCTCCGACGATCGGGATCGACACCTTCACCTTGGCCTCGATGTCCTGCCGAGTGCCGGTCCCGTCCGGAGTCAGCGTCACGACGCCGTCGATGTGTGACGGGACGCCCTGCACGTCGACGCGGTAGCGGCAGGTCCGCGGCTCACCCTCTGCGGCGGGCTCCCAGTTCTCGGTCTGCAACAGCGCGTTGGTCGGCTGGATGAACTTCTTCGCGAACCCCGGCAGGTCGACGGTCACGTGCCGGCGGATGGTGAGCCGGGTCGTGCCGTCGGCCAGCTGCTCGAGATCGACACTGATGTCCTTCGCGCCGCCGGCTGCGAACTTGCGTTCGAGGAACTTCGGGTCCGTGACAAGAGCGAAGACCTGGTCCACGTCGCCGTTGAAGTGGTGCGTCACCCGCATCTGCATGCGGCGGAGCGTAACGCCACGTCGGGCGGTGCGCTCCTCAGGATGTGCGCTCTGCCTCCGCTGCCAGCCGCTTGGCGAAGCCACCGACCGTCCTCCCCAGGACCCGCGCCATCACCGCGCCGCCGGGAAAGGCCGGCCGGAACGACCCGCTCCAGTCGATCCGCGTGCCGGACCCGTCCGGCTCCAGCCGGACGTCGGCGCGGTAGTCGCGCACCGGGAATCTGGTCAGCCAGACATAGGCAAGGTGTCGCGGGGCGTCGTACTCCACGATCTCCTCGCGGCTGCTCGCCTTGCCGAGGCCGAGCCGCCGGATGGCGCCGACACCCCCCGGCTCCGGCGAACCCTCGCGCTCCCACCAGGAGCGCACGATCATCGGGCCGCCCCACGCCGACCAGCCGGCGCCGTCGGCGAGCAGGGCGAACACCTTCTCGGGAGGGGCGGCTGAACGCGCCGTCACGTCGTACGACGCCCGCTCGCTGCTCACCATCCGCGAAAGCTCGGGTCGCGGCGCTCGATGAAGGCCTGCACGCCTTCCTGCGCGTCCTCGGTCGTCATGACGAGCTCCTGCGCCCACGCCTCCTCGGCGAGCGCGGAGTCGCGGTCGAGGTCGAGCGCGCGGTTGACGAGTCGCTTGGTGACCGCGTGCGTGCGGGTCGGACCGCCGGCAAGGCGAGCCGCCAGCGACTCGGCCACCTCGAGCAGGTCACCGGCCGGCACGACCTGGTTCACGATCCCGAGGTCGGCCGCCTCCTTGGCGGGCAGGTCGTCACCGAACAGGTAGATCTGCTTCGCGCGCTGCGGCCCGACGAGCCGGGTGAGCAGGTAGGCGCCGCCGGCGTCCGGCGCGATGCCGCGACGCACGAAGACCGGGACCAGCTTGGCCGTGTCGGCCATGACGACGAGGTCACAGGCCAGCGCGAGATGCATCCCCGCACCGGCAGCGGTGCCGTTCACCGCGGCGATGACCGGCTTCTCACAGTCGAGGACCGCCGTGATGACGCGCTGCCATCCGTTGGCGATGCCGCGGGCGACCTCACCCTGCGCGCGCTTCGGCGCGCCTTCGGGCTTCTCCGGCGCCGGCATGGGCACGCGCAGATCGGCACCGGTGCAGAACGCGCGGTCGCCGACGCCGGTGATGACAACAGCCCTGACCGCGAGGTCGGCGCTCGCTTCTTGCAGTGCCGCGACGAGCGCCTCGCGCGTCTTCCAGTCGAGCGCGTTGTGCACGTCCGGCCGGTCCAGGGTCAGCGTAAGCACCGCACCTTCGCGATGCGCCCGCAGTCCTTCGATCACGTGTACATCTCCCGCAGCTTGTACTTGAGCACCTTGTTGAGGGTCTCGTTGCGCGGCAGCTTGACGACGACCTCGAGCCGCTCCGGGATCTTCTGCCGCATCAGGCCGGCAGCTGTGCATGCCGCGACCATCTCGTCGAAGGTCAACACCTCGCCGCCCTCCGGTGGCTCGACGACGGCGCAGACCATCTCGCCGCGCTCCTCGT
>DASSKP010000071.1:0-18237 GCA_035690365.1 Mycobacteriales bacterium
CGCACCCGCAAGGGCCCGCGCAAGACCGTGGCCGGCAAGAAGAAGGCAGGGAAGAAGTAATGCCTGGCGCAGCGAAGAAGACGGCCGCGAAGAAGGTGCGCCGCAAGGAGAAGAAGAACGTCGCTCACGGGCACGCCCACATCAAGAGCACGTTCAACAACACGATCGTCTCGATCACCGACCCGTTGGGCAACGTGATCTCCTGGGCGAGCGCCGGCCAGGTGGGCTTCAAGGGCTCCCGCAAGTCGACGCCGTTCGCCGCGCAGATGGCCGCCGAGGCCGCCGCCCGCCGCGCGCAGGAGCACGGCATGCGCAAGGTCGACGTGTTCGTGAAGGGTCCCGGCTCCGGCCGCGAGACCGCAATCCGGAGCCTGCAGGCTGTCGGCCTCGAGGTCGGCACCATCCAGGACGTGACGCCAGTTCCGCACAACGGGTGCCGCCCCCCCAAGCGGCGGAGGGTTTGACGTAGATGGCCAGGTACACAGGCGCGGACTGCAAGCGTTGCCGCCGCGAGAAGATGAAGCTGTTCCTCAAGGGCAGCAAGTGCGAGTCCCCGAAGTGCCCGATCGAGATCCGCCCTTACCCGCCGGGTGAGCACGGCCGCGGTCGCACGAAGGACAGCGAGTACCTCCTGCAGAAGCGGGAGAAGCAGAAGTGCGCCCGCATCTACGGCGTGCTCGAGAAGCAGTTCCGCCGCTACTACGAGGAAGCCAACCGGCGTCCCGGCAAGACCGGCGAGAACCTTCTCCAGCTGCTCGAGCGGCGCCTCGACAACGTCGTCTACCGCGCGGGCTTCGCGCACAGCCGCGACATGGCGCGCCAGCTCGTCAAGCACGGCCACTTCCTGGTCAACGGCCAGAAGGTCGACATCCCGTCGTTCCTCGTCAGCGAGAACGACATCATCGAGGTGCGTCCGTCGAGCGTGGAGATGACGCCGTTCGTCATCGCCCGTGCCGAGGCCGGCAGCCGTCCCGTGCCGGCGTGGATCGAGGTCATCTCCAACCGGATGCGCATCCTCGTGCACTCGATGCCTGCTCGCCAGGTCATCGACACGCCCGTTCAAGAGCAGTTGATCGTCGAGCTCTACAGCAAGTAGCACCACCCGCAAGACCTAGCGAGCCGTCATATAGCGGTCGGCTCACGACAGGAAGGCAACACCAGTGCTCATTGCACAGAGGCCCACACTCGCCGAAGAGCCGATCAGCGACACCCGGTCGCGTTTCGTGATCGAGCCGCTCGAGCCCGGCTTCGGCTACACGCTCGGCAACTCGCTGCGCCGGACGCTGCTCTCCAGCATCCCCGGCGCCTCCGTGACGTCGATCCGCATCGCTGACGTCCTGCACGAGTTCTCCACGGTCGCCGGTGTGAAGGAAGACGTCACCGACCTGATCCTCAACATCAAGAACCTCGTCGTCTCGAGCGAGCACGACGAGCCCGTCGTGATGTACCTGCGCAAGCAGGGTCCGGGTGAGGTCACCGCTGCGGACATCGCACCGCCCGCGGGTGTCGAGATCCACAACCCCGACCTTCGCCTCGCGACGCTCAACGGCAAGGGCAAGCTCGAGATCGAGTTCACCGTCGAGCGTGGCCGCGGCTACGTCTCCGCGGTGCAGAACAAGCAGCCGGGCCAGCCGATCGGTGTCATCCCGATCGACTCGATCTACTCGCCGGTCCTCAAGGTGACCTACAAGGTCGAGGCGACGCGTGTCGAGCAGCGCACCGACTTCGACCGGCTCATCGTCGACGTCGAGACCAAGCCGTCGGTGACGCCGCGCACGGCCCTCGCGTCTGCCGGTCACACCCTGGTCGAGCTGTTCGGTCTCGCCCGCGAGCTCGACGAGAGTGCCGAGGGCATCGAGATCGGGCCGTCGCCGACGGACGCCCAGCTCATGGCCGATCTCGCGCTCCCGATCGAGGAGCTCGACCTGACCGTCCGCTCCTACAACTGCCTCAAGCGTGAGGGCATCCACTCGGTCGGCGAGCTCGTCTCGCGGTCCGAGGCCGACCTCATGGACATCCGCAACTTCGGCGCGAAGTCCATCGACGAGGTGAAGGGCAAGCTGCACTCGATGGGTCTCGCCCTGAAGGACAGCCCGCCCGGGTTCGACCCGTCGACAGTCATCGGCAGCTACGGCGACGACGGCTTCGACGACGGTGGCGACGCCGGCTTCGCCGAGACCGAGCAGTACTGATTCCGCGCCTCGTCGCTCGCTTCGCTCACGACGCGACGCGGCGCTGAAAAACCGAAAAGACCAAAGGAGCAGGACGGATGCCTACGCCAACGAAGGGCCCTCGCCTGGGTGGTGGACCGGCGCACGAGCGGCTGCTGCTGGCGAACCTCGCCACGGCGCTGTTCGAGCACGGCCGGATCACCACGACGGAGGCCAAGGCAAAGCGCCTGCGTCCCCTCGCCGAGCGCCTGATCACCTTCGCCAAGCGGGGTGACCTGCACGCGCGGCGCCGGGTGCTGTCCGTGGTGCGCGACAAGGAGGTCGTGCACACGCTGTTCGCCGAGATCGGTCCGCAGTTCAGTGAGCGAGCGGGCGGCTACACCCGGATCACGAAGATCGGTCCGCGCAAGGGCGACAACGCTCCGATGGCCGTGATCGAGCTGGTCGAGAGCCGGACCCTCGCGCAGGAGGCCGTCGGCGAGGCTGAGCAGGCTCGTGGCTCCCGCTTCGCCCGGCGCCGCCGTCCGACCGGTGCCACCGCCGAAGCCGCTGCGGACCTCGCGTCGGAGTCCCCGACCGCAGCAGCGGTCGCCGACGAGGCCGCCGCGGCAGACGAAGCGTCAGCGACCGACGAAGCGTCAGCAACCGACGAAGCGTCAGCAACCGACGAGGCATCGGCAACCGACGAGGCGCCGGTCGCCGACGCGGGTGACACGACTGAGGCGTCGTCGAGCGAGCAGGTGGCCGTCCCCACCGAGGGTGGCGACACCGAGGTCGTGACCGAAAGCGCCGCCGAGCCGGTCGCCGAGCCGACCGCGGAGACGCCCGCCGCGGAGGCCGACGACGCGCCGTCGTCCGAAGGCGACAGCACCACGGAGTGACCACGTCGTACGACGACGAGCCCGCTGCCCTCGACGAGGGTGGCGGGCTCGTCCGTCTCCGGCTCGACCTCGCCTACGACGGCACGGAGTTCTCGGGCTGGGCAGCTCAGCCGGGCCGTCGTACCGTCGAAGGCACGCTCGCGGATGCCTTGGGCGTCGTCCTGCGGCAACCGGCACCGCCGAAGCTCACCGTCGCCGGCCGGACGGACGCGGGCGTGCACGCGACCGCCCAGGTCGCGCACGTCGATGTCGGCGACAGCGTCGACCCCGACGAGCTGCGTCGCCGGCTGGGCGGAGTTCTTCCCGACGACGTCGTCGTGCGGGCGGTGACCGTGGCGCCACCCGGTTTCGACGCGAGGTTCGCAGCAGTCGGTCGTCGCTATCGCTACCGCGTGACGGATGCCGCGCCCGACCCGCTGCGGCGGCACGACACGCTCGCCTGGCCTCGGCCGTTGGACGCGGCGGCGATGCAGCAGGCTGCCGACGGCCTGGTCGGCGAGCATGATTTCGCTGCCTTTGCCAAGCCGCGGCCGGGCGCGACGACGGTCCGCACCCTTCGCGTGCTCGACGTCGTCCGCGAGGCGGATGTCGTGATGGTGAGGGCCGAAGCGGACGCCTTCTGCCACAACCAGGTCCGTTCCATGGTCGGCGCGCTGCTGGCCGTCGGGGAAGCACGGCGCCCGCCGCACTGGCCACGGCAGGTGCTGCTCGCCGGCGTCCGTGACAGCGCCGTCACGGTCGCACCCGCTCATGGTCTGACGCTCGTCGGTGTCGACTACCCGCCCGCCGACCAGCTCGCTGCGCGAACCCGGACGGCTCGGGCACGACGCGCGCCGCTCGGCTGATCCGTCGACCTCGCGGGAGCCGATGCGTCGACTACTCGCAGCTGGACTAGTCCTAAAGGACCAGCCGGATCGCTCCGATTCTGTGAGAACAGGTCGGGCACGGGGAAGCAGGGGGACATGATGTTCTGGCTCGGCGTCATCGGCGCCTACCTCACCCTGATCGGTGTGGGCCTCCTGTTCGGGCACTGGCTGGCGGACCGCGGCGGTCGAGGCGGAGGGCAGGGCGACGTCGGTGTTGTCCCGCCGGCACCGGTCGGACCGAGCCACGGCGCCGAATGGCAGCCGTTGGGGTCGGAGTTCGACCGCGCGTTTCTTCCCGCCGCTTTCGCCGGCGACGTCGTCGTGACGGCCGAGGCCGCCTAGATCCACTCCGGAGTCTTCTACGGTCCGAGGTAGTTGTGTGGGACCGTGCGATAGGCGCGGCGCTGGGGGCTGATCCACGACACGCTGCCGTCAGCGTCGCGTCGGAGTAGCCAGCCGCCGAGGGTGCGGAGGCGGTGCCAGCGGCGGCTTGGGGTGTGCAGGTTGGCCCGGGTGGTCGGGCCGCCGGCGCTGCGCGGCGTGATGTGGTCGAGGTCGCCTGCGGCGGCCGCGGTGGGCGCGGCGGTGGGGTTCGACGGGTGCCGGTCGCGGACCGCGAGGAACTCCGCGAGGGCGGCGGACGGCTGCTCGGCCTCCGGTTGTGTGTCCAGCGCGTCGTCCGTGCGAGGCGCAGCCATCAGGTCGCGAATGGCCTTTGGTGCGAGGGGTCGAGCGGCCGGTCGTCGCCAGCGGCCTTGCGGGCGCGGGCCCACGCGTCCGCGGCGGTGTAGGCGGCGTCGACCTGCGTCGTCGGCAGTGTCACGACCAGATCGGCCAGCCCGTCGTTGCCGTAACGGCGGACCAGTCGGCCGGCGCGCTCGGCATTCTTGCGCCGCCGCTCCGGCGCCAGTGGATCGACCCTGACCACGGCGCGGCGCACCGCCGCCGCGTGCTGCGCCCACGTCCGCTCCGCGGCCTTGCCGATCACCAGCGCCTCGACGGCCTGGGCCTGCTCGTCGAACAGGTCCGCGGTCTCGTCGGCGAGGAGCTTGGCCTTGCCGTAGGAGACGTCGCCGGGCTCCATGGCCGCGAGCGTGCGTGTCAGCCGAGTCGTCAACGACAGCGCCACGTCGATCTCCGCGCCGATCGACCCTGACCCCAGCCGCAACAGCGCACCGAGCTCCGCCGCAGCTCGCCGGATCGGATCGACCTGCTCTGTGCCGACGTGCTGCAGGGCGGAGCGGGCGATCGAGCGCACCCGGCGCGCCGCCACCCGGTTGGCAACCCGGTCCCATGCTGCGGCCGCATCCGCGGCTGCCGACCCGGCCACGGCGTCGATGTCGACGACGTCCAACCGTGACAACAGCGCCGGAACCAGCGCGGTGCCGTTGTCGGCCACCTCGGCGCACAGCTCACCATCTGACGGTGCCGGTGCGGCCGTCGGCTCCCATCCGAGGAGGTCCCACTCGTCGATCAGGTCGAGCTCGGCCGCCTGACGGGCGTAGTAGGCCTCGTCAGCCGCGTCGAAAGGAACCGGATCGAACATCAGTTCGAAGATAATGCCAGCCCCCGACAGTTTCCGGCATGCCGGCGTCCTGGGGACAGGGCCGGCCACGGCAGCTGCCAGCGGGCCGCCCACCGGAGTTCGCGCGCGCCGGGGTGATCCGCTCGATAACCGGCTGACTGGACGGCATACGGCAAGGAGACTGGACGCGTGGGGCACGTCGACGTCCAGAAGGTGAGCTTCCACCTCCCGGACGGCCGGCCGCTGCTCGACGAGGTGTCGTTCCGCGTCGGCGAGGGCGCGAAGGCCGCACTGGTCGGCGCCAACGGTGCGGGCAAGACGACGCTGCTGAAGATCGTCACCGGCGACCTCGCGCCGAGCAGCGGCACCGTCGTACGCAGCGGCGGGCTCGGCGTGATGCGCCAGTTCGTCGGTTCGGTCCGCGACGACAGCTCGGTTCGCGATCTGCTCGTCTCGGTCGCGCCTCCCGCCCTGCGCGACGCGGCCGCAGCGCTGGAGGCCGCCGAGCTGGCGATGATGGAGTCCGAGGACGAGCGCACACAGCTGCGCTACGCGCATGCGCTCGCCGACTGGGCGGATGTCGGCGGGTACGACGCCGAGGTGACCTGGGACGTCTGCACGATGCAGGCGCTCGGGCTGCCGTTCGAGAAGGCGCGATGGCGTGAGGTGCGGACGTTGTCCGGTGGCGAGCAGAAACGGCTCGTCCTCGAGGCGTTGCTCCGTGGCCCCGACGAGGTGCTGCTCCTCGACGAGCCGGACAACTACCTGGACGTCCCGGCGAAGCGGTGGCTCGAAGAGCGGATGGCGGACAGTCCCAAGACGATCCTCTACGTCTCGCACGACCGCGAGCTGCTCGCCCGCACCGCCAGCCACGTCGTGACGGTCGAGCTGGGCGGTGCGGGCAACACGGTCTGGATGCACGGTGGCGGGTTCGCGGGCTACCACGCCGCGCGCACCGAGCGCTTCTCCCGGCTCGAGGAACTGCGCCGGCGCTGGGACGAGGAGCACCAGAAGCTGAAGACGCTCGTGACGACGCTGCGACAGAAGGCGGCCTACAACGACGGCATGGCCAGCCGCTACCAGGCGGCGGTCACCCGGCTGGCCAAGTTCGAGGCCGCCGGCCCGCCGCAGGAGGTCCCGCAGCAGCAGGACGTGCGGATGCGGCTGCGCGGTGCGCGGACCGGCAAGCGCGCCGTGGTCTGCGATCAACTTGAGTTGACGGGCTTGATGCAGCCGTTCGATCTGGAGATCTGGTACGGCGACCGCGTCGCCGTCCTCGGCGCGAACGGGTCGGGCAAGAGTCACTTCCTGCGGCTGCTGGCAGCCGGCGGCAGCGACCCGTCGCCGGAGCATCGACCCGTCGGCGAGCTCCGCATCCCCTCCGTCGCGCACACCGGCGTCGCCAGGCTCGGCGCTCGGGTGCGGCCCGGCTGGTTCGCGCAGACCCACGAGCATCCGGAGCTCATCGGCCGGACCCTGTTCGACATCCTCTGGAAGGGTGACGCCCACCGTGCGGGCATGGGCCGCGAGCAGGCTGCGCGCGCGCTCGATCGCTACGAGCTCGCTCGCGCCGGCGAGCAGCCCTTCGAGACCCTCTCCGGCGGTCAGCAGGCGCGGCTGCAGATCCTGCTGCTCGAGCTGTCCGGCGCGACGATGCTCCTGCTCGATGAGCCGACCGACAACCTCGACGTGGTCAGCGCCGAGGCGCTGGAGGAGGGCCTGTCGGCGTTCGAGGGCACGGTCGTGGCGGTCACCCACGACCGGTGGTTCGCGCGGTCGTTCGACCGGTTCCTGGTCTTCCGCTCCGACGGCTCGGTGGTCGAATCCGCTGAGCCGGTGTGGGACGAGGCAAGAGTGAGCAGAACGTGAGAAGCCGCAGGCGCCGTACCTGACCAGGTCGGCAGCGCGGCGGGTGTCAGGAGATCCGGTGGCGCCCCACGCTTTTGACCCCTTCTCCGGGCGCTGGGTATCCTCGAACGTCGTACCAGCGCGCTGACCGCTGCGCGCTACTCCTCGATGATCCTCAGCGAAGGCTCCCACGTGCGCACGTATCAACCGAAGCCCGGCGACGTCCGGCGTCAATGGCATGTCATCGACGCCACCGACGTCGTCCTCGGCCGGCTGGCCAGCCAGGCGGCCCGCCTCCTGCGCGGCAAGCACAAGCCGATCTACGCGCCGCACGTCGACACCGGTGACTTCGTGATCATCATCAACGCGGCCAAGGTCGCGCTGACCGGCCAGAAGCGCGAGCAGAAGCTCGCCTACCGCCACTCCGGCTACCCGGGCGGCCTCAAGCAGGTCCCCTACACCGAGCTGCTCGAGAAGCGGCCCGAGCGCGCGGTCGAGAAGGCCATCACCGGCATGCTTCCGCACACGACCCTCGGCCGCCAGATGGCGAGCAAGCTCAAGGTCTACGCCGGCCCGGAGCATCCCCACCAGGCTCAGCAGCCGGTGCCCTACGAGATCACGCAGGTCTCCCAAGTGAAGGCAGCGCAGTGACCGAGACCGCCCCCGAGAGCACCGCCGACGCCGCCGAGCTCCCCACGCCCGACACCGAAGCGCCGCAGCCCGTCGACAGCGCGACCGACACAGCGACCGACACCGCGACCGAGGTCGCGGAGACGCCCGCCCCGCGGGTGCCGCGCCCGGTCATCGGTGGCCCGGTCGGCGCGACCGGCCGCCGCAAGGAGGCGATCGCCCGCGTCCGCCTGGTGCCCGGCACCGGCACGTGGACGATCAACGGCCGCACGCTCGAGGACTACTTCCCCAACAAGGTCCACCAGCAGGTCGTCAACGAGCCGCTCAAGACCCTCGATGTGGCCGACCGCTACGACGTCCTTGTGCGCGTCCAGGGCGGTGGCGTCTCCGGTCAGGCCGGCGCGGTCCGCCTCGGCATCGCCCGTGCGCTGACCGAGACCGACCCGGACGCCCGGCCCCCGCTGAAGAAGGCCGGCTTCCTCACTCGCGACGCCCGGGCCAAGGAGCGCAAGAAGTACGGCCTGAAGAAGGCCCGTAAGGCTCCGCAGTACTCCAAGCGGTAAGTGCCCCGCCTCTTCGGGACGGACGGGGTCCGCGGGGTCGCCAACGGCGACCTCACGCCGGAGCTCGCCCTGCGCCTGGCCGCGGCGGCCGCCCACGAGCTGCTCGAGCAGCGCGGGGGGAGCAGCGGCCGCCCGCTCGCGGTCGTCGGCCGCGACACCCGTCCGTCCGGTGAGCTGCTCGAAGCCGCGGTGGCGGCCGGCCTCCTCGGGGCCGGGGTCGACGTGGAGCTGCTCGGGGTGACGCCGACGCCGGCCGTCGCGCACGCGGTGACGGCAGAGGGCGTCGATCTCGGCGTGATGATTTCCGCCAGCCACAACCCGATGCCGGACAACGGCATCAAGTTCTTCGGACACGGCGGTTACAAGCTGGCCGACGAGACGGAGTCGCGGATCGAGGTTCGGCTCGACGAGGCCTGGCAGCGGCCGACCGGTGCGGGTGTCGGTCGCCGGCACGACGCGGACGCGCTCCGTCGCTCGGCGGCGTACGTCGACCACCTCGTGGCCAGCCTGCCGACGAGGCTCGACGGGCTGCGGGTCGTCGTCGACTGCGCCAACGGCGCCGCCGCGGCGATCGGACCGGCGGCGTACCGCGCTGCGGGCGCAGACGTCGTGGTCATCAACGACGACCTCGCGGGCTACCGCATCAATGACGAGTGCGGCGCCACGCATCCCGAGGTCGTCGCCGAGGCCGTGCGGGTTCAGGGTGCTGACGTCGGGCTCGCACACGACGGTGACGCGGACCGCTGCGTCGCCGTCGACCGGGACGGCCGCGTCGTCGACGGCGACCAGATCCTCGCCGTCCTGGCGCTCGGGATGAAGGAGCGCGGCCGGCTCGACGGCGACACCGTGGTCGCCACCGTCATGAGCAACCTCGGCTTCAAGAAGGCGATGGCCGAGCACGGCATCGCGGTGGCCGACACCGCGGTCGGCGACCGCTACGTTCTCGAACGGATGCGCGCCGACGGCTACCGCCTCGGCGGCGAGCAGTCCGGCCACGTCATTCTGCTCGACCACGCGACGACCGGCGACGGGGTCCTGACGGGTCTGCACCTGCTGGCGCGGATGGCCGAGACCGGCCGGAGCCTGGCCGAGCTCGCGAGCGTCGTGACCCGACTGCCGCAGGTGCTGGTCAACGTGCGCGTCGCCGACAAGGACGCGGCCATGACCACCTTGGCCGAGCTGAGCGACCGGGCCGATGCCGAGCTCGGGGACGACGGCCGGGTCCTGGTGCGGCCGAGCGGCACGGAGCCGCTGATCCGGGTCATGGTCGAGGCGCCCACCGAGGAGCAGGCTCGCGAGCTCGCGGAGTCGCTCGCCGCGGCGGTGCGCTGAGCGCTCGCGGGTACGCTCGCGAGCATGTGCGGCATCGTCGGATACGTCGGGCAGCAGCCTGCGCTGGACGTCGTCATGCAGGGGCTGCGCCGGCTCGAGTACCGCGGCTACGACTCCGCAGGCGTCGCCGTCCTCGACGGTGACGAGCTGGCGGTCGAGCGTCGCGCCGGCAAGCTCGCCAACCTCGACGCCGCCCTCGCGGAGCGCACGCTGCCGGGCACGCTCGGCATCGGCCACACCCGCTGGGCCACCCACGGGGCTCCCACCGACCAGAACGCGCACCCGCACACCGACTGCACCGGCGGGCTCGCCATCGTGCACAACGGCACGATCGAGAACTTCGCCGAGCTGCGCGACGGCCTCGAGACGCGCGGCCACACGCTGCGCAGCGAGACCGACACCGAAGCCGTCGCGCACCTCATCGAGGAGAAGTACGTCGACAGCGACGGCGACCTCGCGGCCGCGGTGCGCGCGGTCTGCCGTGAGCTCGAGGGTTCCTTCGTGCTCGTCGTCGCGCACCGCGACCACCCGGACCTCGTCATCGGTGCGCGCCGCAACCTGCCGCTCGTCGTCGGCCAGGGCGACGGCGAGAACTTCCTCGCCAGCGACGTCACCGCGTTCATCACCCACACGCGGGAGGCCCGCGCGATCGACCAGGACCAGGTGGTCGAGCTACGACGGGACGGCGTACGCGTCACCGACCTCGACGGCGTCGACGTCGAGGGCGAGACCTTTCACGTCGACTGGGACACCGCCGCCGCCGAGAAGGGCGGCTACGACTACTTCATGCTCAAGGAGATCCAGGAGCAGCCGGAGGCGGTCCGCGAGACCATCGGCGGCCGCATCGGTCCCGACGGACGGCTGCATCTGGACGAGCTCGCGATCAGCGACGAGGACATCCGCGGCTTCGACAAGGTCTTCATCGTCGCCTGTGGCTCGGCCTACCACTCGGGGCTCATCGGCAAGTACGCGATCGAGCGCTGGTGCCGGTTGCCGTGCGAGGTCGAGATGGCGAGCGAGTTCCGCTACCGCGACCCGGTGCTCGACCGCAACACCCTCGTCATCGCGATCTCGCAGAGCGGCGAGACCGCGGACACGCTCGAGGCGGTGCGGCACGCGCGTCAGCAACGCGCCTGGGTGCTCGCCATCACCAACACGATCGGCTCGTCGATCGCCCGCGAGAGCGACGCCGCCTTCTACACGCGCGGCGGGCCGGAGATCGCCGTCGCGTCGACGAAGGCCGTGATGACGCAGCTCGCGGCGGTCTATCTCGTCGGCCTCTACCTCGCGCAGGTCACCGGCAACCGTGACATCGACGAGGTGCGCGCCCACTATCGCGACCTCGTCACGATTCCTGACTTGATCGGTGAGGTCCTGACGCGGATGGACCCGGTGCGCAAGCTCGCCCGCGAGCTCGCCAACGAGGAACGCGTGCTCTTCCTCGGCCGCCACGTCGGCTACCCGATCGCGCTCGAAGGCGCGCTCAAGCTCAAGGAGCTTGCCTACGTTTCGGCCGAGGGCATGCCCGCCGGCGAGATCAAGCACGGGCCGATCGCGTTGATCGACAAGGGCACGCCGGTCGTCGTGATGGCGACCCGGCACGCGTTGCAGCCGAAGCTGGTCACCAACGTGCAGGAGATCCGCGCGCGAGGTGCGCGCACGATCGTCCTGGCGACCGACGGCGACGAGTCGGCGGTGCCGTACGCCGACCACCTGATCCGCCTGCCGGACACGAAGTCGCTGCTGTCACCGATGCTCACGCTCGTGCCGTTGCAGGTCCTTGCCGCGGAGTTCGCGATGGCGCGCGGTCTGGACGTCGACCAGCCGCGCAACCTCGCCAAGTCCGTCACGGTGGAGTGATCGCGACGTCATGACGATCGTCGGCATCGGCGTGGACATCGTCGACGTTGCGCGGTTCGAGAAGTCGCTGCAACGCACGCCCGGTCTTCGCGACCGGTTGTTCACCGACGGGGAGCGGGTGCTTCCCGTCGCGTCACTCGCCGGGCGCTTCGCGGCGAAGGAGGCACTGGCCAAGGCGCTCGGTGCGCCGGGCGGCCTCGCCTGGCACGACGCGGAGGTCGTCACGGACGACACCGGCCGACCGTCACTCCTCACGCGCGCATCGGTCGCGGATGCAGCTGCCGCGGCGGGTGTCGGCAGGTGGCATCTGTCGATCTCCCACGACGCGGGCAGCGCCGTCGCGATGGTGGTCGCGGAGGCAACGCAGTGAGATACGCCTACGACGCCGACCAGGTGCGAGCTGCAGAGAAGCCGCTGCTCGACGGGCTACCCGACGGCACGTTGATGCAGCGGGCCGCCACCGCACTCGCCCGACGCTGCGCCGGTGTTCTCGGGTCGACGTACGGCGCCCGCGTCGTGCTGCTCGTCGGGGCGGGCAACAACGGCGGCGACGCGCTCTATGCCGGCGCGCAGCTGGCGAAACGCGGTGCCCGCGTCGACGCGGTGCTGACCGCGGACAAGGTGCACGACGCTGCACTCGCGGCGCTGCGCGCTGCCGGCGGGCGCAGCATCGACTCCTCACAACCTGGAGTCGCGCAGCTGCTCGAAGCCGCGGACCTCGTCGTCGACGGGATGCTCGGTATCGGCGGCCGCGGTGGGTTGCGTGACGAGCAGGCGCGAGTCGCAGGTCTTCTCATGGACAGCGACGCGACCGTCGTCGCCGTCGACGTGCCGAGTGGTGTGGACGCGTCGACGGGTGCGGTCGACGGTCCCGCGGTGCGGGCCGACGTCACCGTCACCTTCGGCGCGCTCAAGACCGGGCTCGTGGTGTCGCCGGGTGCGGGATTGGCCGGTCTCGTCGAGGTCGTCGACATCGGCCTCGACCTGCCGCCAGCGGACGTGCGGCTGATGGACGCCGACGACGTGGCGGAGATGGTGCCGGCGCCGTCTGGTGAGACCGACAAGTACCGCCGCGGAGTGCTGGGAGTCGCCGCCGGCAGCGAGCAGTACACCGGCGCGGCGGTGATGGCAGTCGGTGGCGCGTTGCGCACCGGCGTCGGCATGGTGCGGTACGTCGGACCGACGCGCGCCGGTGACCAGGTGCGCACCGCCTGGCCCGAAGCCGTCGTGACGGACATCGCTTCCGGTGACGCGTCGGCAGTCACATCCGTGGGTCGTGTCCAGGCCTGGGTCGTCGGCTCCGGGCTCGGCACCGGCGACGACGCCGAGCAGGTGGTGCGCGCCGTTCTCGACAGCGACGTCCCTGTCGTGGTCGACGCTGACGCGATCGCCATCGTCGGACGGACGCCGGATCTGCTCGGACGGCGTACGGCGCCGACGGTGCTGACACCACATGCGGGGGAGTTCGCCCGGCTGGTCGGCAGCGAGCGCGACGACATCGAGGCGCACCGGCTCGACCACGCCAAGAGTGCGGCCGCGCGGTTCGGAGCGGTCGTGCTGCTGAAAGGTGCGACCACACTCGTCGCCGCACCGGATGGCGCGGTCTGGGTCAACAGCGTGGACACGCCGTATCTCGCGACCGCGGGCAGCGGCGACGTCCTGTCGGGCGTCATCGGTGCATTGCTGGCCGGAGGCCTCGAGGCCGCACCCGCAGCGGCGGCGGGAGCGTTCCTGCACGGGCTCGCGGGCCTCCGTGCGGCCGGCCGGCCGGAGACGCCGATCGCGGCGATGGACATCGCCATGACGTTGCCCGACGCATGGCGGACGATCCGTGGCTGACGGCGCGGAGCGGACAATGACGGGTGTGGACCGATTCGCCGCGACCGTCGACCTCGACGCGGTGCGCGACAACGTCGCGAACCTGTGCCGTCGCAGTGGCTCGGCGCAGGTGATGGCCGTCGTCAAGGCGGACGGCTATGGCCACGGCATGGTGCCGTGCGCGCTGGCGAGCGTCGAAGCAGGCGCGGAGTGGCTGGGCGTCGCCTTCCTGGACGAGGCGCTGGCGCTACGCGCGGCGGGGGTCCAGGTGCCGGTGCTGGCCTGGCTCATGACACCCGGAGACGACGTCGTCGCAGCCGCGGGGGCCGGCGTCGACGTCAGCGTTTCGGCGACGTGGGCGCTCGAGGCCGCCGCAACGGCCGCCGACGTCACCGGCCGCGCCACCCGGGTGCATCTCAAGGTCGACACCGGCCTCGGCCGCGCCGGCGTGACGGCGGAGGAGTGGCCCGCCCTCGCAGAGGCTGCGGCGAAACACGTGGCCGACGGGACTCTCGACGTCGTCGGGCTGTGGTCGCACCTCGCCTATGCCGACGCCCCGGGGCATCCGACGATCGCGCGACAGGTGGCGGCGTTCGGCGAGGCGTCGCAGATCGCGGGCCGAGCCGGACTGCGACCGCAGCTCCGGCACCTCGCCAACTCCGCGGCAACGCTTGCCCTACCGGACACGCACTTCGACCTGGTCCGTCCCGGCGTCGCGGTCTACGGGCTGTCACCCGGCCCCGAAGTCGGCACCGCTGCTTCGCTCGGACTGCGACCCGCGATGCGTCTCGCTGCACAGCTCGCCCTCGTCAAGCAGGTGCCCGCGGGGCAGGGCGTCTCCTACGCGCACCGCTACACGACCAGCCGTGCGACGACGCTCGCTCTCGTCCCGCTGGGGTACGCCGACGGGGTGCCCCGACATGCCACCAACGTGGGACCCGTGCAGATCAACGGTCGACGTTTCACGGTCAGCGGCACCGTCTGCATGGATCAGTTCGTCGTCGACATCGGCGACCTGCCGGCGACCGCCGGTGACGAGGTCGTGCTGTTCGGTCCCGGCGACAACGGCGAACCGACGGCGGAAGACTGGGCCGCCGCGATCGGCACGATCAACTACGAGATCGTCACGCGCATCGGGGCGCGGGTGCCGCGCCGCTACGTCGGAGCGACGGCGTGAACGGCAAACGGCTGGGCATCGCCGCCGCCGTCGCCGGTGTCGCGGCAGGTGCCGTGGCCGCGGGTGTCGCCGCCGAGCGACGCGTCGTCGGCCGGGCGCGAAGTGGACCGGACCGCTATGCGGACGAACACCTCGGTGGTCTGCACACGGCGGGCCGCACCGTCCTCGCGGACGACGGCGTGCCGCTGGCTGTCGAGGTCGATGGTGACGAGTCGGCTGAGCTGACGGTCGTCTTCGTGCACGGGTTCACGCTGTCGATGGACTGCTGGCACTTCCAGCGTCGCAACCTGCGCGGCGCCGCCCGGCTGGTCTTCTACGACCAGCGCAGCCACGGAGCATCCGGCCGGTCGCTGCGCGAGCACTCGACGATCGACCAGCTCGGCAAGGACCTCGAAGCAGTGCTGCGTGCAGTCGCGCCGGACGGCCCTGTCGTCCTCGTCGGCCACTCGATGGGTGGCATGACGATCCTCGCGCTGGCCGACCGCGCGCCGCAGTTGTTCGCCGACCGGGTCGTCGGCGTCGGTCTGATCGGCACCGCCGCCGGTGCCTTCGCGGAGACGGTGTTCGGCATCCCGGGCATCGTCGGTCGTGCGCTGCGGCCCGTTGCGCCGGGCGTCATCCGCGTCGCCAACCAGCGCGCCGCGCTGATCGAGTCGGGACGCCGGCGGGGAAGCGACCTCGCGTATCTGCTGACCCGGCGCTTCGCGTTCGGTGGCGGCGTACCTCCTTCGCTGGTCGACTTCATGGAACGCATGGTCGCCCACACTCCGGTCGAGGTGATGACGGAGTTCTTCGACACGTTCCTGAGCCACGACAAGCTCGAGGCGCTGACGGTGCTGCGCGACGTCGAGAGCCTGATCCTGTGCGGGGACAAGGACCTGCTCACGCCGCCGCACAACAGCCGGGTGATGGCCGAGGCGCTTCCGGATGCCGAGCTGCTGCTCGTCCCCGGCGCCGGGCACATGGTCATCCTCGAGCGTCCGGCCGTGGTCAACGGAGCGCTCGTCCGGTTGATCGAGCGGGCCACGGCCCGGGCTGCGTCGGCGCGCTCGGCGTGAGCCCCAGATTTATCGATCCGTCGGTGGCGGAGGTCGCCGCGCGTGCCCAGAACTCGCCCGACCTACGTCTGCTCGCGGACCGCGCCCGCGGCTGCCTCGCCTGCCCCGACCTCGTTCCGACCCGGACCAGCGTCGTGGTCGGTGACTTCCCCCCGGCGGCGCGGTTGATGCTCGTCGGCGAGGCCCCGGGTGCACAGGAGGACCGCAGCGGACGGCCGTTCGTCGGCAAGGCCGGGCAGCTGCTCGACGAGCTGCTGGCCGAGGCGGGCATCGACCGTACGGCGACCGCGGTCGCCAATGTCGTGAAGTGCCGCCCACCCGCGAACCGACCGCCGACGACGGCGGAGTCACGCCGGTGTCGGGGGTGGCTCGACCGTCAGGTGGAGCTCGTCGACCCGTCGCTCGTCGTGACGCTCGGCGGCACCGCCCTGTCCTGGGCTCTGGGGAGTGGCATGCGCCTGCGCGACGCGAGGCAGGGCGTGCACGAGTGGCGCGGCCGGCGGCTGCTCGCGACCTACCACCCGTCGGCCGCGATCCGGTTCGGCCCCAAGGGCGAGCCCCTCGCGGCGCTTCGCACGGACCTGCGCACCGCCGCGGGGCTGCTGTGACGGGGCTGCTGTGACAGGGCTGATCGTGCCGACGGCGGACGACATGCGTGCTCTCGGCGCTCGCGTCGCGGACATGCTGCGACCCGGTGACCTGCTCGTGTTGACCGGCGGTCTCGGTGCCGGCAAGACCACGTTCGTGCAGGGCCTGGGCGTCGGGCTCGGCGTCACCACGCCCGTCGTCTCTCCGACCTTCGTCATCGCGCGCGTGCATCGCGACGGTCGCATCCCCCTGGTGCACGTCGACGCCTACCGGTTGGGCTCGGTCGACGAGGTCGACGATCTCGACCTCGACGCCGCGATCGAGGACTCCGTGACGGTCGTCGAGTGGGGCGAAGGCCTGGTCGAGGATCTCGCCGCCGACCGGCTGGAGATCCGCCTGGAGCGTTCCGCCGACACTGCCGATGAGACGCGCAAGGTCACCCTCACCGGAGTGGGGGCGCGCTGGGCCACGGCAGACTTGCCCTCGTGACCGAGCCTGCCGCTCCAGCCGACTACTCCGTCGTCGCCCGCAACATCGACCCGGCGTCGGACAACAAGATTCACGACGACGAGGTCGCGCAGCAGTTCGGCTTCACGGGCGCGCTCGTGCCCGGCGTGGAGCTGTTCGCCTACCTGACGCACCCGCTCGTCGAGGCGTGGGGCGAGGACTGGTTGTCGAGTGGCGCGATCGACGTGCGGTTCCGCCAGCCGGTCTATGACGGTGAGGAAGTTGTGGCGAGGGCACGGTCCGCCTACGACGGTGGCGTGGATCTCGAGCTGCGCGGCCCGGACGGCACGGTGCGGTCGGTCGGGAGTGCGCGACAGGTTGCCGAGCGCGTCGTCGACCTCGAGGCGTTCGTGGACTCACCGTTGCCCCAGACGCTGCCACCGGCAAGTGCCCACTCGCTACCTCGCGGACCGCTCGGCTCGATCATCGAGAAGGTCGATGCGACGGCGGCGCGGCGTTATCTCGACGACATCAGCGAAGCACTGCCGCTCTATCGCGAGGATGACGTCGTACATCCCGGTGCACTTCTGCGCATGGTGAATGCACTGCTCGTGCGCAACGTCGCACTCGGACCGTGGATCCACACCGGGAGCAGCTGTGTCTTCCTCGGCATCGCGCGAGTGCCGACGGAGCTGCGCGCGCACGCGGTGGTCACCGACACGTTCGAACGCAACGGGCACGACTACGTCCGGTACGACGCGCTCGTGCTGAGCGACGACATCCCGGTGATGTACGTCGACCACACTGCGATCTATCGGGTGGCCGGCGCTTGACGGTCGGGGTGTCAGGCAGGCGGGCCGTTCACGGCCCGAGGCGATAGTCGTAGGGCTGGGTCGCGTAGCTGCGGCCGGTGGGGCTCGTCCAGGTCCACCCGGTCTCGGTGTGGGTGACCGTCCAGCCGGCGTGCGTCTTGAGAAGGTGCCAACGGCGGCTGATGCTCGCGAGGTTGTCGCGCACCGTGCGGCCGCCGTCGCCGAACGGCACGACGTGGTCGATGTCCGCTGCGGCGGCACTCGTCGGGCCCGCGGTCGGGTTGGTGGGATGACGGTCGCGCAGCCCGACGAACTCGGCAAGAGCCGTCGAGGGCTCGTAGGCGTCCGGTGCGCCGTCGAGGACGTCGGCTGTGACTGGCGCTGAGAGCAATGCATCGATGACCGAACGAAGTGATGCCGGCGCACCGGCGAGCGCAGTGCAGACCCCGCGCACCACGTGGCGTTGCTCACTCGTGAGGTCGGTGAGGTCGCCGACGGTGAGTGCAACGTGCAGCCACGTCTCCACCGTGACGTGAAGGTCGACCAGTGGCAGCTCTCCGACGCCTGCGGTCGGCGCGAGCGGCCAGCTGTTTCGGGTCAGGTCGTCGAGCTCGCCGGTGTCGGGAGAGATCAGCATGCGCCGCATCCGCGCACCGCGATC
>DASSKP010000072.1:0-44078 GCA_035690365.1 Mycobacteriales bacterium
TCCGTTTTTGGTCCCGACTGAGGTGAGATCAGGGCTGCTCGGGCTCCGTCGGCTGCCCCTTGGCGCGCTGCCGACGGGCCTCGTCGCCGAGCGCGATCGGTGCCGCGAGCACCTCGTCGGGGATGCCGAACGCGTCGACCAGCAGCTCGGCGTGCGGACGCAGCTCGACGCACAGCTCGTTGACCGCGGTGATGATCGCCTTCGAGCGGGCCGGGGTGAGCCGGCCGTGCTCGAGGAACCACGCGCGGTCGCGCTCCAGCATCGACAGCACGTGCAGGTCGCAGACCCGGTTGAGCAGTGCGGCGACCGACTCGTCCGGGCAGCGGTCGATCGCGGCGACGAACGTCTCGAGGATCACCCGGTCGATGTGTGCCCGGGCGGCGAGCAGCACGTGGTCCTGCACGGAGTTGAACGCGTCGAACGGATCCTCGCCGGAGGTCATGCCCTTGCGCAGCCGGCGCGCGACGCCGTCGAGGGCGTGCTTCTCCCGGAACTCGAACAACGACAGTTGCCAGCCGCGGTCGAGCAGGCTCACGTCCTCGTCGCGACCGGGTACGGCGTCAATCAGCCGTTGCACGATCACCCGGGCGGCGGTGCGTTCGATGACGGTCTCGACGACCTGGTCGGCGAAGAAGCGCGCCATGCCCATCGTGTCGAGCTCGCCGAACTCTGCCTGGTAGTTGGTGAGCAGGGTCTTGGCGACCAGCTGGTGCAGAACGGTGTTGTCGCCCTCGAACGTCGTGAAGACGTCGGTGTCGGCCTTGAGCTGCGGCAGCCGGTTGACGGAGAGGTAACCGGCGCCGCCGCACGCCTCGCGGCAGGTCTGGATCGTGTGGGTCGCGTGCCAGGTCGACACCGCCTTGAGACCGGCAGCGAGCGTCTCCAGCTTGCGCCGGGCGAGCGCCGCCTCCTCGTCGCCGGTGGGCGCCTCGGCGTTGTCGCCGTTGAAGACGCCGTGCAGCTGGGCGACGAGCTCCTCCTGCGCGAAGTGCAGCGCATACGTGGTGGCGAGGGCAGGCAGCAGCCGCCGCTGGTGCTGCAGGAAGTCGAGGATGCGGACCTCGCGGTCGCTGTCCGGCGCCTTGAACTGCCGGCGCACCAGGCCGTAGCGAACCGCGATCGACATCGCGACCTTCGACGCGCTCATCGCCGCGCCGGACACGCTGACCCGACCCTGGACGAGAGTGCCGAGCATCGTGAAGAAGCGCCGGGTCTGGCTCTCGATGGGGCTGGAGTAGGTGCCGTCGTCGGCAACGCTGCCGTAGCGGTCCAGTAGGGCGTCCCGGGGGACGCGGACCTCGTTGAACGCGAGCCGCCCGTTGTCGACGCCGTTGAGGCCGGCCTTGTGTCCACAGTCCTCGATCGACACGCCGGGGCAGGGGTTGCCGTCGGCGTCGCGGATCGGGACCAGCAGCGCGTGCACGCCGTGGCACTCGTCGCCGGTCATCAGCTGCGCGAACACCGCCGCCATGCGGCCGTGCCGCGCAGCATTGCCGATGTAGTCCTTGACTGCGTCCTCGTCCGGCGTGTGCACGACGAACTCGCCACGCGTGGCGTCGTACGTCGCCGTCGTGCGGATCGACTGCACGTCGGAGCCGTGGCCGGTCTCCGTCATCGCGAAACAGCCGGGCAGGTCGAGGCTCATGACGTCGCGGAGATAGCGGTCGTGGTGCTTCTCGGTGCCGAGGTGCAGGATCGCGCCGCCGAACAGGCCCCACTGCACGCCGGTCTTCACGAGCAGCGACAGGTCGCCGAACGCCTGCGTCTCGAAGGCGGTGACCGCCGCGCCGACCTCGCCGTCGCCGCCGACCTCTTTCGGGAAGAGCAGGCGCGGTCCTGGCGTGGCCGACAACTCACGCGCCTGCGCGAGCACGCGGTCACGATGCTCATCCGCGGGCAGGTCGTAGACCGGCGCGAACAGCGGCCGGCGCAGCGTCTCGCGGACCTCGTCGCGGACCCAGGCCCATCGGCCGTCGAGGAAGGCGCGGAGCTGATCGGCGGACGGCGCAGCCGGGGCGTCCGCGTGGCGGGCGTCGTCGACCATGCTGGTCAGTGGTTGCGCAGCGCGCGAACCAGCTGCCCCTTGTTCATGGATGACCGTCCCTCGATGCCGATCTCGCGGGCGCGCTTCATCAGTTCGTTTTTGTTCCAGTCATCGTAGGAACCGGACTCGCCGCCCTTGCGACCCACCGAGGAGCGCGAGGAGTTGGCCGAGGCGTTGGAGATGCGGGCCGCCTTCTCCTTGCTGGCGCCTTCTCGCCGCAGCGCTTTGTACTGCTTCTCGTCCTTGATCGCGTTGTTCGGCACGTCGCTCTCCTCCCGAAGGGGCCTTCGAGAGAGGTGTGCCCCGACTCCCCGGCCGAAATGCGGGGAAAAACACACGGGCGGCCGGTTGACCAGTGGTCATCCGGCCGCCCGTGGGACGGCTTAGAGCCTCAGAAGGAAGGAGTCGAGCCGTTCGTCGGCGGCATGAGGCCGGAGCCTTCGCCGCCGTTGCCGCCGGTGCCCAGCACCGACTCCTCCGAGGTCACAGGTGGGACCGGAGCGGGCGCCGGGACCTCGATCGGCGGTACCGCTGGTGAGCCGCTGCTGCTTCGGCCGCCGGAAGACTTCCGGGCGGTCGACTTGCGGCCGGTGGACCGCTTGGCGGTCGAACGCTTCGTCGTGGACCGCTTGGCGGTCGCTCGCTTGGCGGTCGACTTGCGCGCCGTCGACTTCTTGGCGGCGCGCTTGGCGGTGGTCTTCTTCGTGGCGCGCTTTGCTGCCGACTTCTTGCCGGCGCGCTTGGCGGTCGCCTTCTTCGTGGTCCGCTTTGCTGCCGACTTCTTCGCCGTCGAGCGCTTCGCAGTGGACTTGCGGGCAGTCGACTTCTTGGCAGTGCGCTTCGCCGTCGACTTCTTGGCAGCCGACTTCTTTGCGGTCGACTTCTTGGTCGTGCGCTTGGCTGTCGACTTCTTCGTGGCGGTCTTACGGGCAGTCGTCTTGCGACCCGTCGTCTTCCGCGCTGTCGACTTCTTGGCAGTGGTTCGCTTGGCCGTCGACTTCTTGCGAGTCGCCTTCTTGGCCGCTGCTGGTGCCACTTCTTGCCCCCTAGCTCTCTAGGAAACGGGACCCTTCTGCGCGTAACTGTGACACCAAGCGCGTACGCATTTCCACTCCTGAGTCAAGTTTTCATTGCGCGTGTCGCGCGAGGTGTCACCAACCCGATACGACGTCGTCACGCATGTAACGACGTTGCAGGTCGGAACTTGCGTTGCTGCACAAAGGAAAATCAGACGTGCGCATCGTCGCGCATCGCATCGTCGAGAGCTGATCGGCGGCTGGCGTCGTACGAAATAAATTTTGGCAACACGAGCGCCAACAGCGCTGTTCCGACGACGCAGAGCACTCCGCCGGACACAACTGACACACGAACTGTCGTCATCGCCGCGACTCCGCCGGACTCCAGATTGCCGAGCAACGGACCGATCGAGTAGCTCAACATCTCGATGCCGGCGACACGGCCGCGCAGGTTGTCGGGCACCGTTTCATTCCATATTCGCGACCGGAACAAACCGCTGATGTCGTCCGCCGCGCCGGCCAACCCGAGCAGGATTGCGGCAAGCCACAACGACGGTGCGAAACCGAACCCGACGATGGCCAGACCCCAGCTTGCGGCGGCCAACGCAACTGCGCGACCGTGTCGCTGCACTGCATAGGTCCAGCCGCTCGTCACCGTGGCGACGAGCGAGCCGACGGACGGTGCTGCATACAGCACGCCGAGGGCCTCTGCGCCGCCGAAACGCGTCGCGATTGCAGGCAGCAGCGCGTTGGGCATGCCGAACAACATTGCGTTGATGTCGACGAGGTAGGTGCCGAGCAGCTCCGGCCGGCTGCGTGCGTAACGCCAGCCGGCGACGATGCCGGCGAGGCTCGGCCGCTCCGCGTCTGGTGGCGGCGGCGTCGCGCGCATCGCGGTCAGTGCCGCAAGACTGGCGGTGAACGACACGAGATCGAACCCGTACGCCGTCGGAAGCCCTGCTGCAGCGATGAGAACACCGCCGAGCGGCGGCCCGGCGACGAGCCCCACGTTCATGCGCAGCGATGCGAGAGCGATGGCGGCAGGAAGGTCCTGTCGATCGACAACGCGGGGGAGCAGAGCGTCGAGCGAGGGTCGTTGCAGCCCGTCGACTGCGGCAAACAGGCCGGAGACGACATAGAGGACCCACACCCGCGGGTGACCGAGCGATGCGTTGAGGAGCAAGGTGGCGGTGAGCACGACTGTCGCGAGCTCTGTGAGCAGCACCGTGCGTCGCCGGTCGAACGCATCAGCGATCGCACCACCCAGCAGTGCGGTGACGAGAAGCGGTCCGAGCTCGGTGAGACCGAGCAAGCCGACGAGCAAGCTCGAGTGCGTCAGCGCATAGAGCTGGTAAGGCAGTGCGACGTAGGTGACCATGCTGCCGGTGAACGACACCGCCTGCCCGGCGAAGAGCAGACGGAAGTCGCGGGAGCGTCGGAGCGGGCCGAGGTCGAGCGTCGCGCGACGACGTCCTGCGCGCGGCGTCGTACTCGGCGGTTCGACCGCGGCCACCGGGTCCGCGGCCGCACGCGACTCCGCAGCCGCGGCATGCGGTTCGGCAGCCGGCGGCTCGACCTCGGACACGGAGTGGCAGCGTCCTCTTGCACCCGGTCAGCTGTCCACCGGGTTTGCCGTCAGCGACGGACTAGGGAACGGCGGGGATCTGGCCGGAGCCCGGCGACGACGACGAGCTCGGGCTGGAGGACGTGGATGCCGACGGCTTTGGCGTCGAGCTCTGCTTCGGCGACGCCGACGGCGACGACGTCTTGGTGCTCTTCGGTGACGTCGTGGCGAGCGGCTTGGGCAGCTCGGTCGACGTCGGCGACGAGGTCGGCAGTGGCGACGTGGTCTTCACGAGCTGCTCGGCGAGGCGACGGGTCGCGTCGAGCACGACGGACGCGCCGGGTGGCTGCGCCCGCAGCAGCATGTCCTGCTCCATGCGCAAGAGCTCTGCGACCTCCGCGGCCTGCGCGGGGTCGTTGGAGGTGCCGGCGATCAATGCCGCGAGCTGGCGGTGCAGAGCGCGAGCCGCAGCGATGACGTCATGGGCGCTCGCGGCGCGGTCATCGACGACGGCCTGCAGCTCCTCCAGAGACGCCGCTACCGGAGAGCTGACCGTCGACTGCGCGGCGTTGGGGTGCTGACCGTGGGTGCCCGGCAACGGCAAGAGGCCCGTGACCGCCGCTGCGGAGAGCGCCATCGCGCCGACAAGGGGGATGGCCGGCAGCGTGATCGCGGCCCGGCGGCGCCATCGGGGCGCGTCCGGCTCGTCCGTCTCGACGCTCCGCAGGCCCGACATGCGCATCTCGGCGACCCGGCGGAACCTCGCCACCTCGTCGCGGTCGGCCGCGACGATGTCGCTCGCCACCTGGGCGGCACCGTCCTCGGCCGCGGCTGCGGCGGCGTGGAGGTCGACGGCGAGCGTCAGACGTAGGTCGCGCACCTCCTGAAGGAGGTCTTCGATCGGGTACGGAAGGTCGCGCGCGGCCGGTCGCCGCGATCGACCCCGGAACCCGCTCACGATGCCTCCTCGTATGTCTACGGCTGCTTTCTCCGCGCGGAGGGCATCTCCTTCCCGGTTCCGCCGAGACTTTTCGGCCGGGTTGTCGGGCTGATCGAGGCGCCTGACACGATGCTTCGGTGACGACGCTCGCATTCCTCGGCGGTACCGGTGACCAGGGCCGCGGACTCGCCCGCCGCTTCGCCATGGCCGGTCACCCGGTGATCATCGGGTCGCGCTCCGCCGAGCGGGCCGAGTCCGCCGCCGCCGAGCTGCGGGAAAGCGTCGGCGAGGGAGCGGCG
This sequence comes from Mycobacteriales bacterium, assembly GCA_035690365.1. Lineage (GTDB taxonomy): Bacteria > Actinomycetota > Actinomycetes > JAFAQI01 > JAFAQI01 > DASSKP01. Next base: position 5,864 of record DASSKP010000072.1, read on the forward strand.
GCCATCTCCGGCGTCGCCAACGCCGACGCCGCCGCGGCAGCCGAGGTCGTCGTCGTCGCCGTGCCGTGGGAGGGCCACGAGACGCTGCTGCAGAGCGTCGCGCCCGCGTTGGCCGGCAAGATCGTCGTCGACTGCGTCAACCCGTTGGGCTTCGACGAGCGCGGCGCCTACGCCCTGTCGGTGACCGAGGGCAGCGCCGCCGAGCAGGCGGCCGCGATCCTTCCCGACAGCCGGGTGGTGGCGGCGTTCCACCACGTCAGCGCGGTGCTGCTCCTCGACCGTGGCGTCGACGAGGTCGACACCGACGTGCTCGTCCTCGGGGACGACCGCGAAGCCACCGATCTCGTGCAGGCCCTCGTGGCGGAGATCCCGCGGATGCGCGGTGTCTACGCCGGACGGCTGCGCAACGCCCATCAGGTCGAGGCGCTCACCGCCAACCTGATCTCGGTCAACCGCCGCTACAAGGCGCATGCCGGGATTCGCGTCACCGACATCTGAGTTGGCGGGTTCCAGCGGCGAGCCGGTCGACGACCTGGGCCTCGCGGTGCGGGTGCCTTCGCGCGTCGAGCGAGTGGTCTCGCTGGTGCCGTCGCTGACCGAGTCGGTCGCGCTGTCCGGCCCCGGATTGCTGGTAGGGGCGACAGACTGGTGCACCCACCCGCCGGATCTGTCCGTCACGCGCGTCGGGGGCACGAAGAACCCCGACGTCGCCGCGGTGCTCGACCTGCAGCCTGATGTCGTCGTGGCGAACGACGAGGAGAACCGCCCGGCCGATCTCGCCGCGTTGCGGAAATCCGGTGTCGCCGTGTGGGTGACGGCACCGACGACCGTCGCCGAGGCGCTGATGTCGCTCGACCGAATGCTGCGCCTGGCCTGCCGGCTCGATCGGCCGGCCTGGCTCGACGACGCCGAGGCCGTCTGGTCGGCGCCGTACGACGTCGAGCGCCGCAGAGCAGTCGTGCCGATCTGGCGTCGGCCGTGGATGGTGCTCGGCCGCGACACGTTCGCCGGCGACATGCTCGCCCGGCTGGGTGTCGACAACGTGCTCGCCGGTCATGCCGAGCGATATCCGCGAGTCGAGCTGAGTGATCTGCCGTCGTACGACCTCGTCGTGCTGCCCGACGAGCCCTATGCGTTCTCGCCGGACGACGGGCCGGAGGCGTTTCCCGGGGTCGACGTGCGGTGCGTCAGTGGCCGGCATCTCACGTGGTACGGCCCGTCACTCGTCGAAGCCCGCGTCCTCCTGACCCGACAGCTACAAGGTTGAGTGCGACGAACGAGCCCCTATGTGCCGCCGAGATAGGGACTCGTTCGTCGCACTCAACGGTTACTCGTAGGAGTGTTCGGGGGCTGGATAGGTGCCTTCGGCGACCTCGTCGGCGTAGCGTCCGGCCGCCTCGGCGAGGACGCTGCGCAGGTCGGCGAAGCGCTTGACGAACCTCGGCGCGGGCCCGGTGTTGAGGCCGGCCATGTCCTGCCAGACCATGACCTGCGCGTCGCAGTCGGCGCCGGCGCCGATGCCGATCGTCGGGATGCGCAGCTCCTTCGTCACCTGCGCGGCGACGGGTGCGGGAACCATCTCGAGTACGACGGCGAACGCGCCGGCCCGCTCGAGCGCGAGTGCGTCGTCGAGCAGCTTGTCCGCGGCTTCGCCTCGACCCTGCACGCGATAGCCGCCGAGGCCGTGCTCGCTCTGCGGCGTGAAGCCGATGTGCGCCATGACGGGGATGCCGGCGCCGGTGATGGTCTCGACCTGCGGCGTCACGAGCTTGCCGCCCTCCAGCTTGACCGCCTGGGCGCCGCCTTCCTTCATGAAGCGCACCGCGGTGTGCAACGCCTGTCCCGGTGACTCCTGGTAGGAGCCGAAGGGCAGATCGCCGACGACCAGCGCGCGTCGCGTCGACCGGGTGACGGCGCGGACGAGCGGCAGCAGCTCGTCGACGGTCACCGGGAGCGTCGTGTCGTAGCCGTAGACGTTGTTGGCGGCTGAGTCGCCGACGAGAAGCACGGGGATGCCGACTTCGTCGAAGATCGCGGCGGCGTACTGCTCGTAGGCGGTGAGCATCGCCCAGCGTTCGCCGCGCTCCTTCATCGCCTGAAGGTGATGGATGCGGATGCGCCGGACGGTCTCGTCGCTGCGCGGCGTCCCGTAGGGGGACAGGCCTTCGGCCTCGGTCATGGCGACCTACCTCTCTCGCCTCGAGGCCCAACGACGGGTCCCCGGACGGCTACCAGTGTGGCACTGGTTTCCGGTCGCGTGTCAGTGGTCGGCGGCGCTGCGCTTGGCCTCGGCCCGTGCGGCCTGCCGGGCGACGAACTCCTCGGTCGTGTTGTGGTGCGGGAACGGCTCGTCCGGCGCCGCGACGCCGAGTGCTGCGCACAGCGGCTCCCAGCCGTCGCCGGGCTGCCACTCGACCAGCCGTCCGGGAGGCACGGAGGTGCGCACGTCGTCGTTCCAGCGGTCGTAGCCGGCCTTGGCTGCGCCCGCGTCGTCCCAGTCCGGTCCGAACGTGTCGACCATGAACGCGGTCGACATCGTCAACCACGACGCGTCGTCGGCGTCGAGTGTTGGATCGTCCCGCAGGCCACGGGTGTACGCCCAGACGGTGGCATCGGCGCTGCGCCACCACGCCTCGGCGTCGCTGCGGGTCGAGAGCAGGATCGGCGCGTCGGGGTAGGCCACAGCCAGCTGCTTCCAGACCGCTGATGTCGGCCAGTCGACCGCTGCGGTGCAGCCGGCCAGCACCGCGTCCCAGTCGACCGGCCGGCCGTGCGCTGCGTCGATGAAGGCGGGAACGTCCACGTTGCCCCGCTCGCGCAACGTCGACATGTGGTAGCAGGTGCCGCCGAGCAGCTTCTCGAGCGCGACCCGCAGAGAGAACGTCCCGGTTCGCGGCAACCCGGCACCGATGATGCGCAGCCCCCCAGCCATTGCGGGAGCCTACTGCCGGTCCGGCCGGATGTGGGAGGGCTCACCAACGTGCGGGGCCGCCAGCTCGCGCCAGACGTTGGTGATGGGCAGCCGCCGGTCGCGACCGAAGTTCTTCGGCGAGATCTTCGGTCCTGGTGGGTACTGCCGGCGCTTGTACTCCGCCGCGTCGACCAGCCGGATCACCCGCTCGACGAGCTCGGGGTCGTAGCCGGAGCGCACCAGCTCGTCACGACCCTTGTCGCGCTCGACGTAGTCGTCGAGAAGCCGGTCGAGGACGTCGTACGGCGGCAGTCGATCCTCGTCGAGCTGTCCCGGTGCGAGTTCGGCTGACGGAGGCTTGTCGATGATCTGTTCCGGGATCGGCTCGGTCTCGCCGCGCGAACGCGCCGATGCGTTGCGCCATCGGCACAGCTTCCACACCAAGGTCTTGGGCACGTCCTTGATCGGGGCGAAGCCGCCGGCGCTGTCGCCGTAGAGGGTGCTGAAGCCGGTCGCGATCTCGCTCTTATTGCCGGTGGTCAGCACCAGGTGACCCGACTCGTTGGACATGCCCATCAACGTCACGCCGCGCACCCGCGCCTGGAGGTTCTCCTCGGCCAGACCGTGCAGGCCACCGACGTCGGCAAAGGACTTCTCGAACGCCTCGACCATCGGACCGATCGGCATCAACGTCCAGTGCAGTCCCTGCCGCTCGGCCAGTTCCTGCGCGTCGCTGACCGAGTGCAGCGACGAGTAGCGACTCGGCATCCCGACGACGTGCACAGCCGCTGCGCCGATCGCGTCGGCGGCGATCGTCGCGACGAGCGCCGAGTCGATGCCACCGGACAGCCCGACGACGACAGTGGAGAAGCGGTTCTTGCGGATGTAGTCGCGCGTGGCGACGACGAGGGCGGTGTAGATCTCCTCGAGGTCGTCGAGGCGCGGCACGACGCCGGACTGCAGTGCGTCGTACGACGGCAACGGCGCGCCGCTCACCTCGATGCGCTCGACCCGCATCGTCGTGCCGTCACCGGCGTCGACCGTGCCGGCGAGAGTCCCTGCACCTTGTGGGAGGTCGAGGTCGACGACGAGCAGTCCTTGCTCGAACTGCGCCGCACGCGCGAGCACCTCGCCGTCAGTCGCGACGACGATCGAGTCGCCGTCGAAGATGAGCTCGTCCTGACCGCCGACCATGTTGACGTACGCGAGGGTCGCGCGCGCCTCCGCTGACCGCCGCCGCGTGAGCTCGCATCGCACGTCGTCCTTGTTGCGCTCGTACGGCGACCCGTTGATGCAGGTCACCAGACCGACGCCCGCCTCGCGGCAGACCGCGATCGGACCGCCCTCCTGCCAGAGGTCCTCGCAGATCGTCATGGCGACATCGATCCCGTGCAGCCGCACTACCGGCAGCACGTCGCCCGCGACGAAGTAGCGGAACTCGTCGAACACGCCGTAGTTGGGCAGGTGATGCTTCGCATATCGCGCAACGACCCGCCCGCCGTGGATGAACGCCGCGGCGTTCTGCGGTTCGCCGGCTGGCCGGCCCAGGCGCGGCGCGGCATCAGGACAGGCGTCGAGATAGCCGACGACGACCGCGATGTCTCGCAGCCCTTGCGCCGCCAGGTCGCCGGCGAGCCGCTCGAGTGCCGAGCGGGAGGCGTCGACGAACGAGCGCCGCAGCACGAGGTCCTCCGGCGGGTAGCCGGTGAGCGCCATCTCGGGAAAGAGCACGAGATGGGCGCCCTGCTCGGCCGCGTGCCGCGTCCACTGGGCGACGGCGGCCGCGTTGCCCGCCAGATCGCCGACGGTGAGGTCGATCTGCGCGAGCGCGAGCCGGAGCTGTGCCACGACTTGAGCGTAGGTGCCACCCCTCATGGCCGAACGGCTGAGCCGGTCGGGCCGATCACGGGATGCCGATCCTGCTCGCGATCACCGATCCTGGACAGGTGGCAAAGCCCGGGACTCTGCTCATCGTCGACGACAGCCCGGCGGTGTGTACGGCGCTTCGCGCCTATATGTCCCGAGTCGAGGGCTGGCCGACCGTCCTCACGGCCGGCGACGCTGCTGCCGGCCTCGACCTCGCGGTCGCGCACGCGCCGGCCGCGATAGTGCTGGACAACCAGATGCCGCCGGGTCCTGACGGCATCGACCTGCTCGCCGACCTGCGACACGCGTGCCCGGCGGCTCGGATCGTGATGCACACCTCCGAGGACACCGTCGTGCTTCGCGAGAAGGCGGTCCGGCTCGGGGCGGACGCGATCGTCGCGAAGGGGCAGCCGCTCGACGAGCTGGCCGCGCTGATCAACTCGGCGGCCTGAAGGTCACCTCGTCGTAACGCGACAGCCATAGGCTGGCCGCATGGAACGACAGCAGGAGTTCGTCCTTCGGACCATCGAGGAACGAGACATCCGGTTCGTCCGGCTGTGGTTCACCGACGTGCTCGGTTTCCTCAAGTCGGTCGCGGTCGCGCCGGCGGAGCTCGAAGGTGCCTTCGCCGAGGGCATCGGTTTCGACGGGTCCGCGATCGAGGGCTTCGCGCGCGTGCACGAGTCGGACATGCTCGCGCGCCCCGACCCGACGACGTTCCAGGTCTTGCCGTGGCGCGACCAGGCCCCGGGCACCGCGCGGATGTTCTGCGACATCCTCATGCCGGACGGTTCGCCGTCGTACGCCGACCCGCGGCACGTTCTCCGGCGCGTCATGCAGAAAGCTGCCGACCTCGGCTTCACGTTCTACGTGCATCCCGAGGTCGAGTTCTTCCTGTTCCGGGAGCCACCCACGCCGGAGCTTCCGCAACCTGCGCCGATCGACGCGGGCGGCTACTTCGACCAGACACCGCACGACCTCGGCCACGACTTCCGGCGTACAGCCATCACCGTGCTCGAGCGCATGGGCATCTCGGTCGAGTTCAGCCACCACGAGGTCGCCCCGGGGCAGCAGGAGATCGACCTGCGCTACGCCGACGCACTGACGACCGCAGACAACCTCATGACGATGCGACTCGTCGTCAAGGAGGTCGCGCTCGAGCAGGGCATCTACGCGTCGTTCATGCCGAAGCCGTTCTCCGACCAGCCCGGCTCGGCCATGCACACGCACCTGTCGTTGTTCGAAGGCGATCGCAACGCGTTCCACGACGCGAGCGACCAGTTCCAGCTGTCGAAGGTCGGCCGCGCATTCGTCGCCGGCTTGTTGAAGCATGCGGCGGAGTTCACTGCCGTCACCAACCAGTGGGTCAACTCCTACAAGCGGCTGTGGGGTGGCGGCGAAGCCCCGGCGTACGTCTGCTGGGGACACAACAACCGATCGGCACTCGTGCGCGTGCCGATGTACAAGCCGCACAAGGGCAACTCGACGCGCGTCGAGATCCGTTCGCCGGACTCGGCGTGCAACCCCTACCTGACGTTCGCCGTCATGCTCGCGGCGGGACTGAAGGGGATCGAGGAGGGCTACGACCTGCCGGACGGTGCAGAGGACGACGTCTGGGCGCTGACGGCGGGGGAGCGTCGCGCGCTCGGCATCGCACCGTTGCCCGGGTCACTGTCCGACGCCATCAAGACGCTCGAGACGTCGGAGCTGATGGCGGAGACGCTCGGCGAGCACGTCTTCGACTTCTTCCTGCGCAACAAGCGGGCGGAGTGGGAGTCCTACCGTCAGCAGGTGACGCCGTTCGAGCTCTCCCGTTACCTCCCCGTCCTCTAGGTAGGCGCTGCCATGGCCCGCGCGCTGGTCGTCCAGCACACGCCGTCCGAGGGACTCGGATGGCTGCAGGAGTGGCTGCCCGACGCCGGCGTGCACGTTCACCCGATCCATCCGTATCTCGGGCATCGCGTCCCGCCGTCCGTCGAAGGCGACGCTCTCGTCGTCCTCGGCGGTCCGATGGGAGCCACCGACGACGAGGTGGCGCCGTGGCTGCCGTCGGTGCGTTCGTTGTTGGCGACGGCGATCGATGACGGGGTGCCGACGCTCGGCATCTGTCTCGGCGCGCAGATGCTGGCTACGGCGGCCGGTGGTGAGGTTTCGCGCGGCGCTGCGGGGCCGGAGCTCGGTTACGGCGACGTGTCGGTCTCGGTGTCGGACGAGCTGCTGACCGAAGGAACGCTGCCGGTCGTGCAGTGGCACTTCGACACGGTCACGCGTCTGCCCGACGACGCGGTGCTGCTCGCGTCGTCCGAGCAGTACGACGTCCAGGCGTTCCGCGTCGGCGACGTGGCCTGGGGTCTGCAGTTCCACATCGAGGCGACGCTGCCGATGGTCGCCGACTGGGCCTCGAACGACGCGGAGCAGATCCGCACGTTGCTGCAACGCACACCGGAGGACGTCGTCGGCGGCGTCGCGGATGCGCAGCCGCGGCTGCTCGCCGCAGGTGAACTGCTGGCGCGGCGCTTCGCCTCCGTCATCACCGGCTGAGACCGAGCCTGCTTCTCGGCCGCGCGTTGCCGGCGCGATGATGCACCGATGGCAGATCTCGACCCGGTGCTGGCGGAGCTGCTCGAGCGAGCGCGCCGCGACCACGTGAGCTGGATCAACGGCGACGCGTCGGGCTACCAGCTGCCCGACGACGGGACGATCCTCGGCGCGATCGGCGGTTTCGCGCGCGGTGGGGCCGAGACGTCGGAGCGGCAGGCCTTAGTCGCCGCGCATTGGGTCCGCGGGTCGGGCGATGTCGAGCTCCTCAACGGAGGCGTGACGGCCGACCTTGCCTGGCTCACCTTCCTGGAGCGAAGCCGTGTCCTGCTGCGGAGCGAGGACGCCGAACGTCGCTGGGACCTGCGCGTCACGGAGGTCTTCCGCCGCAACCGCGGAGACTGGGAGAGAGTGCATCGACACGCTGACCCGCTCGTCGACCGCCGAAGCGTGGCGGACGCAGCCGGCTTGCTGGACATCGATCCAGGGCACCGGGCACGCTGACCGGATGCGAGAGGTCATCACGACGCCCGACGCTCCGAGCTCGCCGATGTACAGCCAGGGCATCCGGGCCGGTGACCACCTCCACATCTCCGGCCTCATCGGTCTCGACCCGAGCACGGGCGACATGGCCGGCTCGACGATCCAGGAACAGACGAAGCAGGCGCTCAGCAACTGTCAGGCGGTGCTGACGGCGGCAGGCGCCACGCTCGCGCACGTCGTTGAGGTCGGCGTCCTCCTGACCAACCCTGCGGACTTCGCAGGCATGAACGAGGAGTACTCGACCTGGTTCCCCGAGCAACCTCCGACTCGCTACGTGACGAAGCTGGGGGTCGAGCTTCCCAACGTGTTGGTGTCCATCCGCATGACGGCGTACCTGGGCTAGCGCACTTCGTCCTACCGGCCGCCGCACCGACAACGCCACCCAGCGGCGGCTCCCTTTTCTGCACACAAACGTGACCCGAGCGCCCGGTGGGGCACCTCAAGGCGTGCAATGCGCCTCCCACGCAACGATTGTGTGCAGAAGCGGGGGTTGAACGCGCAGGAGGCCGGCACCCGGGAGACTGGTCGGGTGACAAGGCCGGAGCTGGGGCGGGCGGACGCGCTTCGGCTTGCGCGCAGCGGCTTCGCCGATCCGCGATCGGCTGACGCGGCGCTCAGCGAGCTCGGCCTCGACGATGCCCCCGACCTTCTCGCCGCCCTGGCCGAGACTGCGGATCCTGACGCCGCGCTCTCCGGCCTGGCAAGACTCGCAGCAGCGGCCTCCGATCGCACATCGCTGCTGGCCCGGTTGAGTGGTGGTGACGGATTCCGCACACGGCTGCTGGGTGTGCTCGGCGTGAGCACTGCCCTCGGTGACCATCTCGCGCGTCATCCGGCGCACTGGCACCTGCTGGCCACTGACGCGGATGGTGACGACCCTGACCTCGCGGCATCCCGGCCCACTCGACTCGGACTGCAGCACACGCTGTCGTCGGCTGTCGGCGACGCGATCGGTCGTGAGGCGCGAGACGCGCTCCGCGTCGCCTACCGCGGCTGCCTGCTCACCCTCGCAGCTCGCGACGTCTGCGGGGACGTCACCGTCGACGAGGTCGCGGGTGAGCTCGCCGACCTGGCCGAAGCGACGCTCTCGACCGCGCTCGACATCGCCCGCCGCGAGCACCCCACCGACAGCCGGCTCGCGGTCATCGGCATGGGCAAGTGCGGGGGTCGCGAGCTCAACTACGTCAGCGACGTCGACGTCGTCTTCGTCGCGGAGCCCGCTGACGCCGGTGCGACGACACTAGCCGCGACGATGATGCGCATCTGCTCCGAGGTCACGAGCGAAGGGACCATCTGGCCGGTCGACGCCGCGCTGCGACCCGAGGGCAAGTCCGGACCTCTCGTCCGCACGCTCGCCAGCCACGAGAGCTACTACCGCCGTTGGGCCAAGACCTGGGAGTTCCAGGCGCTGCTGAAGGCGCGACCTGTCGCCGGCGACGCCGACCTCGGCAAGCAGTACGTCGACACGCTCACCCCTCTCGTGTGGGCAGCGGCCGACCGAGAGGGCTTCGTCGCCGACGTCCAGGCGATGCGCCGTCGGGTGCTCGACAACCTCCCCGCGGTCGAGGCCGACCGCGAGGTGAAGCTCGGACCGGGCGGTCTGCGCGACGTGGAGTTCGCGGTGCAGCTGCTGCAGCTCGTCCACGGACGCAGCGACGAGAGCCTGCGCAGCCCGACGACGCTGGTCGCTCTCGACGCCCTCGCGACCGGCGGCTATGTCGGTCGCGACGACGCGGCCCAGCTCGCGGCGGCGTACCGGTTCCTGCGGACGGTCGAGCACCGCCTCCAGCTGCACCAGCTGCGACGGACCCACCTCCTGCCGACCGCCGAGGCCGACCTGCGTCGCCTCGCGCGGGCGACCGGCTACCACGACCTCGAGTCATGGCAACGCGACTATGCGACGCACACCCGGCTGGTCCGGCGGCTGCACGAGAAGCTCTTCTATCGGCCACTCCTCGACGCGGTCGCCCGGCTGCCGGCGGAGGAGGCCAGGCTCACACCGGAAGCGGCGGCACAACGGCTCGAGGCACTCGGTTTCGTCGACCCGGCCGCGGCCCTCCGGCATCTCGAGGCGCTGACCCGGGGCGTGAGCCGGCGCGCGGCGATCCAGCGCACGTTGCTGCCGGTGATGCTCGGCTGGTTCGCCGACGCGGCCGATCCGGACGCCGGTCTGCTCGCGTTCCGCCAGGTGAGCGACGCGCTCGGCAGCACGCCCTGGTATCTCCGCGTGCTCCGAGATGAAGGCGCGACGGCCGAACGGCTCGCCCGTTTGCTCGCGACCAGCCGCTACGTCGCCGACCTGCTCGCTCGCGCGCCCGAAGCGGTCGCGATGCTCGGTCGTGATGACGAGCTGCGTCCACGACCGGCCGCAGCGCTGCGCGGCGAGATGCTCGCGAGCGCCCGGCGCAACGACGACTGGGAGAACGCCGTGGCGGCGGCACGCGCGTTGCGCCGGCGCGAGCTGCTGCGCATCGCCTGCGGCGACCTGCTCGGGCTCGTGGATCTCGCCCAGGTCGGGACCGCCTTGTCGGACGTCGCCGCCGCGACACTCGAGGCGGCGCTCAGCACGGCGGTGCAGAAGATCGAGGCGGAGCGCCGCGCGCCGATCACCGTCCGGCTCGCAGTCATCGGCATGGGACGGCTCGGCGGCGGTGAGCAGGGTTACGGCAGCGACGCCGACGTGATGTTCGTCTACGAACCTCTCGACGGTGACGACACGCCGGCACACACGCAGGTCGCGCACGACGTCGCGAACGAGTTGCGCCGGCTGCTCGCCCTGCCGGCCCCGGACCCGCCGCTCGAGGTCGATGCCGGCCTGCGGCCGGAAGGTCGGCAGGGGCCGCTCGTGCGCACCCTCGGTTCCTACGCGGAGTACTACCGGCGCTGGTCGGCAGTCTGGGAGACCCAGGCACTCCTGCGCGCGCGGCCGGTCGCGGGCGATGCCGCGCTCGGCGCGCGGTTCACCGAGCTCGTCGACCCGATCCGCTACCCCGCGGAGGGCATCGATGCCGGTGCTGTGCGCGAGATCCGCCGGATCAAGGCGCGGATGGAGGCCGAGCGCCTGCCCCGCGGCGCCGACGCGAGCCTGCACACGAAGCTCGGCCGCGGCGGCCTGTCAGACGTCGAGTGGACGGTGCAGCTGCTTCAGCTGCGCCACGCGGGAGCGGACGAGACGCTGCGTACGACGTCCACGCTCGCTGCGCTCGAGGCCGCGCGCGCCGGTGGGCTGCTGGACCGCCGCCAGGCCGATGTGCTCGCGGACGCCTGGGTCATAGCGATGCGCGTGCGCAACGCGATCGTGCAGGCGCGGGGAAGAGGTGCCGACGCCGTGCCGACCGAGCCGCGCACTCTCGCGGCGGTCGCGCGGGCGATGGGCTACCCGGCGGGCGCGACGCAGGACCTTCTCGAGGACTACCGGCGCGCGACGCGTCGTGCGCGTGCCGTCTACGAGGACGTGTTCTTCGCCTGAGTCCTCGCGGGGAACGAACGGTCAGTGCACGGTGGCGAGCTCGGAAGGGTGCAACGTGGCCAGTGTCGGGTGCGCGAACGCCGGCCGTCCGGAGAGCAGCCGCTGCACCACGAAACCCAGCGCCACGGCGACGACTCCGCCGGCAACGTCGAGGAGGTAGTGGTTGGCGGTGCCGATGACGACGAAGAGAGTGGCAAGAGGGTAGAGCGCACCGAGCACACGGATCCAGTTGCGTTCGGCCAGCGCGACGATCGCGATCGCGCACCACAACGACCAGCCGATGTGCAGCGACGGCATCGCCGCGAACTGGTTGGACGCCTTCGCGAGGTCACCGGAGGCGTAGGAACCCCAGGTGTGGAACTCCACGACCGTGTCGGTGAAGCCACGCGATGCGAACATCCGCGGCGGCGCGAGCGCATAGACCCAGAAACCGATGAGAGCGATCAGGTTGGTCGCGAACAGAACCGACCGGATCGAGCGGTAGCGGAGCGGGTGCTTGACGTAGATCCAGATGAGCACGGAGATCGTCACGACGAAGTGCAGCGTCGCGTAGTAGTAGTCGCACACGTAGGCGAGCCAGCTCGTTCCCGCGACGAGGGAGTTGAGCGACTGCTCGAAGCCGATGTGCAAGGTGTGCTCGAGGCCCATGAGGCTGAGCGCGCGCTCCCTCGCCGACGTCTCGTGGCTCGGTGCCGCATTGCGTACGAGTGAGTACAGCCAGTAACAGATCAGGATGAACGCGATCTCCTGCCACCACTTGGGGCGGCGCATCGCGCGCACCCGGGCGGGAAGAAGCGCCAGACTGCGGCGCCGACGCGGTGGCGCGACGTCGAGCATCACTCCACCTCCACGCTCCAGGTCCCCGCTCAAGATCTGTCCAGTCTGCCAGAGCGGCCGCGGGAGGAGTCGCCCTTTCGGCGGCGAAGCAGGGGGCGATCACGACATTTCCTGTCGAGAGGAGCCCCGTCATGGCGAGTCGCCGTGTCACAGGTGCCGCGGTTGCCGCCGGAGCGATGGTGGTGGCCGCCCTCGCTGCGCCCAGCTTCGGCTCGAGCGGCAGTCCGGTGAAGTTCGGCAAGCCGATGTACGTCGACAAGCAGCTGGCCGGTGGCGAACCGATCGTCTTCTACGACGCCAGGCACCAGGACTACATCTACTCCTCGCACGAAGGCACCACTCACACGCTGCACGACGGGCTCGTCCAGGGAGCGGGGGAGACGGCGTCGTTCGCCGCCAACTACCGCAACCAGGTCAACATCTGGACCTCGCGTGACGGCAAGCACTGGGTCCCGGTCAACCTCGACGGCACCGGCTTCGCCTCCGACCCGTCGAAGAACAGCGGCTTCTCCGACCCCGACCTCACGCAGGACGACGGCGGCCGGGTCTACAACACCGGCATCAACCTGGTGAACGACGCGCTGTTCTCCTCCGGCGATGGTGGCCGGACGTGGGACAAGGGCACGATCAACTGCCACGAGGGCGACCGTCCATGGCTCGCTGCGGCGCACAAGGACGAGGTCTTCCTCGCCACCGACCCGAGCTACTCCGCCAACGGCCACACGATCTACCGGTCGACCGACGGCGGTGCGTCGTGCGGCTCGTTCGGCATCGGGGACTACGGCAACGGCTACACCGGCTTCGGCAAGCTCTACTACAACCGCATCAACGGCTCGCTCGTCGAGCCGGTCATCTACAACGGCAGCCGCGGCGTCGGCATCGCGATCCTGCCCAACGCCTCGAAGGCGTTCGACAAGCAGAAGGGCGCGTTCCACCCGATCCGCGTGTCGGACACGCAGGGTCTGCTCACGCACTTCCCGTCGATCGCCCTGGACAGCGTCGGCAACATCCACTTCACGTGGACCGACGACCCGCCCGGCGGCCGCAACTCGGTCTGGTACACGATGCTCTCGCCGACCGGCAAGGTCATCGTCAAGCCGCACGTCATCGCCCACCCCGGCACGACGGTGCTCTGGCCCTGGATCACGGCGGGCGCCAAGGGCAACGCCGCGGTCGTCTGGTTCCAGTACGACCGCGTCGTGCCCAACCCGGACACGAGCACGGTCGGCAAGGTGTCCGTCTACGAGGCGACGCTGCTCAACCAGGGCACGCCCAACGCGAAGTCGTGGACGATCAACGCCTCCGGTCGCCCGATCCACGTCGGTGGCATCTGTCAGGGCGGGACGACCTGCGTCGCCACCGGCCAGGACCGCCGGCTCGGCGACTACCTCACGGATGCGCTCGACGCACGCGGCTGCGTGATGATCGCGACGGGGGACACCATGTCGCCCGACCCGGTCACCGGCGCCGACCGCGGATGGTCGCTCCCGCTGTTCATCCAGCAGGACGCCGGCCCGTCGCTGACACACGGGACGTGCCGCAAGCACTAAACCCCTGGGTCGTTGACGTTGGCCTCGGTCATGATGCGCATCGTGACCGAGGCCAACGCATCTCTCCCCGCCGTCGCGCAACGCATCGAGCTCGACGACGGGATCGTCGTCCGCACCTACACGGCCGATGACATGCCGGCGCTCGTCGACGTCGTCAATCGCAACCTCGAGCATCTGCGGCCGTGGATGCCCTGGGCGCAGGAGCCGGCGACCGTCGAGGCACAGACCGCGTGGTGGCGCGGAACCCTCGAGCCGGGTGAGGACGGGCTGCGCGACCTGCCCTACGGCATCTTCGACCCCGACGGTCACGTCATTGGCGGCACGGGTTTCCACCTGCGCAGCGGTCCCGGCGTCGTCGAGATCGGCTACTGGCTCGCAGTGCATGAGACCGGCCGCGGGTTGATGACGCGCGTGGTCAGCGCTCTCATCGACGCCGTGCGTCAGGCGGGCGGCGTACGGCGGGTGGAGATCAAGTGCGACGCCGCGAACGAGCGAAGTGCCGCGGTGCCGCGCCGTCTGGGCTTCCACGTCGTACGTGAGGAGGAGCGGGAGCCGCTGGCCGCGAGCGAGACTGGGCGCCTCGTGGTCTGGTCGCTGGACCTCGACTGATCAGCTCTCGCGGACCTGGCCGTCGCTGACGGTCCAGCGCCGCGTGGTCCGCACGTGCTCGAGCATGCGTCTGTCGTGGGTGACGAGGAGCACCGTGCCAGGGAAGGCGTCGAGTGCCTGCTCGAGCTGTTCGATCGCGGGCAGGTCGAGGTGGTTGGTCGGCTCGTCGAGGACGAGCAGGTTGACACCGCTCGCCTGGAGCAACGCGAGCGCTGCACGGGTGCGTTCGCCGGGGGAGAGCGTCGGGCCGTCGCGCAGGACGTGGTCGGCGCCGAGGCCGAACTTCGCGAGCAGGGTGCGGATGTCGGCGGGCAGCAGCTCGGGCACCGCGTCGCGGAACGCGTCCAGCAATGTGGTCGGCCGGTCGAACCGCTCACGTGCCTGGTCGACCTCGCCGACAACGACGCCCGGGCCGAGGGACGCCGTGCCTTCGTCCGGGGACAGCCGACCGAGCAGTGTTGCCAGCAAGGTCGTCTTGCCTGCGCCGTTGGCGCCTGTGATGGCGACGCGGTCGGCCCAGTCGACCTGCAGGTGCAGCGGTCCCAGCGTGAAGTCACCACGCCGTACGACGGCACCGTTGAGGCTGGCGACGATCGCGCCGGCGCGAGGTGCCTCGGCGATCGTCATGCGCAGGTCCCACTCCTTGCGCGGCTCCTCCACGACGTCGAGCCGCTCGATCAGGCGCTCGGTCTGGCGCGCCTTCGCCGCCTGCTTCTCGGTCGCCTCGGTGCGGAAGTTGCGACCGACCTTGTCGTTGTCCGTGGCCTTGCGGCGCGCGTTCTTGACGCCTTTCTCCATCCACGCGCGTTGCGTGCGCGCGCGGGTCTCGAGGGCGCTGCGGGTGTCGGCGTACTCGTCGTAGGCCTCCCGGGCATGCCGTCGGGCGCGTTCCCTCTCGTCGAGGTAGCTCGCGTAACCACCGCCGTAGACGTTGACCTGCTGCTGCACGCGGTCGAGCTCCACCACCTGCGTCACCGTCCGGGTGAGGAACTCGCGGTCGTGGCTGACGACGACCACGCCGGCGCGAAGCCCCGTCACGAAGCGTTCGAGGATGTCCAGACCCTCCAGGTCGAGATCGTTCGTCGGCTCGTCGAGGAGGAAGACGTCGTACCTCGACAGCAACAGGGCGGCGAGCCCGGTGCGGGCGGCCTGGCCTCCGGACAGTGCCGTCATCGGCAGGTCGAGGTCGACGTCGAGCCGCACATCGACGGCGACCTGCGCGATCCGCTCGGCAAGGTCTGCACCGCCGAGGGCGAGCCAGCGTTCGAGGGCGTGCGCGTAGTCGTCATCGGCGCCGGTCTTGGCGAGGGCGAGGGCGTCGGCGGCGGCGTTCATCGCTGCTTCGGCCTCCGTGACGCGGGTGCGCCGACCGAGAAAGGCGGTGACGGTCTCTCCGGGGATGCGGTCGGGCTCCTGCGGCAGGAAACCGACGGTTGCGTGAGGGGGTGCGAGCGTGACCACGCCCGACTCAGCCCTGTCCTGACCCGCCAGCACCCGGAGCAAGGTCGACTTCCCCGCGCCGTTGGCGCCGACGAGACCGACGACGTCGCCCGGCGCGACCACCAGGTCGAGATCGCTGAACAGCACGCGATCGCCGTGACCTGCGGCCAGCCCTTTGGCGACCAACGTTGCGCTCACAAGCGAGCCAGGCTAGCCGCCTCTGTCGCTTCACCTGCCCGGTCTAGGGTCGAAGGCGATGGGTGAGGCCGACGGTACGGGCTGGTGGCGGGGGACCTTCGCGTCGCTCGGTGTCCGCAACTTCCGGCTGTTCTTCGTCGGCCAGCTGATCTCCAACAGCGGCAACTGGCTGACGATGGTCGCTGTCACCCTGCTCGTGCTGCATCGCGCGCACAGTGGAGTCGCGGTGGGCTTGCTGTCGGCATGCATGTTCGGCCCGATGCTCGTGCTCTCGCCATTCGCGGGTGTGGTCGCTGACAGGTCCGACAAGCGACATCTGCTCTATGTGACGCAGAGCGCCGAGATGAGCCAGTCGGTGGCGCTTGCTGTGCTGGCGTTCGTGCCCTCGTCGCCGCTGTGGCTGTTCTTCTTCGTGGCGTTCTTCGGCGGCTGCTTCCTCGCCTTCGACAACCCGGCGCGCCGGTCCTTCGTCAACGAGATGGTGCCGCCGTCTCTGGTGCCCAACGCGGTGACGCTCTACAGCGCTCTGGTGAACCTCTCCCGGATGATCGGACCGACGATCGGCGCTGCGTTGATCGTCCTCGTCGGTTACGGCTGGTGTTTCACCCTCGACGCGGCGTCGT
Source organism: Mycobacteriales bacterium (assembly GCA_035690365.1). Taxonomy (GTDB): domain Bacteria; phylum Actinomycetota; class Actinomycetes; order JAFAQI01; family JAFAQI01; genus DASSKP01. Next base: position 22,448 of record DASSKP010000072.1, read on the forward strand.
ACGTCACCGTCCTGATCGCCCTTGCGCTGATGCGACCGTCGGAGCTGAGAGAGCGCAAGCGCATGGAGCGCGGGCGCGGCCAGATCCGGGCGGGGCTTCGCTATGTGCTCGATGTGCCCGAGCTGCGCGTGACGTTCCTGATGCTGCTGATCGTCGGTGTGCTCAGCTACAACTTCACGGTCGTGCTGCCGCTGTTCGTCGAACGTGGTCTGCACGGTTCGGACGCGCAGTTCTCGTTGCTCTACGCCGTGTTCAGTGCCGGTGCAGTCGTCGGCACGCTGGCGATCGCCCGGAGGTCCGTGATCCGGCTGCGCACGACGATCTTCAGCGCAGCAGCGCTCGGGGTTTCCATGACTGCGACGACGTTCGTGCCCAACGTGACGGTCGCCTACCTTGCTGCCGCCGCGGTCGGCGGCACCAGCGTCGCCTACATGACGACGACGACCGCGTTGGCGCAGCTGCGCGCTGACGAGCAGATGGTCGGTCGCGTCCTGGCGCTCCAGACCGTTCTTCTGATCGGTACGACGCCGGTCGGGGGGCCGCTCCTCGGCCTGCTCGCCGACGCCGCGGGTGGACGGGCTCCGATGCTCCTCGGCGGCATCGGTGCGCTGCTCGCGGCAGCGGCAGGGGTCGCCCTCGGCCGGGATCGGCTTCGAAGCGGTGGTCAGGCGCGGGAGACGTCCGCCGCTGACACGCCGGACGCCGCCTGACCCGCGTCCTCCGCCGGCAGCCGCACGGTCTTCCTCTGCGGGATCTCGTGGACCTCGAGCTGCACGCAACTCTCACCGTCGAACCTCACCTTGACCGCGTTCGCCTCGACGGAGATCTCCCGGCCGTCGAAACGCAGGAGGCGGAACACTCCCTGTCGAATCACTGCGCCGTCCAGGACCCGCTGCACCCGCTGTTCCCACCCCGGGAGCAGATCGGGCGGGATCACCTCGTAGGCGTGATGACGGAGCATGTCGTCGAGGTCGCGGGCGCCGTAGAGCTCGACGGTCCGTTGGTTGGCGTAGACGAATCGCGCGTCGCGACCTCGGTAGACGGCGACCGCAACGGGGGAGTTCTCGACGAGAGTCTGGTAGCGACGCTCGTCCTTGCCGCCGAGCCGGTAGATCGCGTGCCGGACGCTCACGAGCGTGTCGTCCAGGCTCGCGGTCAGCGCCTCGGCCCGGCCGCGGGCGGCCTGACCCTCGAGCGCCGCCAGGAGCGAGTGCGCCTCCATGCACGCTTCGGAGATCTCACGCAACACAGTGGCGTGCAGGTTGCGGGCGATGCGGTCGCGGTCCTGTGCCAGCGCCAGCTCCTGCGCGACCGCCATGCGATCGGACAGGTCGCGGAAGATGATGCACCCGCGCCGTTCTCCGTCGGCAGTCTCGAACAACACCGAGCTGAGGTCGACCTCGAACGACGTGCCGTCTCCGCGCAGCATTCGCGCCTGAAGTCGGGTTCGCCCGGTGCGAGCCCTTTCTGTCAGCCCGGTCACCCAGCGAGGGTCTGTCGGGTCGGTGAGTCCCTGTCGGCCGAGTGAGCGGATCTCCTCCTCGGACCGGCCGAGGAGCTGGCAGGCCGCCGGGTTGGCGGCGAGCACGCTACCGTCCGGCACCGTGAACATGACGCCGTCGAGGCTGTACTCGAAGATCGCGCGGTAGGCGTCCGGACCCAGCCGGTTGCCCTCGATCCCGCCTTGCGACATACCTCCATCAGAACCCCCTCCGCGACTCGGTCGCGGGCAAACAGCGACTCCTCCCGATTCGTTCGCGCTCGCGCCGTCTGGACCGCTCGCACGGCTCGGGCGGACGGAGGCCCAGGCTTGGGCTAGGGGTCGTTCGCCTCTATGCACCACGCTTGCCCCGCGATATCCCAAAACTGAGGTGATCGCGATGATCGGGTCCCTGTTCGTCCTTCTCGTCATCGGAGCGCTGGTCGCAGGAATCGCCACCTGGACCCGCCAGAACCGGCCGGGGCTGTCCGGCCCGAAGCCCGTCTCGGAGCCGGAGCCGCGCCGGATCTCGCTGCTGACGGAGGCGATCGGCTACATCGGAACGATTCTCGTGCTCGCCGGCGGCTTCGCCTTCGCGCAGCAGCACTGGAGGGATCTCAGCGAGGCTGGGCGGTTGACGCTCCTTGTCGTCGCCGCCGCGATCTTCCTGGGCATCGGCGCCTTCGTGCTGTCCTCCGCCGAGCCGGCGCTGCGCCGGCTGGCGGCAGTGACCTGGGCCGTCTCGGTGGCGGCGTTCGCGGGCGCGGCCGGGATGGTGAACATGCTGCTCGACACCAGCGGCAAGACACCGTTCCTGACGGTTGCCACGCCGACGGCGGCGTACGCCGTCCTCCTGTGGGTGTTGCACCGGCACGGCGTGCAGCAGGCGGTCGCCTTCGGCTCCTCCTGCGTCGCCGTCGCGTCGATCATCAACTACCTCGTCACCGATGCAAGCGCGTGGATGATCGCCGTACCGCTCTGGGCGATCGGTATGGGCTGGAGCGCTGCCGGGTGGTGGCGTCGAGTCGACCCATGGTTCGTCGCGGTTCCTCTCGGGCTGCTCGTCGGGCTGGTGGCGCCGGCGACCATCGACCCGAGTGGACTCCGGTTCGGACTGGGCATCGCCACCGCGACAACGGTGATGACCTTTGCCGTAGCGGTGAAGTTCGCGCCAGCGTTGGCGATGGGTGCCGTGGCCGAGCTCGGCTATGTCATCGGCGCCGTGACCTTCTACTTCGGCGACACGCTGGGCGTGCCGGCCTCGCTCTCGATCGCCGGGCTTCTCATCCTGCTGATGGCGGCCGCGGCCGGTCGTTGGCACTGGTTCACGCGTCGTGCGTCGGCACAGGTCACGACCGAGGACGTTGTCGAGCACCCGCGTGAGCTGACGCCCCGCTAGTCGCACTGGACCGAAGTCCGGGACCTTCGGGCACGCCTACCCACCAGCGCGTCACCTTCAACAACTTTGACGATGGCCGCCCACATGGGCGGCCGTACAACGTCATCGGGGCCGGCAGTCGGCTCATCAAGACACCCGCGGTGGATCGCGCGCAGGGGGCGTACGCCAGTGTCGGCTCAGCATCGAAACCGGTCAACGAGTCAGTCGCGTCTGCGTCGACTCGCCAGTGCCACCACCTGGGCCGGATTGGCTGTGCTCGCCGTCTTCGCACTGATGCTCGTCGTCCTCGGGGTGGCTACCCGACCGGACAAGGCCGGGATCAGCAAGTTGGCCGGCCACCCCGTCCTCAGCGTGTCAAGCGGCTCGATGACCCCTGTGTTCAGAGCGGGTGACCTCGTAGTCGACAACGCCGTCAGCCGCGAGCAAGCCGCGCGACTCAGGCCGGGCGACATCATCACCTTCCACGTTCCCGGTTTGGCGACCGAGCTTGTGACGCACCGCATCGTCGCGGTCCTGCACCCGTCCGACGCGTCACCTTCTGCTTCAGTGCGGTACCAGACCAAGGGCGACGCGAACGACTCACCGGACGTCAATGCCGTATCCGCAGAGCAAGTCGTCGGCACGTACCGGATGCGTCTGACCCACGCCGGCTACATCCTCCGCGCTGCCCGGACGAAGACCGTCTACTTCTTCCTGATCCTGCTTCCAGCGCTGTACGTCATCGGCAGCGTCGTCTCGAAGTGGTGGCGCGAACCGGCGACACCCGACTCACCGCCAGGGCCCGAAACGGGCGGCGGCGACTCCGCAGACACCACGGACCCCGGGACTGCGACCAAGCGCGCCACGCGAGAGGTGGCCGCGAGGGGAGGGGGCGGCCCACACATCTAGCGAGTCCCGCATCCGTGCGGGAGGTCAGCGGACCCCGATGGCGTCGTTTCCAACCACGGAGACCCCGGGGTCGGACAGACAGAGAGAGGAAGAGAACCATGCGAATCACCAAGCGGCGCTTGTCGCTTCTCGTCGGAGGGCTGGGCGCAGCCGGAGCGGCGACGGTGTTGAGCCTCGGCGCAACGTCCGCGCTCTACACCTCGACTGCTGGCCCGCAGCACGACACGATCACCAGCGGGACGGTCACGCTCACCAGCAATGCCCCGGTTCACTGGGACATCACGAACCTCATGCCGGGGACGACCAACCAGCAGACCGACCGCACCAAGGCGTACGACCTGACCTACTCCGGCTCAGCTGACGCTTTCGTGGCGGTGGCGGTCCACGTCAAGGGCACGGCGGCGAACGCGTGCAGCTACTACGCAGCTGACACAACAGGACTCAGCACGTCTGACCTCGTGACCAACTGCACCGGGACAGGCGAGATGCCGATGTTCAATGGCGACGGTTTGGGCACCGTAGTCCTCAACGTGTCGCCACAGAACGGAAATACTGCCAGCCCGCTGTTGAACACGAGTCAGATCTTGACAGCCTCTGGCGGAGCCACGTGTGGCATCGACACCTACGGCAAGGCGTACTGCGAAGCGACAGTGGACAACTTGATGCTCCCGTTCGGGTCCTTCAACGGCACCAGTGTTGCTGACTCACACCTCGTGTGGACGAACGGAACGACGGACTCGGTCTACTTCCTCGTCGGTCTGCCGCTGAACGCACCCAACACGTATCAGGGCTCGACGGTCGCCATCGATCTCACGGGGCACGCCGTTCAGTTCATCAACAACAACACCACTCACGGCGCTGTGGACGAGGCACCGGACACTACCCTCCCGGCCACCGTGTTTGGCGCGGTTCCAGTCCCGAAGAGCTGGAGCTGATGTCAATCGAATGACGGTCTGAAGGTTGCTGACTGTGATGATCAAGCACCGAGTGGACCGCGGGACTGGCCCGGCAGGCGTCGACCTGCCGGGCCAACCGGCCCGGCGGGTCGCGCGCCGTCACCGCCGAGTCGCAGGCGTGTGCGCGACCTTGACGGTGGTCGCAGCCGGCGGGCTCGTCGTAGCGGGCCTGCGAGTCACAAGCACGGACGCCCTCTATACGTCGACCGCCCCTGCCCAGCACGACACGATTACTGCCGGCTTGTGGTCCCCGTCGCCGACGGCGGACGCACTTGGCACCGACACCTCCGCCCAGTCGCTGACGGTGGGATCTGCGCCCACCGATACCACCCCCCCATCACCGACTGAGGCAGCTGGAGTCAGCGACACGCTGTCCCCGTCGCCGGCAGCGACACCGTCACCGCCACTCGAGTGCGGTGACGCCGGCCAATACGTCAGCGTCATCTATGGAACGTCGGGCGACGACACGCTCTACGGCAGCGACCAGCGCCACATCATCATGAGCCTCGGCGGTGACGACACCATCTACGGCGGAAACAACGGCGACTGCCTGGTCGGTGGCGACGGCAACGACAAGCTGTACGGCGGCACGCAGAACGACGTCCTCATCGCCGCCAACGGGACCGTTGCTGGCACCTCCGCTGGTGAGGGCAGCAGTCAGGATCTCCTCGATGGGGGCTCCGGCTACGACGCATGCATCGCCGACGGCGGTGTCGTCACGGAGTCGAACTGCGAGGCAGCACGATGAAGCGCTACGCACTCAGACGCATCGCCCTGGCAGCCGGCCTTGCGGCTGCATTCTCGTTTGCCACAGCCGCCGGCGCGGACACGAATCAAGTCAAGATCAACGTCGCGGGCGACGGGCAGGGATGGGTGCACGACCCCGGGAAGCCGATCCTCACGGTGAACGGGATGATGCCCGGAAGCGACGCGTCGACGGTTTTCGGAGTGCTCAACGACTCGACCTACGACACGGACCTGTCCATCTCCTCCGCGAACATCCGCGACGACGACAACGGCTGCAAGGCATCCGAGTCCGTTGTCGACAGCACGTGCGGGGGCGGTGAAGGCGAGCTCAGCCACGAGCTGGTCTTCAGCCTCTATGTGGACAAGACGCGAACCGGGACCTTCGACGCAGCACCAGTGTGGTCTGGCAACATCCGCGACCTCTCAGAACCGGTGACTGTCGTAGGGCAGATGTCCGCTCACGCCGCCTGGGACGTCAAAGTGAACGTCGACTTCCCGCGGTCATCCGGAAACGAGACACAGTCCGACGCTCTCGGGTTCACCCTGCGTATCGGAACCGCCGCACTTCCGGTGCAGGTCCTCGGAGAGAAGGCCAGGCGAGGCGGAGCTCTGCCGTTCACGGGGGCCGAGCTCGCGGTGTTGGGTGTCGCCGCCGCCATCGCGGCAGCTCTCGGCGTGACGATCCTCCGCGTAGCGGACAAACGCGGCTCCCGTCGGGGCTAGACCCTGCGATCGAGGAAGTTGCGGGGTCGAAAGACCCTACGAGCTGACGCGTCGGCGCCTCTAACCTACGGCCGTGCAAGTTGCGGGACCGAACGCCTCGCGCGACTACATCGGGCCTGATCGGCGACGGGCCTCACCGGCCAGGCGTGAGGATGTCGATGTCGAGAGCCTGCTCTGGCTGGCTTTCGCCCTGGTTGGCGTCGGGATCGTTCTGCCAATCGTTCTCGGTGCCGTTCTCTCGGGAACTACGTCGGCGGAGCTCGTCGTAGCCGAGCGGGCGCTGGTCACCGCGCTCTTCCTCGGAGCCGGCCTTCTGCGAGTCGCACGGTGGCGACTGACCGGTGAGAGCCTCGACGCGCTCAGCGGCACCGCGCTGGCCGTGTTCGCCCTGACCTCGTACCCGCTCGGCTCGATCGGTGTGCTCGTCTACTCCGACGAATCAGCGGGCATGCTCAACCCGATCAGCCGCATCGTCGCGGTCGCGATATGCGTCGCGATTCTGATCCGCGCATTCCGCGCTCCTACCGTCGACTCGAGACTCCGTCCCTTGCGCATGACGGTGAACATCGTCGTGCCTGTGTGGCTGGCGTACGTCGGGCTGTCCATCTTGGCGGGGGCTGTCGGCAGGTTGCACGTCGACGGCCACGTGTGGGCCTTCCTTGAACTTCTGTTGACGATTGCCTGGGGTTACGCCGCATTTCGTGCCCTAGTCGTCTGCGCACGGGCACACCGTCCCTCGCTGATGTGGGCGGGGCTGGGCCTCGCGACGATGGCCGCCGGTGAGCTCGTCCGCGCGTGGGCCTTCCTCGATCTCTTCCCGGCAGCGCTGTCGTCGACCGGATTGCAGCTCGTGGCAGCGTTCGTCGCGGTCGCCAACGCCGCGTTCGATCTCGGCGAGATCTTCAACACCGAAGGCAACCGGTTCTTGTCGGTGGTCGCGACCCTGGCCCGCGCCGAGCGAATCCTGGCGTCGAGGGAACAGCGTCGACAGGAGCAGGCCCACGATGCCCGATCCGTCATCGCCGCCCTGCGTGCGGCCTCGCTCACACTGGAGCGCTACGGCGACAAGCTCGAAGCGAACGATCGTCAGACGCTCCGCTCCGGCCTCACCCGCGAACTTGCCCAGCTGGAGCACCTCATCGAGCCGCCGGCACCGGAGCGGACGCGGGACTTCGACCTCCAGGAGTTGTCGCGGCCGGCGGCATCCGAACCGGCGGGCGTCGGAGAGATGTAGCAATGCACGGCAGGCACGAGAGCGGCACGGTTTCGTGCATCGGCGCCGTCGAGGCCGCATCCGAGATGGCCACAGAGCGGACTCGCGTCCTCATCGTCGAGGACCACCAGCTGCTGGCGCAGTCTCTTGCCCTGGCCCTGCGCGCTGAGGGGTTCGCGGTCGACGTCGCCCGCCTGGGCTGTCGTGCAGACCTGCTAGTCGATCTGGCCGACCCCAAGACGGCGTTGGTCCTCTTGGACCTCGATCTCGGTCCGCAGATCGGCGACGGTTCGGCGTTCGTGCGGTTGCTGGCCGAGAGGGGCGTCGCCGTCATCGTCGTCAGCGGAATCACTGACCGCATCAGGCTCGCCCCCTCTGTCGAAGCCGGCGCCGTCGGTGTCGTGAGCAAGTCACAACCAATGGAAGACCTCGTAGAGGCCGTCAAGACGGCGATGTCCGGTCAGCTGCTCGTGTCCGAGAACGACCGTCAGGAGATGCTCGCAGACCTGCGTCGGGATCGTCACGTGAAGCAAGAACGACTGTCACCGTTCGACCACCTGACGCAACGCGAGCGCGAAGTGCTGGTCGCGCTTGGCAACGGCCTAACGGTCAGGACGATCGCGCAGCAGTCCTTCGTCTCCGAGGCGACGGTGCGCAGCCAGGTCCATGCCGTGCTCACGAAGCTTGGCGTCAATTCGCAGATCGCTGCGATCGCCAAAGCGCGCCAAACTGGCTGGCTGTCGATCGCCGACGACGGTTAGCGTCCGACAGCCTCATCAAGGCACACGACAACGCGAAACCGCGCCTGACGATGAGAGGCGCTGCGAGAGCGTTTCTGCACGTCAGACGCGGTTTCGCGTCAAGCCGCAGCTCAAAGAGCTGCCTAAATCAAATGTCGTAATACATCGCGAACTCGTGCGGGTGCGGACGCAGGCGGATCGCGTCGACCTCGTGCTCGCGCTTGTAGTCGATCCAGGTCTCGATGGCGTCCGGAGTGAAGACGCCACCCTCGAGCAGGTAGTCGTGGTCGGCCTCGAGCTCGTCGAGCACTGCCTCGAGCGAGCCCGGGACCTGCGCGACCGCGGCGAGCTCGTCCGGCGGGAGCTCGTAGAGGTCCTTGTCGACCGGCTCCGGCGGCTCGATCTTGTTGCGGATGCCGTCAAGGCCGGCCATGAGCATCGCCGCGAACGCGAGGTAGGGGTTGCACGACGGGTCCGGCACCCGGAACTCGAGCCGCTTGGCCTTCGGGTTGGACCCCGTGATCGGGATGCGGCAGCAGGCTGACCGGTTGCGCTGCGAGTAGACGAGATTGACCGGCGCTTCGTAGCCCGGCACCAGGCGACGGTAGGAGTTGGTTGTCGGGTTGGTGAACGCCAGTAGCGACGGCGCGTGCTTGAGCAGGCCACCGATGTAGTAGCGCGCCATGTCCGACAGGCCTGCGTAGCCGATCTCGTCGTAGAACAGCGGCGCGCCGTCCTTCCACAGCGACTGGTGGCAGTGCATGCCCGAGCCGTTGTCACCCCAGATCGGCTTCGGCATGAACGTCACGGTGCGGCCGTTCATCCGTGCGACGTTCTTGATGACGTACTTGAAGTTCATCAGGTTGTCGGCGGTCTTGAGAAGCGTGCCGAAGCGGAAGTCGATCTCGGCCTGGCCGGCCGTGCCGACCTCGTGGTGCTGCATCTCGACATCGATGCCGATGTCGAGCAGCACGCGGACCATCTCCGACCGGAGGTCGGTGAAATGGTCGACCGGCGGGACGGGGAAGTAGCCACCCTTGTACGCCGGCTTGTAGCCCTTGTTGCCGCCCGGCTCGTCGCGGCCGGTGTTCCACGCCGCCTCGATCGAGTCGATGTGGAAGTAGGCCTCGTGCTGGTTCTGGTCGTAACGGATCGAGTCGAAGATGTAGAACTCCGCCTCGGGTCCGAAGTACGTCGTGTCCGCGATGCCGGAACCCTTGAGGTAGTCCTCGGCCTTGCGCGCGATGTTGCGCGGGTCGCGGGAGTAGGCCTCACCGGTGAGCGGGTCGTGGATGAAGAAGTTCATGATCAGCGTCGGGTGCTGACGGAACGGGTCCATGTAGGCCGTCGTCGGGTCCGGGAGCAGCAGCATGTCCGACTCGTGGATCTGCTGGAAGCCGCGGATCGACGAGCCCTCGAACATGAGGCCGTCGGAGAAGACGCTCTCGCCGAAGTTGGACGCCGGGAAGGTGAAGTGCTGCATCACACCCGGTAGGTCACAGAACCGGACGTCGATGAACTGGACGTCGTTCTTCTTGATGTACGAGAGGACCTCGTCAGCGTTGCTGAACATGCCGGGTGCTGCCTCCTCGAGCGCTGGGCGCGCTGCCGTGGACCAGCCGGCCGGGATACGAGAAGAGGCCGACAGGTGGCAACGTAGCGAACCGGGCGGCTCGCCTGCAGAGGACGGTAGGAATTTGCGGTTGATCAGCGGTTACTGCCGTGTTTCCGCGGCGTTACGTCGCCGACGGCGGATGATCATGGGTCGCCGTACGATGAGGCGGATCGGCCGCGCGGCGGCCCAGCCCTGAAGCGGAGACGGTGACCCAGATCCCGGAGGCCGCGGCCCCCGACGGGGCTGCTCCGGGCGCGCCCGCGCCCAGCTCCGACGGCGCCGAGCCCCCTGGAACCACTGTCAGCAGGGCCCACCCGGACCGGGTCCTCGACCTGCTGCTCTCGCGCCTGCGTGACCTCATGCAGGCCGATGTCGTCGTCGTGCTCCTCGACCGTGGCGGCTCACTCGAGGTCGCGGCTGCCCTCGGGGTCTCGCCGGACCTGCTGGCGACCGCCGGCGAGCAGCTCGGCCAGGGCTTCGCCGGGTCGATCGCGGCCACGCGCTCGCCGGGAGTGAGCTCCAACACTGCCGAGCTCGGCGACCCGGGCGTGCCATGGGCCGCGGAGGGAATTCGGGCTCTTGTCGGCGTACCCGTCCTTGCCGAGGGGCGCATGCTTGGCGTGACCGTGGTCGGCACCCGGAGCGAGCGAGTTTTCGGTGACGACGACATCGAGCTGCTGACTGCCGCCGCCGAACGCGCAGCGTGGGCCATCGACGACGGCCTTCTGCTGTCGGCTCAGCGCGATGCGCAGGCCCATGCGCAGACGGCGACCGAACGGCTGCGCAGGTTGCAGGCGATGAGCCAGGAGCTCCTCACGGAGCTCAGTGTCGAAGGTGTCATCACCACAGTGGTCAACCGCGGCCTGTCGTTGCTCGGCGCCGTCGCCGGCGGTGTGTGGGCATTCGAGGACGACGCGAACACACTCGAGCTGAGAGGCATCGTCGGTTACCCGCAGGAGGTCGAGGCGCGGTGGCGCCGGATGGACCTCGAGCGGTCCGCGCCCGCGACCGACGCGGCACGGACCGGTCGGCGCGTCGTGCTGCGGTCGCTGGCCGACCGCGACGCGCGCTACCCGCACCTGGCCGGTCGGGCTTCGATCGGCAACGCGTTCCTGTCGGCGCCGCTGGTCGTGCACGGACGCACCATCGGAGTGATCGGTCTCGGCTTCGAGAGCGCGAGCGAGCTCGACGAGGAAGGCCTCGCGTTCATCGACGCCGCGGTCGCTCAGTGCGCGGCCGCCATGCATCGTGCGCTGGTCGTCGAAGCGCAGCAGCGCAACCTCATCGACGCGCGCGAGACCGCCCGACGACTGACCGCACTGCAGCGGCTGACCGCACGGCTCGCAGACGCCCGCGACACCGACGCGATCGTCGAGGTCGTCCTCGACGAGACTCGCGCGACGGTCGGCTCGACACAGGTCGCCTTCTGCGTCCTCGACGAGAGCGGCACGACCATGCGGGGCGTCCGCTACCAGGGGCTCAGCGAGGAGATGACGCGGCAGTTCGCCGAGTTCCCCTACCGACCCGGGCTGCCTGCCGCCGACGCACTGCTGCAACGCCGTCCGATCGTGATGAGCAGCCAGGCCGAGCGCGACGAGCTCTATCCGTCGTTCGCCGACGAGAATTTCGCTCGTACCTGGGTGTGCCTCCCACTCGCGACGGGGGAGCGCGACATCGGCGCGCTCGCGATGTCACTGCCGCCACAGTCCGTGGAGTCGTCGAGCTACCTCGAGTTCCTCGTGGCCGTCGCCGACCAGTGCGCGCACGCGCTCGACCGCGGGCGGCTGCTCGCGACCGACACGAGCCACCGGCGGTGGCTCGAGCTCCTCGCCGAGGCCGGGCGAATCTTCTCCGCGCCGATCGACGTCCGCCTCACCTGCACGCAGCTGTGCCGCCTCGTCGTCGGACGGATGGCCGACGGTGCCGGGGTCTTCCTCCGACAGGCGGGCGGCAGCTACTCGCTCGCCGCATCGCAGCACGTCGACGCCGCGGTCGACGAACAGATGCGCCGGCTCGCGGACAACACCCCGCCGGCCGCCCACCGGTTCTACGACGAGGTGCTCGCAACCGGAGCGCCCGTCGTGCAGCCGCACGGTCCGACCGGCGAGATCGGCGAGTACGTCGCCAGCGTGCGCATGACCTCCCGGGTCGTGCTTCCGTTGATCGCGGGCGGCCGCGAGCTCGGCGTCCTCGTCGTCTTCACGACAGAGGGCGGCCGCCCGCCGCTCGGCGAGGTCGACATCGAGCAGCTCGAGGAGGTTGCTGCGCGGCTGGCGCTCGCGGTCGACGGCGCGCTGCTGCTCCGGCAGCAGACCGAGATCGCGCACACGCTGCAGCGGTCGCTGCTGCCTTCCTCTCTACCGCAGGTGCCCGGTGCGGAGGTCGCCGTCCGCTATCTCCCCGGCACGGAAGGCGTCGACGTCGGCGGCGACTTCTACGACGTCATCCCGCTGCCGAGCGGCCGGATCGGTCTCGTCGTCGGCGACGTCATGGGTCGCGGGCTGCGCGCCGCGGCCGTGATGGGTCAGCTCCGCGCAGCGGTGCGCAGCTACAGCCTCGAGGGGCATCCACCGGCTGCTCTGCTGTCCCGGCTCGACCTGCTCGTGGGCACTCTCGAGGAAGGCCTGCTCGTCACCGCTCTCTACGGCGAGTGGGACCCGCAGCGCGGTCATGTGACCGTGTCGTGCGCCGGACACATGCCTCCGCTGGTCAGGCGCCCCGGGCATCCGCCGGAGTTCCTCGACCTCGACCCCGGCCTGCCCCTTGGTGTCGGCGCGCAGGACTACTCCGAGAGCGAGGTCGACCTTCCGCCGGGTTCGTTGCTGCTGGGGTTCACCGATGGTCTCGTCGAGGGGCCCGACCTGGCCGTCCAGGACGGCATGACACAGCTGCTCGCGGCCATGTCGGACACCGAGGGGGCGATGGACGCGTGCGACGTCGCGCTCGCCGCGCTGCGGCCGCTGAGCGCGACGCGGAAGTACGACGACGACACCGCCCTGCTCGCTCTCGTCGCCACGTCGACGTCGACCGATCGGGTGCCGACCGCCGATGTCGACCACGTGACGCTCGAGCTGCCGGCCGACACGTCGTCACCCGCGCGGGCGCGTGCCATCGTCTCGGACGTGTTGCACCGCTGGCACCTGGCCGAGCTCGACGACGCCGCGACGCTGCTCGTCAGCGAGCTCGTCACCAACGGCGTGCGGCACGCCGGCACCGGCATGCGGCTGGTTCTCACCCGGCAGTCCCCGTCGCAGGTGCGGATCGCCGTCACCGACAAGGCGCCGGAGGCCGACATCCGTCCGCGGCGCAGCGACAACTCCGCCGAAGGCGGTCGGGGTCTGTTCCTCGTCGAGCACCTCTCCTCCGGCTGGGGGTCGGTTGCCGACGGTGCCGGCAAGACGGTGTGGTTCGAGCTGCGCGTATGACTGCACGTCCTGAAGCCGGGCCAGGCGCCGTCGCGGGTCTCGGTGTGCGCCTCGGTGCGTTCGTCGTCGACTCGGTCATCGCGATCGCGATCGCCCTCGCTGCCGGGCTGCGGCCCGGACACAGTGGTTACGGCCTGACCGTCGCCGGCGTCTTCCTCGCGATCGAGCTGGTCTTCGTCGCCCTCGCCGGGCAGACGCCGGGCATGCGCGTCGCCGGTGCCGCGGTGATGTCGGCGGCCGACGGGTCGAAGCCGCGACTGCGCTGGGTCGCTGTCCGCACCTTGCTGCTCGCGGCCGTCGTACCCGCGTTGATCATGGACAGCGGCGGCCGGGCGATGCATGACCGGGCCGCAGGCACGGTGACCGTCCGCACCCGCTGACCGGCGGATCGGTCAGCGCATCTTGCCGCGCGGGATGCGGCCGGCTTTCGGCAGCGGGCCCTTCGGCATCGGCACGCTCGTGCCCCCGAGGGCGCGCATTCGCGCCTCCAGGCCGCCGATCTCCTTGCCGCCCACGTTGCGGGGCAGCTTCATGAGGTGTTGCTGCAGCTTGCGCAGCGGCACCTGGCCCTCACCGTCGCCGACGATGACCTCGTAGACAGGTGTGTCCGGTGCGACGCGGCCGACGCGACGCTTCTGGTCGGCCATGAGCTGGCGGATCTGTGCGGGGGAGTTGCCCTCACCGACGAGTACGACTCCCGCGCGACCGACGACGCGGTGGACCAGGTCCATGTTGCGGTTGAAGGCGACCGCCGGAGTCACCCGCCAGTCGCCTCTCACGGTCTGCAGCACGCTGGCGGCAGCTCCGGGCTGCCCCTCGACCTGGGCGAACATCGACGACGTCGCCCGGCGACCGAAGATCGTCGTCCCGGTCAGCACCGCGGCGAGAATCGCCAGGATCGTGAGGTAGATCGGGTGACCGATCAGGATGCCGACAACTACGAGGACGACGAGCACGACCACGGCCGGCACGAGCACGCGCAGTGGGAGCTTGGGGTCGGCCTGTCGCGTCATCGACCAGACGGCGCGCATCTGCGCGACGCGACCGCTCGGCACGTCAGGCGTGCCGGACTTCTCCTTCGGTGCTCGGGCCATGGCCGCGAGTTTACGGGTGCGGCCTACCCCCGGGTGGCGACTGGCGATGTCGCCGGCTGTTCGGCGATGACACGCAGGGCCGACTCGACCTCGGCTCGCTCACGCGACCGCTGAGTGTCGTCGACCATGGCCCGCCAGGCGTTGCGGCGGGCGCCGCGCTGACCACCGTCCCGCCACATCGCAAGAGCGACCCAGCGGGTGATGCCGAGAATCGTCTGCTCCATGCGCTTGACCGTCTCGCGCGGTCATGACGGTTTCGTTAAGCCGTCATGAACACCCTTCGGCGGTCTCGCTACTGCTGGGCGGTGCGCGCGGCGATGGCCTCGGCGTAGAGCCGGCCGGCGCGGTAGGACGACCGCACGAGCGGCCCGCTCATCACGCCGAGGAAGCCGATCGACCGGGCCTCGTCCGCGAGCTCGTCGAACTCCTGCGGCTCCACCCAGCGCTCGACCGGGTGATGGCGCGACGACGGACGCAGGTACTGCGTGATGGTGACGAGATCGCAGCCGGCGTCGTGCAGATCGTGCAACGCCTGGTCGACCTCTTCGCGGGTCTCGCCCATACCGAGGATCAGGTTGCTCTTGGTGACGAGCCCGGCGGCTCGGCCGGCCGCGAGAACCTCGAGCGAGCGGTCGTAGCGGAACGCCGGACGGATGCGCTTGAAGATGCGGGGCACGGTCTCGACGTTGTGCGCGAACACCTCAGGCGCCGCGTCGAAGATCTGCTGCAGCAGCTCAGGACGTCCGGAGAAGTCCGGCGTCAGCAGCTCGACACCCGTGTCCGGGTTGAGCGCGTGGATCTGCCGGACGGTTTCGGAGTAGAGCCAGGCGCCCTCGTCGTCGAGGTCGTCACGCGTCACACCGGTGACGGTCGCGTAGCGCAGGCCCATCTTCTGGATCGACTCGGCGACACGACGCGGCTCGTCGCGGTCGAGCGGGTCCGGTTTGCCGGTGTCGATCTGGCAGAAGTCGCACCGCCTCGTGCAGGCGTCACCGCCGATGAGGAACGTCGCCTCGCGGTCCTCCCAGCACTCGAAGATGTTGGGACATGCGGCCTCTTCGCACACCGTGTGCAGGCCTTCGCTCACGACGAGGTTCTTGAGAGCGGTGTATTCCGGCCCGGTGCGCAACCGCGTCTTGATCCACGGCGGCTTCTTCTCGATGGGCGTCTCGGCGTTGCGCACCTCGAGCCGCAGCATGCGCCGGCCGCCCGGGTCGACGGCCGTCATGTCGACACCACCGCTGCCGGTACGCCGCCCAGGACTCGGTCGAGCTCGCGCTCGACGACCGGCAGGACGTCGGTGACCGTGATCGGTCGGCCGGCTTCCTGGGTGAGGTTCGTGACGCCGGCGTCGGTGATGCCGCAGGGGACGATGGCGTGGAACGCGGCGAGGTCGCAGTCGCAGTTGAGGGCGAACCCGTGCATCGTCACGCCCCGTGCGACGCGTACGCCGATCGCCGCCACCTTGCGGTCCGGTCCGCGCTCGTCCGCCGGGACCCAGACCCCGCTGCGACCCTCGACGCGCGTCGTGGCGACGCCGACCTCGGCGCACACCGCGATGAGAACCGCCTCGAGGCGGCGTACATGCGACACGACGTCGACCGGGTCGGGCAGTCGCAAGATCGGATAGCCGGTGAGCTGCCCCGGTCCGTGCCAGGTGATCCGACCACCGCGGTCCACGTCGATGACTTGCGTCGAGGGGTGGGTCGGACGCTCCCACGCTTCGGTGCGCTTGCCTGCTGTGTAGACCGGCTCGTGCTCGAGGAGCAGGACCGTGTCGTCGATCTCGTCGGCGACCCGAGCGGCGTGCAGCTGCCGCTGGGTGTCCCAGGCCTCCAGGTAGGGGAGGCGCCCGGCACGGACGAGGTTCACCTCTCGAGGGTACGTCCGCGGCCTCATGGCCTGTGGATGAACGCAGGCACGAGGGGGCCGTTCGGTGGTGTCATCCGGGCATGTCGGACGCGCTGCCGGTGATCGAGGCCCATCTCGCGGCGGGGGACGCCTGGTCGCTGTCCCGGGCTCGCGACGCTGCGACGGGTGCGGCTCGGCTCCTGATCACGGTGGCGGATGCGGACCCGGTGACGCTGCGACGCGACCTCGCCGTCGCGGGCTCGATCGGGGGTGCGCATCTGGCGGAGGTCGTCGACGCGGTGGCTCGCTCCGACGGGTCGGTGGCCGTCGTGGTGGTGCCGCCGGGTGGGCCCAGCCTCGCGCAGCTGGTCGGGCGGCGCGGTGCGTTGTCGGCGGCTGAGCTCGTGTCGCTGCTGGCACCGCTGGCCGCGACGCTGGGCTCACTGCACGCGCGGGGCCTTTCGCTGGGTGCGGTCGTGGCGGAGACGGTCTGGCTCGAGAGCAACGGCCGACCGGTGCTGATGCCGATCGGCTGTGGGGCACGAGGTGATGTCGGTGGTGACCTGGTCGCGCTCGCGACGATGGGCATGTCGGTCCTGGATCGGTCATCGCCCGACGCCGCGTCGGTCGCGACGGCGTTACGGGCGGCAGCGGACGGTCGGCAGGATGCCGCGGGCTTGGCGAACGCGCTCCTGCGCGCGACCACGGCGGCACCGATCGCGGCGACGGCCGGTGCCCCTCGTGCCCGGCGGGCCGAGCGCAGGTCGCGGTCGCGTTTCCGCGCGCCTCGCTTGCGGCTGCGGCTGCGGCAGGCGCGGCCGGTCGTGGCGATCGTTGCGGTCGCGCTCGTGGCGATCGCTGCCGGCGCTCTGTCCGGGGGCAACGACGGAGGCGGCACGGTGCTGGCGGCGCCGCCCGTCGCAGAGGTCCGAAGTCCTGCAGTCGCCGCGCCGTCCTGGCGATCGGTGATGTCGCAGCTCGTGCAGACGCGCGCGCGTGCCTACGCAACAGCCGACGCTGCGTTGCTCGACGACGTCTATGCGACTGGCTCGCCCGAAGGAGCGGCCGACCGGCGGCTGCTGAGCCGGCTGATGGCGAGGGGCCGACGTGCCGTCGGACTTCGGGCCTTCGTCGAAGGGGTGACCGTCATCACCGCAACCGACACCCACGTCGATCTCCTGATGACCGACGCGTTGACGGCGTACGACGTCCTCGGCCGGCACGGCCGGGTGATCCGCCACGGCCAAGGTCGGCCTTCGGGTCGGCGGCGAGTGCGTCTCGTGCGCACCGCGGCCGGCTGGCGCATCTGGTCAGTCCGCCCGGTGGGTCCGCAGCACTGACTCCGGTAACCGGTCGCACGTAGCTGTCACGTGCAGCGCGAAGAGGGCAGCCCAGGCGACCGCCAGCCAGCTCCACGCGGGACCGAAGCTGCCGAGCCGGTGCGGGTAGACCGCAGACTCGATGCCCATCCAGCCGACCGTGACGACGAGCGTCGCCCGCGCCAGCCACGCGGTCGGCCATTCACCGGCCACCGCAACAAGCCCCGCGAGCAGTGCGATGGCGATTCCGAGTGCCGCCTGGATCGGGTAGTGGTCCAGGTTGACCGTCTGCTCCACATCGTGGGGGGAGTGCGCCATCCGCCACGCATAAGTGAGTGCGGGCACTACTGCCACCAGCGCCAGGACCGCCAGCGGCCGATCGACCCGAAGCCGGTAGGACCGCGTGTCGGGACGGCCCAGCACCCCGACGACGAATGCCGTGAGCAGCAACCCACCGGCGGGCAACAGATGTGCAGGCGACCGAGCCATCAGCGCGCCGAGCAAGACGGAAACCCCGACGGTCGCGACCTGCGCAACCAGCACAGTCGCTCGTGGACGAAAAGCCAGACCGATCAGGGGCACCGCGACGAGAACCAGGAAGAGCAGCCCCCACCCCGTCTCCATCAGGTAGTGCGCCGCGAAGTCCTTGCCTTCCACGAACACCGTCAACGTGTCCTGTACGCCGAAGAACATCCAGCCCCAGAACAGCGCCCCCAGCCCGGCGACGATGCGCGCCGCAAGCGGCCTCCCCGTACGCATCGCAGCAGTGTCGTCAACGCCTACCGGAGGGTCAACATGGACTGCCGCCGCCGAGCCGCCGAGTAGGAACTCAGCTCTCGCTCGACGCGACGACCTTGCCGACCTGCCGGTCCGGCGGACCGGCGAGGTGGGGGATCACGTTCTCGCGCATCCAGGTGTTGCCGACCTCCGTCGCGACCCGGTCGAGCGTCTCGGCCGAGTCGGCGACCACGACGAGAACCACCTCGTCGTCGCTGACCTGGATCACGTGCAGCGCCTTGAAGCCGGGCACCGCTCGCGCCCGCGGCGGCACCTCTTCCTGCGCGCGAGCCCACACCTCAGGCGGGATCGGTGTGCTCAGGCGGAGGCGGTTGACGACGGCATGCATGATCGCGAAAGTACCTGCGTCCCGGCTTCATGGGAACTCCGGTGAAGACCATCGCGCAGCTCGTCGTCGGTCATCACGAGGTAGACGAGCGGACAGTCGGCCGGCCCGCTGACATCGAGCTGGCAGAGCGTGCACGGATCGGCCGGCCGGATCGGGCACCGGGCATCGGGTCTGGTTCGCTGGCCCACGCATCCATCTTCGGCGCGCGGGACGCCCGAACGACAGGGCCGATGGTCCCGAATGTCTCAGTTCACCGCGAGCTGGTGCTCGATCCATCGCGTGATGACGTCGACGACGTAGTCCTGCTGCTCCGGAGTCAGCTCGACTCCCGGCGCGATGCCGTGCCATTTCGCGAGGCAGGTGCGGCAGCAGGTCGCGGTCGCATGTTGCGCAATGAAGACGGGATGGCCGCGGTAGGGCGTCTGCTTTCCGTCCTTGCGTGGGTGGGCAGGCGCGAGCCGTTGGCGAATGATGTCGCGAGCATGCAGCCGCATTGTCGACGGCGTGCGCACCTCGGCGGTCACCCGGTCCGGTCCGCGCAACGAGAACCGCGCGCGGAAAGGCTGCGTCGCGAGCCGGGCCAGGCGTTGGTCGATCTCGTCCGGCATGGCCCAGGCGTCAGTCGACGAGCGCGCCCAGCGCGGAGTCGATGTCCGCGAAGGTGAACGGGAACCCTGCTGCCTCGAGTCGCGCCGGCACGACGCGCTGGCTGACCAGCGCCCCCTCCTCGGCGAAACCACCGAGCGCTGCCTTCAGCGCGACCGACGGAACGATCGCCAGCGCAGGGCGGTGCACCGCCCGCGCGAGTGCCTTCGTGAACTCCTTGTTGCGAACCGGCTCGGGTGCCGTCACGTTCACCGGCCCTGCGATGTCGTCGGCCGCCATCAGGTAGCGCACGGCAGCGATGTGATCGGCGATGCTGATCCACGACATCCACTGCCGGCCGGAGCCGAGGCGACCGCCGAGACCCAGCTTGAAGATCGGCAGCATCTGCTTGAGCAGGCCGCCGTCGGGCGACAGGACGAGGCCGGTGCGGATGTTCACGACGCGCACGCCGGCTTCGGCCGCGGGCTCGCTCGCTGCCTCCCAGTCCCGGACGACCGACGCGAGAAACCCCTCGCCGCTCGGTGATGTCTCGTCGACCGCCTCCTCGCCGGTGTCGCCGTAGTAGCCGACCGCCGAGGCGCAGATGAGGACGGGCGGCGGTTGTGCTGCCGCGGCGACGGCTCCGGCGACAGCCGTCGTGCCGGACACGCGGCTCTTGCGGATCACCTTCTTGTAGTCGTCGGTCCAGCGATGGTCACCGACGCCCGCACCCGCCAGGTGCACGACCGCGTCGGCACCGTCGACGACGGACGGATCGAGGAAACCGCTCGAGGGCTGCCACTGCGTCTCGTCCGCCCCGCGAGGCGTGTGCCGGACGAGACGGCGTACGTCGTGACCATCCGCACGCAGGTTGGTCACCAGGGCGGACCCGATCAGACCGGTCGAACCGGAGACGACGACCTTCATGGTCGTTGTTCGCCGTGGCTCGCTCGTCGGATCAGAGCCCGAGCTCCGCCTCGAACTCGCCCTCTTCGAGCCGCTCCTTCACCGACGACACGAACCGCGCCGCGTCGGCACCGTCGACCATGCGGTGGTCGTAGGTGAGCGCGAGGTAGAGCATGTGCCGGACCGCGATGACCTCACCGACGTCAGGGTCGTCGACGACGACCGGGCGCTTGACGATCGCCCCGGTGCCGAGGATGCCGACCTGCGGCTGGTTGATGATCGGGGTGTCGAACAGCGCGCCCCGCGAGCCGGTGTTGGTCAGCGTGAACGTGCCGCCGCCGAGCTCGTCGGGCGTGATCGAGTTGCTGCGCGTGCGATCGGCGAGATCGGCGATCTTGCGCGCGAGCCCGGCGAGGTTGAGGTCGCTCGCCTCCTTGATGACCGGCACGAGGAGACCGCGCGGCGTGTCCACGGCGATGCCGAGGTGCACGGAGTCGTGGTAGGTCACGGTGCCGCCCTCGAGGTCGATCGAGGAGTTGACGGCAGGGTGTTCGCGCAGTGCCTCGCAGACCGCGAGCGCGAAGAACGGCATGTAGGAGAGCTTCACGCCCTCGCGCGCCTCGAAGTCGGCCTTCGCCCGGTCGCGCAGCCGCGCGATGCGGGTGATGTCGGCCTCGAGCACCGTCGTCAGCTGTGCGGAGATCTGCAGCGACTCGGTCATCCGCTCGGCGATGACCCGGCGCAGCCGCGAGAGCTTCTCGGTGCGGCCGCGCATGCCGTCACCGGCAGGTGCCTGGCGTGGTTGCTCGGGCGCGGCCTTCGCCGGCGCGCTCGACGCCTTCGCCGCCGGTGCCGGTGCGGCCGGTCGTTCGTCGCCGCTCTGTCGTTGCGCCGGCGCCGTCGCGCCGCCGCCCTTCGCCGCGTCGAGCACGTCCTGCTTGCGGATCCGGCCGCCGACGCCGGTGCCGCTCACCTGCGCCAGGTCGACGCCGTGCTCCGCGGCGAGGCGCCGCACCAGGGGAGTGACGTACGACGGCCCGCGGCCGTCCGCGTCGTCGTCATCAGGTGAGGTCTCGACGGACTCCTTCGCCGGTTCCGGTTCCGGTTCCGGTTCGGTCTTGGCCTCGGCGTTGGCGTCTGCCTCGGGCTGTGGCTCCGGCTCCGGCTCGGCTTCCGGTTCCTTCTGCGACTCCTGCGCCTGCTCCTTCTCCGGCTCGGGTTCGGCGGGTGAGGACTCCTCGGCCTTGGCCTCCTGTTCGTCGCCACCGTCGGAGTCGGCACTGGCGTCGCCGCCGGAGTCACCTCCGCCGGCGCCGTCCTCGATCACCGCGAGCTCGGACCCGACTTCGACCGTCTCGTCCTCGCCGACCTTGATGCTCTTCAGCACTCCGGCCGCGGGCGATGGGATCTCGGTGTCGACCTTGTCGGTCGACACCTCGAGCAGCGGCTCGTCGGCCTCGACATGGTCGCCCTCCTGCTTCAGCCACCGGGTGACGGTGCCCTCGGAGACGCTCTCACCGAGGCGCGGCATCGTGACGGAGATGGCCATGGGGTCCTTCCTGGC
>DASSKP010000073.1:0-3378 GCA_035690365.1 Mycobacteriales bacterium
GGTCACGCCAGGGTGAAGAGCACCCGCCGCCCGGGCACGTCCACGGATTCGAGCCGTACGTCGACCTCGTCGCCCAGCGGCAGGTTTGCGCCGTCCAGCCGTGCCCGCACCGCCGGATCCCGCAGCTGCACCGCGCCGCCCTTGTCCCCCGCTTCGGTGACGACTCCGCGGAACACCTCACCGCACCGGCGCTGCAGGACCAACGCCTCGGCCAGGTCGATGACCGCACGGTCGACCTCGTGCGCCCTGCGGTCCGCCTCCGCCATCACCTCCGGGAGCGCCGGCAGCGCCACCCGGACCCAGTCCGGCACCGCCTGACCCGCGCACAATGCGAGGCAGCACTCCGAGACATACCTGTCTGCGAGCCGTCGCAGGGGCGCGGTCGCGTGCGCGTACGACGCGGCGACCGCGGCATGAGTGCTGAGCTGTGGTGGCGCGCCGTCGAAGGCGACGTACGACGCCCCGCGAAAGAGCACCGCGGCGAGCCGGATCATCGCCGCCTGCGCCGGCACGTTCGGGTCGAGACGGCGCACCACGTCGGCGTAAGCGTCGGTCTTGCGCCATTCGATGCCGAGAGCGTTCGCGCTGCGACGCAGCGATGCAACCGTCGCGTCCGACGGCGGCGGCATCGTGCGCAGCAACCCGATCTTGCCGTCGAGCATCAGCTTTGCCGCGGCCATGCCGGTCAGCAGCGACAGCTGCGCGTTGTAGTCCTCGACGGGCAGCGGCGCGCGGTAGGACAGCTCCCAACCGTCGCTGACCTTCTCGACCTGCTGCTCCGGCTCCGCGAGCGACACGCCGCCGCGGTCGCGCTCGCGCTGCTGGCGCAACGTGCCGACCTCCTTCAGCAGGTCGGCGACGTCGCCGCCTTGCTGCTGCAACGACAGGTAGTCGAGCTGCGCGCGGCTGCGCACGATGCTGCGGCGTACGTCGACCGAGGTCGGCTCGCCGTCGGCGTCGAGCTGCATCCGCCAGAGAACCGCCGGACGGTCCTGGCCCGGCAACAGGCTCGCCGCGCCTTCGGACAGCACCGGCGGATGCAGCGGGATGCGACCGTCCGGCAGGTAGAGAGTCTCTCCGCGGGTGTGCGCCTCGCGGTCGATCGCACCATCCGGTGCGACGAACGCCGCGACGTCGGCGATCGCATAGACGAAGTCGTAACCGCCGCCGGTCCGGCGGCTCAGCGCCAGTGCCTGGTCCAGGTCGCGCGACCCCGCCGGATCAAGCGTCACCAGCTCGATGTCGGTCGCGTCGACGTGCCCCGCGGTGTGCACCGACGCGGCCGCCTGCTGCGCCTCGGCGAGGACGTCGGCCGGGAAGTCGCCCGGCAGCTCGAGGTCGGCTCGCAACGCGGTCAGCGCCTGCGTCAGGTCGCCGCCGCTGATCGTCGTCCGGCGCTGTGCCATCACGGGGCGGCGGTCAGCAGGTCGGTGCCGAGATGGCTGGTGTCGTTGAGCAGCTTCACGACACCTGCTCCGCCGTCGTACCAGTCGATCGCCGACAACGACGCCGGCTCGAGATGCATCCGGTAGACAGCCTGCGGTGGTGCCTCGAGAGCCTCACGCAGCAGCGCCTTGATCGGCGTCACGTGCGAGACGACGACGATCGTCCCTCCGCTGTACGCCGCCGCGAGCCGCTCTCTCGCGCGGGCGGCGCGTGCGAAGACGTTGGTGAACGACTCGCCGGCAGGCGGCGCGACGGAGGGATCCTTGAGCCACTGCGCGAGGGCGTCCGGCCACTGCGCCTGGATCTCCGCCCAGGTGTGGCCTTCCCAGTCGCCGAAGTCGGTCTCGGCCAGGTCGTCGTCGGTGACGACGACTCCCCCGACCACCTCGGCAACGGCGGCGGCGGTCTGCGCGGCGCGACGTAACGGTGACGACACCACGGCGGTGATCTCGCGGCCGGCGAACCTTCGCGCCGCGGCCTGCGCCTGCGCCACTCCCTTGTCGGTCAGCTCCGGGTCGCCCCGCCCGCTGAACCGCCGTTCCGTGGACAACGGAGTCTCGCCGTGGCGGAGCAGGAACGCGTGCACGGGCGTGCCACGTGGCGCTCCCCAGCCGGTGCCGCTCTTGGTCCGCGATGTCGACCGGCCGGCTCCTGGCTCGGGCTCCGGCTCAGGGACCTCCGCGCGCTGTCCCCACGACTGGCCGCGCGCGGCGTCGTCCATCGCCTCGTTGGCGAGCCGGTCGGCGTGCGCGTTCTGCGCACGCGGCACATGGCCGAACCGCACGCTGCCCAGCCGCCGCACCAACCCCGCCGCCTCGGCCGCGAGCGGCCGCATCGCCTCGTGCTTGATCTTCCAGACGCCGGACATCTGGTTGACGACGAGAAGCGAGTCCATCCGCACCTCGACGTCAGACGCACCCAGGTCGAGTGCAGCCTGCAGACCGGCGATCAGCCCGCGGTACTCCGCGACGTTGTTGCTCGCGACCCCGATGCCGGCCGCGACCTCGCGCAGCACCTGGCCGGTGTCGGCATCGCGGACGACGGCGCCGTAGCCGGCCGGTCCGGGATTGCCGCGGGATCCCCCGTCGGCCTCGATGACGACCCGCATGCGCGCGTGAGCTACAGCCCGGACGTGGCCGTGCGGACCAGGATGCGACGGCACTCCTCGCAGCGCAGCACCTCGTCCTCGTCCGCCTCGCGGATGCGGTTGATGTCGGTCGTGTTGAGCTGGAGATGACAGCCTTCGCACCGACCTTGGTGCAGCGCAGCTGCACCGACACCGGATGACGACGTACGGACCTTCTCGTAGAGGGCGACCAGATCGTCGGGCAGACCGGCCACCGTCTCGGCGCGCTGCGCCTGCGTCTTCTCGGTCTCGGCGCCGATCTCCGCGAGCGCGGTGTCGCGGCGCTGCTCGGCGTCGGTGAGCGCGGCGGCGACCTGCTGCTGCTCGGTCTTCAGCTCCGCGAGCCGGGCCTGCACCGCCTCGCGCTTCTCCATGATCTCGAGCTCCTCGTCCTCGAGATCGGACTGGCGCTTCTTCAGCGACTCGATCTCGTGCTGGAGGTTCTCGAGCTCTCTCGGGGAGCCCACCTGCCCGGTGTCGAGCCGTTGCTGGTCGCGCTGCATCCGGGTGCGGACCTGGTCGATGTCACCCTCGAGCTTGGACTGCTCGCGACCGAGATCGCTGTCCTCGGTCTCGACGAGCACGACGTCGTCGGCGAGCCGGGTGAGCCGCGCCTCCGCCTCCTCGATCTGCGTGAGCTCGGGCAGGCTCTTGCGGCGATGGTTGAGCCGGTCGAGGCTCGAGTCGAGCGCCTGCAGGTCGAGCAGGCGGAGCTGGTCGTCGGGTGCGGCCTTCACGTTTCCTCGGTCTGATGGGCGTGCACGGTCCACGGGTCGGTGACGGCGGTCGACACCGTCGTCTCCACC
>DASSKP010000074.1:0-28912 GCA_035690365.1 Mycobacteriales bacterium
GTCGTCCGCCGCTGTGCTCGAGGCCGCCCTGGCCATGGCAGCTCTGGCCCTGGCCAGCCTGGCGTACGGCCGCTGGCGTCAGCACGGACGCGGCTCGGACCTGTGGGTCTGCTACGGCATCAGCGTCATCGCGGCCGGCAAGATCGCCTTCATAGTCGTGCCAGTGCTCACCGGTCAGGATGCGAAGTCATCGACGCTGCACGCGGCCGCGTTGATCGCCGGGGCGGTCGGCGCGCTCTTCTTGCTCGTCGGAGCGGCCATGCCACCAGGTGCCCGCGTGGTGCCGCAGCGGCCGATGGTCGACCTCATCGGTGTCCTCGGAGTGGTGCTGGTGGTGTCCGCGGTGACCGGCGTGGCCGGACATCTGACCGGCTCGGCGTTCGCCTCCATCCCGGACTTCGTGTCGACCGAGGCGACGGGCGACCGCGGCGACGTCATCGTGACAGGGATCCAGGCGTTCACTGCCGTGGTTTTCGGTGCGACCGCGCTGATGGCGTTTCGACGGCGTACTCCCGGCGACATGTTCTTCGGCTGGCTCGCGGTGGCATCGGTGCTGTGGGCGCTGGCGCGCGTCAACTACCTGTTCACGCCAGGGCGGCTTGCCTCGTGGATGACGTTGGGCGACTGGTTGCGACTGGCGGCGTACGGCGTCCTCGCGGTGGGCGCGGCGCGCGAGCTGCGCGTCTACTGGTCGCGACTAGCGGAGGCGGGCGCGCTCGAAGAACGTCGCCGCATGGCCCGCGAACTCCACGACGGGCTCGCGCAGGAGCTGGCGTTCATCGTCGCGCAGTCCAGCGTCCTGGTGCGCGAGCATGAGGGATCGTCGCGGCACAAGCTACTGCGTGGCGCGGCCGAGCGGGCGCTGGACGAGTCACGGCGCGCCATCGCGGCACTGACCCGGCCGACGGACGAGCCACTGGCGATCACGCTCGGCCAGGCCGCGGAGGAGGTCGGGTCGCGGTTGGGTGCGATGGTGCGTTTGGATCTCGACGACCACGTCCTGCTGGCCGGTGAGGCTCGGGAGCACCTCGTGCGAATCACTCGTGAAGCAGTCACGAACGCGGTGCGCCACGGCCAGGCGGCCTCCGTCACGGTGCGGCTGTCGAACCACGACGGGGTGACTCTCGACGTGATCGATGACGGCTGTGGCTTCGACCCCAAGAGCCTCGACCATCTCTCCGGACGTCTCGGTCTGAAGTCGATGGAGGAGCGCGCTCAGCGGATAGGCGCGACGTTCGGCCTGGAGTCCTTGCCCGGCGGGGGGACCCACGTACAGGTGAGGATGGCGTGACCCGACGCGTTGTGATCGCCGATGACCACCTACACATCCGCACCGGCGTGCGGATGGCGCTGGAGGACGCTGGCATGGATGTCGTCGCCGACGTCGGCACCGCCGCGGACGCGGTTGCGGCGGTTCAACGGCTTCAACCTGACGTCGTGCTGCTCGACATCCACATGCCCGGCAATGGTCTCGACGCTGCCCGCACGATCTCGGCGACGGTGCCGGACACGGCAGTCGTGATGCTGACGGTGTCTCGGGACGACGGCGACCTGTTCGAAGCGCTGTCCGCCGGCGCGCGTGGCTACCTGCTGAAGGACATCGACCCGGAACGGCTGCCGCTGGCACTCGAGGGCGTCCTGGCCGGCGAGGCGGCACTGCCGCGTTCGCTGGCTGCCCGGCTGATCGAGGAGTTCCGCCGGCGGGAGAGCTCAGTTGCGAAACGGACCTCCGGGGTCCTGGCCGCTCTCACCGACCGCGAGTGGGAGGTGCTGTCTCTGATGAGCGACGGTCACGCGACCCATGAGATCTCCCGACGCCTGTTCGTGAGCCCGGTCACCGTGCGGACGCATGTCTCGGCGATTCTCCGCAAACTGCACGTCGACAGCCGCGAAGAGGCGGTTCGGCTCGCCACCGAGCGTTAGGTCGCAACGGACCACTCAAAGGCCGTTGAGATATCTCAACGCCCTCTGGCCCGGTTCGCCTGCAAGGGAGCCACAGCGGCGACAGGGTCCTCAGTGAAGCCCGGGGCGGGAGCTCCCGGGGCGTCTAGCCGGGGGAGCCTCGACATGGGCAAACAGCGAAGCAGCCGCACGCTCAGGCGTGCCGGAATCGTCGGGGTGGCGGCGATGAGCCTGGTAGCGGTCGGCCTCGGCTCGTCGTGGGCCGACCAGGTTCAGCCGGACGGTGACAGCGGCGACCACGGACTCGGCCCGGTGGTGTTCTCGTCGTCGACGCAGTGCGACGGCACCGACACGCTTGACGGCGTGATGACCATCACCTACCAGGGGTCGAGCCACTTCGGTGCCGGTGACGCCCTGACCGTCACCTTCTCGCCGCCGTCCGGTTCGGGCATCACGGTCACGGCCTCGGACAACCCGACAGTGCCCGACCCCTGGCCGAATACCGCCGGGACGTTCACGCTGCCTATCCACACCAAGATCTCGTCGACCACGCCCGACAACACGTACCAGGTGGGTGTGACGGTCGCCGATAGTGGCTACACGACCGACTCCCTCGACCCGTCGGGTCGCCCGCAGTTCGGCGTGCAGGTACAGTGCGGGCACACGAGCGGCGGCTCCACGGGCCAGGGCACGAACAGCCCGCCTACGGCAGACGCGGGCGCGCCATACACGGGCAATGAGGGCTCCGCCATCTCCCTCAGTGGCGCCACTGCGTCGGACGCCGACTCGGATCCCCTCACCTACGCATGGAGCTACGCGGACGCGAACGGCGTTACGAACGCGGCCGGTTCGAGCTGCTCGTTCAGCGATGAGACGACGCTCAATCCGACTGTCACCTGCAATGACAACGGTCATTGGACTCTGACGCTGTCCGTCAGCGACGGCGTAAACACGCCGGCCACGACTGACACCGCTGACCTACAGGTGAGCAACGTGAACCCGACGGTGAACAGCATCCTGTTGTCGAACAACTCGGGCACGGCATGCAATGGCGGCAACTCGGTGAACTTCGGATTCACCTTCACCGACCCGGGTGTGATCGACAACCCCTGGTCGCCGGACATCACCTGGGGTGACGGGTCGTCGAACACGACAACGCCGACCGTCGGGGCGCAGTCGGGGTCGGCACTGTGGACCGTGGCAGCCGGTACCTACACGCACACCTACGGCGCGGGCACGTTCACACCGGCCACGACGCTGACCGACAAGGACAACGGCACCTCGTCCTCGCTGAGCGCAACTTCCGGCTCGGTCAGTTTCCTCTACTCCACGGGCTCCGGCATCCTGCAGCCCATCAACGCGGACAAGTCGAGCAACTTCAAGCTCGGCAGCGTCTTCCCGATCAAGATCCGAATTGCCGACTGCAACAACGCGCCTGTGTCGGGTATCTCGCCGAGGGTGAGGCTCGACAAGGTCACAGCTCTCGACTCCGACTCTGTCAGTAACGAGACGACGGTGTCGTCGACGCCGGACGTCGGCGACTACATGCGCTACGACAGCACAGCAGGGCAGTGGATCTACAACCTGTCGAGCAAGAAGACGACCTTGGTGCCTACGGGCGCGCTGTCACTGGGCTTTTACAAGGTCACGGTCTACGACACGGCCGGCACTTTCACGCCCGCCGCCGGGTGGTTCCAGATCGTCAAGTAGTTAACCGGAACTGTCGGTGCCCGCATCCCTCTGGAATGCGGGCACCGCTTGTTCCAACCAAGTCCTCCGTGTCAGTCAGGCCGAGGGTGCGGTGACGGTCAGGGTAAAGCTCGCGCTGGGCAGGCAATTGCGCGCAAAGAAAAGTGGCCGGGCATAGTCACTCCTGTCCACTTCCCTGGACTGCGGATGCGCGACGCGAGTCACGGTCGCGGCGCTCCTACCGGGGCGGTGGCCGGACCGGGATGGCGGTCGCCACCGGGCGAAGGGTGTCGGCGAAGAAGTCGTTTCCCTTGTCGTCGACGACGACGAACGCTGGAAAGTCCTCGACCTCGATGCGCCAGACCGCCTCCATGCCGAGCTCGGCGTACTCCAGCACCTCCACCTTGCGGATGCAGTCCTGCGCCAGGCGCGCAGCTGGCCCTCCGATCGACCCCAGGTAGAAGCCGCCGTGCTCCTGGCAGGCCTTCGTCACGGCCGCGGAGCGGTTTCCTTTCGCGACCATGACCATGGACCCGCCGGCGGCCTGGAACTGGTCGACGTACGCGTCCATCCGGCCGGCGGTCGTCGGGCCGAACGAGCCGCTCGCGTAGCCCTCGGGCGTCTTCGCCGGGCCGGCGTAGTAGACCGCCATGTCACGGAGGTACGCCGGCATCGGCTCGCCGGCATCGAGCCGCTCCTTGATCTTCGCGTGCGCGATGTCGCGCGCGACGACCATCGGACCGGTCAGAGAGAGCCGGGTCTTGACGGGGTAGTTCGTCAGCTCGGCACGGATCTCTGACATCGGACGGGTCAGGTCGATCCGTACGACGTCCTCGGACAGATGCTCGTCGCCGACGTCCGGCAGGTACTTCGCCGGGTCGGTCTCCAGTGCCTCGAGGAAGACGCCGTCAGCGGTGATCCGGCCGAGCGCCTGCCGGTCGGCACTGCAGGAAACCGCGATCGCGACCGGGCAGGACGCGCCGTGTCGTGGCAGCCGCACGACCCGCACGTCGTGGCAGAAGTACTTGCCGCCGAACTGCGCGCCGATGCCGAACGACTGGGTCAGCTCGAGGACCTTCTTCTCCATCTCGAGGTCGCGGAAGCCGTGACCGCTGAGGTCGCCGGCCGTGGGCAACGAGTCGAGGTAACGCGCGCTGGCGTACTTCGCGGTCTTCAGAGCGAACTCGGCCGAGGTGCCGCCGACGACGATGGCCAGGTGGTAGGGCGGGCACGCGGCCGTGCCGAGCGTGCGGATCTTCTCGTCGAGGAACTCGAGCATGCGCTTCTCGTTGAGAACGGCCTTCGTCTCCTGATACAGGTACGACTTGTTGGCACTGCCGCCCCCCTTCGCCATGAAGAGGAACTCGTAGGCGTCGGCATGACCGTGCGGGTCCGTGGCGTAGAGCTCGATCTGTGCCGGCAGGTTGGAGCCGGTGTTCTTCTCGTCCCACATCGTGAGCGGCGCCATCTGCGAGTAGCGCAGGTTGAGCGTCGTGTAGGCGTCGTAGACGCCCCGGCTGATGTGTTCCTCGTCGCGACCGTCGGTGAGGACGTGGCGCCCACGCTTGCCGGCGACGATCGCCGTGCCGGTGTCCTGGCACATCGGCAGCACGCCGCCCGCGGCGATGTTCGCGTTCTTCAGCAGGTCGAGCGCGACGAACCGGTCGTTGGGGGAGGCGTCGGGGTCGTCGAGGATGCGCCGCAGCTGGGCGAGATGGCCGGGCCGGAGCAGGTGCGCGATGTCGTGCATCGCGGTCTCGGTCAGCAGCCGGAGCACCTCGCCGTCGACCTCGAGGAACCGCCGCCCCGCCGCCTCCACGACCCGTACGCCGTCCGACGTCAGCAACCGGTAGGGGGTCGGGTCATCACCCAGGGGCAGCAGCTCCGAAAACGCAAACTCAGACACACGACGAGGGTAGGCGTCGCAAGAGGGCAACCGTCGACCCGGACGCTGCGAGCCCGACGATGGCAGGGAATGAGCCACCACTGTCGAAGTACTCCGCGGGGGGTCTCGATGAGGCGGAGCAGTGTGGCGCCTGCGCTGGCAGTCGTCGTGGTCGTGGCGCTGACGGCCGGCTGCACGGGGCACGGGGCGGCAAGGCACGAGTCGGCTGACACGCGCCCCGCGCCGTCCACGGCTGCGCCGACGCCGGACGAGTCGTCTTCCGGAGGTGCGGCGCAAGCCGTCGACCCGGCCGCGATCACCGTCATCCCCACCGACTTCAGCGGCGGGTTCACGTCACCGAGCGGCAACATCTCCTGCTACCTGACCGCGGGCGATGCGTGGTGCTCGGCCAAGGACAAGCCCTGGAAGCAGCTCCCGGTCAGCGCTGAGTGCCGCACGTCGCCGGACCCCTGGGACACCACGCTCCAGCTGCTCGCGAACGAGGCGCGACCCCACTTCCGCGGCGATTGCTACCCGATCATCGACGCGGGCGGCCCACCGCTGGCCTACGGCCACGCGCTTCAGGACGGGCGCATGCGTTGCGCCGTCACGACCGAGGGTGTCGACTGCGTCGTGGTCGGGACCGCCAAGGGATTCTTCATCAGCCGCAGCTCCTACCAGCTGCACGCACGGACCACGCCGCTGACCACAGCTCCGACGCCACTGCGGCCGCCGTCAACACAGGTCACCGTCCCGGCCGGGTTCGACGGCGGGTTCCACGTGCCGTCGTGGGGAATCGCGTGTGCGATCGATGCTCGCCATGTCGAGTGCCTCATGCTCGAACCGACGGCCTGGCACGCGCCGCCGTACCGGAAGCGCTGCGACTTCGACCACGCCGAGGAGGTCGGTCTCGTCGCGGGCCACGCCGGCCGGTCCTACACGAGCTGTCGCAGCGACTCCGTCGGCGGCGACCGGACGATCGCCTACGGGCACAGCCTGCAGATCGGTGCGATCCGCTGCTCTTCGCAGAGGACGGGGCTCACCTGCGAGGACGCGGCGAGTGGCCACGGGTTCTTCGCCAGCCGGGAGAGCTTCCGCGGCTACTGACCGCGCCCGCGCACCGGCTAGTGGCGGTCGAAGTCGATGGCGCTGTAGGCCCGCAGCTTGGTCAGCCGGTGCTCGCTGTGGATGTTGCGGATCGTGCCGCTCTTCGACCGCATCACCAGCGAGTGCGTCCTCGCGCCCCCGGCGCGGTAGCGCACGCCGTCGAGGAGCTCGCCATCCGTGACGCCGGTGGCGACGAAGAACACGTTGTCGCTCTGCACGAGGTCGTCGGTGGACAGCACGCGGGACAGATCATGGCCGGCGTCGATCGCCTTCTCGCGCTCGGCGTCGTCCTTCGGCCAGAGCTTGCCCTGGATGACGCCGCCGAGGCACTTTACGGCGCAGGCCGTGATGATGCCCTCGGGCGTGCCTCCGACGCCGAGCAGCAGGTCGATGCCGGTGCCGTCGCGGGCGGCCATGATCGCGCCGGCGACGTCGCCGTCGGTGATGAACTTGATCCGGGCGCCTGCGTCCCGGATCTGCTGCACGAGGTCGCTGTGACGGGGCCGATCCAGGATGACCACCGTCACGTCCTCGGGCGAGCAGTGCTTCGCCTTCGCGACCGCCTGCACGTTGTGCTCGACGGGGGCGGTGATGTCGACGAGATCGGCGGCCTCGGGCCCCGTGACGAGCTTCTCCATGTAGAACACGGCCGACGGGTCGTACATCGAGCCGCGGTCGGCGACCGCCATGACGGCGATCGCGTTGTTCATGCCCTTCGCGGTGAGCGTCGTGCCGTCGATCGGGTCGACCGCGACGTCGCAGTCGGGTCCGTCACCGTCGCCGACCTCTTCGCCGTTGTAGAGCATCGGCGCTTCGTCCTTCTCGCCCTCGCCGATGACGACGACGCCCTTCATCGACACGGTCGAGACGAGCTGGCGCATCGCGTTGACGGCGGCGGCGTCCGCGCCGTTCTTGTCGCCGCGCCCCACCCACCGGCCGGCTGCCATCGCCGCTGCTTCCGTCACGCGGACGAGCTCGAGCGCCAAGTTGCGGTCTGGACGCTCGCCACCCACCCGTAGCGACCCGGGGACGCTGGAGTCGGACATGAACGCGATCGTAGCGACGTAGCCGGTCACAAGAGAACGAGCGTGACCTCGGTCGCCTTGACGCTCGCCCACACCTGCTCGCCGTCGCGTAGCCGAAGGTCGGTCACGGACTCCGGGGTCACCTCGGCAACGACGCCCGGCTGCCCGTCGCACTGCACGCGCATCCGGGCGCCCGCAGGGACGACGTCTCGGACGACGACCTGCCACGCGTTGCGCGCGCTGCCGCGAGGCTGCTCGCGGTGCAGGCTGACCGCGTGCGCGGGGACGACCCCGAGCGCAGGGGCGGGCCCGGCCACCGGCTCGGCCAGTGCCAGCGACCCCCCACCCTCGACCAGCAATGTCGCGCCGCTGACCTGGCCGAGGAACGCGTTGGCGCCCATGAGCTGGGCGAGCCAGGTGGTCCGAGGCGCCCGGGTCAGCTCCGCCGGCGGCGCGTCCTGCACCACCCGCCCCGCCTCCAGGGCCACCACGCGGTCGGCGAACGCGATGGCGTCGACGGCGTCGTGGGTGACCAGGACCGTCACGCCGTCGTAGTCCGCGAGGTGGGTGCGCAGTGCGCGTCGTACGTCGACCCGGGCACTGACGTCGAGCGCCGACAGCGGCTCGTCCAGGAGCAGCAGTCGCGGCCTGCGCGCCAAGGCGCGGGCAAGCGCGACCTTCTGCCCCTGCCCGCCCGAGAGCTGGGCGGGCTTGCGCCCGGCGAGATCCTCGATGCCGAGCCGGCGCAGCCACTGGCGCGCCGTGTCCCGCCCACGCCTTCCACCGACACCGAACGCCACGTTGTCCTGCGCGGACAGGTGCGGGAAGAGCGCGGCGTTCTGCGGCACCCACCCGACGTTCCGGTGTTCGGGAGCGGCCCCTGCAAGGTCCTGGCCGTCGACCCGCACCGATCCCGTCATCGGAGCGAGACCCGCCAGCGCTCGCAGCAGGGTCGACTTGCCGGAGCCGTTCGGGCCCACCAGTGCGACCACCTCGCCGTCGCGGGCGGACAGCGATGCCTGCAGGGTGAACTCGCCGAGCGAGACGCTGACGTCGGACTCGAGTGTCATCGGCCCGAGACCCGCCAGCGGTCGCGCAGCGCGACGAGCACCGCCGCCGACAGGACGAGCAGCACCAGCGAAAGGGCAACCGCCGCGTCGGGGTCGCGGTCCAGCGTCGTGTAGACGTCGAGGGGGAGCGTCTGCGTCTGGCCCGGCAGGTTGCCCGCGAACGTGATGGTCGCGCCGAACTCGCCGAGAGCGCGCGCCCAGGCGAGTGCGGCGCCGGCGGCGACGCCGGGCATGACGAGGGGGAGCGTCACCCGCCGGAACGTCGACAGCGGTGACGAACCGAGCGTCGCGGCGACGTGCTCGTAGCGGTCGTCGAGGGACGCGATCGCCCCTTCGACGGTGAGCACGAGGAACGGCATCGCGACGAACGCCTCCGCTGCCATGGCGCCCCACGTCGTGAAGGCCAGGTGCAACGGCACCAGTCCCCGCCGGCCGAAGGCGAGCAGGAGGGCGACGCCACCGACGACCGGCGGAAGCACCAGCGGGACCGTCACGAGCGCGCGCAGCACTCCTTTGCCGGCGAAGTCGCGCCGGGCGAGCAGCCAGGCGAGCGGCACGCCCAGCACCAGCGAGATCGCCAGCGCGCCGAGCGAGCACTCGAGGGACAGGCGCAAGGCCGTCAACGTGTCGTGTGACGTGAGCAGTGGACCCAGGTCGCTCCACGGTGCCCGGACGAGGACGCCGAGCAAGGGCAGCGCGAGCAGGCAGGCGCCGACGGCGGCGGCAGCCGTCATCGACACCGGGGTTCGCGAACTCATGGCGACAGGAAGCCGTATCTCGCGAGAATCCGCTGCCCCTGGTCCGACAGGACGAAGTCGACGAACGCGCTTCCGCTGCTGTCGATCGCCCCGATCGGGTACGTCGCGATCGGGGCATTCGTCACCGGGACCGACGTCACCTTGCTGCCGGCGACGAGCGCATCGGTCACGTAGACGACCCCGGCGTCGGCTTCCCCGAGCTCGACCTTCGTGAGGACCCCGCGGACGTTGTCCTCGAGCGACTTCGGTTGCACGGTGACGTGCGCGTCGCTGAGTGCCTGCCGCGCGTAGTCGCCGGCAGGCACGCCGACCGCCGCGAGCACGACGATGAGGCTCTTCTTGCCGAGGTCGGCAAGGGAGGAGATGTGCTTCGGGTTGCCTCGAGCGGTCACGATGACGAGCCGGTTGCGTGCGAAGGTCTTCGCCGGCTGTGTGAGGTTCTTCGAGACCTCGTCCATCGTCCTGGTCGACGCCGTCGCGATGACGTCGGCAGGTGCGCCTTGTTGCACTTGCTGGACCAGATCGGAGGACGCGGCGAAGGAGAAGGTCACCGTCGCGTTTGGGTGAGCCGACTCGTAGGCCTTGCCGATGGCCGTGAACGAGTCCGTGAGCGATGACGCGGCGAAGACCGTCACCCGCTGATGGCCGTCCGACGCGCTGCCGCCGCTCGCGCCGCCACCGCACGCGGCCGCGAGCGCGACGCTCGTCGCGACGACCAGCGCTCGCCCGCGGCTCATGTCGGCAGCTCCACCGCGACATTGGTCGCCTTGACGACGGCGATAGCGCGGTCACCTTCCTGCAGGTCGAGCTCGTCGACCGCTTCGCGCGTGAGGAGGGAGACCAGCCGGTGCGGCCCGGACTGCACCTCCACCTGGGCGGCGACGTCCCCGCGTACGACCCGGGTGACGATCCCGGGGAACCGGTTGCGCATCGACGACGCCGCCCCGGCCCGGTCTGCCTCGCCCGCGAGGGAGACCGCGAAAGCCGCGAGGTCGCGTCCGTCGATGGCCCGGTGGCCCTGCTGGTCGGTGCCGGCGGGGAGCCGGTCGCTGTCGACCCATCGCCGGACCGTGTCGACGCTGACGCCGAGCACGGTGGCGCTTTCTCGAAGGCTGTACTGCGGCATGTGCGGCACCTTACAGCGTGATGGCGACGGCAGTTGCGGCCTGATCAACCAGGGCGCTTGGCGCATCTGCCGCTCAATGTCGCACTGCGACGGACGTGCAAACCGTGGCAGAGTGGCTCCGTGACGACGTCCACTTCTGCCCGCGGCGGGGGCCGTGCGCAGGCGACCCGCGCGACGCTGCTGTCTGCGGCGCGCGACGTCTTCGCCGAGTCCGGATTCGCCGAAGCCAACATCGCCGACGTGGTGGCCCGCGCCGGCGCCAGCGTCGGCAGCCTCTACCACCACTTCGGTGGGAAGGCCGACCTCTACCTCGCGCTGTTCGAGGACTACCAGAGCAGGCAGGAGGAGCGAGCCGCAGCTGCGGTCCGCGACGCCCGCATGCAGGGGATCGGCGATCCCGCCGAGCTGTTCCTCGTCGGCAGCCGGGCGTATCTGCGCGGGTGCTGGGACGAGCGCGAGCTCGCGCGGATGTTCCTCGCCGGTGGCGGACCGCCGGGCTTCGAGCTGATCGCCCGCCGTCGCTACCGCGAGTGGATCCGGGTCAACGCCGCGCTCCTGCATGCCGAGGAGCAGCCGCTCGGGGACACGCTGGTGCTGGTGCTGACGAGCGTCGTTGCCGAAGCAGGCAGTGAGGTCGCGGTGCAGGACGACGCGGAGGACGCCTACCTGCTGGCGGACGAGGTTCTCGAGCTGATCAGCCGGATGACGACGCCGCGCTGACCGTCGTCGTCAGTGCGCGTGGCCGTCACCCAGCCGGGCGACGAAGGCAGCCGCCTGCGTGCGCCGCTCCATCCCGAGCTTCGCGAGCAGGTTGCTGACGTAGTTCTTGACGGTCTTCTCCGCCAGGAACATCCGCTCGCCGATCTGGCGGTTGGTCAGTCCTTCACCGATGAGCTCGAGGATGCGTCGCTCCTGCTCGGTCAGACCGTGCAGGGGGTCGGATGCCGAGGCGTGGTCGCGCAGACGCTGCATCACCATCGCCGTCGTACGCGGGTCGAGAAGTGACCCACCGTCCGCAACCGTGCGCACCGCGCCGAGGATGTCTGCTCCGCGCACCTGCTTGAGCACGTAACCGGATGCGCCGGCCATGATCGCGTCGAAGAGTGCCTCGTCGTCGGCGAATGACGTGAGCATCAGGCAGGCCATGTCGGGCAGCTGGGACCGCAGCTCGCGACACACGCTCACACCGTCGCCGTCCGGCAGCCGGACGTCCAGGACCGCGACCTGTGGCCGTACGGCAGGAATACGCGCCATCGCTTCTGCAGCGGTGCTCGCCTCGCCGACGACCTCGATGTCGCCCTCGGACTCGAGCAGGTCGCGCACACCACGGCGTACGACCTCATGGTCGTCGAGCAGAAAGACCCGGATCTTCGTCACTTGGCCATTGTGTCTTAGCCGGGCGGCCCGGAGCAGGGACTTTGGTCCCTCGCCAATGGGGCCGGTCGGCTCTGCGGCCAGGACGTTCTGCTCTGCCGCGGGCGTATCGCGAGGGTCGATTGTTGCTGCATGAAGCGGAGCCGACCGGCACCGCAAGCGGCGAAAGGAGACGGTCATGCGCCGCCGGACGTTTGATGCATTGCTCTCAAGTGGTGGGTTCGTTCTCGCGATCGTGCTTGCGATTGCCGGCGGACTACTGCTCTGGGGCCACAGCTTCGCGGACAACAACGTTCGTACGCAGCTGGTGCAGCAGAAGATCAACTTCCCGACAACGGAAGGGATCGCTGCTCAGAAGAACGCGGAGATCACCAAGTACGTGACGCCGTACGCCGGCCAGCAGGTCGTCAACGGCAAGCAGGCACAGGTGTTCGCCGACCACTACATCAAGGTTCACCTCTCCGAGACGGCCGGCGGCAAGACCTACAGCGAGGTCTCCGGCGCGTTCCTCCAGATGGACCCGAAGGACCCGAACTACGCGACGGTGGCCCAGCAGCGTCAGACGCTGTTCATGGGTGAGACGCTGCGCGGCATGCTCCTCAACGCCTACGCGTTCTGGAAGCTCGGTCAGATCGCTCTGATCGCCGCATGGGTGTCGTTCATCGGCGCCGGTCTGATGCTGCTGCTGTCGGCGCTGGGCTTCTGGCACCTGCGTCGCGTGTCTCCCGAGACGGAGGTGCTCGCCAAGCTGGGTGCGCACGCGCCGGCCCCGGTCGAGCTGTAGCACCAACCGGTCGAAGGTCCCTCACCCTCGGGTGAGGGACCTTCGTTCGTGTTCCAGCAACCAGCTCTTGACGTCGAGTCCGTAGTAGTAGCCGCCGAGGTTGCCACCAGTGCGAACGATGCGGTGACAGGGCACGATCGGCGCGACGAGGTTCTGCGCGCATGCGCTTCCGGCGGCGCGCACGGCCCGTGGGTTTCCCGCTCGGGCGGCGAGCTCGCTGTAGGTGATGACCTCACCCGGCGGCACCTCTCGCATGACCTTCCATGCCGCCTGGCGGAACGCCCCGCCGGGCTGGCCGACCGGAAGCGTCTCCATCGCCGACACGTCGCCGGCGAAGTACGCCGTCATGGCATCGGTGAAGCGACCGAGCTCCTCGACCAGCCGCAAGGGTGGAGCGTTGCGGAGACGGGAGTACTGGTCGTGGACGTCGCTGAAGCCGGCGGCGACGAGGCCGTCGTTGTGCACCAGCAGCGCCAGGTTGCCGACGGGCGTCGACATCGTGGTCCCGAGGACGGCGTCGGTCATGTCGTCTCCTTGTTCATCGAGTTCCAGAGGTGCATCGCGGCGTAGGCCCGCCAGGGGCGCCATGCCTCGGCACGGGCCGCGTGTGCGCCGAGTGTCCGACGCAGGACGAGATCGGTCGACGGGAACGCATCCGGGTCGCGGAGTGCACGCATGGCGACGTACTCCACCGTCCACGGGCCGATGCCGGGCAGCTCGAGCAGGCGGGCGCGGGCTTCGTCCCGGTCGGCGGTGACGTCGAGCCGTAGCCGTCCGGATGCGACGGCCCCGGCGAGCGCACGCAGCGTCGTGAGCCGCGACCGGGTCAGGCCGATGGTGTCCAGCGGATGCTCGGCGACGGTGTCGGCGGTGGGGAAGGTGTGTGTCAGCGTGCCGCGCGGAGCATCGAGCGGTTTGCCGCACTGCTCGACGAGGCGTCCGGCGAACGTGCGCGCCGCCGCGACCGACACCTGCTGGCCGAGCACCGCACGAACCGCGAGCTCGAACCCGTCCACGGTGCCCGGCACCCGGATGCCCGGGTGACGTCGTACCGACGGGGCGAGAAGCGGATCGGCACCGAGCACGTCATCGACGGCCAACGGGTCGGCATCGAGGTCGAGCAGTCGCCGGCATCGCGCGACGAGGTCCGCGACCCGGCCGACGTCACCCACCTGCACGCGGGCGAGCACGTGGCCGGCGTCCGGCACCGGTTGCAGCTCGACGATCCGTCCGTCGATGATCCGCCGGTAGACGTCGCCCTCGAGCTCCTCCACGCCGTTCACGGCGCGGCCGCCCAGCCACTGGAGCAGCGGCGTCGCGGCATAGGGACGGCGGTGCTGCAGTCGAAGCGTCAACGTGCCTTCGGCCTCGCCGGCCGGAGCCGGTCTGCGCCGTAGCTCGCTCGGCGGGCATCCGAACTCCGCGAGCATCACGTCGTTGAACTGCCGGATGCTCGCGAACCCTGCGCTGAACGCGATGCTCGACAGCGACAGGCTCGTGTGATCGATGAGCACCCTCGCCGTCTGGGCCCGCCGGGTGCGGGCGAGCGCCAGCGGCCCGACGCCGACTTCTGCGATGAGCACACGGTGCAGGTGCCGCTCGCTGATGTTGAGGCGGCGGGCGAGCCCCGAGATGCCCTCGGCGTCGACGACCCCTGCTTCGATGCCGCGCAACGCTCGCGCAGCCAGGTCGCCACGCACGTCCCACTCCGGGCTTCCTGGTGCGGCGTCCGGCCGGCAGCGCTTGCAGGCGCGGTAACCCGCCGCAGCCGCCGCGGCCGGGCGTGGGAAGAAGCTGACGTTCTCGCGCTTCGGGGTCTGCGCGGGGCAGCTCGGACGGCAGTAGATGCCCGTGGTGCGGACGGCCGTCACGAACCGGCCGTCGAACCGCGCGTCGCGGCTGCTCACCGCGTTGTAGCAGCTGTCGAAGTCCTCGTGTCCCACGCGCATTGGGCGGTCGTGTCCCACGCGCATTGGGTGGTCGTGTCCCACGCGCATTGGAGATTCGTGCACGGGCCGAGCATGCCGCACGACGGCCCCGCTTCCTAGCGGAAATCGGACCACTCCGTCCGCGCGTACACGGCGTTGCGCTTTGACTCGCCCGGCGCGGCGGTGGCTAACGTCGGCCGGGAACGGACACGGGGGACGCGAGGGACACGGGGGACGCGGGGGAGCACCACCTGTCCTTGTCAGGCAACCGGAAAGCCCCAGATGCTCACCTTCCGACCGGCTCTGCTCCGCCATGCTCTGCTCGTCTCCGCGGCAGCGATGAGCGCACCGCTGCTCGCGACGCCCGGCCCGTCCACCGTCCGCGACGTCGACGTCGCCGGCACGACGCCCGCGCTCTCGCGCTTCGACACCCGGCTGCTCGGCGACATCAACCGCGCTCGCGCGTCTCGTGGCATTCGCCGGCTCGCGCTCGTTGCCGGCACGACCGACGTCGCGCACCACTGGTCATGCCATATGGCGAAGTACGGCGTCCTCGAGCACGATCCGTACCTTCGCTGGGCGCTCGAGACACACGGCTCGCCCGACTGGACGACGTACGGCGAGAACGTCGGAAGGCAGCCGACGGACTACGGCGCCGACCACTTGTTCCATCGCTACATGAGCGACCCGTCGCACCGGGCCAACATCCTCGACAAGTCCTACCGCTACGTCGGCATCTGGTCGAAGCGGCGATCCGGGGCGCGGTGGAACACGACCGACTTCGTGGGAGCCCCGATCGACTCCTACCACTTCTCCTACGGTGACACGCGAGTCGCCTGCTGACCGCGTGACATCGTGGTCTCGTGCACGAGCAACCTTCGCGCGCGCGGCACGACGAGCTGCTCGCGCGCCGGGACGACTACCCGATCCTCGGTCGGTCGACGTACCTCATCAACAACTCGCTCGGTGCGATGCATCGCGACACCCGCAAGCGACTGCAGGACTACGCCGACCTGTGGGACACCCAAGGCGTCGTCGCGTGGAACACGTGGTTCCCCGAGATGACGCATGTCGCCAACCTCGTGGGCGCGACGATCGGCGCTCCGCCGGGCACGACGGTGCTGCGCCAGAGCGTCGCCGATGCCATCGTCGCCGTCGCGTCGTGCTTCGACTTCGGGCAGCGACGCAATCGGGTCGTCACGACCGCCGCTGACTGGCCTGGGACGCACTACTTCTGGACCGAGCACTGCGCGAGGTACGGCGGCGAGCTCGTCGTTGTGCCG
The DNA here is from genome assembly GCA_035690365.1 of Mycobacteriales bacterium. Lineage (GTDB taxonomy): Bacteria > Actinomycetota > Actinomycetes > JAFAQI01 > JAFAQI01 > DASSKP01. Next base: position 15,932 of record DASSKP010000074.1, read on the forward strand.
TACGAACCGGACGGGCTCACCATCGACGCCGATCGCGTTGCCGCTGCGATCGACGACACGACGCTGCTCGTGTCGGTCAGCCTGGTGCAGTTCCGTACGTCCGCGCTGCTCGATCTCGAGCCGGTTGTCTCCACGGCACGCCGGCACGGGGCGCTCGTCCTTCTCGACGCCTACCAGGGTGTCGGCACCGTGCCGATCGACGTCGTCGCATCGCACGTCGACTTCTGTGTCGGCGGGTCGGTGAAGTTCCTGTGCGGCGGTCCGGGCAACGGCTGGCTCTATGTCCGCCCCGACCTGGCCGAGACGTTGCGGCCGGCCGCAGTGGGCTGGATCTCGCACGAGCGGCCGTTCGACTTCGACTGGGCGCAGATCCGTTACGCGCCAGGGGTCATGCGGTTCGCCGGTGGCACGCCGAACGTCCCAGCTGCGTACGCCGCCGCGCCCGGCTACCAGGCCATCGTCGACATCGGTGTCCAACGGATACGCGAGCGATCGATGTCACTCACCCAGCCGTTGCTCGAGGGAGCCCTCGAACGAGGCTTCACGGTGCGGTCGCCGCACGACCCGGCCCGGCGCGGCGGCCACGTGACGATCGATCCGGGCGACGCGGAGCGCGTGCACGACGAGCTGATCCGGCGGAAGTTCGTCGTCGACTACCGTCCGGGCAGCGGTCTTCGTGCAGCGCCGCACTTCTACAACACTGACGACGAGTGCGCCGCGCTCCTTGACGAGATGGTGTCCATTGTCCGGTGACGCACCCGCGACCGACGTCCCCCGCGACGGCGACGTCGTCGTGCCAGCGCGGCCGCTGAAGACCTTCAGCGACATGGCGCGTTCGCTCGGCCTGATGGCCGTGGTCATCGCTGCCTTGCTGCTGCTCGGGCCCGCGCGCACGCTGATCTTCCCGGGCGCCGCGACGATGAAGCCGGTCGACTTCAGCGACCAGGTGTCGGCGTTCGGGAAGGTGGCCGGCAGCGTGCTCGCGCCGGTCGGCGTGCCGCGCGACTGGCGCGCCAATGCTGCGACGTTCGGCTCGCACGGGCACATCGCCCGGTTGCACGTGGGCTTCGCAACGCCGGGGTCGCGCTATGCCGGGCTCGACGAGACCAACGGGTCCGCCGCGCCGCTCATCGCCGACGTGCTGGGTGCCCGGGGATCAGCGGTGACCGGGACGACGACGATCGGCGGTGAGACCTGGCAGCTGCGACGCTCGGACCGCGGCGAGGAAGCTCTGACCGCCACCACCGGTGGTCTCACCGTCGTCGTGACGGGAAGTGCGACCGACGAGCAGCTGCGGATGCTCGCCGGCTCACTCAGCTGACGGTTCGCTTTCTCGCGCTGCCGACTCCAGCCGCGCCCGCGCGCCGTCGAGCCAGTCCTGGCAGATCTTGGCCAGCTCCTCGCCGCGCTCCCACAGCTTCAACGACTCCTCGAGCGTGACCCCGCCTGCCTCGAGCTGCCGGACGATCTCGACCAGCTCGTCGCGAGCCTGCTCGTAGCCCGGTTGCTCGCTCATCCGGCCACCACCTCCAGCGGGATGCGTCCGGCCGCGACCCGTCCGGTCAGCCGCTCGCCGGGCGCCACCTCGGCAGGGTCGCGGACGGCAGACCCGTCGGCGCGCTGGAGCACGGCGTAACCACGGTCGAGCGTCGCCTGTGGCGACATCGCCGTCACCCGTGCGGCCAGCCGCGCCACGTCGGTCCGGGCCTCCCCGATGCAGGCGAGCGTCGCCCGCCGGGCGCGTTCGCGCACGGCGTCGACGGCGGCCGACCAGCGCAGCAGCTGACCCGCAGGGTCGGCGATCGCCGGCCGGGAGCGCAACCCGTCGAGGCGGTGCTGCTCGGTGTCGACTCGGCCGGCGACGGAACGCCTCGCGCGCTCCTTCAGCACGCGCACCCGCTGCTGCTCCTCAGCGACGTCGGGCACGACCAGCTTGGCCGCATCGGTCGGTGTCGACGCGCGGACATCGGCGGCGTGGTCGACGAGCGGCACATCACTCTCGTGCCCCACCGCGGTGACGACCGGCGTCAGCGTCGCCGCGACAGCACGGACGAGCGACTCGTCGGAGAACGGCAGCAGGTCCTCGACCGAACCGCCGCCGCGGGCCACCACGATGACGTCGACCCCCGGGTCACGGTCGAGCCGTTGCACCGCCGCGATGACCTCGGTCACGGCATAGCCGCCCTGAACGGCGACGTTCTCGATGCGGAACTGCACGGCGGGCCAGCGCCGTCTCGCGTTGTCGACGACGTCGCGCTCCGCCGCACTGGCACGTCCGGTGACCAGGCCGATGGTCCGCGGCAGGAAGGGCAGCGGCCGCTTGCGTTCGGCGGCGAACAAGCCCTCGGCCGCCAACGTCTTGCGCAACTGCTCGAGGCGCGCGAGCAGCGCGCCGACCCCCACGGGTCGCACGTCGTACGCCGTCAAGGACAAGGTGCCGCGTTGCGGGCGGAACTCCGGCTGCGCCCAGACGACCACGCGACCGCCCTCGGCGAGTGGTGGGTCGAGCGCGTCGACGAGTGAACGGGGTGCGGCGACCTGCAACGACATCTCCGCTGCGGTGTCGCGCAGAACGAGGAAGCACGTCGCCTGGCCGGGCCGGCGGGTCAGCTGGGTGATCTGCCCTTCGACCCACACGCGACCGAGCCGGCCGACCCAGCCGCCGATCGCCATCGCGACGGTGCGGACGGGAAGCGGTGACTCGGCGGTCGACTCCAGCGGCACGTCGTCAGCCTAGGGACGCCTGGCGACACCGGCACCGACAGCAGGTGGTGCTGTGGGCGAAGCCCGGTCAGACGCGGAGCGTGCCGCCTTCGTCCTCGGCCGCCGACTCGGCCTGCTCTGCTGCCCGCGCACCGGTGGTGGTCGTGGACTCGCGCGGGTGGGCGGAACCCGAACCGTTGGTCGTCGTCTGCTCCGGTTCCGCGGACACCTTGGCGATGCGGTTGTCGAGCAAGGTGATCACCGGAAGCCGGTGCGCGTGCGCCTGCTCCCACTCGCGCAGGACGACCAGCTGCTCGAGCGACAGCGACCGCAGCCGGCCGCGCAGCGAGCCCAGCGAGACGTTGTCGAAGTCCGGGATCGGCAGGTCCTCGCGCGACTCCGGCTCCTCGACGTCGAGCTTGGCGGCAACGGCCTCGACCTCGTCCGTGACCGCGCCCGGAGCGCCGACTTCACGAGCCGCTTCGGGCACCTCATGGGGCTTCGGTGCGGCCGGGGTGGTGCTGGCCTTCGACGGCGCAGGCTTGGCCGCAGCGGGCTTGGCCTGGTCGGTGGGCTTGTCAGCGGCCTTGTCCGCTGTCTTGGGCGGCTCGGCGACGGGGACCAGGCGCGCCTGACGAGCGTGCGAGACGATCCGCTCGGCTTCGTCGTCGGCGCCGTCGTCGAGGACCGGCTGCGGCAGGAACCGTCCGAGCGGTGTGTGCGCCGCGATCTGCAGCGCCTCGCCGCCGTGCCGGAGCACCATCTCGCGCAGGCCGCTCGTGCGCTGCCACGCCTGCAGACCGACGCTCAGCGCAAACAGCGGCAGTCGCGTCGCCTCCCGGGTGACCAGGCGAAGCGCCTGATCGGTGAGGCCGCCGCTGCGGCTGGAGCTGGTGTCTGCGGGCGTCATGGAATGCCTCCGGTAAGCGTTTCGGGTTCGCTAGCGACCGTGCCCGGTGGACCGGGGCCGCTAACGCGAGCCACGTAGCATCGCAATTGTGAGCGCAGCCGCTGAACAGACGCACCGCCGGGTGCTCGTCGCCAGCCCGCGCGGCTACTGCGCGGGCGTCGACCGCGCCGTCCAGACCGTGGAGAAGGCGCTCGAGCTCTACGGCGCCCCGGTCTACGTGCGCAAGCAGATCGTGCACAACTCCCACGTGGTCCGCACGCTCGAGGAGCGTGGGGCGATCTTCGTCGACGAGACGGGGGAGGTGCCGGAGGGCGCGATCGTCGTCTTCTCGGCGCACGGCGTCGCTCCGGTGGTCCACGACGAGGCCGCCAAGCGGCAGCTGCGCACCGTCGACGCGACCTGCCCCCTGGTCACGAAGGTGCACGCCGAGGCGCGACGTTTCGCCCGCGAGGACTTCGACATCCTGTTGATCGGCCACGAGGGCCATGAAGAGGTCGTCGGGACCACCGGCGAGGCGCCGGAGCGGGTCATCCTGGTCGACGGCCCCGAGGCGGTCGACGGACTCGTCGTGCGTGACCCGGACAAGGTCGCCTGGCTGTCGCAGACGACGCTGTCGGTCGACGAGACGCTCGCGACCGTGCGCGCGCTGCGTCAGCGTTTCCCGAATCTCGTCGACCCGCCGAGCGACGACATCTGTTACGCGACGCAGAACCGCCAGGTGGCCGTCAAGCAGATCGCCGCGGACGCCGACCTCGTCCTCGTCGTCGGGTCGGGAAACTCCTCCAACTCGGTGCGGCTGGTCGAGGTGGCGTTGGACTCGGGTGCCGGGGCGGCCCACCTCGTCGACGACGTCTCGCTCGTCGACGAGCAGTGGCTCGAGGGCGTGACGACGGTCGGTGTCACCAGCGGGGCGTCGGTGCCGGAGACCCTGGTCCGCGACGTGCTCGGCTGGCTCGCGGCCCGGGGCTACGACGACGTCGAGGAGGTCACGGCGGCGGAGGAGCGGCTGGTGTTCGCGCTGCCGCCCGAGCTCCGTCGCGAGCTCCGCGTCACCCCTGCCTGACCGTCAATTGTGGCGAGCGAACGCTAGAGCGTTCTGTCGCCACAATTGTCGAGGTGGTCAGCCGGTCGCGCGGCCGTTGCCAGACTGCGACTCGTCGGTGACCAGGCCGTAGTCCTCCGGCCGGTCGAGCAGCGCGTCGGCGGCGGCCGGCAGCGGGACGATCGCCCGCTGGTCCTCGACCGCCGCGACCAGCTCGGCCGCAGCGACGGGACGTACGGCGTCCTCGACCGGCTTGGGGTCCGAGAGATCCTCGTCGACGACCTTGAGGTCCTTCAGCTTGCGCGCCTGCGGGAGCACCCGGCTCTCCAGCGACGCGACGGTGTCGTTGTAGGCGCCCACGGCACTGCCGAGCCGTTTGCCGAGCGTGTCGACCTTCGCGCCGAGCTTGCTGATGCGGCTGTAGAGCTCGCGGCCGAGCTCGAAGACCTCGCGGGCGTTGGCTGCCAGCGCCTCCTGCTGCCACGCGTAGGCGCAGGTGCGCAGGACGGAGATGAGCGTCGTCGGGGTCGCGATGTGGATGCGCTTGCCGAACGCGTAGTCGAGCAGGTCCGCGTCGCGATCGAGGGCCGCGGCGAGGAAGGCATCACCGGGGACGAACAGCACGACGAACTCGGGAGCCGCCGAGAACTGTGACCAGTAGGCCTTCGCCGCGAGCTGGTCGACGTGGGTGCGCAGATGCCGGGCGTGAGCAGCGAGTCGCTCTTCGCGCACCAGGTCGTCGGTCGCGTCGTGGGCCTCGAGGTAGGCCGCCAGCGTCACCTTCGAGTCGACGACGATGCTCTTGCCGCCGACGAGCTTGACCACGAGGTCGGGCCGCAGCATGCCGTCGGAGGTGGACACGCTCTCCTGCTCGACGAAGTCGCAGCGGTCGATCATGCCGGCGAACTCCACACACCGCCGGAGCTGCAGCTCGCCCCAGCGGCCTCGGGCCTGCGGCTTGCGGAGCGCACTGACGAGAGCAGCGGTCTCGTGCTTGAGCTCCTCGCCGGACAGCCGCACGCGTTCGATCTGCTCGACGAGTGCCTGCTGGGCGCCGGCGCGCGACTTCTCGATCTCGCGGAGCTGCACCTCGACCTTGCCCAGCGTCTCGGTGAGCGGCGCGCCGGCCTGCTTGAAGCGACTGTCGGCGAGCTCGAGGAACTGCTGGTTGCTCCGCTGCAGTGCCTCGGACGACAGTCGCGCGAACGCGTCCCTCAGCTGCTCCTGCGCTTGCTGGAGGAGGGTGATCTTGTCGGCGGAGGCGGATCGCTCGCTCTCCAGCCGGGCGTTCGCGTCGGCCGCGGCCGTCTGCGCCTCGCGGACGTGCGCCTCAGCCCGGTCTCGCTCTGCACGCAGTCGCTCGACATCCGCGCGGGCGGCGTCGCGCTCGGCAAGCGGGGTCGCGTTGCGGCCGCGCGCAAGCGCCCAGCCGGCTGCAAATCCCGCAGCCAGCGTGACGAGAGAGATCAACAGAGCGATCGGGTCCATGTCGAGCATCGTCTCGTCGGCTACCGACAATTTCCGCGTGCGACGCGCCCCCTCGACTGCTCCCTCTTACGTGATCATGGCGTTCCCTGACCGCGAACGCCAAGATCACGCTCCGGAGCCACCGCGAACGCCATGATCACGGAAGTGGAGCCGGGCTAGCCTCGACTCCCGTGGGACTGTCGATCGGGATCGTCGGGCTGCCGAACGTCGGCAAGTCGACGCTGTTCAACGCGTTGACGAAGAACGACGTCCTGGCGGCCAACTACCCGTTCGCGACGATCGACCCCAACGTCGGCATCGTCAACGTGCCCGACCCGCGGCTTGCCGTGCTCAGCGACATGTTCAACAGCGTGAAGACCGTGCCGGCCACCGTCACGTTCGTCGACATCGCCGGCATCGTGCGCGGCGCGAGCGAAGGCCAAGGGCTTGGCAACAAGTTCCTGAGCCACATCCGCGAAGCCGACGCGATCTGTCAGGTCGTCCGCGTCTTCGACGACCCCGACGTCACGCACGTCGACGGCCGGGTCGACCCGGGCGACGACATCGCGACAATCAACACCGAGCTTGTGCTCGCCGACATCCAGACGCTCGACAACCGCCTCGCGAAGCTCGAGCGCGAGGCGCGCATGAAGCCCGAGAAGAGGGCGGAGCTGGACGCCGTAGAGGCTGCGCGCAAGGTGCTCGACGAAGGGCGCCCGGTGAGCAGCGACCCGTCGCTCGACCGCGCCGCGCTGCGCGAGTCGTTCCTGCTCACCGACAAGGCGTTCATCTACGTCTTCAACCTCGACGACACCGCGCTCGGCGACGACGGCCTGAAGGCGAAGCTGTCCGACCTCGTCGCGCCGGCGCCGGCGGTGTTCGTCAGCGCGAAGCTCGAGTCCGAGCTCATCGGTCTCGACGAGACGGAAGCGCAGGAGCTGCTGAGTGAGTACGGCCAGCAGGAGTCGGGTCTCGCGATCCTCGCGCGGGTCGGCTTCGAGACCTTGGGCTTGCAGACCTACCTGACTGCAGGGCCAAAGGAGTCACGCGCCTGGACGATCCACCAGGGCGACACCGCGCCGCAAGCCGCCGGTGTCATCCACACCGACTTCGAACGCGGCTTCATCAAGGCGGAGATCGTCTCGTACGACGACCTCGTCGCTGCCGGCTCGATGGTGGCGGCGCGCGCCGCGGGCAAGGTGCGGATGGAAGGCAAGGACTACGTCATGCAGGACGGCGACGTCGTGGAGTTCCGCTTCAACGTCTGAACCGGTGGGTCAGCCGATGACGTGCGCAATCGCGGAGCGGCCTTCCTCAGTTAGGCGTTGGGCGCTTCGCGCGAACGCCGCCAGCAAGTCGCCTTGCTCTGCGTCCACGCGTCGCGGCAGCAAGGCAGCCATACCGTCGAGCAGGACGCGAATCTCCTCGGACATGACGCTGCGCCCGAACATCTCACCGATTGCCGCGTCCGTGTCACGGGCCCAGGCGGCGATCTCCCGACGGATCGAGTTGAGATTGGGACTGGTCGTCTGCAGCCACACCATGGCCGACCACACGTCGGACAGGGCCGAGACGCTCGTGGCGAACTGAACGACTGCCTCGTCGTCGTCGAGGGTGATGCCGACGTCGGTCTCGGCCGACCTGTTCCTCGCGCGCACACGCATCGCTGCCTCCGGAAGACGACTCGATCCTGCGCCCTTTCCGGGCGGATGGCGAGGACCGGATGTCGTGTTCCGTCCCCTGCGTTCCGTGCCGTCCGCTAAGTGGCATGCGGGGGGTGGTCCGGCGTCCGGCGCGGCGCGAGGGATTTCCCAAGCAGACTGCTTGACATCTCAAGCGCGCTTGGTAAACTTAGCAACACCAAGCAAGCACAGGAAAGGACCTGGCCATGGCCACCCCGATCTCCCCGCTCTACACCGTCACCGAGCAGTACCTCGACGCTGTCGAGAAGGGTCAGCGGATCGTCCTCGACCTCGTCGAGAAGACCAGCGCGAAGCTTCACGAGCTGACCCCCGAGCAGTTGACCGCTCTCGTCGCGAAGGTCGCGCCGACGCCGGCGGACCTCGACCGCGGCTACGCCCTGGTCAACCGCGCCGTGAAGATGCAGGAAGGCTTCACCCGCGAGCTCACCAAGGCGTTCATCGCCACGCCGAAGGCCGCGACCCCGGCCAAGCCGAAGCGCGCCGCCTGACCCCAGCGCCCGGACGGGCCGCGTCGACCCGGTCGGCGCGGCCCACTGGCGTGAGGATGACGACATGACCGACTCCGCGGCCCAGCGTCTCGGTGAGTTCCTCCGCGCGCAGCGTCAGCTCGCCGGGTTGTCACTGCGGCAGCTCGCAGAGCTCGCACGCGTATCCAACCCCTACCTCAGCCAGGTCGAGCGCGGCCTGCACGAGCCTTCGTTGCGTGTGCTCACCTCACTGGCGCACGCACTCGGGATTCCCCCGCACCACCTGCTCGCGCAAGCCGGTGTCGCGCCCGACGACGCAGGCCCGACCTCCGGTGTCGAGGCGGCCGTCAACGCCGACACCCTGCTGACGGCCGAGGAGAAGCGCGCGCTGCTCGCCGTCTACCGCAGCTACGTCGCGGGCCGCAGCGAGGAGAAGGCCTAGCTCCGATCTCGGGCGAGAGCGGCGGCATAGCCTCTTGTCCGTGATCAACGCTGACCGCCGGATGCTGCTCGTCCACGCGCACCCGGACGACGAGACGATCGGCACCGGCGCGACCATGGCGAAGTACGCCGCCGAAGGCGCCCACGTGACTCTCGTGACCTGCACGTTGGGTGAGGAGGGCGAGGTCCTCGTCCCCGGGCTCGCGCATCTCGCGGCCGACAAGGAGGACGCGCTCGGCGCCCACCGGATCACCGAGCTCGCCGACGCGATGAAGGCGCTCGGCGTCGACGACCACAGGTTCCTCGGCGGTGCGGGACGGTGGCGTGACTCCGGGATGATGGGGCTGCCGACCAACGACCGCCCGGAGTGCTTCTGGCAGGCCGATCCTCAGGAGGCGGTCGCGGAGCTCGTCGCAGTCATCCGCGAGGTGCGGCCCCAGGTGGTCGTCACCTACAACGAGTTCGGCGGCTACGGCCACCCCGACCACATCCAGACGCACCGGGTCGCGGTCGCGGCGTTCGAGGCGGCGGGCGACGCCGGCCGCTTCCCTGAGGCCGGCGAGCCCTGGCAGCCGACGAAGCTCTACTACACCGCGATCCCGCAGTCGTTCCTGCGGCTCGGCTTCGACGCGCTCAAGGAGATGGGTGAGGAGGCGCCGTTCGGGGCGACGTCACCCGAGGAGCTGTCCTTCGGCGACCCGGACGAGACCATCACGACCCGCATCGACGCCCGCGACCACCTCGAGGCCAAGGTCGAGGCCATGCGGGCGCACGCCACCCAGATCCAGGTCGACGGGCCGTTCTTCGCCCTCTCGAACAACGTCGGCCAGCGCGCCTTCGGATACGAGCACTACCGGCTCATCCGTGGCGGCACGCCGGCGCCGGCGGGTGAAATGGAGGACGACCTGTTCGCCGGGATCACTCCGGCGTGACAGAACGCGGTCGAGCACTCCGCTAATCGGGTGATTCGGTCACCCTCCGTAGCCATCTGGCTATACGGGTGCCACACTGCGGGTACAGCACGCGCCAACGATGTACTCGGCAGGTGAGACCGCCGACTTGAGCGCCTCGCCGCAGGAATTTCTGCGGTGGCGGGTCGAGCCGACCCCCTCACCCCAGGCCAGGGAGCCGCTTGATGGACCGCCACCCCGACCCCGTCGGCAGCCCGTTCCCGCTACTGTCCGTGAACGGCGAGTCCGTGATGGCCATCGGCGGCGCCGACGTCGGCCGCAACCGCGAGGAGCTGCGTCGCCGCCGGCTGATCCGGGTCGCGCTCTGGGTCGGCATCCCTGCCGCCGTCTTGTGGTGGCGCATCCTGACCAACCACCCGGTCAACCTGCTGCAGTTCCCTCACATCGACCTGATGATGTGGCTGCCGGTCCTGTTCTTCGTCGTGCTGATCATGTCGGTGATCCTGCCGTTCGTGATCTTCGGCCGGTCCCCGCACGTGCTCTTCCGCCCGGACCAGATCGACGTGCGCCTCAAGGACGTCGTCGGCATCGACGGCGTCAAGGACGAGGTCATCCGCTCCCTCAACCTCTTCCTCGCGCACAGCACCTATGCGAAGACGATGGGCGGCACGCCCCGCCGTGGCCTGCTGTTCGAAGGTCCTCCCGGCACCGGCAAGACGCACACCGCGAAGGCGATGGCCGCCGAGGCCGGCGTACCGTTCCTGTTCGTCTCCGGCACGTCGTTCCAGTCGATGTTCTACGGCGCCACGGCGCTGAAGATCCGCAACTTCTTCAAGAAGCTGCGCAAGATCGCTCTCGCCGAAGGTGGCGCGATCGCCTTCATGGAGGAGATCGACGCGATCGGTGGTGCACGTCGCGGTCTGTCGATGACCGCAGCGCCGGACCTCAACGGCTCGGTCGGCAACCACGCGACGGTGGCCAACCGTTTCGGCGGTACCGAGGGGACGGCGGGAGTCGTCAACGAGCTGCTCGTCCAGATGCAGTCGTTCGACCAGCTGACGGGTGCGCAGAAGTTCAAGGGCATGCTCATCGACGCCGTCAATCTGTTGCTGCCGTTGGACAAGCAGCTCACCAAGCCGGTGCCGCCGAAGCCCAACGTCCTCATCATCGCGGCGACAAACCGTGCCGACTCGCTCGACCCCGCACTGTTGCGTCCAGGTCGCTTCGACCGAGCGCTGACGTTCGAGCGCCCGGACCAGCCGGGCCGCCAGGCACTGTTCGACTTCTTCCTCAACCGCAAGGCGCACCACGTCGAGCTCGACGACGAGGACACCCGTCGTGCACTCGCTGCCGTCACCCAGCAGTTCACGCCGGCGATGATCGAGCACCTGCTCGACGAGGCGTTGGTGAACGCCATCCGTCGCGGTGACGTGAAGATGAACCGCAAGGACATCGAGCACGCACGTCTGGTGATCGAGGTCGGTCTCGGTCAGCCGGTCACCTACACGGAGAAGGAGAAGCGGCTCATCGCGACCCACGAGTCGGGTCACGCGACTGCTGCTTACCTGGTCGCTCCTGAGCGGCGGCTTGATGTGCTCTCCATCATCAAGCGGCGCGAGGCGCTGGGCATGCTCGCGCACGGCGACATGGACGAGGTCTTCACCCGGTCGCGGAGCGAGCTGCTCGCCCTCATCCAGATCGCGCTCGCCGGTCAGTGCGCCGAGGAGCTGTTCTTCGGCGACGTCTCGACCGGCCCGAGCGGTGACCTCGCCTACGCCACCAACGTCGCGGCGCAGATGGTCGGCGCGGCCGGCATGACCGGCACGCTGGTGTCGTTCGCTGCCGTTCAGCAGGGTGCGTTCAACGACACCAACCTCGTCGGACGCGTGCTGGGTGACAGTGAGGCGCGAGGCCGCGTGGAGGAGCTGCTGCAGGAGCAGAAGACGATCATCCGGGCCAAGCTCGAGGACAACCAGCACCTGATCGTCGCGCTGCGTGACGCTCTCCTCGAGCGGCACGAGCTCGTCGGCCGGGAGATCCAGGCCGTCCTCGACGCAGCCGGCGGACCACGGCCCGAGTCGAGCGCCTCGATGGTCATCGACCTGCGCGACGAGGTCGTCGTACAGCAGCCGGCCCCGGCCGCCCGCGACTGACCACGGTCGGCGCCCGCCGCCGATAGCCTGCGCCGCGTGGCCCGCGACGACGTTCTCGTAGTCGCCGGCCACGCGGCGTTGCTGTTGCTGGGCGCGGCCCTCGGCGTCTGGGGGCTGTTCCTCGTGCCGCTGCGCCTGCCCGGCGGGGTCGAGGGGCTCGCCGTCGTCATCGCCGTCGTCGGCAACCTCGCCGCCGCGCGGCTCGGCGGTTTCGGCTTCGAGACCCCTCTGGCCGCGGCGATGCCCGGCATCGGCTGGCTGCTGTCCGTGCTCGTGCTCGTCGGCGGCCTTCCCGGCCTGCCGTCACATGCGCAGGATGTCCTGCTTCCCGGGAGCCTCCCGGTCGACCCGGGAGTCGTCGCCGTGGGGCTGGGTTGGGTCGGCGGCGGTGCTGTCGCGGCACTCCTCGGCGTTCTCTGGGTCGCCCACCGGGTGCGGCCTCTTGCTGCGCCTTCTGCCTGAGCGCTTCACCCGAGCGGGCTAGCAGCCGAGATCACCTTTGTGACGTCCCCCGCTGCCACGACCGCTGACGACGCCGCGGCCGATGCCGACGCGGTCGTCGTCCGTCTCGGCAGCGGCCGGTTCGCGGTCTCGCTCGCGTCCGTCGCCGAGGTCGGGCGGATGCCGTCGGTCACGCGCGTGCCGGGTACGCCGGGCTGGGTCGCCGGAGTCGCCAACTGGCGCGGCCGCATTCTCCCGATCCTCGACCTGCGCAGCCTGCTCGGCGCCACGGAGGTGCCGCTCGGGACGAGCGCGCGTCTGCTCGTGCTCAGCGGCGACGGGGTGAGCGTGGGCCTGCTGGTCGAGGCGGTCGAGGGCACGGCGGTCGTCGCCGCGTCCGCCGATCCGTTCCCCGCGACCCTCTCGGGGTCCGCGGCGCAGCTGCTCGCCGGGCAGCTGCCGCAGCCCGACGGCCCGGTGGCCGTGCTCGACGTGGATGCCGTCCTGCGGATGCGCGAGTCGCTCCCGCGGGGACGCCGGTCCGCCTAAGCCTCTTCCCGCCTTCAGGCGGGGAGCGAAACGCCCGAAGCATCGATGAGGACCAAAGGGACCGGGGAGGGTTCGTGGACTTCTCCAAGCGGCTGAGCCGCGTGGCGGCCGTGGCCACGTGGGGCGGCATCGTGCTGTCCCTGGCCGGAGCGTTCGTGCTGCACAACGAGCAGGGCTCCGACGTCCATATGCAC
>DASSKP010000075.1:0-5705 GCA_035690365.1 Mycobacteriales bacterium
CGTCGCCGACGAGCAGGTGATGGGTGACGTGGGCGCAGCGGTCGAGCACCTGCGCTCGCTGCCGACGAGCAACGGCAAGGTCGCGGTGATCGGGCACTGCTCCGGCGGCCGCCAGACGTTCCTCGCAGCCGCGACGCTGCCGATCGATGCCGCGATCGTCTGTTACGGCGGGCTGATCGTCGGCGAGACGCCGCCGCAGCTGCCGTCGATGGTGCCGCTGCTCGACCGCGCTCCTGACATCGGTTGCCCCGTGCTCGGGTTGTTCGGCAACGACGACCAGTTCCCGACACCCGCACAGGTCGACGAGATCGACGAGGCCCTGACGGCGGCGGGCAAGCAGCGCGAGTTCCACCGCTATGACGGTGCGGGTCACGCGTTCTTCTCCCCGGACCGGACGGCGTACCGCGTCGAGGCCGCGCTGGACGGCTGGGAGCGGATCTGGAGCTTCGTCGGCACCCACCTGAAGGGCTGAGCGACGTGTGCACCTATGTGACCGAGACCTTGAGCGTCGCCGGCAGCGCAAAGGGCCCGAACGGCTGGATCCGGGTCACGGATGCGAGCGTCTACTTCGACCATCCGGTGCACGCGACCGCTGACCACACGCTCAACATCGACCTGCGCCGGCCGGCCGAGGGGCCTGCGGCGCGCGTGGGCGTCGAGCTGACGGCCGACTCGGCCCGCGCGCTGGCGGAGTCGATCCTGCGCGTGCTCGACGAGGCGGGCCCGGCAGCGGTCGGCTGACGGGGCAGGAGTCGACCGGCGGGCGTCGAACCCTTCAGCACCCAGACCACGCCTGAAGGGGAGCAACCGGATGAACCGCCGCGCCACCTTGGCCCTCGCCGCGATCGCCGCAGTCGGCGTGGCCGGAACCGCTCCCGCGCTGGCCGCGAAGCCGAAGCCGAAGCCGCTCCGCGGCACCTTCAGCTACACCGACGTGACGCCCGACCCGACCGTGACCGCCAACAGCGACGCGGCGAGCCACTGCCACGGCAACGTCCCGGCCTCGCCGGCGGACGTCAACAGCCAGACCCTCAAGGTCAAGGGCAAGGGCATCCTCACCGTCGTCGGGCACAACGCGCTCGACTGGGCGATGGAGGTCCGCGACTCCAAGGGCCTCGTGCTGGCCGGCTCCGACGGCGGCACGCCGACCGACCCTGAAGGCACCGTCGTGATGCTGCCGAAGGCCGGCTCCTACTCGGTCGTCTACTGCAACCTCGAGGGCGAGCCGACCATCACGGCGTCGTACAAGTACGTCTACAAGTAGGCCGGCCCTACCCCGATTGACGGGCGGGCGGGCGACGACGTAGATTGGCACTCGGTTCTCCTGAGTGCTAATCACTCGGCCCCCAGGAGTGCCAGCCCACTGCGGCACGTGCCGGTCCGACCCCCGCGACGGCGGTTCGGCATCCCCGCCGCAGCACCCGTCAACCACCCGCAGCGAAGTGGGGGAGGTCAGGTCGTGACCACGGCCACCAAGGTCAACATCAAGCCACTCGAGGACCGCATCGTCATTCAGGTGCTGGAGTCCGAGCAGACGACGGCGTCCGGCATCGTGATCCCGGACACCGCCAAGGAGAAGCCGCAAGAGGGCAAGGTCCTCGCTGTCGGCCCGGGCCGGTTCGAAGACGGCCAGCGCTCGCCGATGGACGTCAAGGAGGGTGACACCGTCATCTTCTCGAAGTACGGCGGCACCGAGGTCAAGTTCGGCGCCGACGAGTACCTCATCCTGTCGGCGCGCGACGTTCTCGCCGTCGTCGACAAGTAACAAGCAACGAACATCCGCTGACGCCCCGGTGCCTGCCTGGCCCCGGGGCGCCGCGCTGTCAGGCGCCTTCATGCGCTGTGTGAGAGGACCCAATGTCGAAGATCCTGCAGTTCCACTCCGACGCCCGTGACTCGCTTCAGCGCGGTGTCGACCGGCTCGCCGACGCGGTGAAGGTGACGCTCGGCCCGAAGGGCCGCAACGTCGTCATCGACAAGAAGTGGGGCGCGCCGACGATCACCAACGACGGCGTGACCATCGCCAAGGAGATCGAGCTCGAGGACCCCTACGAGAACATGGGTGCGCAGCTCGCCAAGGAAGTTGCCACCAAGACCAACGACGTCGCCGGCGACGGCACGACGACCGCGACCGTGCTCGCCCAGGCAATGGTGCGCGAAGGACTGCGCAACGTTGCCGCCGGCGCGCAGCCGATGGCGCTGAAGCGCGGCATCGACGCCGCGGTCGAGGCCATCAGCGAGCGGCTGCTGAAGGACGCCCGCGAGGTCGACGACCAGGCCGAGGTCGCCCAGGTCGCGGCGATCTCCGCGCAGGACCCGAAGATCGGCGAGCTCATCGCCGAGGCGTTCAGCAAGGTCGGCAAGGACGGCGTCATCACCGTCGAGGAAGCCCAGACGATGGGACTCGAGCTCGAGTTCACGGAGGGCATGCAGTTCGACAAGGGCTACATCTCGCCCTACTTCGTCACCGACCCCGAGCGCATGGAAGCCGTGCTCGACGACCCCTACGTCCTGCTCGTGCAGGGCAAGGTCGGCGCCATCGGTGAGCTGCTGCCGCTGCTCGAGAAGGTCGTGCAGGCCGGCAAGCCGCTGCTGATCGTCGCCGAGGACGTCGAGGGCGAGGCGCTGTCGACGCTGGTCGTCAACAAGATCCGCGGGACGTTCACCGCTGTCGCGGTGAAGGCACCTGGCTTCGGTGACCGCCGCAAGGCGATGCTGCAGGACATGGCGATCCTCACCGGTGGCCAGGTCGTCGCCGAGGAGGTCGGTCTCAAGCTCGACACCGTCGGCATCGAGGTGCTCGGCAAGGCCCGCCGCGTCACGGTCACGAAGGACAACACGACGATCGTCGACGGTTCCGGCGAGCAGAGCGCCATCGAGGACCGGATCCGCCAGATCCGCGGCGAGATCGAGGCGAGCGACTCCGACTGGGACCGTGAGAAGCTGCAGGAGCGGCTGGCGAAGCTCGCCGGCGGCGTCGGCATCATCCGCGTCGGCGCGGCCACCGAGGTCGAGCTGAAGGAGCGCAAGCACCGGCTCGAGGACGCCATCTCCGCCACGCGTGCGGCGATCGAGGAAGGCATCGTCGCCGGTGGCGGCAGCGCCCTCGTCACGGCGTCGTCCGCTCTCGACGACAGCTGCGGGCTGACCGGCGACGAGGCGACCGGCGTCAACATCGTGCGGTCCGCACTCGTCGAGCCGCTGCGCTGGATCGCGCAGAACGCCGGCCACGAGGGCTACGTCGTGGTCAGCAAGGTTCGCGAGCTGCCGGCCGGCCACGGCCTCAACGCCGCGACCGGGGAGTACGGCGACCTCGTCAAGGCCGGCGTCATCGACCCGGTCAAGGTGACGCGGTCAGCCGTCCGCAACGCGGCCTCGATCGCCGGCATGCTGCTGACGACCGAGACGATCGTCGCCGACAAGCCGGCCGAGCCCGAGGGCGACGCCGGCCACGGCCACAGCCACGGCCCCGGCGGTCACAGCCACTAGGCAGCGCCTGCACGACCCCGAAAGCGCCCCGGTGAAATCCGCCGGGGCGCTTTCGCCTGTTCTGCCCGGGTAGGGCAGGACTCGTCGCCCCCGCCGCGAAGTTTTTTCCGGCCAGGCCGTCACTCGGACTAGTCCTAATGGGTTAGTCCGGCGACGTGCTGAGCAAAGGGGGAGTTGTGCGGCGGACGATCGGAACCTTGGTCGTGGGGCTTGTCGCTCTTGGCGCGGCGTTCGGTCTTGCACCGGCGCACGCGGCCTCCTGGACCTCGTCGAGCTATGCCTCTCGCCTGGTGCAGCTGGTCAACCAGACCCGGCAGCAGCACGGGCTGCCCGCTCTCTCGGTGACCTCCGGCACGTCGCAGGTGGCGGCCGCCTGGACGGCCCACCTCGACTCCACGCAGACGTTGTCGCACAACCCCGATCTGGCGCATCAGCTCGAGACGCATGGCAGCCCCGACTGGACGACGTACGGCGAGAACGTCGGGGACGGCCCGTCCAACGACCCGGACGCACTCTTCCAGGCCTACATGAACTCTCCGGAGCACCGGGACAACATCCTCAACGGCGCCTACCGCTTCACCGGGGTCGCCGTCATCCTCGACGGCAGCACGGCGTGGAACACGTTCGACTTCGTCGACAGCTACCACTCGAGCACCACGACGTCGTCGGCCCAGGTCAAGCCGAAGCCCACGGCCACGAGCAACCCGCGGCCCGCTCCGGTCACCTCGACCAGGCCGGCTCCGGCTCCCGTCACCACCGCCTCGACGCCGCCCCCCTCGCGACGGGCCGCGCGCACGGACCGGCATCCCGCCCGGGCGAGGCGGGTGCTCAACCGGCCGTTGCCGCACACCGACGCGAAGCCGCAGGCGGACGCCATGCCCGACCTCGGCCGACTGCTCAGCGCCAACCAGGCGCACACCGCCGTGCTCGCCGCTTCGGTCCGCAGCCTGCCGGTGTCACTCCCTCACTCCCGTCGGTTGAGCCTCGCGCTGGCCGGACTGCTGCTGGGCTTCGTGGGGGTTCGCTGGGCGCAGGTCGCGCGCGCCGCGTGACCTGGCCACGGCCGGATCGCTAGTCTGCCCGCGGCCAGCCCGGTCGGCCCTGGAGGAATCGTGGACGGCGATCTCGCGACGTTGCTCGCCGCGGGCGAGCGCGCGGCGTTCCACGGCCCGCCGGCTGCGGCCGTCGCCGATCTCGAGCGCGCGGTGGTCACCGCCCAGCGCGAGGGCCGTCGTGCCGAGGTCACCGCGGCCGCCTGGCTGCTGGGTGTGGCGCTGTCCGCGTCGGGCCGCTACGGCAGCGCGCTGCGCGTGCTGGTCCCGCTGCTGGATGCCGGCGGGCACGCCGACTCCGCACCCGAGACCAAGCTGTTCGCGGCTCTTGCGGCCGCGACGGCGGCGAGCATCCACCGCGGGCTCGGCCGGCACGAACAGGCGCGCGAGCTCGATGGTCGGGGCCTGGCCCTCGCGCAGGGCAGCGACGAGGCGACCTTCGACTGCACGCTCGGGCTCGCCACCGACGCCGTCGGCCTCGACGAGGTCGAGGAAGCCAAGGCGAGGCTGTCCGACGCCGAGGACGTCGTGGACCAGCATGACGACGACTGGTGGCGCCAGCGGGTGCGGTTCGACTGGGCCCGCGCCGAGGTCGCGCTGCTGATCGACGCCCCGCAAGACGCCGTGACCGCCGCGGCCGCGAGCGTGGAGCGAGCCGAACGCGCCCGCGCACCCCGCCACGTCGCCAAGGGCCTGCTCTTCCAGGGCGTCGCCGAGCTGCAGGCGGGCTCGCCGGAGGCCTCGGCCACGCTTCGCCGGGCCGCGACGCTGTCCGAAGGCCTGGGGGCGCTGCCGGTGGTGTGGCAGTCACGGGCACTGCTCGGAGCGTTGCTGGTCGGGACCGCTCCCGAGGAGAGCGCGAAGTTGCTGTCGGCGGCGCGATCGGCCGTCCTCACGATGGCCACGGACCTCCCGCCGGAGCTGCGTGAGGAATGGCTGGCCCGACCCAACGTGAGTGCGTTGCTCGAAGGCTGAGCCGCGCCACCTATCCGCGCCGCCAGATTGTGCAGACGGGGGGCCCCTGATCACGGGACTCGCTGTGGTCCGTCCCGCCTCTCGCCGACACTTCAGCGTCGGAGCGCAGGGAGGTGGCGACGTGACGACCGTCGTTCCGCGCGCCGGCACCGCCGCCGCGGGCCTGCTGCCCGCCGCCGTCCGCCTGCT
>DASSKP010000076.1:0-32952 GCA_035690365.1 Mycobacteriales bacterium
CGCCTAGGTGGCGTCGTGCGAAGCACGCTAAGTCGCGTAGTTGCGCAGGACCCGCAAGGCCTCGGCGGCATGCGGGCCTTCGGCCACGAGCGCTGTCTGTTCCGGTGTCAGCCGTCGCGCCCCGACGCGGCAGAAGTCGCCCGCGGATCCTCGGATGACGGAGGCGGATTCGGTCCGCCCGAAGCACCACGTGTCGCCGCCGGGACCGGTCAGCTCGGCGTAGATGTCGTGTGGCTCCAGCCCGGCGACCTCGAACGCATAAGGAAGCGTGCGGTGACCCAGCCAGGCGATGTGGCGCAGCCGGTCGGTGTCCGGGAAGGGCAGGCCGAGGGGGCCGGTGATGTCGAGCCCGTGCGCCCAGTGCTCGGCGAGCCGGGTGACCGCCAGCACCGGCGGCCGTAGCGGAGTGGCCGCCCATGGCACCCGCTGCGCGGGGTCTGCCGCCCGAAGCGCCGCGAGCGCGTCGCGCCGTGCTGTGCGCCAGCGGGCGAACACCGTCTCGCCGGACGCCTGTTCCGCCCGGACCGCGTCCGCCACGGCGTCGTCGAGCGCCCGATCGCCGCGGTCCCAGAGATCGGGCCGGGTGGCGTTCGCGACGCTCAGCGCGACCGCCTCCTCGGTCTGAGCCAGATGGAGAACGACATCCGCGATCGACCACCCGGGTGCCGCCGAGGGCGTGGACCACTGGTCCTCGGTCAACGGCTCGAGCAGCGCCTCCAGCCGTTCCTGCTCGACGGCCAGGTCAGCGATGGTGTCCACCTCCGCAGTATCGACGTGCGCGTGGACGCGTGCTTTCCGTGCGACGGATAGCGTTGCGCCGTGCCTGGATTCGAGCTGCTGCCCGCCGTCGACGTCGCCGACGGGCAGGCAGTGCGCCTCGTCCAGGGGCAAGCCGGGTCGGAGACGTCGTACGGCGATCCCGTCGACGCGGCCTTGCAGTGGCAGGCAGGCGGCGCGGAGTGGATCCACCTCGTCGACCTCGACGCGGCGTTCGGCCGCGGCAGCAACGCCGAGCTCCTTCGCGACGTCGTGGGCAAGCTCGATGTCGCCGTCGAGCTGTCCGGCGGCATCCGCGACGACGAGTCGCTCGAGGCGGCCCTGGCGACCGGCGCCACTCGCGTCAACATCGGCACGGCCGCCCTGGAGAAGCCCGTCTGGGTGCGTGAGGCGATCGCTCGGCACGGCGAGCGGATCGCGGTGGGGCTCGATGTCCGCGGCACGACGCTGTCCGCCCGGGGCTGGACGCAGGACGGCGGTGAGCTGTTCGACGTGCTGGCCCGGCTCGACGCCGACGGCTGCGCGCGTTACGTCGTGACCGACGTCCGCCGCGACGGCACGCTGACCGGCCCCAACCTCGACCTGCTGCGCGACGTCTGCGCCGCGACCGACCGGCCGGTCGTCGCCAGCGGGGGAGTGAGCAGCCTCGACGACCTGCGGGCGCTCGCCCAGCTGCATGAGATCGGTGTCGAGGGCGCCGTGGTCGGCAAGGCGCTCTACGCCGGAGCGTTCACGCTGCCCGAAGCGCTGGCAGCGGTGCGATGACCCGACGCGTCTCGTCCGGCACCCCGTGGGAGCCGGTCGTGGGCTACAGCCGCGCGGTCGCCGCCGGCGACCAGGTCTGGGTCAGTGGCTGCACCTCCGTCGTCGACGGCGAGGTGGTGCACGCCGGAGACATGGAGGCGCAGGCACGGCAGGCGATCCGCAACGCTGCGACGGCTCTCGCGGAGCTGGGCGCGAGCCTGCACGACGTCGTCCGCACGCGCATCTTCGTCACCGACATCTCGCGGTGGGAGGAGTGCGCGCGCGCACACGGCGAAGCGTTCCGCGACGTCCTGCCGGCGACCTCCATGATGCAGGTGGCCGCCTTGATCGACCCGGCGATGCTCGTCGAGGTCGAGGTCGTCGCCTACCGCCCCGGGATCGGAGACGAGAGCTCGTCATGACGGTCGCGGTCAGGGTCATCCCGTGTCTCGACGTGGACGCCGGCCGGGTGGTGAAGGGGGTCAACTTCCAGGATCTGCGCGACGCCGGCGATCCGGTGGAGATGGCTGCCGTCTACGACCGCGAGGGCGCCGACGAGCTCGTGTTCCTCGACATCACGGCGTCGAGCGACAGCCGGGAGACGACGTACGAGGTCGTGCGTCGTACAGCCGAGCAAGTCTTCATCCCGCTCACGGTCGGCGGCGGCGTGCGCAGTGTCGACGATGTCGACCGGCTGCTGCGGGCCGGCGCCGACAAGGTTTCGCTGAACACTGCGGCCATCGCTCGACCCGAGCTGCTTCGAGAGGCGGCGGAGCGGTTCGGCTCCCAGTGCATCGTGCTGTCGGTCGACGCGCGTCGCGCGCCGGGCACGCCGTCTGGCTTCGAAGTGACCACGCACGGCGGGCGCACCGGCACCGGCATCGACGCTGTGGAGTGGTCCGCTCGCGGCGCGGAGCTCGGCGTCGGCGAGATCCTGCTCAACTCGATGGACGCCGACGGCACACGGGCCGGGTACGACGCCGAGATGATCCGCGCCGTCCGCGCAGTCGTCACCGTCCCGGTCATCGCGAGCGGCGGCGCGGGAGCGCTGGAGCATTTCGCACCCGCGGTCGAAGCAGGAGCGGATGCGGTGCTCGCCGCGAGCGTCTTCCACTTCGGGACGCTGCGGATCGGTGAGGTGAAGGACGCCTTGCGCACCGCCGGTCAGATCGTCCGCTGACGTTCGCAGAGCAACGGACCGCCGTTTCTGCACACAAACGTGACGCAGGAGGCGCTTCACGGGTCCTGGGCGGTCCCGCCGGACGCTCCAGTCACGTTTGTGTGCAGAAACGGAACGCAGCAGACGAGCCGCGGCGCTTTCGCGTGCGAAGATCGGCTCGGTCGCCACGGTGACGATCGGAGTTGTCACGTTGTGGGAGACGGTTATGGGCGAAAAGAGCAAGGGCGGCCGCGAAGTCCGGAAGCCGAAGGCTGAGAAGAACAAGAAGGTCAAGGGTCAGACGCCGCCGGCCGGCTCAGTGCAGGCGACGACTGCGCACAAGGGTGCGAAGCCCAGCGGGAGCTAGCTCCTCGCTGGATCGGTTCGTCAGAGCATCGTGATGCGGTGGGTCTTGCGGATGCCCAGGTAACCGTTACCGCCGAAGAACGTCGCCCGGTAGTCACCGGCCGCGGTCGGATGGATGACCAGCGAGAACCGCCCGACGCGACCGCTGTGCCGCGATGTCGTCACGGTCTTGATCAGCGTGCACTTGTTGGTGCCGACCTTGCATCGCTGGATGCGAATGCTCCGGCCACCGAGCCCGATGGTCGAGTGCCATCGCGTCAAGCGTCCGGACAAGGTGACCGCTGTGCCGGGAGCCACCTTCGACGACGACGCCGACCAGGTCATGGCGCTGCCACGCAGCAGCCAGCTGCGGACGGTGCTCAGCGCGCCGAGTGAGTCCTCGACCACGAGGCGCACAGTGCGGTTGCGCGATGTCGAGTAGGTGTGCGCGACTTTCGGCCCGGTCGTCACGCGTGACGTGCCGTCGCCGAAGCTCCAGTGCCAGCGGCTGATCGTCCGGCCCGCGATGGGTGTGGTCGAAGTTGTCCCGTCGAAGTTCGCACGGAGCAGATGCTCCGCCTTCGCGAACCGCGCCGTCGGGCAACCGGTCACCGTTTGGGTGAGCGGTGCAGTGACGGACGTGTCCGCGCGGTCGGTGAAGACCGCCGTCAGCGCGGCGGTTTCACACTGGGTGGGGAGGTGCAAGACGGTGACGGGCGAGGCTGGCGGAGTGCCGGTGCTCACCGTGTCGCTTTGTCCATGCAGGAGCAGGTGCACGTTGTCGATCGAGGCATCCACCGTCACTCCGGAAGCCGGCGTCAGCAGCACCGACGCCGGCAACGTGACCGAGTCGCCCGTACTCGAGCCGCTCGGAGCGGCCGCCTGGAGTTCGATCACCTGCTGTTGAGCACCGTCCGTGCAGGCCCCTAGGGAGGTACTGAGGCAGAAGTCGACCGTCACGGCCCAGTCCAGGTTCATGCCGGCCGCCGGCGGATTGACGTTCTCGACGCGCTGGATTCCGAACGTGCCGCTGCGGACACCGTCGAAGACTCCACCAGTTCCCGTCACGTACGCGTAGAAGCCTCCGTAACCGTCGCAGGCCGTGAAGTCCGGTGGCGTTCCGCAGCTTCCGGTGCTGCCGGCGATGATCAAACCGTTGGGCAACTGGCTGGACAGTGCATACGCGTGTCCACCGAGTCCAGACAGGAGGTTCAGCGAGATCTGCTTGAGCCACACGCTGCTTCTGCCGTCCTCCGCCGCATGCGTCGAGGTGTTGTCGAAGTCGACGGTCAGGTCGGCCGGCGCGGCGGCTCGGGACTCCGCCGTGGCCGTCCCCGGCTGTGTGATGCCCACGCCGTAGGTCACGCAGAACGATGCGTCGGCGTGTGGCGTCGGGTTGCAGCTTTCCGTCCCGACAGCGGCGGCGCTGCCTGTGAGCCCTCCCGCGGCGATGGCGAGGCTGCCTACAACAGCGACGAGCGAGCGATAGCGCGGCATGTCCGCATCCCCCCGAAGTCGGCCTTCGTGCGGGTTACTGTGCCACCGATCCCGCGGACCCGTCAGGTCAGCGGACGAAGAAATGCCACCCCAGCCACCACCAGCCCAGCAGCACCAGGAATCGGCCACGGCTGCGGCTGACCAGCACGCTGAACACGTCACCGAGTCGTGGCCACGACTCGCGCCGTCGAGCCACGGACTCGAGCACGACCATGGCGGCAACGACGACCGCAAAGGCCAACACGGTGCGCTCGAACGACGTCATCGGCCGAGCAACCAGTCGCCGAACGCCAGCCAGCCGAAGAACGCGAGCGCTCGCGTCGCGTTCCAGTGCAACGCGTGGTTGACGATGTTGCTGACCGTCGGGTGACCCTCCGTCGAGGAGCCGGCGAAGAAGCCGTAGGCCTCGAGGCCGACGAAGATCGTGATGAGGGCGACCCAGGCAAGCCAGCCCTGCCGGGCGAGCTCGTCGCGGGGCGTCGTACGACGGGGAAGGCGGGTGCTGAGCGCCAGCCCGATGGCGCCCGGCACGAAGGTGACGACCGCGGCCGGCCAGGTAAACGGCGTGAAATGGCCGGCGACCCAGGCGTAGAGCGCAGCGCCCGCGACGAGCAGGCTGCGGCGGCGCCGTCGCTCGATCGCGAGCGTTTGCGTGGACACGTCGCCATTCTGCCTGTGGCCGCACGGCAGAATGGCCGTATGTCCCAGGCTGTCCGACCCACCTCACTCGACCCTCAGATCGCCGAGAGGCTCAAGCGCGACGACGCCGGCCTCATCTGCGCGGTCACTCAGCAGTGGGACACCGGTGAGGTGCTGATGGTCGGATGGATGGACGACGAAGCGCTGCACCGCACGCTGACGACCGGGCGATGCACCTACTGGAGCCGCAGCCGCCAGGAGTACTGGGTCAAGGGCGAGAGCAGCGGCCACCAGCAGTGGGTGAAGTCCGTCTCGCTCGACTGCGACGGCGATGCCGTGCTGGTGCAGGTCGACCAGGTCGGTGCGGCCTGCCACACCGGCGAGCGCCGGTGCTTCGACACCGGTGGTGACCTGGGCGCTGTCGTCGGCATCCCCGCGCCATGACCCGGGCGACCGGCCGCGTGGAGCCCGACCTCGACGGGTTCCTCGCCGAGCTGGAGACGGCTCGGGTCGTCCCGGTCACCCGGCGGCTGCTCGCCGACGGTGAGACGCCGGTCGGTGCCTACCGCAAGCTCGCCGCCGGCCGGCCGGGGACGTTCCTCCTCGAGTCGGCGGAGCACGGCGGCGTCTGGTCCCGCTACTCCTTCGTCGGTGTCCGCGCGGCCGCGACGCTCTCGGAACACGACGGGGTCGCCGTGTGGAGCGGGACGGGGCCGGAGGACCACCCCGCCGACCCGCTCGAGGCACTCCGCGACGCGGCCGACCGGCTGCACACGCCACGCAAGCGCGACGATCTGCCGCCTCTCACCGGCGGACTGGTGGGCTACCTCGGGTACGACGCCGTGCGCCGCATGGAGCGGCTGCCGTCGACCACCGTCGACGACCTCCACCAGCCCGAGCTGCAGTTCATGCTCGCGACTGATCTGGCGGTGCTCGACCACTCCGACGGCACGATCCTGCTGATCGCCAACGTCGTGCGCCGCCTCACGCCGCACGCCGACGACGACCCGCGTCGCGCCTATGACGAGGCGGTCGCACGACTCGACACGATGTGCGCCGACCTCGCCGCACCGGCCGAGTCCTCCGTCGCCACGGTCAACGGCTCCATGCCGACCGTCGAGAGCCGCACCGAGCGAGCCGACTACCTCGCTGCCGTCGAGCAGGCTCGCCGGCACATCTATGCCGGCGACGCCTTCCAGGTGGTGCTGTCGCAGCGTTTCGAGATCGCGGCGGACCCGGATCCGCTCGACGTCTACCGCGTGCTGCGCGCATCCAACCCGTCGCCGTACATGTACCTGTTGCGGTTCGAGGACATGACCGTCGTCGGCTCCTCTCCGGAGGTGCTCGTCAAAGTCGAGGACGGGCGCGCGTTGATGCACCCCATCGCGGGGACCCGCCCGCGGGGTGCGACACCGGAGGAGGACGCACGGCTGGCGGCCGACCTGCTCGCCGACCCGAAGGAACGCGCCGAGCACGTCATGCTGGTCGACCTCGGACGCAACGTCCTGGGACGGGTCTGCCGACCGGGCACCGTTGACGTGGTCAGCCTGCTCGAGGTCGAGCGCTACTCCCACGTGATGCACATCGTGTCGACGGTCGTCGGTGAGGTGCGCGACGACATGACGGCACTCGACGTCCTCACCGCGTGCTTCCCTGCCGGCACGTTGTCCGGGGCGCCGAAGGTTCGCGCCATGGAGATCATCGAATCGCTCGAGCCGACCCGCCGCGGTGTCTACGGCGGCATCGTCGGCTACGTCGACGTCGGCGGTGACATGGACACGGCGATCGCCATCCGCACCGTCGTGCTGCGCAACGGCCGGGCCTATGTGCAGGCAGGCGCGGGGATCGTCGCCGACTCCGATCCTGCCTTCGAAGACCAGGAGTGCCGCAACAAGGCGGCGGCGGTCATCGCGGCCGTCGGCGCCGCGACCACGCTGCGACATCTGTCCGGATGACAGGTCGTCGCGGCCTCACGATGGCGCTGGTGCTGTCCGGCGTCGGGGGACTGCTCATCGTCGTCGCGTCCGGCCGCCGATGGGCGGCTGCGACCGTCTCGGGCGCCACTGGTTCGCCGCAGCACGTTGCCGTGACGGGACACGACGTGGCAACCGGCCTGTCGGCGTGCGGCTGGGCGGTTCTCATCCTCGCCCTTGCCGTGGTGTCGACCCGCGGGCGACTTCGGCGCGCTGCCGGTGGCGGAATCCTCGCCGCCGGCGTGACGGCCGTGGCTCTTGTCACCGCACATGTCGGCGATGTGCACACGAAGCTGGCGGACAAGGTCTTCGGCGCGGTTGTCTCCTCCGTGCCGGCAACCCTGACGGTGTGGCCCTGGCTCGCTCTCCTGGGCGGAATCGGCGCTGCGGCTGCAGGCAGTGCAGTGCTGCTGTTGTCGCGGTCATGGCCTGCGCTCGGCCGCCGGTACGACGCCCCCGGCGCGCAGCCCGTCGTGTCGGACGACGACGCATCGCGATGGGCTGCGCTCGACCGCGGCGAGGACCCCACAGCCTGATCGCGAGACCCGCGCAACCTAGTCTTAGCGGACCAGTTCTTTCCCGCTCGCGAGCCACGAGGAGTGCTGCACGGTGTCCGTGCTCGACGACATCCTCGAGGGTGTCCGCCAGGACCTGGCGGAGCGGGAAGCCGCGACACCACTCGACGTGGTCAAAGAGCGCGCCGGCCGCGCGCTGCCGTCGCTCGACGTGCTCGCGCGGCTGCGGCAGCCGGGTGTCTCGGTCATCGCCGAAGTGAAGCGCTCGAGCCCGTCTGCAGGTGATCTCGCGGCCATCGACGATCCCGCCCAGCTGGCTCGCGACTACGAAGCCGGCGGGGCTGCCGTCATCTCGGTGCTCACCGAGCAGCGTCGCTTCAACGGAAGCCTCGACGACCTGCGTGTGGTGCGCGCCAGTGTCGACGTACCGGTGCTGCGCAAGGACTTCGTGATCTCGCCGTACCAGATCTGGGAAGCCCGCGCAGCAGGCGCCGACATGGTGCTGCTGATCGTCGCCGCCCTCGAGCAGAACAAGCTGATCGGTCTGCTGGAGCGGGTCGAGAGCCTCGGGATGGCCGCGCTCGTCGAGGTGCACGACGAGGAAGAAGGGCTGCGCGCAGCCGACGCGGGCGCCCGGATCATCGGTGTCAACGCCCGCAACCTCAAGACGCTCGAGGTCGACCGGGGCACCTTTGCCCGCGTTGCACCGTCGCTGCCGGAGTCCGCGGTGAAGATCGCGGAAAGCGGCGTGCGCGGTCCGCACGACCTGCTCGCCGTCGCCGCGGCCGGAGCTGACGCGGTGCTCGTCGGCGAGGGACTGGTGAAGCAGCACGACCCGCGGCAGGCGGTCGCCGACCTCGTCGCGGCCGGTTCTCACCCGTCGGCGCGACACTCCGTCACATGACGTCGGTTCCCGTCGCCGGCCGCTTCGGCCCGTACGGCGGTCGCTACGTGCCGGAGGCGCTGATCGCCGCACTGGACGAGCTGGCCGCGGCCTACGACAAGGCGAAGACGGACGACGAGTTCCAGAGCGAGTTCCACCGGCTCCTTCGCGACTACGCGGGCCGGCCCTCGATGTTGTACGACGCCCAGCGCTTCTCGGCTGCGGTCAACGCGCGCGTCCTGCTCAAGCGCGAGGACCTCAACCACACCGGCGCGCACAAGATCAACAACGTGCTGGGCCAGGTGCTGCTCGCCAGCCGGATGGGCAAGACGCGCGTCATCGCCGAGACCGGTGCCGGACAACACGGGGTCGCGACCGCGACGGCGGCGGCGTTGTTCGGTCTCGAGTGCGTGGTCTACATGGGCGCCGTCGACACGGAGCGGCAGGCGCTCAACGTCGCCCGGATGCGGCTGCTCGGGGCGACCGTCGTACCCGTGACGACCGGGTCGCAGACGCTGAAGGACGCGCTCAACGAGGCATTCCGCGACTGGGTCGCCTCGGTGGACAACACCCACTACGTCATCGGGACCGTCGCCGGCCCGGCGCCGTTCCCGGAGATGGTGCGCGACTTCGCCGCGCCGATCGGCTTCGAGGCGCGCGAGCAGTGCCTGGCGCTGCTCGACCGGCTCCCGGACGCTGTGCTCGCCTGCGTGGGCGGCGGCTCCAACGCCATGGGCATCTTCCACGCGTTCGTCCCCGACGAGGGTGTGCGGCTCTACGGCTTCGAGGCGGCCGGCGACGGCGTCGAGACCGGCCGGCACGCCGCCACCCTCACCGGTGGGTCGCCCGGTGTGCTGCACGGTGCCCGCTCCTACGTGCTGCAGGACGACGAAGGTCAGACGATGGAGTCGCACTCGATCTCCGCGGGTCTCGACTATCCGGGCGTCGGGCCCGAGCACGCCTGGCTGAAGGACATCGGGCGGGCGACGTACCGGCCGATCACCGACGCCGAGGCGATGGCGGCGTTCGAGCTGCTCTGCCGCACCGAGGGCATCATCCCGGCGATCGAGTCCGCGCACGCGCTGGCCGGCGCACGCCAGGTCGCGCAGGAGCTGGGGCCGGACGCGGTGCTGCTGGTCAACCTGTCCGGCCGCGGTGACAAGGACGTCGCCACGGCCGGCCGTTGGTTCGGCCTGCTCGGCGCGGCCGACGCCGAGGGCGCCGGCGAGAACCTGATCTGATGAGCGCCAACAGTCGCGCCGCGAGCGGTGCGGTCATCGCGAATGCCCGGAAGGCCGGTCGCGCGGCCCTCGTCGGCTACCTGCCGGCGGGCTTCCCGACCTTCGACGGGTGTGTCACGGCGCTCACCGCGATGGTCGAGTCGGGTGTCGACGTCGTCGAGGTCGGATTGCCCTACAGCGACCCGGTCCTCGACGGCCCCGTCATCCAGACGGCAGCCGACCGCGCGTTGCACAACGGCACCCGGATCGCCGACGTGCTCCGGACGGTCGAGGCGGTCGCCGCCACCGGGGCGGGTGTCGTCGTCATGACCTACTACAACCCCGTGCTGCGCTACGGCGTTGACCGGTTCGCGCGCGACCTGGCAGCGGCCGGCGGAAGCGGGCTCATCACGCCCGACCTCGTCCCCGACGAGGCCGGCGAGTGGATCGAAGCCGCCGACGCCCACGACCTGGAGCGCATCTTCCTGGTGGCCCCGTCGACAACGCCTGCGCGGATCGCGTCGACGGTCGAGGCGTGTCGTGGCTGGGTCTACGCCGCCTCGACGATGGGGGTGACCGGCGCGCGCGAGCAGACGTCGTCACTGGCGCCCGCGCTGGTCGACCGGGTCCGGAAGGCGACGTCGCTGCCCGTCGGGGTCGGTCTCGGTGTCTCCTCCGGTGACCAGGCTGCGGAAGTGGCGACGTACGCCGACGCCGTGATCGTCGGGTCGGCGTTCGTGCGCCCCTTGCTCGAGCCGGCAGACGAGACCGCCGGAATCGCCGCGGTCGCGCGGCTTGCGACGGAGCTTGCCGACGGCTGCCGCCGCGGCAACTAGCCTCGCGTCGTGATCCTCGCGTCGTTCCCCAGTCCGTCGACCGGCGTGCTGCATCTCGGCCCGGTGCCGATCAGGGCGTATGCGCTCTGCATCATCGCCGGCATCGTCGTCGCCGTCATGGTCGGTGACCGCCGGCTGGAGCGACGCGGCGGTCGCCGCGGTGCCATCGCGGACATCGCGGTGTGGGCGGTGCCTTTCGGGCTCGTCGGCGCGCGGCTCTACCACCTCGCCACCAACCCGGAGCTCTACTGGGGATCGCACGGGCAGGGCACCGTGGCGGCCTTCGAGATCTGGAAGGGAGGCCTCGGCATCTGGGGCGGCATCGCGGCTGGTGCGCTGGGCGCGTGGTTCGCCGCACGACGGCAGAAGATCCCGTTCGCCGTGCTCGCCGACGCCGTCGCTCCCGGCCTTGCGCTCGCCCAGGCCGTCGGTCGCTGGGGCAACTACTTCAACCAGGAGCTGTTCGGCCGCGCGACCACGCTGCCGTGGGCGGTGCGCATCGACGCCGCGCACGCACCCGGTGGCGTCGCCGGCACCTTTCATCCGACGTTCCTCTACGAGTCGCTGTGGGACATCGGCGTCGCACTCGTCGTCATCTGGGCCGACCGCCGGTGGCGGCTGACGCACGGCCGCGCCTTCGCGCTGTACGTCGCCATCTACACCGTCGGCCGCGGCTGGATCGAGGCGTTGCGCGTCGACGACGCGCACCGGTTCTTCGGCCTGCGGCTCAACGACTGGACCAGCATCGCGCTGTTCCTCGCGGCTGTCGCCTACCTCGTGATGCGACGCAACTCCGGACCGGACGAGCCGATCGTCTCCGAGAATGTCGAAGTCGAGCCGGCCGCCGACGAGGGTCGTAGTCTGGCGCCATGACCGATGCTGCCCTTGTCGAGCGCGGGGCAGAGCAGCACGGCCACAGCCATCGCGACGTCAACGGTGGCTGGCTGCGGCCTGCGGTCTTCGGCGCGATGGACGGGCTCGTCTCGAACCTCGCCCTGATCGCGGGCGTCGCCGCCGCGGCCGGCGTGAACACGCATGTCGTGGTCGTGACCGGCATCGCCGGGCTGCTCGCCGGCGCGTTTTCGATGGCCGTGGGGGAGTGGACGTCGGTCCACTCCCAGGCCGAGCTGGTGCGCTCGGAGATCGCGAAGGAGCGCCGGGAGCTCGTTCGGCGGCCGGCGGCGGAGCAGGCCGAGCTGGCTGCGCTGTTCGCCGCCAGGGGGGTCCCACGGGAGCTCGCGAAGAAGGTTGCGCACGAGCTGTCGCAAGACCCCGAGCTGGTCTGGCGGATCCACGTCCGCGAGGAGCTCGGCGTCGACCCGGACAACCTCGCCTCGCCGTACGTCGCCGCGTTCTCGTCGCTGATGTCCTTCGCCGTCGGCGCCTTCCTGCCGCTGCTCCCGTACCTCGTCGGCTCTCATCAGCTCTGGCCCGCGCTGGCCGTGGCGGCGGTCGCTCTCTCCCTGCTGGGAGCGAGCGTTGCGCGGTTCACGGACCGGCCCTGGTGGCTGGGTGCGAGCCGGCAGCTCGTCCTCGGAGCCGCCGCGGCGGCGATCACCTACGGCGTGGGAAGCGCATTCGGCGTGGGTCTCTCGTAGCCCTGAGGTAATCTGAGCCCCGCACGAGGGCCGACGTCGTCCCGCTGCACATCCCACATTCCGAGACGACGGGACAGGTCTGCATGCATGCCCCGCCACAGCACCCGCCGCGGCAACGTCCGGGCGGAGCCCGGCCAGACAAGCAGGGTCTCTACGACCCCGCCTTCGAGCACGACGCCTGCGGCGTCGCCTTCGTCGCCGACATGCACGGCCGGCGCAGCAACGCGATCGTCAAGGACGCGCTGACCGCGCTGCACAACCTCGACCACCGCGGCGCCTCGGGCGCCGAGGTCAACACCGGCGACGGCGCCGGCATCCTGCTGCAGGTGCCGGACGGCTTCCTGCGGGACGTCGCCGGGTTCGAGCTGCCGAAGGCCGGGGCCTACGCCGTGGGCCTGGTGTTCCTGCCCGCCGACGCCGCTGCGGCCGCGACGGCAGTGGCCGCGATCGAGCGGCTGGCCGATGAAGAGGACCTGCGGGTCCTCGGCTGGCGCGACGTGCCGATCGACCCGTCCGACCTGGGCGCGACCGCGGTCTCCGTCATGCCGGCCTTCCGCCAGATCTTCGTCGCCGGCCGGCACGGCGAGGTCGGGCTCGGTCTCGAGCGGCGGGCGTTCTGCCTGCGCAAGCGTGTGGAGCGCGAGGCCGGCGTCTACCTGCCGTCCCTGTCATGCCGCACGATCGTCTACAAGGGCATGCTGACGACCGACCAGCTGCCGGCCTTCTTCCCCGACCTGCGCGACGAGCGGGTGGAGTCGGCGATCGCGTTGGTCCACTCGCGGTTCTCGACCAACACGTTCCCGTCGTGGCCGCTCGCGCACCCTTACCGCTACATCGCTCACAACGGTGAGATCAACACCGTCAAGGGCAACCGCAACTGGATGCGCGCTCGCGAGGCCCTGCTCGCCAGCGACGTGCTGCCCGGCGACCTCGAGCGGTTGTTCCCGATTGTTACCCCCGAGGCCAGCGACAGCGCGTCGTTCGACGAGGTGCTCGAGCTGCTCCACCTCGCCGGCCGGTCGCTCCCGCACGCGGTGCTGATGATGATCCCGGAGGCGTGGGAGAACCACGCCGAGATGGACGCCGCGCGCAAGGCGTTCTACGAGTTCCACGCCTGCCTGATGGAGCCGTGGGACGGTCCGGCCTGCGTCACGTTCACCGATGGCACCGTCGTCGGCGCCGTACTCGACCGCAACGGCCTGCGCCCGGCGCGCTACTGGGTGACCGACGACGGCCGCGTCATCCTGGCCTCGGAGGTCGGTGTCCTCGACATCGCGCCCGAGCACGTCGTGCGCAAGGGCCGGCTCCAGCCGGGCCGCATGTTCCTCGTCGACACGGCGGCCGGCCGCATCGTCGACGACGACGAGCTGAAGGCCGAGCTGGCCGAGGACAACCCCTACTCCGACTGGCTCCACGCCGGGCTCATGCACCTGTCGCAGCTGCCGGAGCGCGAGCACATCACGCACTCACACTCGTCAGTGCTGCGCCGCCAGCAGACCTTCGGCTACACCGAGGAGGAGCTGCGCATCCTGCTCGCGCCGATGGCGCGCACCGGCGCCGAGCCGATCGGTTCGATGGGCACCGACACGCCGATCGCCGTGCTGTCGGACCGGCCGCGGATGCTCTTCGACTACTTCACCGAGCTGTTCGCGCAGGTGACCAACCCGCCGCTCGATGCGATCCGCGAGGAGCTCGTCACCTCGCTGTCGACGACGATCGGGCCCGAGGGCAACCTGCTCGACCCCACGCCCGCGTCGTGCCGGCAGATCACGCTGCCGTTCCCGGTCCTCGACAACGACGACCTCGCGAAGATCATCCACATCAACGACGACGGCGACCTGCCCGGTTTCGCGTCGCACGTGGTTCGCGGCCTCTATCGCGTGGACGGCGACGGTGCCGCCCTCGAGGAGGCGCTGGAGAACATCCGCATCGAGGTCTCGGAAGCCATCGACAACGGCGCGCGCATCATCGTGCTGTCCGACCGTGACAGCGACGCCGACCTCGCGCCGATCCCGTCGCTGCTCCTGACGTCGGCGGTCCACCACCACCTCATCCGCGAGAAGACCCGCACCAAGGTCGGTCTCATCGTCGAGGCCGGTGACGTCCGCGAGGTGCACCACGTCGCGCTGCTCATCGGCTACGGCGCCGCCGCGGTCAACCCCTACCTCGCGATGGAGACCGTCGAGGACCTCGTGCGGTCGAAGGTCATCGACCTGCCCGCCGAGAAGGCGATCGCCAACTACATCAAGGCGCTCGGCAAAGGCGTGCTCAAGGTCATGTCCAAGATGGGCGTGTCGACGGTGGCCTCCTACACCGGCGCGCAGATCTTCGAGGCGATCGGCCTGTCGGAGCGGATCGTCAGGGACTACTTCGTCGGTACGACGTCCCGCCTCGGCGGTGTGGGGCTCCAGCAGCTCGCCGCCGAGGTCGCAGCGCGGCACGAGCACGCCTATCCGCGCACCCCGCACAACCACCGCCGGCTCTGGATCGGCGGCGAGTACCAGTGGCGGCGCGAGGGCGAGCTGCACCTGTTCAACCCGCAGACCGTGTTCAAGCTGCAGCATGCCACGCGCACCGGCCGCTACGACGTCTACAAGGACTACACCCGCGCCGTCGACGAGCAGTCCGAGAAGCTCATGACGCTGCGCGGGCTGTTCCGGGTGAAGGAAGGCGTTCGCCCGGCCGTACCGCTCGACGAGGTCGAGCCGGTGTCGGAGATCGTGAAGCGGTTCGCGACCGGCGCGATGTCCTACGGGTCGATCAGCGCCGAGGCGCACGAGACGCTCGCGATCGCGATGAACCGGCTCGGCGGCAAGAGCAACACTGGTGAGGGCGGCGAGGACACCGACCGCCTGCACGACCCAGAGCGTCGGTCTGCCATCAAGCAGGTCGCGTCCGGACGCTTCGGTGTGACGTCCGACTACCTGAGCAACGCCGATGACATCCAGATCAAGATGGCGCAGGGCGCGAAGCCCGGCGAGGGTGGTCAGCTGCCGGGCCACAAGGTCTACCCGTGGATCGCGAAGACCCGGCACTCGACGCCGGGCGTCGGCCTCATCTCGCCGCCACCGCACCACGACATCTACTCGATCGAAGACCTCAAGCAGCTCATCCACGACCTGAAGAACTCCAACCCGTCGGCGCGTGTGCACGTCAAGCTGGTCGCCGAGGTCGGGGTCGGGACGGTGGCTGCCGGTGTCGCCAAGGCGCACGCGGACGTCGTACTGATCTCCGGGCACGATGGTGGGACTGGTGCGAGTCCGCTGACGTCGCTCAAGCATGCCGGCGCACCGTGGGAGCTCGGACTCGCGGAGACCCAGCAGACGCTGCTGCTCAACGGGCTGCGCGACCGGATCGTCGTGCAGGTCGACGGTCAGATGAAGACCGGCCGTGACGTCGTCATCGCTGCGCTGCTCGGGGCCGAGGAGTTCGGCTTCGCGACGGCACCGCTTGTCGTCAGCGGCTGCATCATGATGCGCGTCTGCCACCTCGACACCTGTCCGGTCGGTGTGGCGACGCAGAACCCTGTCCTGCGCGAGCGGTTCACGGGCAAGCCGGAGTTCGTCGTCAACTTCTTCGAGTTCCTCGCGGAGGAGGTTCGCGAGCAGCTCGCGGCGCTCGGCTTCCGGTCGATCGAGGAGGCCGTGGGCCACGTCGAGCTCCTGGACACGACCGACGCGGTCACGCACTGGAAGGCGAGCGGTCTCGACCTCACGCCGATCCTGCACCAGCCCGAGGTCGACGGCCCGCGCCACTGCGTCACGTCACAGGACCACGGTCTCGACAAGGCGCTGGACAACACCCTGATCCAGCTGTGCGAAGGCGCGCTGTCGAGCATGCAGCCCGTGACTCTCGAGCTGCCGATCCGCAACGTCAACCGCACCGTCGGCACCATGCTCGGCCACGAGGTCACCAAGCGCTGGGGTGACGAGGGTCTCCCGGACAACACGATCGACGTGACGTTCACCGGCTCGGCCGGGCAGTCCTTCGGCGCATTCGTGCCGCGCGGCATCACGATGCGACTCGTCGGGGACGCAAATGACTACGTCGGCAAGGGCCTGTCGGGTGGACGCATCGTCGTGCGGCCGCACCCCGACGCGCCGTTCCGCGCGGAGGACAACATCCTTGCCGGCAACGTCATCCTGTACGGCGCCACCGGTGGCGAGATGTTCGTCCGTGGCGTCGTGGGTGAGCGGTTCTGCGTCCGCAACTCCGGCGCGGTCGCGGTGGTCGAGGGTGTCGGCGACCACGCGTGCGAGTACATGACCGGTGGACGCGTCGTGATCCTCGGCCGCACGGGACGCAACGTGGCCGCGGGCATGAGCGGCGGCATCACCTATGTGATCGACCTCGACGAGCAGCGGCTCAACCGCGAGATGGTCGACCTCGACCCGCTCGAGGACGACGACCGCACGTTCCTGCGCGACGTCATCACGAAGCACGCCGCCGAGACCGGGTCGACCGTGGCCGCGTCGCTGCTTGCCGACTGGGACGACGTCGTCGACAGGTTCGCGAAGATCATGCCGCGCGACTACAAGCGCGTGATGACCGCTGCGCGCGAGGCGGAGAAGCAAGGCATCAACATCGACGAGGCGATCATGGCGGCGGAACGTGGCTGACCCAC
Source organism: Mycobacteriales bacterium (assembly GCA_035690365.1). GTDB lineage: Bacteria > Actinomycetota > Actinomycetes > JAFAQI01 > JAFAQI01 > DASSKP01. The sequence continues at coordinate 16,811 of DASSKP010000076.1, forward strand.
GCGGCTTTCTGACAACTCCTCGCGAGACGCCGACGCGGCGGCCCGTCGACGTACGCATCCAGGACTGGCGCGAGGTCTACGAGGACTTCGAGAAGCAGCGGCTGCAGAAGCAGGCCGGCCGGTGCATGGACTGCGGCATTCCGTTCTGTCACCAGGGCTGCCCGCTCGGCAACCTGATCCCCGAGTGGAACGACCTGGTCTGGCGCGACGACTGGCGCGAAGCGATCGAGCGGCTGCACGCGACCAACAACTTTCCGGAGTTCACCGGGCGGCTCTGCCCGGCGCCCTGCGAGACCGCGTGTGTCCTCGGCATCAACCAGGACCCGGTCACCATCAAGCAGGTCGAGGTCGAGATCGTCGACCGGGCCTGGGAGTCGGGCTGGATCACGCCGAATGTCCCGGACCGGTTGTCCGGAAAGACCGTCGCGGTCGTCGGCTCCGGTCCGGCGGGCCTCGCAGCCGCACAGCAGCTGACCCGCGCCGGGCACACCGTGGTGGTGTTCGAGCGGGCGGACCGGATCGGCGGGCTGCTGCGCTATGGCATTCCTGAGTTCAAGATGGAGAAGCGGCACCTCGACCTGCGGCTGCAGCAGATGCGCGACGAGGGCACGCGGTTCCGGCCCGGCGTCGACGTCGGCGTCGACATCACCGCCGAGCAGCTGCGCAAGCGTTACGACGCGATCGTGCTGGCCGGCGGCGCGACCGCGCCTCGCGACCTTCCGGTGCCGGGCCGCGAGCTGGCCGGTGTGCATTTCGCGATGGACTACCTCCCCGGTGCCAACCGTGTGCAGCAGGGAGACATCGAGAGCGCGCCGATCGACGCGGCCGGCAAGGACGTCGTCATCATCGGTGGCGGCGACACGGGTGCGGACTGCCTCGGGACGGCGCACCGGCAGGGTGCGCGCTCGGTGACGCAGCTGGAGATCCTGCCCCGGCCGCCGGAGCAGCGCAGCGACGCGATGCCGTGGCCGACCTACCCGATGATCTTCCGCGTCTCGTCCGCGCACGAGGAGGGAGGCGAGCGGGTCTTCGCGGTCTCGACGCAACGTTTCGTCGACGACGGAAGCGGCGCGGTCGCCGGTCTCGTCATCGCCGAGGTCGACGAGAAGTTCCAGGTGATCGAGGGCACCGAACGCGAGCTGCCCGCGCAGCTGGTGTTTCTCGCGATGGGCTTCACCGGACCGGAGAAGGGCGCCCTCCTCGAGGGGCTGGGCGTCGAGCTCGACCAGCGGTCCAACGTGGCGCGCGGCGACGACTGGGCGACGTCCCAGCCGGGGATCTTCGTGTGTGGCGACATGGGACGAGGACAGTCGCTCATCGTGTGGGCGATCGCCGAGGGCCGCGCGTGCGCCTCCTCGGTCGACCGCTGGCTGATGGGGGACACGCAGCTGCCTGCGCCGGTCAAGCCCACCGACCGCCCCATCGGCTGAAACTGGCGCCGCCGTCAGTTTTCGGCGTCCGTCAGCGGCAACGCTTCTCCTATGGCTGACGAACTCAAGGGCAAGACGATCGCGTTCCTCGTCGCAACCGAGGGCATCGAGCAGGTCGAGCTGACCGAGCCGTGGAAGGCGGTCAAGGAGGCCGGTGGCACACCGCGCCTGGTATCGCTCGAGACCGGCAAGGTGCAGGCTTACAACCACCTCGACAAGGGCGACACCTTCGACGTCGACGAGACGGTCGACTCCGCAGACGTGTCGACGTACGACGGCCTGGTGCTTCCCGGTGGTGTCGCCAACCCGGACCAGCTGCGGATGAACTCCGAGGCGGTGTCGTTCGCCGGCGCGTTCGCCGATGCGGGCAAGCCGATCGCCGTCATCTGTCACGGGCCGTGGACGCTGGTCGAGGCCGGCGTCGTGAAGGGCCGGACGCTGACGTCGTGGCCGAGCGTGCAGACCGACATCAAGAACGCCGGTGGCACCTGGGTGGACGAAGAGCTCCACGTCGACGAGAACGGGCCGGGCGTCATCATCTCGAGCCGCAAGCCGGACGACCTCAAGGCGTTCTGCCAGGAGCTCGTCGACCGCTTCGCGTCCTAACGTCCTAGCGCCGCTTACGGTGGCGGCGTGAACGCGCTGCTCTCTGACTTCTGGGAGCTGGCGGGCGCGCCGGCACCGCCGGTGCGAATCACCGGCGCCGACGATGTCCTGCCGTCCGCACTGGCAACGACAGAGCTTGCCATCGGATCGATCGCGGCAGCCGCCACTGCGGCTGCTGCGTTGTCGCAGGCGCGAGGCGGGTCGTTGCCGATCTCGCGCGTCGACGGCCGCCGGGTGAGCGCGGCGTTTCGCAGCGACCGGCTGCTGCGCATCGACGGGCGGGGGATCAACGGCTTTGCGGAGCTGTCGCGCTTCTGGCCGGCGGCGGATGGCTGGGTGCGGACCCATGGCAACTATCCGCACCATCGGGCGCGGCTGCTGAAGGCTTTGGGACTGGCCGATTTGTCGGGTGCTGACGACGTCGCGGGGGCGATGTCCCGGTGGTCTGGGCGCGATGTCGAGGATGCGCTCGCCGCGGCGGGCGCGATCGGTGTCGCCGTACGGGCTGCGGACGAGTGGCGGGGGGAGCCGCAGGCTGCTGCGGTCGACGCCTCGCCGCTGGTCCGTTGGCGTTCGCTCGGTGATGCATCGGCGAGGCACTTGGAGCGAGCACCGACGTCGCCGTTGCTTCCCATGGCGGGACTGCGCGTCCTCGACCTGACCCGTGTCATCGCCGGTCCGGTCGCGACGCGAACACTGGCGTTGCTCGGTGCCGACGTGCTGCGGGTCGACTCGCCGCAGCTGCCGGAGATCGACTGGCAGCACGTCGACACCGGCATGGGAAAGCGTTCGACCTTGCTGAATCTCGGGGTCGGTGCCGACCGCGAGACGTTCGACGGGTTGCTGGCCTCCGCCGACGTCGTCGTCATCGGCTACCGGCCAGGAGCGTTGGCGCCGTACGGCCTCGATCCGGGTGAGCTGGCGTCGCGTCGCCCGGGCCTCGTTGTCGCGACGTTGAGTGCGTGGGGCGACACCGGTCCGTGGGGGGATCGGCGCGGGTTCGACAGCATCGTGCAGGCCGCGACAGGAATTGCGATGGCGGAGTCCAAGGACGGTACGACGCCTGGTGCGCTGCCGGCGCAGGCTCTCGACCACGCGACCGGCTATCTCCTCGCGGCGGGAGTGATGCACGCGCTGGCCCAGCAGCTGGAGGGGGAGGGCTCGGTCCACGTGCAGATGAGTCTGGCCCGCACTGCACGCTGGCTGCTCGACCGCGAGCGACCGACTACACCGGGCGGGCTGCCCGCCGTCGACGACCTCCTGCGCGAGCAGCCGACGGCGTCGGGGCTGCTGCGCTACCCGCCGCCGGCGGTGCAGATCGCCGGCGGCCCGGACGACTGGGAGACAGTCGGCGGTCGATGGGGGACTGATGCCCTTGCGTGGCGATCCGACTAGCGCTTCGGCATCAGGAACATTGCGTTCTGTGCAGGTCGAACAGGCCGCATCCGACCTGCAGAAGACGCAACGATCAGGGCGGGGCGCTCGTCGGGGAACGACGGGTATTGCTCGCTCCGAGAGCGTCGCATTACGCGTCTATGAGTGCCGGGAGCGGGATTCGAACCCGCACGCCCTTTCGAGCAGAGGTTTTTGAGACCTCCATGTCTGCCATTCCATCACCCCGGCGCGCTGAGCGCAGTTCAAAAGTAGCCGACGCAGAAGGCGGTCAGCGTGGATCGATACGCTTCCCGCCGTGACGACGTCGAGGCCGCGGCGTGTTCTCATCGCCGAGGACGAGGCGCTCATCCGCCTCGACCTGAAGGAGATGCTCCAGGAAGAGGGGTACGACGTCGTCGGCGAAGCAGGCGACGGCGCCGAAGCCGTGCGTCTCGCGGCAGAGCTCAGCCCCGACCTCGTCATCCTCGACGTCAAGATGCCCGTCCTCGACGGCATCTCGGCGGCTGAGCAGATCGTGAAGAACCGCATCGCCCCGGTCGTCATGCTGACCGCCTTCTCCCAGCGCGAGCTGGTCGAGCGAGCGGTCGAAGCTGGCGCCATGGCCTACCTTGTCAAACCCTTCGCCAAGACCGACCTCATTCCCACCATCGAGGTCGCGGTCAGCCGCGCCGCCCAGCTGAAGGCTCTCGAGACGGAGGTCGACGACCTCACCGAACGGCTCGAGACCCGCAAGGTCGTGGACCGAGCAAAGGGTCGGCTCCAGGCGGACAACGGCATGTCCGAGCCCGAGGCTTTTCGGTGGATCCAGAAGACGTCCATGGACCGTCGGACCACGATGCGGGCCGTCGCGGAGGGTGTCGTGGCGGGCACTGACGGTCCGTCCGCCTGAAATCCGACGATCACGACACGGCAACGTGTGTTTCCCCGCGCGGCCGGAACACGCTAGGTTGCCCGCGAACCGGCATGATCAGCCGGTCGACCCGTCCTGCTCCGCAGGTACGTGACAGAAAACAGGGAGGAGCCAGACGTGCGTAACCGTTACGTCGTCCGCGCTGCCATTCCGGCCATCATCGGCGTCATTGCCGTCACCGGCTGCGGCAGCAACAAGAGCAGCGGCGGTGGGAGCGGAAGCAGCGGCTCCCACACTGTCGTCATCGGCATGTCCGCTCCGTTGACCGGGCCGCTGTCGGCGCTGGGTCTCGGTATGAAGAACAGCGTCGACCTCGCCATCAAGCAGGCCAACGCGGCGAACAAGGTCAAGGGCTGGACGATCAAGTTCGACCCGCAGGACGACCAGGCCGACGCCAACGTCGGTGGCACCGTGGCCGCTCACCTCGCCAGCGAGAGCAACCTCGTGGGCGTCGTCGGCACGCTGAACTCCAGCGTCGCGCAGCAGGAGCAGAAGGCCTACAACGACCAGAACATCGTCATGATCTCGCCGGCCAACACCAACCCGGCGCTGACCCAGGGCGACAACTACTCCAGCGGCAACAAGTCGCGGCCCTACGCGAGCTACTTCCGCGTCGCCACGACCGACGCCATCCAGGGTCCGTTCGCTGCGCAGTACCTCAAGTCGCAGGGCATCAACAAGGTCGCCACGGTCAACGACCAGAAGACCTACGGCGCCGGTCTCGTCGCCGAGTTCGAGAAGCAGTGGAAGGCCCAGGGCGGCACCATCACCTCGCACCAGACGATCAACCCCGGTGACAAGGACTTCTCCGGCGTCATCAGCAAGATCAAGCCGACCGGTGCTCAGGCCCTCTACTACGGCGGCGAGTACCCCGAGGCCGGCCCGCTCTCCAAGCAGATGAAGGCCGGCGGTCTCAACATCCCGCTGATGGGTGGCGACGGCATCTACGACCCGACCTACGTCAAGCTGGCCGGTCCGAAGTCCGAGGGCGACCTCGCGACCTCCGTCGGTGCCCCGACCGACAAGCTGAGCTCTGCTCAGGCCTTCGTGTCGGCGTACAAGTCGGCTGGTTACAAGGAGGACTTCTCCGCGTACGGCGCCTACTCGTACGACGCAGCCAACGTCATCATCAACGCGCTGGCGAAGGTTCTCCCGGGCAAGACGAGCATCGACTCGTCCACGCGTCAGGCCATCGTCGCGGCGGTCCAGTCGACCGACTTCGACGGCGTGACCGGGCACGTGTCCTTCGACCAGTACGGCGACACCACCAACAAGGTGCTGACCGTCTACAAGGTCAAGGGTGGCGCCTGGGTGCCGGTCAAGACCGACACCTTCAACAGCTGACAAGCACCACTCGACGCACCGGAGAGGGGCGGGCAACGCCCGCCCCTCTCCGCGTGGAGGGCCCGTGACGCAGTTCCTGCAGCAGCTGACGAACGGTGTGGTGCTCGGCGCGACCTACGGGTTGATCGCTCTGGGCTACACGATGGTCTACGGCATCATCCAGCTGATCAACTTCGCGCACGGCGACATCTTCATGCTGGGTGCGTTCGGAGGCCTGGCCCTCTACGACGTCCTGCCGCACGGCATGCAGGATCAGATCGTCATCGCGCTGCCGCTGTGCACGCTGGCCGGCATCGCGCTCTCCGTGGCCGTCGCGGTGGTCATGGAGCGGGTCGCCTATCGACCGCTTCGCAACGCCCCTCGACTCGCGCCTCTGATCACCGCCATCGGTGTCTCCGCGATGATCGAGGAAGGCACGCGTCTTTGGTACCCCGGCGCCAAGGCGCCGCTCGACTTCCCGCAGCTTCTGCCCAGTGGCGCCGTCACGGTCGGAGGCGTTCGGATCTCCTACGCGTCCATCGTCGTCGTCGTGGTCGCGGTGGTCCTGATGATCGCGCTGCAGGCGTTCGTCCTGCGGTCGCGGACCGGGCGCGCGATGCGCGCGACGGCCCAGGACCCGGACACCGCGAAGCTGATGGGCATCAACACCGACCGGGTCATCGTCATCACGTTCGTCCTCGGCGCAGCACTCGCAGCCGTCGCCGGGGTCCTTCAGGGCGCGCGGCTCGGCACCGTGCGATTCGACGACGGCTTCATCGCCGGCCTCAAGGCGTTCACCGCAGCAGTGCTCGGCGGCATCGGCAACATCACCGGCTGCGTGGCGGGCGGCTTCATCCTCGGCATCGTCGAGGTCATGGCGGTGCAGTACCTTCCGAGCGGGTCGGGCTACAAGGACCTTTGGGCGTTCGTGGTCCTCATCCTGGTGCTCGTCTTCAAGCCGAACGGTCTGTTCGGTGAGGAGGTGACGGTGCGCGCATGACCAGTGCCTTCCTCCGCATCTTCGACCGCTACCGCGAGCAGATCCTCCGGCGCACCGGCCCGCGCGGTCGCGTGCTGCTCATCGCCGGTGTGGTGCTGTGCCTGATCTCCTCCGTTCTGCCATGGGGAGTCTCCGGCGTGGGCTACACCAACCCGCTCGGCGGCAACCTGCAGAGCGTCGGCATCGGCGGACCCCGGCTCTACGTGCTCCTGCTCACACTGGTGGCCTGCGTCGGTCTGACCTCCGTGGACGGCAGGCGCCGGTCGAGCCTCGCTGCTTCTCTCGGCAACCTGATCATCAGCGTCTACATCCTGCGGGGTCTCGTCCACGAGGGCGGTGGCACCGGCGCCGTCGGAGTCGGCGCCTGGGTGGCGCTGGTCGGGTCACTCGTCCTGTTCCTCGGTGCCGACACGCTGCCCGTGACACCGAGAAACGTGCTGCCACGTCTGTCGGCTGTCGCCGACATCGCGCTCATCTTCGTCGTGATCGGGGTCGGCCTGGCGGCGCTCGTCGTCGGACTCGACATCGAGGACGACAAGCAGTTCGTCGCGTTTGCGATCTTCGTGGTCGCGCTGGTGGTCGCCGCCAACGGGCTCGGCGTCGCCGCGGCATTCACGAGTGCCTTCGACCGCTACCGCTACATCGGTTACGCCGTCGCGGCCGCGGCAGCGTTCGCCTTCCCGTTCACGCAGCATGGCAATGCGCAGTGGATGGCGGTCTTCGCCCGCGTCGGTGTGTTCGCCGCCGCTGCGATCGGTCTCAACGTCGTCGTCGGACTGGCCGGTCTTCTCGACCTCGGCTACATCGCCTTCTTCGGCATCGGCGGCTACGTCTCGGCGCTGCTGTCCAACGCGGTGTTCACGACGGTGCACGTGCACCTGCCGTTCCTGCTCGTCATCCCGCTGGGTGCGGCGGTCGCGGCCTTCTTCGGCGTCCTGGTCGGCGCCCCGACGCTGCGGCTACGCGGCGACTACCTCGCGATCGTCACCCTCGGCTTCGGTGAGATCTTCCGCATCGTCGCCATCAACTGGACCGGCCTGACGAAGGGCCCCAACGGCATCGCCGGCATTCCCGACCTGAAGCTCCCAGGTGGCTTCGACTTCGGCAAGCCGCACACGGTCTTCGGGCAGTTGCTACCCTTCCAGAGCAACTACTACTTCCTCGACATCTTCCTGATCGCCGGCGTGATGGTCTTCTTCGCGCGGGTCAACGACAGCCGCATCGGCCGCGCATGGGTCGCGATCCGCGAGGACGAGCTCGCCGCGCGTGCGATGGGCATCAACACCGTCGCGCTCAAGCTGCTGGCGTTCGGCATCGGCGCCACCCTGGCCGGCACCGCCGGCACCATCAACGTGCACATCGGTGAGGCCATCGAGCCCAACGCCTACCAGTTCATCTTCTCCGCATTGCTGCTCTCCGCCGTCGTACTCGGTGGCATGGGCACCGTCGCCGGTCCCATCCTCGGCGCGGCGCTGCTCTATGCCATTCCGGAGAAGCTGCGGTTCGTGCAGGACTACCGCCTGTTCCTCTTCGGTCTCGCGCTGATCCTGCTCATGCGGTTCCGGCCCGAGGGCCTGATCGTCAGCCGCCGGCGCCAGCGCGAGTTCCACGAAGGTGGCTCCGGAGCTGATGCGATGAGCCAGCCCGGGCAGGTGGCACCCGTATGACCGCGCAACCGGTCGCATCCTCGATGCCCGTTCTCCGGGCCGAGGGAGTCAGCAAGCGCTTCGGCGGCCTGCTCGCGGTCAACAACGTCGACTTCGCGGTCAACGAGAGCGAGATCGTCGGCCTCATCGGGCCCAACGGTGCCGGCAAGACGACGTTCTTCAACTGCCTCACCGGCATGGTGGTCCCGACCACTGGGCGCATCACCTACCGCGACACGGAGATCTTCGGCCCGGCGAGCGGTTTGCGGAAGACCTTGTCCGGCCGCGACGTCCAGGCGCACACCCCGGACCAGATCACGAAGTTCGGTCTTGCCCGCACGTTCCAGAACATCCGGCTGTTCCCCAACATGACCGTGCTCGAGAACGTCCTCGTCGGCCGGCACTGCCGCACCCGCGAGGGCGTGCTCTCCGCGGTGGGCCGCGGGCCGAGGTTCCACCGCACCGAACGCGAGGTCCGCGAGCGCGCTGCCGAGCTGCTGCAGTTCGTCGGTCTGCGCCGCGACGAGGACGAGCTCGCCCGCAGCCTGCCGTACGGCGACCAGCGTCGGCTCGAGATCGCGCGAGCGCTCGCCACCGACCCGGGGCTGCTGCTGCTCGACGAGCCCACGGCCGGAATGAACCCCTCCGAAACCCGCGCGACGATGGACCTGGTCAAGAAGATCCGTGACCTCGGGCTCGCGGTCATCGTCATCGAGCACGACATGAAGTTCATCTTCAACCTCTGCGACCGCGTGGCCGTCCTCGTGCAGGGCGCCAAGCTGATCGAGGGCACACCGGCGGAAGTCCAGGCCGACCCGCGCGTCGTCGAGGCCTACCTCGGCACCACCGCCGGCGATGAGGGCAGCTCATGACCGCGCTTCTCGAGGTCGAGGACCTGCACGTCTCCTATGGTGCGATCGAAGCGGTCAAGGGCATCAGCTTCGTCGTCGAAGCCGGCCAGATCGTCACGCTGATCGGTGGCAACGGCGCCGGCAAGACGACGACACTCCGCACCGTGTCGGGGCTGCTCCACCCGACCGAGGGTGACATCCGTTACGGCGGTCAGAGCATCCGCGGCATGCAGGGGCACGAGGTCCTGAGACTGGGTGTCGCGCACGCGCCTGAGGGGCGTCGCATCTTCGGTCGGATGACCATCGAGGAGAACCTCGACCTCGGCGCGTTCGCCCGCACGGACAAGACCGACATCGGCAAGGACATGAACCGCGTCTACGAGCTCTTTCCCGTGCTCGGTGAGCGGCGAAACCAGTCCGCGGGCGTGCTGTCCGGTGGCGAGCAGCAGATGCTCGCGATCGGCCGCGCGATGATGAGCCGACCCAAGCTGCTGATGCTCGACGAGCCCTCGATGGGACTTTCCCCGATCATGATGCAGCGCATCTTCGGCGTCATCGCCGAGCTGCAGGAGCAGGGCACGACGATCCTGCTGGTCGAGCAGAACGCGCAGGCCGCGTTGTCGCTCGCCAACCACGGCTACGTCATCGAGACGGGCCGGATCGCCTTCGACGGCAAGGGCGAGGACCTGCTGCACGACGAACGCGTCCGCAAGGCCTACCTCGGCGAGGACTGAGCGGTTCCCGCCCCCGCATATCGGACATCACGGGCGTTCCGCACCACCCGTATCGCCCGGTCTTCATGATCTTCTGACCTGGGTGACCATCCGCGCCTGTAACGGCTAGCGTGCACTCCGTTACCGCCGGACGCCCCCCCAGCCCGTCCGGCATGAGGGAGCGACTCGTGCCACGAAGCCCGGTGTTGACCCGGACCGCATCGCTCGCTGACGTGCCCAGCCTGGCCTCGCTCTGGCGTGAGCTCCGTCAGATGGGCGGTCGCGCGGAGCGGGCGGTCAACCCGGTGGCCGTTCCCGACATCGAGCAACGCCTGGTCGCCGCGATCGAGGATCCGCACTGCCGCGTCGTACTCGCGAGGGTGGACGGTGAGCCGGCCGGCATGGCGGTTCTCCGTGTTTCCTGCCCCGACCCGCTCTCGTCCAGCCAGGTCGTCCAGCTGATGCACGTCATCGTCGCGGATGGCAGCCGTCGTCGCGGTGTCGGCCATGCGCTCGTCGCCGCCGCCGCAGACTTCGCCGAGGAGCGGCAGGTCGAGCACCTGACCGCTGGGATGTACCCCTCGCTCCGCGACGCCAGCCGCTTCTACGCCCGGCTGGGCTTCGCGCCCGTGCTCGTCCAGCGGGTGGCGCCTGTCAGCGCTGTCCGGCGCAGGCTGGGCGCTGACGCGCACGTCCGGGCCGATGACGTCGTACGACGCCGCACGCGCCTGCGCCGTCCGGTGCCACCGCAGCGTCGCGTCGCACGGGTCTCGCAGGGAGTCGACGGCTCCTAGCGAGCGGCCCCGCCACCGTCGGTAGCGCGACCTAGGATCGCGACGTGCCCGATCCGACCGCCACCAGCGCGTCCACCACCGACCGTCTGCTGCTTCTCGACGGTCACTCGCTCGCCTACCGGGCGTTCTTCGCCCTGCCGGTGGAGAACTTCTCGACGACGACCGGGCAGCCCACCAACGCGGTCTACGGCTTCACCTCGATGCTCATCAACATCCTGCGCGACGAGCAGCCGACCCACATCGCCGTGGCGTTCGACGTCGGCCGGGTGACGTTCCGCTCGGAGATGTACACCGAATACAAGGCCGGCCGCTCCGAGACGCCCACCGACTTCCGCGGCCAGGTCAGCCTCATCAAAGAGGTGCTCGAGGCGTTGGCGATCCCGACCGTCGAGGCGGAGGGCTACGAAGCCGACGACGTCATCGCGACGCTCGCGACCCAGGGCGAGCAGGAAGGCATGGACGTCCTCATCGTCACCGGCGACCGCGACGCATTGCAGCTCGTCAACGACAAGGTGACGGTGCTGATGACGCGACGCGGCATCAGCGACATGAGCAGGTTCACGCCGGCGGCCGTCGAGGAGAAGTACGCGCTGACTCCGCGCCAGTACCCCGACTTCGCGGCCGTGCGCGGCGACCCGTCGGACAACCTGCCGTCGATTCCGGGCGTGGGCGAGAAGACCGCGGCGAAGTGGATCCGCGAGTTCGGCTCACTCGACGCGCTCGTCGAGCGGGTCGACGAGGTCAAGGGCAAGGCCGGCGACGCATTGCGCACCCATCTGGCCGACGTCGTGCGCAACCGTCAGCTGACGGAGCTGCGACGCGATGTGGAGCTCGCCGTCGGCCCCCACGACCTGCACCTCGGCCAGTGGGACCGCGAGGAGGTGCACAAGCTCTTCGACACGTTGCAGTTCCGGGTGTTGCGCGACCGGCTCTACCAGACCCTGCAGGCCGCCGAGCCCGAGGCCGACGAGGGCTTCGAGCTCGAGGGCAGCGTGCTCGCCGCCGGCGACGTCACCGGTTGGTTGCAGGAGCACGGTTGCAGTGGTCAGCGGGTCGGTGTCTCCGTCGCCGGCAGCTTCGGCCGCGGCACCGGCACGATGACCGGCATCGCCCTTGCAGCACCGGGCAACGCGGCTGCCTTCATCGATCCGACGCAGCTCACGGACGAAGACGAGAACGCGTTGCGCGACTGGCTCGCCGACCCGTCGCAACCGAAGGCCTTTCACGACGTGAAGGGTCCGTTGCTCGCGTTCGCCGAGCACGGGTGGAGCGTCGAAGGAGTCACCAACGACACCGCACTTGCGGCCTACCTCGCGCTGCCCGGGCAGCGGTCCTTCGACCTCGGTGACCTCGCGCTGCGCTATCTGCGGCGCGAGCTGCGCGCCGAGGGACCGGCTGACGGCCAGCTGTCCCTCGACGGATCGACCGAGGGCGACGCTGCGCAGGCCGAGATGGTGCGGGCGCGAGCGATCGTCGACCTCGCCGACGCGCTGGAGTCCGATCTCGACAGCCGCGGCGGCACCCGGCTGCTGCGCGATGTCGAGCTTCCGCTCACCGCGCTGCTCGCCGAGATGGAGCGCACCGGCATCGCCGCCGACGTCGACTGGCTCGCCGAGCTGGAGTCGAGGTTCGCCGGTGAGGTGAAGCGAGTCGCGGAGGAGGCCTACTCCTGCGTCGGCCGTGAGTTCAACCTCGGCTCACCCAAGCAGCTGCAGCAGATCCTGTTCGACGAGCTCAAGCTGCCGAAGACGAAGAAGATCAAGACCGGCTACACGACCGACGCCGATGCCTTGCAGTGGTTGTCGCTGCAGACCGACCATCCGCTGATCGGGCATCTGCTGCGGCACCGCGACGTGTCGCGGTTGAAGACCGTCGTCGACTCGCTCATCCCGATGGTCGACGACCACGGGCGCATCCACACGACGTTCAACCAGATGGTCGCGGCGACGGGTCGGCTGTCCAGCCAGGACCCCAACCTGCAGAACATCCCGATCCGCACAGCTGAGGGCCGCGAGATCCGCCGCGCCTTCGTCGTGGGCGACGGCTTCGAGTCGCTGATGACCGCCGACTACTCACAGATCGAGATGCGCATCATGGCGCACCTGTCCGGTGACCGCGCGCTGATCGAGGCGTTCATGTCGGGGGAGGACCTCCACACCTTCGTCGCGTCAAAGGCGTTCAACCTGCCGATCGAGTCGGTCGACCCGGAGCTCCGTCGGCGGATCAAGGCGATGTCCTACGGCCTGGCCTACGGCTTGTCGGCGTACGGGCTCGCGCAACAGCTCGGCATCACGCCGGACGAGGCGCGCGAGCAGATGGACACCTACTTCGATCGGTTCGGTGGCGTGCGCGACTACCTCACCGGTGTGGTCGACCAGGCGCGCATGGACGGTTACACCGAGACGATCCTCGGCCGGCGTCGCTACCTCCCCGACCTCACGAGCGACAACGGCCAGCGCCGGCAGATGGCGGAGCGGATGGCGCTCAACGCGCCGATCCAGGGAAGCGCGGCCGACATCATCAAGGTCGCGATGCTCGGCGTGCAGCGCGCGCTCCGCGACAAGGGGCTCGCCTCGCGGCTGCTGCTGCAGGTGCACGACGAGCTCGTGCTCGAGGTCGCGGCGGGGGAGCAGGAGCAGGTCGAGCAGATCGTCCGTGACGAGATGGGCAACGCCTACGAGCTCGAGGTGCCGCTCGATGTCTCCGTCGGTCTCGGCAAGGACTGGGACCAGGCCGGGCACTAGCGCGAACGGCTGACGCCGGCCGTCGCGGTGTGGCACGGTCCTGGCCATGTCGTACCGCTACCGGCGCTGGTGGCACGGCCTGGAATGGCCGCTGGGCGCGGCCGCGGTGTTCTTCGTCTTCGGTGTCGTGATGACCGTGATCGTCCTGACGTCCGACTCCGGTGTGCAGTGGACGGGCAAGAGCGTGCACGGCACCAGCCGCGGCGGCATCGCCACCTACACCTACCAGGGCAGCGAGTACCAAGTCTCGGACGACAACCACAAGAGCTACGTGACGCCGCACCCGGTGACCGTGTGGCTCTCCCGGAGTCATCCCGAGGACGTCGCCAGGGCCTTCGTCGCGAACACCGCCGCACGGTGGCTGGACTTCGCCATGGTCGTGGTCTGGTACCTCGTCGCGGCCGGCTTCGTCGTCGGCGGCGTCGTGCGACACCGTCGCTTCCTTTAGCGGTCGCGGCCCGGTCGGCCCTCCAGGTCGGGCCGTTCGCCTCTACTGCGACTGGCCCTCACGGCAGACGCTGGCGGCATCGACTGAAGAGGTGGGTTCGATGCGTCGCAGACTTGCTGTTGTCCTGACCGTTTTGGGGCTGTTGCTCATATCGGGCGCGGGGGTCGTCCGATGGGCGCTGGGGCCCGCCATGTCCAAGCTGCCCGGCAACACGCACACCACGCGTCTCTACTCGGGGCAGGCAGCGTCGTTCGTGAACCCGACGTTTGCGACAGACGTGCCGTCCGGGCCGGGTGTCCTGCACAACGTCCCGATCGACGTGCGTCACACGACGAAGGTGCTCGACACCACGGGCAACAACGCCCTCGTCGCTGACCAGCGCATCATCACCTTGTCCGGCGCGGTCGCGGCGAACCTCAACTACCGCTACTCGGTCGATCGGAAGTCGTTCGAAGCCACGAAGGCCTTCCCCGACGTCGTTGCGGCCAACGGGCTGACCTTCAACTGGCCGATGAACACCCAGCGCCAGGACTACGTCGGCTGGGTGCAGGACACGCTGATGACGACGCCGCTGCACTACGTCGGCACGGTGCGTCACGGCGGCATCCAGACCTACGAGTACACGACACAAGCCGGCAACCAGCTGATCACCGACCCGGTCCTGAGCCGCATGCTTCCCGCCACGATGACCAAGACGGACATGTTGAAGCTGACGCCGAGCCTCGGTCTGTCGATGGAGCAGCTGCTCGCGCTCGACAAGGTCATGGCGAAGGCGCCGGACCCGGTGCCGCTCAGCTACACCTACCGCTTCTCCTCGACCTTCTGGGTCGCACCGGACAGCGGGATCGTGGTCGACATGCGCCAGCACGACGTGCGGACGACCAACATCGTCACCAGCGCCGGTCTGGTCCCGGTCGCTCCGATCATGGACATGACCTACGCGTTCACCGCGCCGACCGTGAAGGGCGCCGTTGACGACGCCAAGGCCGCAACGAAGCAGCTCGACCTGGTCAACAACACCTTGCCGCTCGCGGCACTGCTCCTCGGGATCGCGTTCACGGTCGCAGGAGTCGTGTTGTTCGCGGTGCCGCGCCGCCGTCATCCGCAGGGGCCGGAAGGTCCATGGGTCGAGGAGCTCCTCGAGCACCACGAGATGATCCGCAGCTGACGACGATCACGCACCAGGCTTGACGGTCACGAAGATGGCGGTGCCCGGCATCAGCCGGCCACGTAGAGGGCTCCACGGCCCCCACGCCTCCTCGTGGCCGTCCGGCCACTCCGGCTCCACCACGTCGACGACCTGCAGACCGGCCGCGACGATCTCGCGGATGCGGTCACCGAATGTGCGGTGGTGCTCGACGTAGGTGGCGCGACCGTCGTCGTCCTGCTCGACGTAGGCGCGGCGGTCGAAGTACGACGACTCCACGACCAGGCCGGCGGGACCGGGATCGTCCAGAAAGCACCAGCGCATCGGGTGCGTCGTCGCGAAGACCCAGCGTCCACCTGGTCGCAGCACGCGCGCGACCTCGCGCATGACCGCTGCCGAGTCGGCGACGAACGGCAGGGCGCCGTACGCCGAACAGGCCAGGTCGAACGACTCGTCGGCGAACGGCAGCCGCTGCGCGTCCGCCTGCACGAGTGGTACGTCGACACCGGTGCCGGCGTTGAGTACGGCGGCCTGCGCGAGCTGCCCGCCGGACAGGTCGCTCGCCACCGGCTCCGCCCCCTGGTCGGCGAGCCAGCGGCTGCACTGCGCGCCACCGCAGCCGATCTCGAGCACCCGGCGGCCGAAGACGTCGCCGAGCAACCGCGCTGAGCTCTCGCGCAGGCCTTCCGGCCCCCAGAGGAAGTCACGGTCCCCGAGAAACGCGCCGTGCTCGGCGTAGTAGTCGGTCGACTGCTCGTCCCACCAGCTCCGCGAGGCGCGGGCCGACTCGGTGGTCTCGGCCGCCCGGCGGAGCACGCGCTCGACGTCGTTCACGCTCCGCATTAGACTCCACCGAGCGCGACCTATCCGCGCCGCCTTGCCACGCCCATCGGCGTGTCGAGGGCCCAGAGTCCATCAATCCCCGAGTCCACGCCGAGAAGAGCCCCCGACCACATGACGTCCACCACCACAGCTGTCGCCGATCCCTCCGCCTCCAAGGGCCCCGCCCAGGTCGCCATCAACGACATCGGCTCCGCCGATGACTTCCTCGCCGCGATCGAAGGCACGATCAAGGAGTTCAACGACGGCGACATCGTGGAGGGGGTCATCGTCCGGGTCGACCGCGACGAGGTCC
>DASSKP010000077.1:0-67758 GCA_035690365.1 Mycobacteriales bacterium
CAAGGAGCGCGACAACCTGTTGAACTGGGACGGCAAAGGCTCCCCGGTCGACGTCGACGAGGACCCGTCATGAGCGGCGAGCTCGCGCGGGCGTTGCGGGTTGCGGCGCAGCTGCTGGCCTACCCGGACGCGACGCTCTACGAGCGGCTGCCGTTGCTGACCGAAGCCGCCGCGTCGTGCGGCGCAGCCACCGCGCCGCTCACGCGCGTCTGCACCGGTCTCGCGTCGACGCCGCAACGCGACGCCGAGACGAGGTACGTCGACACGTTCGACCTGCGCCGCCGCTGCTGCCTCTACCTCACCTACTACTCGCACGGCGACACGAGAAACCGTGGCATGGCGCTGCTGCGCTTCTCGACGGCGTACAAGGTCGCGGGCTTCGAGGTGACCGACGGCGAGCTGCCGGACCATCTCGCGGTCGTGTGCGAGTTCATGGCGTACGTGCCGGACGCCGGCCTCGAGCTGTTCCGCAAGCACCGCGCCGGACTCGAGCTGTTGCGGATGGCACTCGCCGACGCGCAGTCGCCGTACCTCGACGTCGTCGACGCCATCCGTGCCGTGCTCCCCGACGCGGCACCGAAGGACATGGAGAAGGCGTTGGCTCTCGCACGTAGCGGCCCACCGGCCGAAGAAGTCGGCCTCGAGCCCTTCGGCCCTCCCGAGCTGACGGGAGGTCGTCGATGAGCACCGGCCACCTGCTGCTCTGGGTCGTCATCCCGTACGTCGCCATCGCAGTCTTCGTGCTGGGGCACATCTGGCGCTACCGCTACGACAAGTTCGGGTGGACGACGCGGTCGAGCCAGATGTACGAACGCAAGCTCCTGCGGTGGGCGAGCCCGCTGTTCCACTTCGGCATCCTGATGGCGATCGGCGGCCACGTCATCGGCATCCTCGTGCCGGAGGCATGGACGAAGAGCGCCGGCATCTCGGAGACGGCGTACCACGTCGTCGCCGCGACGATGGGTACGCTGGCCGGCGTCGGGACGGTCGTCGGCATGGCGCTGCTCATCTACCGCCGCCGCACGGTCGGGCCGGTGTTCTCCGCGACCACCCGCAACGACAAGGCGATGTACGTGCTGCTCGCCGCGACGATCCTCGTCGGCCTGCTCACGACGTTGCGCGGCAACGGCCCGAACCCGCACGACTACCGGCTGACGGTGGCGCCGTACTTCCGCAGCATCTTCTACGCGCACCCCGACGTCGACCTGATCACCGCCGCACCGCTCGGTTTCCAGATCCACGCGATGCTCGCGTGGCTGCTGTTCGCAGCATGGCCGTTCACCCGGCTCGTGCACGTCTTCAGTGCGCCGCTCGGCTACCTCACCCGCCCCTACATCGTCTATCGCTCCCGCGAGACCACGCGCCTCGGCGCGCGGCCGACCCGGCGCGGATGGGAACGCGTGTCATGACGACCACCGACCTCGGCATGCTCGCGACCGACCTGCTCAGCCAGGTCTGAGGGCCGAAAGTCCGGGGCTTAGGGACCAAAGACCCTGATCGGATGCGGGGATGGATACCGACCCTGGATGCATGACCACGCCGACCGCGACGACCTCCCCTGCCCACGCCGCGGCGACGGGCCCTGCTGCCGACGCGCCCGACCGCCGCGCCTGGCTGATGCTGACCCTGGCCACCCTCGGCTTCGCGCTGAACTTCTGGGCCTGGGCGCTGCTCTCACCACTCGGACCGCACTTCAAGACCGCGTTGAAGCTGTCGAGCTTCAACCAGGCTCTGCTCGTGGCGGTGCCGGTCGTCGTCGGCTCGCTCGGCCGGATCCCGATCGGTGCACTCACCGACCGGTTCGGTGGCCGGGTGATGATGCCCGCGGTGTCGTTCGTGACGGTGCTGCCGGTGCTGTTCCTCGGCTATCTCGGCCACGACTCACTCGCCGCGATCCTCGTCGGCGGCTTCTTCCTCGGTATCGGCGGCACGGCCTTCGCCGTCGGCATTCCGTTCGTCAACGCGTGGTTCCCGCCGGCGAAGCGCGGCTTCGCACTCGGCATCTTCGGCGCGGGCATGGGCGGCACGGCGATCAGCGCTCTCAGCACGGTGAAGCTCGTCGACCACCACGGCGTCTCGACACCGTTCCTCATCGTGGCGTGCGTCCTCGCGGCGTACGGCGTCCTCGCCGCCCTCGTCCTGCGTGACGCTCCTGGCCGGGTCGCGCCGACCACGTCGGCGCTGTCCCGCTTGCGCGAGACGGTCAAGCTGCGCATCACCTGGCAGGCATCGGCGATGTACGCCGTCGGCTTCGGCGGTTACGTCGCGTTCAGCGTCTACCTCCCGACCTACCTGAAGACGGCGTACTCCCTCACACAGGCCGATGCGGCGAACAAGATGGCCGGCTTCGTGCTGGTCGCGGTCGCGATGCGCCCGATCGGCGGCTGGCTGTCGGACCGGATCTCCCCGACCCGCGTGCTGGGGATCGCGTTCACCGTGGTCACGGCGTTCGCGCTCGTGCAGTCCGCGACACCGGCACTGGCACCGACGGGGACGATCGCGTTCCTGTCCATGGCCGCCGCTTTGGGTCTCGCGAGCGGCGCGGTTTTCGCGCTGGTCGCGCAACGCGCACCGGCCAACCGCGTCGGTGCCGTGACCGGCGTCGTCGGCGCGGCCGGCGGACTCGGTGGATTCATCCCGCCGCTGTTCATGGGCAGCGTCTACGGTCACACGGGCTCCTACGCCGGCGGACTCGTCGCCCTTGCGGTGGTCGCCGCCGCGGCCGTTGCCTACGACATGGGGCGCATCGGACGACGTACCGAATCGGAGGCGCGCCATGTGTGACCACTGCGGATGCCGTCAGGGCTCGATCCAGGAGCTGATGGACCAGCACGAGGTCCTCGCGGCGATCGGTGACGACGCGCGTCGATGCATCGCGAACGACGACGAGTGGGGCGCGCGAACGAGACTCGACGACCTGATGGACATCCTGCGGCCGCACGTCGAGTGGGAAGAGTCAGGACTGTTCGCGCGGATCGCGGCGCAGGGCGACTTCGCCGAGCACGTCACAGCGTTGGAGGCCGAGCACGCCTCGCTCTATGCGCAGGTCGAGGCGGCCGCCACCGCACCCGACTGGGCCGACGTGGTGCTGGAGATGCTCGACGAGCTCGACGAGCACATCTACCGGGAGAACTTCGGGTTGTTCCCGGGCGCCATCTCCGTCCTGGACGCGGAGGACTGGGACGCGATCGAGGCCATACGGCCGGCGATGTGCGCCTGCGGTGGCAGCTGCGCCAACGCGCTGCGGAGCTAGCGCGGAGTCAAGGTCGCCACGAACAGGGCGCGGGTGGCGGCGTCGGGGCGGCGCTCGATGAGCAGGTCGACCTCGACCTCGCTGCCGTCGCGGCGCAGCGCAGGCACCGTCACGGTCCGGCCGAGCAAGGACGCCGTGCCGTCGAGCAGGTGACGGGTGAAACCGGCGACGTGCCGGTCGCGGAACCGCTCCGGGATGATCGTGACGAGCCGGCGACCTTCGAGCCCGCCGTCGTCCCAGCCCAGCAGCTGCTTCGCCGCCTCGCTGACGGAGACGATCCGGTTGGACGCGTCCGCAGCGACGAGAGCCGACGTCGAGTGGCGGATCAGCTCGAGGGCCTCGGCCGATGCGGCGGCAGGCCCGATCTCCTCGACCGACAGCGCCTCCCACGGCTGCGCCTGCAGGCCGGCGGCCTGCCGCGAGACCTCCTCGCAGACCCAGTTGCGCAACGCGACGATCTCGGGAAGCGACGGCGGGGTGAGCAGCCGGCCGGCGCCGGACAACGCGGTCCCGCGGGCGAGCAGGTCGCGCAGGATCGGGAACCACGGGAGCGCCTCGGCGGCGATCTCCATCGGGACGTCGGCCGTCGCCACCTCGCTGTCGCGCAGGACGAAGATCTCGTGCGCGGCCGAGGCGAGGGCACCGAGGGCCTGCGCGGCGAGCGCGTAGTCACCCATCGAGTTGCCGTTCTCGTCGAGGGCGACGAGCGTCGCCTCGCGCAGCATCGCCTCGGCATGCTGCTGCCAGGCGCAGTAGAGAGCGACCGGCACACCGCGCAGGACGATGGTGCGCGTGCGTGCGCCGACAGCGTCTGCGCTGTCCGTCGACCGGGCGGGCTCCGACCCGCCCGAAGCGGCCCCCGTGGTGTCGCCTCGGATGAGCCGGAACCACACCCGCTTACCGTCCCCGTCGATCGGCTCCGCGCCGAACTCGTGGGCCAGCAGCTCCACCATCTCCATGCCGCGACCGGTCATCGCCGACTCGTCGTAGTCGCGGCGGGCGGGAAGGCTCGGGTTTCCGTCAGCGACCTCGACGCGGACGAAGCGTTCGGTGACGTCGACGACGACGCGAAGCTCGGTGTGCGCGTGGACGATGCCGTTGGTGACGAGCTCGGAGGTCAGCAGCGTGGCAACGTCGAGAAGCTCGTCTTCGCGAGCGTCGGTCAGGACCTCGGCCACGAAGCGGCGAGCCTGCCGCGCGCTGTCCGGCGCCGGCGGCAGCGTGAGCTGACGCTGCACTCCACCGGTGGGCACCGTGAGCAATCCTCCGCTCGAACCTGCATCCCCCAGGTTGTGCACGAGCAGAGATGACCCCCCGGTCCGCTCTGACCGCAATCAGGAAGTCTAACAAGCGTGCGCGAGCGCGTCACCACCCGTTTGGTCAGCCGCCGAGGCTCAGCCAGGCACGGACGCCGACGGTGGCGGTCGTCCGCCACTTGTGCGCCGCCTTCCAGGACCGGACGGCGGCCGCCGTCTGCGGTCCGAACCCGCCGTCGACGCTCACAGCCGCACCGTGGCGGTTGAGCGCCTGCTGCAGCTGAGCGACGCTCCAGCCGCTGGCGCCGGGTGCCAGCGGCAGCGTGAGCTGAGCCGCCGGGCGGACCGCGACCGGGAGAAGCCCCGTGGTCCACAGCGGCCGGTTGCTGACGAAGGCGCCCGTGTGCGGGGCGTCGAGCACTCGGCCGCCGCCGGCGTAGAGGACGACGTGGTAGATCGTGGCCGGCCGGGTCAGGTCGCTCGCGTAGAACAGCAGGTCGCCGCGTTGCGCCTCGTCGAGAGGCACGGTCGGCCCGGCGCCGTACTGGTCGGCGGCCACCCGCGGCAGGGTGATTCCGGCCGCGAGGTAGGAGGCCATGACGAGTCCGGAGCAGTCGTACGACGCCGGTCCGGTGGCACCCCAGCGATAGGGCTTGCCTTTCTGCGCCCCGGCGAAGCTCGTCGCGGCGAGGGCGATGGGGTTGGTCGAGGTGCCGGGTGCGTCGGTCAGCGCGGCGGCGAGCTTGGCGACCTGGTCGCGGATGACCTGCTGTGCCTTCTCGTCGGCAGCCGCCTTGGCCTGCGCGGCCTTCTGCTTCGCGCTCAGGACCGGTGCGGTCATGCACGCGGGAGTGCCGGTGAGGCCGAGGGCGGCCCAGGTCGCGGGGCCGGCCTTGCCGGAGGGGCGGAGCTTGGCCTTCGACTGCGCTGACTCGAGAGCCGCGGCCGTGATCGGGCCGAAGTCACCGTCGGCATCGACGCCCAGCCTTCGCTGGAGGACAGCGACGGCCGGGCCGCGAGCGCCGGTAGCGAGGACGGCGCAGGTCGGCGCGACTCCGCTGCCGTGGACCTGGCTGCTGCAGGCGCTCTGGGCGACGTCGGCCGGCAACGCCTGCCAGGTCGCGGCATCGACGACGCCGGTCCGCGGGAGGTGATGACGTTTCTGCCACTTGCTGACGGCAGCGGCGGTGAGGGGGCCGTACTCGCCGTCGGCGCCGGCCTTCACCACCCGCTGGATGCCGGCCACGGCGGGGCCGATCGCGCCGGGGCCGAGCGTCGCGCAGGTCGAGGCGCGGGTCGTCTGGGCCGCGCTGACGGCGGCGAGGGAGGAGCAGCCGAGCGCGACGACGAGCGTCACGGCGCCGAGCCGCCCTGCGCGCATGGTGGCAACCCCTGTTATCGAAAGTGACGAGTGTGACAGAAGTTGTCTCGGCGCGCCGAGCCGGGTGCTTGACATGGGCTGGTCAGCCCGCTGACAGCCCCTCGGGGAGGTTTTGTCCGCTTTCGTGAAGAAGCGCCACCTAAAGGTGTAACGCAGGGTGCTCCGAACGCGGTTCCACAGGTGTCGTCAGCGACTACGCTGAGCCCGCCGCAGATGTCACAGCACCTTGGCAAAGCCGCCTGCCGACACGCGCACGACCCCGGCCCGTCCCCACGAACCTGAGGCACGCGAATGCTCGCCAGCTCGACGATCTCCACGACCTCGTCGTGGATCGTCGCGGGGGTCGCTCTCGCGGTCACCGGCGTGCTGGTGCTGCTGCTCGTGCTCAACCGTCGCGACCGGCGGCGGCTCGCCGCGACGACGGAGCAGCTCGCCGCGAGCGAAGCGCGCATGCGCGAGCTCGCCGAGACCGTGCCGTCGGGCATCTTCCAGACCGACGCCGAGGGCAAGGTCCTCTACGCGAACCCGCGGCTGGTCCAGATCACAGCTGACCCGTCCGCGGACGTGCTGATGGACCGGCCGTGGATGATCCACGAGGACGACGAGCCGCTCATGCGCGAGGCCTGGGCCAAGGCCGCCGCGGAACAGACGTCGTGCCGGGCGCGCTTCCGCATCCGCCGGACCAACGGAGAGATCCGCTGGGTGTCGACCGAGGCGCGGCCGATCGTCCACGACGGCGAGATCGCCGGTTGGGTCGGATCCGTCGTCGACGTGACCGAAGAGACGCAGGCGCTCGCCGACCTGCGGCGGTTCAGCGAGATCCTCGAAGCAACGCCTGACCTCGTCGCGATGGTCGACACCAACGGCTGCTTCACCTATGCCAACGCCGCCGCACGGCTGCGGTTCGGCATCACGGACGACGACTCGATGCAGGAGATGCGCGCGATCGACGTCTACGCACCGACGGCTCGTGCGTTGTTCTTCGGCGAGGCGCTGCCGACCGCCAACCGGGTCGGGGTGTGGTCGGGCGAGGTCGAGCTGCTGCTGCCGGACGGCAGCGAGGTTCCGGTGTCACAGGTCGTCGTCGCGCATCGCCGGCCCGACGGCTCGATCGACTACTACTCCTCCATCACGCGGGACATCTCCGAGCGACGCGTGCTCGAGGAGCAGCTCGCGCAAGCCGGTCTCTACGACCCGCTCACCGGCCTGCCGAACCGCGCTGTTTTCCTGCAGGTCCTCGGCGACGCCATGGACGCGGCGCTGCATGCCGAGACACAGATCGCCGTCCTGCTTCTCGACCTCGACCACTTCAAGCTGGTCAACGACTCGTTCGGTCACGACTCCGGCGACCTGATGCTGCGCCTGGTCACGCAACGGCTGCAAGGCCTGCTCGGTCCTGGCGACGTACTGGCCCGGTTCGGCAGCGACGTGTTCTGCCTGCTTGCGACGGATGTCGCCGGTGAGGGCGGCGCGGTGGCGATCGCGGAGCAGATCAACGACGCCATGGCGACGCCGTTCTCGCTCGACGGCGACCAGGTCTTCCTGTCGATGTCGATCGGCATCGCGCTGTCCAGCACCGGCGACGTGGTCTCCACGCCCGAGACGATCCTGCGCGACAGCGACCTGGCACTGCACCGCGCGAAGGATCGCGGCGGTGCACGCACCGAGCTGTTCGTCGAGGACTTCCGGGCCCACGCCGTCAACCGGCTGCGCACCGCCAACGACCTGCACCGGGCGTTGACCAACAAGGAGTTCCGCGTCGTCTACCAGCCCGAGGTCGATCTGCGCACCGGGCACATCACCGGCGTCGAGGCGCTCGTGCGGTGGCATCACCCGGAGCGCGGGCTCGTGCCACCGGGTGAGTTCATCCCGCTCGCGGAGCAGACCGGTCTGATCGCGGGCATCGGCGAGTACGTCCTCGACGCGTCGCTCGCGCAGGCCGTGGAGTGGCGCAACGTGCGGCACGACGGCGGGCCGCTCATCGTGTGGGTCAACCTGTCCGCACGCCAGCTCGGTGACCCCGGACTCGTCGACCTCGTCGACGGCATGTTGCGCCGGCACGGCGTCGAGCCGTCACAGCTCGGCCTGGAGATCACCGAGAGCGCGCTGCTCGAGGACGCCGAGGGTGCCGTCACTGCTCTGTCGTCGCTGCGCGGCATCGGTGTGCGGCTGGCGGTCGACGACTTCGGCACCGGCTACTCGTCGCTGTCCTACCTCAAGCGGCTGCCCGTCGACGCGGTGAAGATCGACCGCACGTTCGTTGACGGTCTCGCCGTCGACGGTGACGACTCCGCGATCGTCGCCGCGGTCGCGGGCATGGCCCGCGCGCTGCGGCTCGTGACGATCGCCGAAGGTGTCGAGAGCCTCGAACAGCTGCACGCACTGCGCCGGCTCGGTTGCGACCTTGCGCAGGGCTTCTTCTTCACCACGCCGCAGCCGCCCGCGCACATCACCCGGCTGCTGGAGAGCGACCGGATGACGCCGATGTTCGCCTACGAAGAGGACGAGCTCAGCGTTCGCCGCGCGATGAGCTAGTCCTCTTCGTCACGCCGGCGTCCCCACTAGCGACGGGAGACGACGAGGCCGTCGATCTGCACGGTCTGGCCGCTGCTGATGACGCGGATCGTCACGGTGCCCTTCCACAGGCTGGTGAACGCCGGCAGCAGCAGCGTCTGCTTGTGCAGCGCCTTCGGCGCGGTCAGCGAGATGACGCCGACCGAATGACCGCCGACGATGATGCGAACCTTGCCGCACGTCGCGCAACGCGTCGCCACGATGCCGACGCGATAGACCTGCTCGTCCGAACGCGACATGGACGCGCGGTAGGTCCTCGTCGCCGTGTAGGTCGAGAAGTAGTAGCCACTGCGCGTCGCGCGGTTCCAGCGTGAGCCCGCGCTGAGCGCGCGGTCGTCGAGCGGCCGGGCGATGCAGGTTGCCGGCGACCATCTGCTCCGGTTGGTCAGCCGGTCGTAGGCGCGTACGGACAGGCAGTAGGTGCCGCCGGGCGCCAGGCCGGTGAGCGTCTCGCTCTTCGACCGCGTGTGCTGCCAGGTGCTCGGGTAGTGCCACGCGCTGAAACCGCCGCGATCCGTCGCACTGGTCCACCGGACGTCGTACGCGCCGATGCCGGACGCGTCGGTCGCGGAGTAGGAGACGGTCGCCGCCGCGTTCAGCGTCGTCAGCGGGAGCGGGTTCACCGTGACCGTCGGCGGTGTCGTCTCGCAGTGGGCGATCGCGCTGCTGACGCCGTTGCCGCCGGTCGTGTTGGTGAAGAGGTCGCTGATGTAGACGTACTGCGGGCTGCCGATCGTGAAGTTGGGGTTGTCGATCTTGTCCCACACGTAGTCGCCGTTGATGTTCTCGCCGGCGGCCTGGCACTCGATGTTGATCATGTCGCCGTCGTGGACTGTCCCGACCTTCGTGTTCTTGGTGCTCGGGTCGCCGCGCAGGTTGATCGCGCCCGGAGCCGAGGAGGTCGTGCCGGGGCTGCCGATGGCGGCGTACGCGTAGGGCGGCCCGGACGGAGTCGCCAGCCCGCTCATCCGTACGACGTCGCCGTTCATCGCGTCCTGGTCGATGTTGAGCGTGATGCCGGCATAGGTGCGGTCGACGCCGCCGAGGTACTGGTGAATGCGGTGGTTGGGCAGGTACGTCGACGGGATGTCGGCACTCCAGGTCGAGTCGACGCCGTCGTAGCGCGCGAACCAGATCGCGTCCGGGATCGGGTAGCTGGAGTTGGACTTGTGCGATGACACCAGCACGCGGATCGCACCGGTCGGCAGGCCGTAGACGCCGGCGCGGTATCCGCGAGCACGCAGCTCGTCGATCCAGCCCAACATGAAGCGTCGCACCGAGGTGTCGCACGCCGGGTGGCCCGCGGGGAAGTTCTCGATGTCGATGTACGCCGGCGAGTGGCGCGGGATGTGCAGCGCCTTGAACCCCGTCGGGCCGTCGATCGCCGCGTCGGCCGCGTCCTTGCCCTGCTGCTGAGCAATGGACGGTGTCCAGCTGATCCTCGCCTTGGGACCGCTGTAGCAGGGCGGCTGCCGGTCGACGTCCGTCGGGATGAGTGACCAGCCGTTGGCGGTGACGGTGCGAACCCACTCGGGATTGAGATAGGGCTGGTCGCTGCAGGCGCGGTCCGCGCCCGCGAAGTAGATGTTGACCGACCGCATCGGTGACTTGAGCCAGGCGCGCATCGTGCTCGTGGGCGGCGCCTGGCAGATGTCGAAGCCCTCGCCCCTCACCACGGCGTGCGCGAGCGACACCGTCGGGCCAGGGATCGTCGCGGCGCCGGCATGTGGCGCAACGGCAACGGCGCCGGAGGCGAGAAGCGCGACAGCGGCAGCGATGGCGGGGCGCGCACTGCGCGGCGCCAGACGACGAAGCCCCCCGCTGCCCATTACTCCGCGCTCCGGTCGAGCGCGGCGGACAGGTGCGGCTGCAACGGATGTCCGAGAGCGGCCATCTCCATCGCGTACATGAGCTTGCCTCCGCGGACGGCGTACATCCTCTTGTCCTTGTCGACCTGCTTCGCGGTCGCCGTGTGGCCGATGAGGTCGCTCTCGAGCTCGAGATGCTCCCCGGCCGGGCCCGTGACGAGGCGGCCGTAGAGGACCTCGACGAGGCCGGACGCGATGGAGAGGACGACCTCGATCTCACCGTTGCCGGTCGGACGCCAGTAGCCGGTCTCCATCGACAGCGGGCGACCGTCGTCGAGCGACCACGACCGGCTCGCGTAGGCGATCAACGGCTTGCCGGGACAGGTGAAAGTGACCTCCTGGCCATACCGGAAGTCGTCGCCGTCGATCGTCGGATAGCCGCCGACACCCTCGCCGCGCCAGCTGCCGAGCAGGAAGGCGAACGGCTGGACGAGCTCCGGAATCTCCGGCACGAGGGAAGCGTCAGTCACCTGTTCGAGGCTAAGCCGCGAATCCCCGTTCTGCACACAAACGTGACGCATGCAGCGACGGCCAGGCGATTATGACTCTCAGGCGACGTCCGTCGTCACGTTTGTGTGCAGGATCGGGGACTCCAGCTTCAGTAGGTCACGCACCAGCTCTACGACGTAGGCCGGATCTCGCGTCACGTCGAACCACGTGACTACTGCTGCGTGCCATCCGCTGCGCGACAGAGCGCTCCAGCGACGCCGGTCCCGCTGGAATGGTTCTCGGGCGGCGTGGAACTCGTAGCCGTCGCACTCCAAGGCAACCCGCAAGTGCGGCCAGGCGAAGTCGAGGCGCCCCGACCAACCGGTCGCGTCGCGGAAGAGGTGCTGCGTGTGCGTCGGGCGGAGCCCATGCCGCCAGAGCAGGACTCGCGTCAGCGACTCCAAGATCGAGCCCGACTTGGCGTCGACGAGAACGGCGACCAGCTGAATCCGGCGGCGTCCCGGGCCTGCCGCGCGGTGCGCGCCCTCCGCAAACTCGGCAGCTGTCAGCAGAGCCGCGCGCATGAAGGCATCGACGACCGCGACACCGTGCTCGAGCGGTAGGTGACGGGCCAGATCGAGTGCTGTCCGCAGGGGTGAGGTGACGGGACATCCGCGGACGACCCAGACCTCCCCGGGCCGGAGGTCTGCGCGATGGAGTCGCACGCCCGGCACTGCATCAGCCCGACGCCCGCGATTGCGTGGCGCCATCACGCGGACCTCGGCCAACGGCGCTGGCAGGTCGACACCGAACCATGCAGCCGCAGATTCGAAGCTCAGCACCGCCGCCATGCCAACCGCTGTTGCGCGAGGGTCGGCCTCCCGCGGGCCCACGGCGTAGACCCCACGTGCGATCCGTACGAGAACACCTCGACGGACCAGCTCGGTCAACGCCTTACCGGCCACGCCGGCGTCGAGGGCCTGGCGGCGCGTGACCAGCCCGCCGTGACGAGCGGCAATGTCGCGAAGCGTGCTGAAGGGCATCGCGACAAGGTCCACCACCGGGTCGGACATCGAACCGCCGCCGGGCAGTGTTGTGGACGACGCCCTGCGGTTGTGGAAGTTCCGTTTCAGCACACAAAGGTGACTGGTGTGGCACCGAATGGCGACACCAGCGGAGCACGCGACACTTGCGTCACGTTTGTGTGCAGAAAGGGGGGCTCAGGCAGCGCCGCGTGCGCTGATCGCCGCGACCGGCGTCCGCGCGAGGATGCGCAGGTCGGAGCGGAGGCTCCACCACGTCGCATAGTGCAGGTCGAGCGCGATCATCTCGGGGAAGCTCAGCTCGCTGCGGCCGCTGACCTGCCAGAGGCCGGTGACACCGGGCTTCACCTCGAGACGCCGACGAGCCACGTCGTCGTACATCGCGACCTCGTGCGGCAATGCGGGGCGCGGCCCGACGAGGCTCATGTCACCCCGGATGACGTTCCACATCTGCGGCAGCTCGTCGATGCTGTAGCGGCGAAGAAAGCGACCGACACGAGTGACGCGGTGGTCGTTGACGAGCTTGTAGAGACCGTTGAAGCCACCGCCGTGCACCCACTGCGCAGCCCATTCGATCTGCACGGTCTCGTCGTTGCCGGCGACCATCGTGCGCAGCTTGTAGAAGCGGAAGTGGCGGCCGTCCTTGCCGACGCGCTCCTGCACGAAGATCGGCGCGCCACGAGACGTCAGCGAAATGGCCACGACCGAGAGCACGAGCACCGGAAGACTGACGAGCAGCGCGATGCTCGCGACCAGCACGTCGAGGACGCGCTTCGTCGCGTGCACGAGGACGGTGCGACGGACGAGCCGAGGACGCGGTCGCACCAGGACGAGAACGGGGTGCGGGACGGGGGCGGCGACCGGGTACGCGGCGTCCGTCAACGCAGTCGCGGTCGTCACAGCACCCCCCTATTCCGTGCGCTCGCCAGTGACAACGAACAAGTTCGACAAAGGTCGCGGAATTACTGCTTTTCGCGCGAAAATGTCTCGTCGCGACGCCCCAGGCGTCGCGAACCGGTCAAAGGCTGCGAATGGCGACGCTGTCAGGAGCGATGCGCGGCTGCTGGACGTAGACAGGCGCCTGCCCACCAGGCAGCGGTTGGACGAGCCGGAGGGTCACGGTGACCGTCGCGTGCGGCCGCAGGTCGAGCACGAGCCCGACGGCGGCGGATCCCTTTTCGGCCGCGGTGTGCACCGCCACCGGCTTGCCGTCGACCTGCGCGGCGACGACGCCCGTGCCAGCGTTGAAGTACGCCGTCAACCAGGTCAGCTGGCCTTGGCCGGCGGCATTCGTCACGCGGAGGGTGAGAGTTGCGTCCGCCATGGGCTGGGGCCCCGACCCGACGTTGGCCCGCTGACCGGTCGCTCGCCACACCTCGTCGATGCGGCGGGTCACCTGGCCGTCGATCGGCCGGTCGCTGATGCCCTGGGTGACGACGTCGACGAATGCCAGCGAGTGGGCCGGCAAGGCTCCGCCGACGGGCACGGCGGCGAGTAGGCGTTCCTCGCCCGGGTGCGCCGACCAGACCTGAACGTGTCCTCCAGCGGCTGCCGCCACGAGCTCGGCCTCCAGGCGGGCCGTGTCACCGACGCCGGCGTGCAGTTTCGCGAACGCCGCGCGGACGCTGGCTACGGGGTCTAACGGCTTCGGCGCCCCGAGTCGCTGCAGGGCGACGTCGTCGATCGCGACGACGCCGTCGACTCGTTGACCGGTGCGCTGCCGCCAGGCCGCCGACGCGCCGGCCGCCACGGTCGGGAAGTCCGGCGTCAGGTTGACGGACCCCCAGGTGGCATCGGCCGGAGCAACCTGTTCGAGCACCAGGGTGTTGGTGCGAACCGCCAGCACCGCCGTCGCGACCACGAGACCACCGGTCGCCCGCGAACGTGTGTCGTCCTGCACCAGCAAGAGGTAGCGCCGGCCGTTCTTCAGCATCGGCGACCGCAGCGCGGACAGCTCGGATGACGGCACCTGCGTCGCGAGCAGGTAGAGATCCGCGCTCAACCGGCCCCGCGCGCGGTCGAGGCGACCCCAGCCCGTCGGCGAGATCTGCTGCACCGCCGTCAGCTGGTCGTGCGCGGGCGGTTGCACCTGGTCGGACGGCACCGTGACCGATCGGGCCACGAGCTCGGTGGCGTCGGACAGCCGGCTCGCGCTGTCAGCGACGTCGGTGAGACCCGGCAGCTGCGCAAGGAGGCGTACGGCGACATCGCGCTGGTCCCGCTGCGCGGCGCTCGCCTCCCGGACGGCGCGCTGCGCCTCTTGCGTCGCCCGGCCCATCCGTCCGTCGTGCGCATCAGTGGTCGCCTGCGAGACGGCAGCCGTGGCCGCGTCGACATGGTCGATCAGGTGTACGCCGCGCGAGGCGCCGTACACGACAACGAGAGCGACGACGAACGTCGCGCCGGTGACGACAGCGAGTGCAGTCGACCGGCGACGCTCGACATCTGTGCGGACACCTGCCCGCGGGTCCAGCAACAGGTCGGACTCGGCGGCTTCGCGGGCGACGCGCCGCCGAGCACGCGCCCGCCGAGCGGCCCGCACGAGCAACAAGAAAGAAGCCAGGAGCAACAACAGCGGGACGGCGGCGACGGCCGCCATCGACAGCTCCGACTGGCGCCGAACGTGGTCGGCGAGACCTGCGTGCGCATCGGTCGCGTCCGCCGACGCGCGCGGCCCCGCGAGGTAGACGAGCGACGAGATCGCGTGGTGGCGCGCAGCCGAGGGTGCCGACGCGACCTGCAGCTCGTGCGCGCCCGGCCGCTGCGCACCACCGAAGCAGACGGCCTCATCGACGGTGCCGCGCGTGGAGGCGGTGTCGGAGCGCACAGGCACGCCGTTGTCGGACACGACGACCCGCTCCGACGGCGCGAAGCCGGCACCGAGCAGTCGAGCGCAGCCGCCCGGGTTCACCCGCGACGACACCACGGCACCGGCCGGGTTGAACGACGGTGGAGGTGACTGCTTCGCCGCAGCGCTGGGAGCCAGCAGGAGGCTCGCGAGGAGGGCGACGCCGCCCGCCCCCGCGAGCTTGCGCATCAGGACTCCCACGCCGCCTGACGCACGGCGACTGCGGCCGGACCACCGACAGCGTCGGCGTACTCGTCGTTCGGACGCGGCGCGCCGTTGAAGACGAAGCCGACGATCTGCGCGTGCACGCCGTGCAGGCGCCGTGCGGCGTTGGCGACGTGACCCTTGTCGCTGTGGCCGTGCCGAACGACGAGAAGCGTGCCGTCGACGAGAGCGGACAGGACGACGGCGTCGGTGACGGCGAGAGCCGGCGGTGCGTCGATGAGTACGACGTCGGCAACCTCCGACAGGTCCTGCAGCACCTTGATCATCTCGGCCGAGCCGACCATCTCGGCCGGGTTCGCCGGCAGGACGCCGGCCGGGACGAACGGGAACAGGTCACGGAAGTCGACGACGACATCGTCGAGCGAAGCCGTTCCGTTGATGACGTCACTGAGGCCGGGACGGCCCTTGGCGCCGAGCAACTTGGTGAGACCCGCCTTGCGAAGGTCCGCATCCACGAGCGCGACGCGCTGCCCATCCTGCGCCAACGCCATGGCGAGGTTGGCAGCGGTCGTGGTCTTGCCCTCACCGTCATCGGCGGAGGTGACGACCAGCGTGCCGGGCGAGGCCTCCAGGTCGCGGAACCGCAGCGACGTGCGGAGACCGCGGTAGGCCTCGGCGGCGCGCTGGGCGCGGCCGCTGTCGGAGGTGACGAGAGAGCTCACGTCGCGCACCTGCGGTACGACGGCGAGCGCCGGCACGTCGAGAAGGCTCTCCGTCGCGGCGGCGGTGCGCAGCGTGCGGTCGAGCGCCTCCAGGATCAGCGCGAGCACGAGACCCGCGAGCAGGCCGAGCGCGAGACCGATGAGCAGGGTGCGCAGGATGCGCGGCGAGCTCGGCGCCGTCGGGTGGTTGGCGGCGTCGATGATGCTCGCCTCGACGGCGCTCGACGGGGTCCGGTCGTGCTCGAGGGTGCGCACGGTGTTGTTCAGGACGTTCGCGGCAGCCTGCGCGATGGCCTGAGCCCGCGCGGGCGACGCGTCCGTCGCGGTGACCGTGATGATCAGTGTGTTGGGCGACGGCGTGGCCGTGATGCGGTGGCTGATCGCACCGGCCGAGTCCGGCAGGTTCAGCTGCGACTTGATCTGCTCGGCCGCCGAGCGCGACTGCACGATCTCGGCGTAGCTCTGGATCAGCTGCGACGACAGCTGCACGCCCTGGAGCGCTTCCTGCGTGTCGCGGGCAACCGGGATGTTGACGAACAGGCGCGCCGACGAGCTGTAGGTCTTCGTCGTCGTGGCGAGATGCGCCACAGAACCCGCGAGCGCGGCCACGAGGCAGATGGCCAGCGGCAGCCACCGCCGGCGCAGCAGCGAAAGAACCGTTTCCAGCGTCACTGTGGCAACCTGTCTGTGCGGCGTGGGGGTCGCGGGAGCATCAGGCAGGGGGGATGAATCCGTGACACAGTCCCCACCTTCCGACACCGCCCCGCTGGTCACCGTCCTCCTGGTGACCTACAACTCGGTCGACGACCTCGAGAGTTGTCTCCCTGCCCTCCAACGACAGAAGGTGCCGGGAGGTTACGAGGTCGTCGTCGTAGACAACGCGTCGGCGGACGATTCCGCGCGCGTGGCCGAGAAATGGGCTTCCGATGTCGCACCGGACATTCCGGTCACGGTGGTGCGCAACGCGGACAACGTCGGGTACGCCGCCGCCAACAACCAGGCGGCCGACCTCGCCCGCGGACGCGTGCTCGCGTTGCTCAACCCCGACGCGGTGATGGCGGAGGACTGCCTCCAGGCGCTGGTCGACCACCTGGCCCACAACGTCGGCGTCGGGGTGGCCGCCGCGGTGCTCACCAACGCCGACGGCAGCATCCAGGAGTTCGCCCGTCGCGATCTCAGCCTCGGCGCGGTGACCTGGGACCTCACGGAGCTCGGCCGCCGCATCGACCGCAGGTTCCGCGACAGCCGCGGCCACCGCCACCGCCGCTACTCCGACGAGATGGCCGACGCCCTCGACCGGCCGCTCGCCGTCGACTGCCCCGCGGCGGCGTGCATCGCCGTCTGGCGCGAGCTCACCGGCCGCCGGTTGTTCGACGAGCGGCTGCCGTTGTTCTTCAACGACGCGGGACTGTTCGCCCGGATCCGCGAACGTGGCTACCGGTGCGAGATCACCCCGGCCGCCCGCGCTCGACATGGCTACGGCACCAGCCATCGCCGCATCGACGTCAGCCGCAAGCGCGCCGAGTTCGTCGCCGCCATGCGGCGGTACGCCGAGCAGCGGCGCAGCATCCGCTGGTGCACGGCGATGTACGCCGTCCTGCTCCTCGACGCGGTGTTCTGCCTGTCGCTCGGCTTGGTCGGCCGCAAGGCATCCCTGGTGCGCCAGGCGCGCGGCACGCTCGGCGGGCTCGGCCTGCCCGGCGGCGCGCAGCCGTGGCTGACCCGGCAGCCCGGCGCGCGGGCGCGGCTGCGGCTCATCCGCAACCGGTTCGCGCGGGCGCTGCGCACCGGCGTTCGCAACGCCGGCCGGCGGCACCGACGCCGTACGTTGATCCGGCATCTGCGCTGGCAAGGATGGCTGC
The DNA here is from genome assembly GCA_035690365.1 of Mycobacteriales bacterium. Taxonomy (GTDB): domain Bacteria; phylum Actinomycetota; class Actinomycetes; order JAFAQI01; family JAFAQI01; genus DASSKP01. Next base: position 17,402 of record DASSKP010000077.1, read on the forward strand.
ACAGGGCGCGCGTCGACGTCTCGATCGCCCGCGATGCCGTGATCGACGGCAGGGTGCGCGTCGAGCTGCACGACGGCCGGCCAGCCCAGCTCATCATCGACAGTCGCGCGATCGTGCACGACGGAGTGTTGCTGCGCATGTGGGGCGGCACGTTGCACATCCACGAGACCGCACAGGTGCGACACGACGCGGTCCTGACGGTCAAGGGAATGCTCGACATCGGCGCGCACAGCATCATCAGCCGCGGCGTGCAGCTGCATGCCGACGGTTTGATGCGCATCGGTTTCGGCGCTGCGCTCGCCGAACGCGTCACCGTCGTCGACACGACGCATGCGTTCGACGACATTCCCACCAACATCTTCGACAAGCCGGTCGAGCAGGCCGACGTGACGATCGAGGACTTCGCCTTCGTCGGCAGCACCGCCGTCGTGTCGCCCGGCGTCACGATCGGCCGCTCGGCCGTCGTCGCGGCACTCAGCGCGGTGTCACGCGACGTGCCGCCCTACACGTTGGTGGCCGGCGCTCCCGCCAGGGTGCTGCGCTCCGTCGATGGTTTGCTCGACCGCAACACTCTCGCCGGCGCACCCGCGGCCACCGAGTAGTCCGGCAGATCCTTGGTGACGACGGAGTTGGCCCCGACGATGCAGCCCTTGCCGATGGTCACTCCCGGCATCACCGCAACATTGATGCCGAGCCATGTGCCCTCACCGATCACCACCGGCCTGGCCTCGGTCATCGCCCAGTTGAATCGCGCCGGCTCGCCGCGCTCGAAGTGCGCCGCCATCCAGTCGTCGTAGTCGTGCAGCTGGTCGAGCAGACACACCCGGGCGCTCATCAGCACGCCCGGCCCGACGTCGACCAGCCCGCCGCAGGTGACCGTCAGGTCGTTGCCGATGACGGTGCCCTCCCCGATGCGGAAGCGCGCCTTCGGGCTGTTGATGTTGATCCACGCCTGCCGGCCGATGTAGGAGCCCTTGCCGAACTCGATCTGCGACGCCACGTCGCGGTTCTTGCCGTGCGGAAGCCGGAACGGCCAGCGGATCTCGCCGCCCGCCGCACTCGCCAGGCGCATCAGCCGCACGCGCTGGCGCAGGCTGCCGTCGATGGACCGGTGAGACATCTTCATGGCGCCACTCTGTGGGTCGAGGCGGCGACGGCCGCCGGGTGGGTCGAGGCGGCGACGGGCACCGCCGGGATCGGAGGGTTGGTGAACATCGCGCGCAGCGCTGCGGCGTCGACACGACGCTGCGCCTGGATGGCGTGCCGGGTCGCCAGCGCCCAGGGCAGGCCGAGGACACCGGCGAGTCGTCCGGCGGCATAGGCGGCGCCGGCGCCGCGCCCGCGAGCGGTGCGCCACTCCTGCCGGCTGCGCCGCGCGAGCGTCCGCACGGGCACGTCGGGCAGGCATCGGACCGCGCACCACAGGCTGTTGCGACCGATGTAGAACCACGGACGGGACCGCCGTCGGCTCGACCGGCCCATGTCGTGCTCCACGACCGCGTCCGGCACCAGCACCGCGTGGTAGCCCGCGAGCAGAGCCCGCAGCGACAGGTCGACGTCCTCGTAGTAGAGGAAGAAGCGCTCGGCGTAGCCATCGAGCTGCTGAAGCACGCGGCGGCGCATGAGTGGCGCGGCACCGGGCGGCGCGATGACGCCGTACGGCGTCGGCGGCAGGTCGTCGAGCTGCATGCCGCGACCGAGCTTGAACGCGTAGCCGCGAGGCGAGTAGTGGTCGCCCGCCGACTCGACGGTGCCGTTCGGGTCGACGAGAACGCTGCCCCACGCCCACACCGTGGGGTCGTCAGGCTGTGCCAGAAGCACCTGCAGCCAGTCAGGTCGCGGGCGGGCGTCGCTGTTCAGCACCGCGACCAGCCCGGCGTCGGTCGCGTCGATGCCGGCGTTGGCCGCGCCGGCGAAGCCGGAGTTGCGCGCCAGACGGACGACCCGAACCCAGGGGAAGTCGCGCGCGAGCAGGTCGGCCGAGCCGTCGGTCGATCCGTTGTCGACGACGATGACCTCGGTCGCCGGGCAGGTCTGCGCGGCGAGCGCCTCGAGGGTCGCGCCGAGGAACGACGCGCCGTTCCAGTTCGGTACGACGACCGCGACCCGCCGGTCAGCCCGTGACGACATCGCTTCCCTCCGCGGGGACGGCCGGGAGATCGCCGTGCTCCGAGTCGGGACGCATGCCGATGACCCGCGCCGGCGACCCGACCGCGATCGCATGGTCGGGGATGTCGGAGAGCACCACGGCACCGGCACCGACGACCGCACCACGGCCGACGCGGCAGCCGACGACGACGGCGTGCGCGCCGATCCAGGCACCTTCGCCGATCTCGACGTCGAGCTCCTCGAACGGCTCGTCGCGGATCGGGCCACGGCCGTCGATCCCGTGGTTGCCGGCGACGAGGATCACCCCGGGCGAGAGCAGGGCGTCGGCGCCGACCCGGGCCCAGGTGCGACTCCAGCCGCCCCAGACGCAGCAGAACGGGCCGATCGTGGCGCGTGGCCCGATCTCGACCCGGTCGAGGAACCGCAGCGTCGCGAACGGCGAGATGATCGCGGTCGCGTCGATCGTCGCGCTGTGCCGCGCGGCGACGTTCTCCTTGCCTTGCACGCGGGCGAGGTCGAGCAGGGCACGCCGGGCGTCGTCCGGCAGGTCGGCGAAGGCGCGCAGTCGACGGTGGCGGCGGCGAGCGAGCCGCAGCGCGTCGATCGGGTTCACGGCCCGGCCGCCTCGATGGCGGCGGCGACGTCGAGCTCCGGCGCGAGGTCCACCAGGCCGGACCCGCCGGGCCGCGGAGCCACACCGAAGCGGTAGATCCGGTCCTGCGCGCACTGAAGCGCCGTCCAGTCCCGGCGGGCGATCGCGATGTCGAGGTGGTAGCCGCCCTCGGCGACGTTGAGCGAGAAGTCGAGGCTCACGCGGGCGCTCTCGCCGGCACGCAACGCAGGCGTGAACGGTCCGTCCGACGCCATCCATCCGCCGACGACACCGGCGCCCTCGCGTGAAAGCCGTACGCCGACGATGCCCTCGCTGACGTCGGTCTCCGCACGCACGTCGAGCGTCACCCGCACCCGCTGGCCCGGGTTCCACAACGGCACCTCGTCGCCGTCGATGTCGGTCACGCTGCAGCGGTCGATGACGAGTTCCCCGGTCGGCGCGACGTCGTCGCTCAGCACGCCTGCGTCGACGGCCGCGCCGAGCAGCGCGTGGTAGGCGCCGACGACCGACGACGGCTCACCCGCCGCGACACACTCGCCCTTCTCGAGCAGCATGCCGCGCGTGGCCAGACCGAGGACGGCGGCGAGGTTGTGGCTGACGAACAGGACGCCGACACCCTCCTCCCGGAGCAGCCGGATGCGGTCGAGGCACTTCACCTGGAACGGCAGGTCACCGACGGCGAGCACCTCGTCGACGAGCAGCAGCTCCGGCCGGGTGTGCACCGCGACGGCGAAACCGAGCCGCATGTACATGCCGGAGCTGTACTCCTTGACCGGACGGTCGATGACGTGCGCGAGCTCCGCGAACTCCACGATGTCGTCGAAGCACGCCTTGACCTCGCGTCCGCGCATTCCGAGCAGGCGCGCATTGACACCGACGTTCTCGCGCCCGCTGAGCTCGGGGTGGAACCCGGCGCCCACCTCGATGAGCGGCGCGACGCGATCGGTCCGGCGGATCGTGCCGACGCTCGGCGAGGTGACACCGCTCGCCAGCTTCAGCAGCGTCGACTTCCCGGCGCCGTTGCGGCCGATGACCGCGACGATCTCGCCGGGTGCGACGTCGAGGTCGACGTCGCGCAACGCCCAGCGACCGTCGCCGCCGCGATATCGCTTGCCGATCCCGCGCGCTTCGAGCAAGGGGCTCATACGACGTCCGCGAAGTCAGCCGAGCGGTGGCGGAAGACCGGCACCGCGACGATCAGGAGCACCATCGTCACGATTGCGCTGATGGCGACGGATGTCCAGTTCACCGTGCGACCCAGCAATGCCGCGCGCAGCAGCGACAGGACGCCGTACATCGGGTTCCACTGCAACAGATGCTGATACTTCGCCGGCAGCCGGCTGGGGTCGTAGAGCACGGGCGTCAGGTAGAAGCTCATCAACAGCCCGGACTCGACGACGAAGCGGATGTCGCGCAGGAACACCTGGAAGGCGCAGAACAGGATCGCCAGGGCCATGCCGAGCAGCGCCTCGAGCACCACGGCGAGCAGCAGGAGCGCCGGCGTCACCGGACTCAGAGTGCCGGCCTGAACCGCGCCACCCAGGAGGACGACGGTCTGCAGAAGGAACACCAGCAGCACGCCGCCGACCACCGAGATCGGGAAGGTCAGCTTGGGCACGGAGACCTTGCGCACCAGGCTCGCGTTGTCGACCACGGCGGTCGTGCCCCCCACCACGGCCTGCGAGAAGAAGCTCCACGCCATGATCCCGGAAAGTACGTAAATCGGGTAGTGCGGCACTTTGTGCACCTTGAAGATCTTCATGAACACGAACGACAACACCGCGGCCTGCGCCAGGGGCTGGAGGAGCGCCCACAGGACGCCCAGCCGGCTGCGGAGGTACTTCTGCCGGAAGTTCTTGACCGCGAGCACGCGGGTGAGGTCCGCCCAGTGCAGCCACTGGTCGAAGCGCACGCGCGAAGGCGCCGTGATCACGGATTGCGTCACGCACCTATAACGGAGCAACCCACGATTAGATGCGCCCGATGCCCCAACCGGCCGTGACGATCCGGCGGCCGCGTCGTTGTAATCCTCGACATGCCCGGATCAGGGCCTCATCGGGCGGGGAGAGTGATGGTCGACCAGCTCACCGCGCGCCTGCGCGGGCAGCGGCAGCTCGCCGTGCTCGTCGCCGCCGCAGCCGTGACGGCCCTGCTCGCCTACCGGCTGGCGGCCGGGCACCGGCACCTGCCTGAAGCGCTGCTCGTGGTCGCCGTCGGCTACGGGATCCTGCGCCGGCCCCAGCTCGCCTTCGTCGGCTGGCTCGTGATCGTCGCCAGTGTGCTGCCGCAACGCGTCCTGCCCGTCGGTGCGCTGGGCGTCCGCAGCGACCTCGGCGAGGCGCTCGGTTTCGCCATTCTCGCCGCTGTCGTGGTGCACCTCGCGACGCACGAGCCGCTGCGCCGGCCCGAAATCGTCTGGCCGTTCGCGGTCCTGATGCTCGCCGCCGTGGTCGGTGCGGTCGTGGCATCGTCGTACGGCGCCGTCCGCGCGGACTGGCTCGCGCCGCTCAAGTCGCTCGTGCTCTACCTGCTGCCGGTGGCGATGCTCGCATTGCACCGCACCGAGCAGCACCTTCAGACGCTCGAGAAGTGGATCCTGCGCATCTGTGTCGCCGGCAGCGTGCTGACCTTCGTCAGTCTCGTCACCGGTGTCGGCGGCAGCGGCGACCAGAAGGACGTCGTCACGATGGGCTTCGCCGCGCCGGCCAACCGGCTACGACCCGCGGTGCTGCACCTGGTCCTGCTCGGCATCCTGCTGCTGGTCGCGCGGTGCACGACACAAGGCTTCACACCGCGGCGCATCGCCGCGCTCGCACTGTTCACGGCGCTGGTCGCGTTCAGCTTCACGCGCAGCACATGGGTGCCACTGGCCATCGCGCTGCTGCTGTTCGCACTACGCCATCCCGCGCAGCGCCTGCCGCTGCGTGGGTTGCGCACGTCGGTGACCCTCATCTGCGTGGCCCTTGTCGCGTTCGCCGCCGCATCGTCGGGCACGCTCGGCCCGAGCATGAAGGCAGCGACGCTCCGGGTCGAGAGCATCGGCACACCGCAGGTCTTCCAGGAGAACAGCTACCAGATCCGCGCGTCCGAGGACACGATCGCGTGGAGTGCGCTCAACGGTCACAAGGTGCTGGGCATCGGACTCGGACGGCCCTACGGCGGCGTCGTCATCGAGCACGACCCGATGAGCAACCGCACGGTGAAAGAGCCGCGCAAGTTCATCCACAACAGTTACCTCAACACGTGGCTCGGGCTGGGACTGCTCGGCCTGCTCGCGTGGGCCATGCTCGCGTGGGCCGTCGTACGGGAAGCGACGCGCGCTCGGCGCGACCGCTCGCCGAACGGGGCGCGCCGGTTCGCCGCCGCATGCGTGCTGCTGGCGCTGGGACTCGAGGCGATCTTCCAGACCGACCTCTACAACCGCGCGTTCCTCGCGACACTGACCTGCGCCATCGTGTTCCTGGTCGGGCCGAAACAGGCGCAGGAACAGCAGTGAGCCGTGCCGCCGTCTGCATCCCGGTGGCGCACGATCCCGAGGGTCTGCGGGCGACGCTGGCCGCACTGTCCACCGTCGACGGCGCTGCCGAGGCGCTGGTCGTCGTGGCTGTCGACGGGGCCGACCCGGCGACGGTCGCCGTCGCGGAGTCGGTCGGTGCGACCTGTCTGGCGCTCGCGGAGTCACGAGGGTCCTACGCCGCGCGCAACGCGGCGATCGCGGCGCTGCCGGACGACGTCGACATGGTGCTGTTCACCGACGCGGGTTGCCTGCCCGAGCCCGGCTGGATCCGCGCACACACGGGCGCTCTCGACACCGCCGCGATGAGCGGTGGCGCGGTCGAGGTACGGATGTCGCCTCGCCCGACGCCCGCGGAGTGGGTCGACAACCAGCGCAACCTCCGCCAGCAGGCGTACGTCGACAACGACGGCTTCGCCGCCACCTGCAACCTTGCCGTGCGGCGCAAGGTCCTCGACGCTGTCACGTTCGACGACAGCCTGCGCTCGGGCGGCGATCGTGACTTCGGCGTGCGCGCCCGGGCCGCTGGGTTCGACCTCGTCTACGCACCGGACGCGGTGGTCGTGCATCCGGCCCGATCGACCGCGGCCGAGGTGCTGGCGAAGGCGCGACGGGTCGGCGACGGACTGGCGACGATGCCTCGACACACCCGCCCCGCGCGACTGCCGCTGCGGCGGCCCGGCCTGACGCTGGCGCGACGGGCAGCGCAACGAGGGCTGAGCCGCAAACCGTGGTGGCTCGCCCGGGCCGCGTGGATCGACAACCGACGTGCCGCGACCCTGCACGCGGCCGCGCAACGGCGCGACATCGGCCTGCACGTCGTGGTGCTGCTCGGCAGCCGGTGGGACGCCCTGGAGACGTTCTCGACCCGCTGGCGTGAGGTCGTGAACGCCTGGGCCGGTGACGAGCGCATCGACGCGCTCACGGTGGTCGACCACCCGCGGCTGCGGCGACGCGCCCTGGTGCAGCGTCGACTCGTCGAGAGCGCGGACAGCTGGCTGCCCGGCGTCGAGCGCCTCACCGTGACCGTCCCGGTCGACGGCACGCTGCGCCGGACCGACGGCCTGGCTTGGTGGCGCACCGCGCGGCAGCTGCGCAGGACATGGCCGACCGCGCGCCGACGCATCGTCGTGGCGGCGACTCCGCTCGCCGCCGGCGTGCTGACACAGCTGCACGACGCTCACACGACGACCGCCTTCGACCTCGTCGACAACTGGGCGATCCGCGCCCGCTTCGCGCGCCTGGCTGACCGAGTCGAGGCCGGCTATCGCGCCGGAGCGCGTGCCGACCTCGTCACCGCGGTCGCGAGCAACCTCGCCGATGCCGTGGAGACGTACGGCCGGAACGACGTGCACCCCGTGAGCAACGGCGTCGACGTCATCGCCTTGAGCACACCGGCCCCGCCACCGCCGTTCACGTTGCCGGACAGGCCGTTCGCGGTCTATCTCGGCACGGTCGGCCCGCCCCGGCTCGACGTCGACCTGCTGCTCGACGTCGCTCGTCGGCTGCATCCCGACGTGCCCGTCGTCGTCGCGGGTCCGGCCACCGGCGATGCCGTCGCGGACGCTCTGCGAGCGGCGCCGGTGACCTGGCTCGGTCCGGTCGACACCGGGCACGTGCCTGCACTGCTGCAGGCCGCGTCGTGTGGTCTGCTGCCGTTCGTGGTCGCGGAGTCGGTGGCGATGGAGTCGATGAAGGTGCTGCAATACCTCGCGGCGGGTCTGCCGATCGTGAGCACCGACTACCCCGCGCTCCCCGAGTCGGTCACTGTCACCCGTGACGCCGAGGAGTTCTCGGCCGCGGTTCGCGCGTCGGTTGCCGGTGACGGCACACGGGCGACCCCACCGCCGATCCCGTCATGGGACGACGTCGCGAGAGAGCTGCTCGACCACTACCTCTCGGCGCGTTGACGATGACGGTCGCCTACACCGTCGAGCGCTTCCCCGTGCTCTCACAGACCTTCGTCCGCAACGAGATCGCCGAGCTCCGTCGCCAGGGAGTCGACGTCGTCGTCGCCGCACTGTGGCGGGGGGACGACCTCGGCGACGAACAGCTCCCGGCGCCGTACCTCGTGGGTGCGCGGCCGAGGTCACGACGAACCGTCGCGCGCGAGCACCTGCGTTGGCTCGTGCGGCGGCCGGCCGGATACGTGCGGTTCGTCGTGACGGCGCGTCGACTCGGCGAGGAGGCCCGACGCTGCGTCTGGCGGCGCTTGCCCGGCCTCGCCGCTGAGCTCGATCGGCAGGGCGTTGACCGGCTGCACGCGCACTTCGCGTGGGGCGGGGCGGCTCTGGCGATGTTGCTTTCGAAGCTGACCGGCTGGCCGTGGGCCTTGACCGTGCACGCCGCGGACATCTTCGTCGACCGGCGCAACCTCGAGCTCAAGCTGCGCGACACCGACCTGCTCGTGACGGTCTGCGACTACAACGCCGACTACCTGCGCGAGCAGCTCGGCCTGCAGCGCGAGGTGGCGAAGGTGATCTGCGGTGTCGAGGTGCCGCCGATGCCCGCACCAGCCGAGCGATCGATCGACCTCCTGTTCATCGGCCGGCTGGTGTCGAAGAAGGGCGTCGACGTCCTCCTGCAGGCGTTCGCCACGGTCGCCGCGACGCGACCGGCAACACGACTCGACATCGTCGGGACAGGTCCGCTGCTCGCCGACCTGACCGAGCTCGCCGCGACCCGCGGCGTCGCCGACCGAGTGACCTTCCGCGGCGCAGTCCCGCACGACGAGGTGCTTGACCTGCTGGCGGACGCGCGCGTGCTGTGTCTGCCGGCACGCGTCGCACCGGACGGCGACGTCGACTCGATGCCGCTCGTCATCAAGGAGGCGATGGCGCGGTGCACGGCTGTCGTCGCGTCCGACGCCGGCGGCGTGGCCGAGATGGTCGACGAGACCACCGGTCTGCTGGTGCCGCCGGACGACGCGGATGCGCTCGCAGCCGCACTCGCCAAGGTGCTCGACGACGACGACCTCAGGGCTCAGCTCGCTGCGGCCGGTCGGGCCCGGGTCGAGGCAGAGTTCTCGTTGCCCGGCGAGGTCGCGAAGCTGCGCGGCCTTCTCAACGCGATGCGCTGACCGCGCCCGTCGCCCGGCGCGCAGCGACAAGGTAGCTGCGCCGCTCATCCGGCGAGAGCTGTCCACGTCGCACCCTGATCCACCAGCACACCCGCGCCAGGAGGACGAACCAGGCGGCGCGAGATCGTCCGTGCCGGCGTTCGAGGTAGCGCACGGTGCTCTCCACCAGCGCCGGACGGGCGCGATCCGGCGCCGTGGCTCGCGACGCCGCGACGGCGTGCTCCGCGCGCGCGTCGGCCACCAGCTCGACCGACCAGCCGGCGGCGCGCAGGCGCCGCGCGAGATCGAGCTCCTCGAAGAACAGGAAGTACGCCGGGTCGAACCTCCCCACCTCGCGGAACACGGCTCGGCGCACGAGCATGCACGCACCTTCGACGTAGGTCACCGGCCCCGTGACGTCGTACGCCGCGGGCAGGCGACGCTCCGGCAACCGGCGCGCGACGAACAGCGGAGCGAAGCGGCGCAGCTCGGTGCGCACACCGGCCTCGCCGCCGGCCGAAGGGAGCGGCTCGTCCCCACGGAACACCCGCGGTCCGACGAGAGCGCAGGACGGGTGCCGGTCGAGATGACCGACCAGACGCTCGAGATCCGCAGCTGCGATCGACGCGTCGGGGTTGAGGAACAGGACCAGATCAGCGTCAGCCGGCGACGCGACCTCCCCGAGGTTGCAGCCGGCACCGAAACCCACGTTCGCGCCGTGCGCGACGACGTGCACGCCGTCGACCGATCGGGCCACCTCGACACTCCCGTCACCGGAGTCGTTGTCGACGACGACCACAGCGGCCAGCCGGTGTCGGGGCAGCTCCGGCAGCAGCCGGGCGAGATGTTCGGCGGACCGGTAGCTGACGATCACGACGGCGACCCGGCGCAGCGGGTCGCCGTGCGCGCCACCCGGCAAGGGAGACTCTGCGTCGTGCACGTCGCCGCTCTCCCCGCCTTCGCGAACGCCGAGGCCAACCGCTACAACTCGCTGCTCTACGGCGAGATGCAGCGACTCGGCGTGACTGTAGACGAGTGGCGGCCGACGCCGCGTGCCCAGAAGCGCGTCGACGTCGTGCATGTGCACTGGCCGGAGTCGCCGTTGAACAAGCCGCGACCGGTGCGAGCCGCCGGCCGAGGTATCGAGCTGCTCGCCGCTCTCGCTCTCGCGCGGCAGCGCGGAGCGCGGGTCGTCTGGACGGCGCACAACGTGTCATCACACTGGCGGCGCTATCCCCGCGCCGAGCGGTTGTTCTGGCGGATGTTCGACCGACTCGTCGACGGGTGGATCGCGCTCTCGCCGACGACGGTCGAGGCGGTCGTCGCCGCCCATCCACGGCTGGCGTCGGTGCCGCACGAGGTCATCCCGCACGGCCACTACCGCGACGCCTATCCCGACGTCTCGCGCACCGACGCGCGCGCCGCGCTGAACGTCTCCGCCGATGCGCGCGTGGTGGGTTTCGTCGGCCGGGTGAAGCCCTACAAAGGCGTCGCCGAGCTGATGCAGCGCTTCCGTGACGTCGCCGACGTCGACGGAGTCCTGCTCGTCGCCGGACGTTGCGACGACGACGACCTGGCCCGGACCCTGCAGCGTCTCGCGGCATCCGACGACCGGGTGCGGCTGCACCTGACGGCGCTGTCCGACCGCGAGCTCAGCACGTGGGTGCGCGCGTGCGACGTGCTCGTGCTGCCCTACGTCGACGTCCTCAACTCCGGCAGCGCGCTGCTCGCGCTCTCGCTAGGAGTGCCGGTCCTGGCCCCCGACCGCGGCGCGATCGCCGATCTCGCGGCGAACGTGCCGGCCTGGGTGACGACCTACGACGGCGATCTGACCGCCGCGGCGCTCGCCGCCGCTTCGGCCGCTGCGCCGGCAGGGACGCCCGACCTCAGCCGCTACGAGTGGGCACCGATCGCGGCGGCGACGGCAGCGTTCTACCGCCGGCTGACCGGCGCAGTGCCGACCTCATCCGGCTGACCTGCTCAGCGCGATGCGCCGCCTTCAACGTCGCGGCATACGGGCCCGGACCTGCGGTGAGATAGGCCCAGAGCATGACGATCGAGCCGATGCCGTAGGGGTGGCGGACGGCGTACCGGCCGAGCCGCGCAAGGAAGTAGAGCGGGTGGAAACCGGTCCACCGGGCGACCCGGCCGGCCCGCCGGCGACCGTCGAGGTCACCCTCGCTGGAGCCGGTACGACGGCTGACCCGCGCCACGGCGTCCGGCACGCACCGCACGTCGAGACCGGACAGGCGCAGCAGGACCTCGTCCATCACGTCATAGCCGAGTGCGACCGGAAGCTCGCGAAGCAGCTCGATCGCTGCGCGGTCATAGGCCTTGAGCACTCCGCGCGTGTAGTCCGGACGCGACTGGTTGCCCGGCTCGTCGACCCGACCGGCGACGAGCGCTGCGTCACCGCACCCCTCCACGAGCCGGCTGAAGTAGTCGGGCTCGAGCATCGCGTCGGCGTCGAGCTTCATGACCCGCTCCGCGTCGGGCAGGCGGGACAGGCCGGCCTCGGCGCCGGCCCAGAACGCGCGGAAGGCGGACCCACCGCTCAGGCCGCCGGAGTTCTCCCGCCGCACGATCTCGACAGGGAACGGCAGGCCGGCAGGCACGGCGTCGGCGGTGCCGTCGGTGCTTCCGTCGTCGACCACGACCCACAGCCCGACCAGATCGACGGTCTGCGCGGCCAGGGATGCGGCGACCCGCCCGATCCGGTCGGCCTCGTTGCGCGCGGGAGTGACGACGACCCAGCTCATGCCGGCCTCGACGGGCGCATCACCCGGCCGAGCCGGCGAGCGATCGCCGGACCGATCACCTGTGGCACCCGCACGGCATAGGCGACGCTGCACAGTCGGTCGACCGCGGCCACCCGGAGCAACCACCACGACGACACCGGCAGCCCTGCGGCACGAGCAGCCGCAAGAGCGGTCTGCCGGGTCGGGTCACGTCGCTGCGACGCACGTTCACCGTCACGGCCCAGCGCCTGCGCTCCCCCGGCAACCCGCCACACCTTGCGCAGCACCGCACGCGTCGAGCGGCGCGCCGGGTGTGCGATCGCGGCCTCGGCGGAGTACGCGATCGAGTAGCCCGCCTGCCGTGCACGCCTGCCGAAGTCGAAGTCACCGCCGGACCGCCTGGCCCCGTCGAAGCGCAGCTGCTCGACGACGGCGCGGCGCACACCGAGGTTGCACGTGGCGGCATAGCCGAGGACGTTGACGAAGTGACGCTGCCGCAGGTGCCGCACCGAGTCGACCCACTCGGCCGGAGTCGGGACCGCCCCGGTCTCGAACCGCACCTCGCCGCCGGACAAGTCGGTCGTCTGCAGTGCCGCGACGTGGGCGCGAACCCACTGCGGTGAGACTGCGCAGTCCGTGTCGGTGAACAGCACGAACTCCGCGTCGCCCACCTGGTCGAGTGCGAGGTTGCGCATCGCGTAGGACCCGCAGTTGACCTCGGACACGACGACGTCGACACCGCAGTCGCGCGCGATCTTCTCCAGCGCGGGGTCGGGACCGTCGAGTGCCACCACGACCTGGAACCGGTCGCGGGGGTAGTCGACGACGGCGAGCGAGTCGAGCAACCTCTTCAGACCGGTGCGGTCTCCATGTGCGGGCACGCAGACAGCGACGGACGGTTCGGTCGCCACGGCGTCACAGCCCGTGGACGTTGTCGCGCCGGTCCGGCAGTGCGTTGCGGGTGTCGAGGACCCGTGGCGCCCGCGAGGCCAGCTTGTCCCAGTCGATGTCGGGGTGCGCGGTCAGCACGATGACGAGGTCGCAGTCGGCAACGCTCTCGTCGTCGAGAGGCGTCGACACCAGCGTCGCGCCGTTGATCTCGACCCGGTCGACGTACGGGTCGTGGAAGCGAAGATCCGCGCCCTTGGCGGCAAGGTGCCGCATGACGTCGAGCGCAGGCGACTCGCGGCAGTCGGCGACGCCGGGCTTGTAGGCCGCGCCGATGCACAGAATGCGCGCGCGGGAGATCGCCAGCCCGACACCGTTGAGGATCTCGCCGGTGCGGGTGGCGACGTACGACGGCATGCGCGCGTTGATCTCCTGCGCGAGCTCGACGAAGCGGAACTGGAAGCCGTGCCGGCGAAGTGCCCACGAGAGGTACGAAGGGTCCACCGGGATGCAGTGTCCGCCGACACCGGGGCCCGGGTGGAACGGCATGAATCCGAACGGCTTCGTGGACGCGAGCCGGATGACTTCCCAGATGTCGATGCCGAGGGACTGGCAAAAGACCGCCAGCTCGTTGACGAGCGCGATGTTGACGTGCCGGAACGTGTTCTCCAGCAGCTTGGCCATCTCGGCCTCGGACGGGCCGGCCGCGCGGACGACGGCGTTCGCGACTCGCGAGTAGAGCAGCACGGCCCGTTCGGTCGCGCGCTCCGTGCACCCTCCGACAACCTTCGGCGTGGTCGCGATCGTCCAGGTCGTGTTGCCCGGGTCGATGCGCTCCGGGGAGTAGGCGAGGTCGAAGTCGGTGTCGGCCGACAGGCCGGACTCCTCCTCGAGGAGCGGCGCGAGGAAGTCGCGCGTGGTGCCGGGGTAGGTCGTCGATTCGAGGACGACCAGGTCGCCGGACTCGAGCACCTTGCCGACGGCACGCGCCGCGCTCTCGACGAAAGCGAGGTCGGGCATCGACTCGCGCAACGGTGTCGGAACGCAGATGATGTAGGAGCTCGCGGCCTTGATCTCCGGAAGTGAGGCCGTGATCTGCAGGTGCTGCGCGAGCGCCGCACCGAGTTGGGCGTCCGCGATGTCCTCGACGGGGCTCTGCCCCGACTGCATGCGCACGACCTTCGACTCGTCGACGTCGTAACCGACCACGTCGACGCCGACCTCGGCGAAGGCGACCGCGAGCGGCAGGCCGACGTAGCCCAGCCCCACGACGCAGACGTCGGGGTTCCGCATCTGGCTCACGCCCGGACCCTCCGCATGGTCTGCGGCGGCACGGTGGAGCTGGCGCGCGCGGCCGGACGGGCGCGTACGGCGTCCAGCGGTGCCGGGGTGGTGGCGAGAATCTCGACGATCCGCTCCGCTGCGCGACCTTCCCAGCCGACCGGTGGCGTGCGCGTGATGTGTCGGCCGGCGAGAGCGGACGCGGCACCGTCGACGATGGCGGACGCGCTCGTTCCGACCACGGTGTTGGTGCCCTCGGTGACGGTGATCGGCCGCTCGGTCGACTCGCGGAGGGTCAGGCACGGGACGCCGAGAATCGTCGTCTCCTCCTGGAGCCCTCCCGAGTCGGTCATCACGAACGCCGCCGCCGACTGGAGCGCCGCGCACTCGCGGTAGCCGACCGGCTGGAGCAGGCGCAGACCCGAAGTGGCGGACAGGATCTTCTGCACCTGCGGCAGCAGCAGCTGTGGCGCGGTGCGCGGATGCACCGGGAAGAGAACAGGAGTCGACCGGGCGACCTCGGCGACACCGGTGAGGATCTCGGTGAACGTCTCCATGTCGTCGACGTTCGACGGACGGTGCAGCGTGAGCAGGGCGTACCCCTCGCGCCGCACCCGGTGCCGCGCGAGCTCCGCATCGACGTCGAGGGTGGTCATCGTCCGGAGCAGCGAGTCGGCCATGACGTTGCCGACCCAGAAGATGCGTTTCGGGTCGACGCCCTCGCGCACGAGGTTCTGGGTAGCGTCCGCGGACGGCGTGAACAGCCAGTCGGCCAGCGCGTCGACGACGATGCGGTTGACCTCCTCCGGCATGGTGCGGTCACCCGAGCGAAGACCGGCCTCGACGTGTGCGAGCGGGACGTTGCGCTTGGCCGCGACGAGTCCGCAGGCCAGCGTCGAGTCGACGTCACCGACGACGACGACCGCGTTCGGGTTGCGCTCGGCGACGACAGCGTCGAAGGCGAGCATCACGCGCGCGGTGGTCTCGGCGTGCGAGCCGCCGGCGCAGCCGAGGTGCACGTCGGGCTGGCGCATGCCGAGGTCGGCGAAGAACTGGTCGGACATCGCCGCGTCGTAGTGCTGGCCGGTGTGCACGAGCGTGGTCTCGACGCCGGCGGCGTCGAACGCCTGGAGAAGAGGCGCCACCTTCATGAAGTTGGGTCGCGCGGCGGCCACGACGAGGATGCTCATCGGCGCACCAGCTCGCGCAGCGTCAGCAGGATGAATCGAGTGTTGCCGA
This sequence comes from Mycobacteriales bacterium, assembly GCA_035690365.1. Classification (GTDB taxonomy): domain Bacteria; phylum Actinomycetota; class Actinomycetes; order JAFAQI01; family JAFAQI01; genus DASSKP01. Next base: position 32,842 of record DASSKP010000077.1, read on the forward strand.
CGAGGTACCGCTTGAACATTCGCCGCGGCTCCTGGGCCAGGCGGTAGAACCACTCGAGGCCTGCGCGCTGCATCCACTCGGGTGCCCGCCGGGTGACACCGGCGACGACGTCGAACGCGCCGCCGACACCCATCGCGAAGTTGACGCCCAAATCGTCGAGGTGCCGGGCGAGGAAGTGCTCCTTGGCCGGAGTCGGCATCGCGACGAGCAGCAGTGTCGGCGACGTCGCGGCGATCTGCGCGACCACCCGCGCTTCCTGCTCGGGTGTCCAGTAGCCGTTGCGCCAGCCGGCGATCTGCAGCAGCGGGCGGCGCTCCCGCTGGAGCGCGACGACCCGCTCGACGACCTCGTCGCGGGCGCCGAGGAAGTAGACCGACCAGCCGAGATCCTCCGCCCGGTCGAGCAACCGCTCCATGAGGTCGATCCCGGTGACCCGCTCAGGGACGTCGACGCCGAGCAGCCGGGCCGCCCAGACCACTGACTGACCGTCGGCGTTGACCAACGAGCAGCCCGCGATGATCCGGCGCAGCACCTCGTCGCGCTGGACCTGGACGACCTTGGCGGCGTTGAGGACGACGTGCTGGTGAGCGCCCCCGGAAGCCACCAGTCGCTCGACCCGGGTGACGGTCTCGGCCATGGAGAGCGGGTGCAGCGGAACGCCGAACAGCGGCACCGCGCCGTCGGCTACCGCCGCGGCAGCCGGAGCCCGCCCCACGCTCGCTGTCGTCATCTCGTCCTCGCCGGGTGATCTGGGAGAAGGGCACCCGGTGGAAGTAACGAGCGTCGAGGGAAAAGGTCTCGGGCCCGAGCCGAGTGTCCGACTTGCCCGACTAGTCCTTTCGAATGATAACGCGCCGCAGGCGTGGTAGCCCGGTGTGCAGGGGCGGCTCGTCACTTATCGGCATCTTGCCCTGGATGTCGCATATTGCGTGGATTCCCATGGTTCCTTGGGCAGCGCCCACCCTGTCTGAGGAGTCTCGTTGAACCGTCGTCTCGTCCTGCAGGTCGCCGCCATCGGCACCGGCGTCGCCGCCACCCTCGGCATGGTCAGCGGCACCGCACTCGCCAAGTCCCGCACCACGACCAGCACGACCAGCTCGACGACCACGACCACGACCACGCTCCCGCCGGCTTCCTGCCCGGCGGTCTACACCCGGCTGGTCACCGTCGGCACCGCTTCCAGCCTTGCCGCGGCTCTGAAGAACGCTCGACCGGGCGATGAGATCCAGCTGGCCGCGGGCAGCTACGCCGGCCGTTTCGTCGCCGGCGTAGCCGGCACCGCGCTCGCCCCGATCGCGGTCTGCGGCCCGTCGACGGCGGTGCTGAACGGTGGCGACGTCACCACCGGATACGAGCTGAGCATCACCAACGCGCCCTACACGCAGATCAGCGGCATCACCATCACCGGCGCGAAGAAGGGCGTCATGCTCGACAACTCTTCGCATGCGCTGCTCAACGGCATCACCGTCTACGGCATCGGTGACGAGGGTGTCCACTTCCGCAAGGCGACGAGCGACTCGACGCTCGAGAACAGCACGATCTACAACACCGGCCAGGTCGACCCGGGGTACGGCGAGGGCGTCTACGTCGGCAGCGCCAGCAACAACTGGTGCACCTACACCGCCTGTGGGCCCGACCAGTCCGACCGCAACGTCATCAACGGCAACAAGATCGGTCCCGGCGTCCCCGCCGAGGAGGTTGACGTCAAGGAGGGAACCACCGGCGGCACGGTTTCCAACAACACCTTCGACGGCACCAACATGGTCTCTCCCGGCGGCGCGCAGTCCTGGGTCGACGTCAAGGGCAACAGCTGGCAGATCACCGGCAACACCGGCCAGTACACCGCGCGGCACGGTTTCACCGACAGCCTGGCGGTCACCGGCTGGGGCAACGACAACACCTTCGCGGCCAACACGGAGTACGTGAACTCGACCGGCTACGGCGTCCGCGTCGCCTCCGGGGTCACCGGCGTGCAGGTCATGACCAGCAACGTCGTCATCGGCGCCGCCTCGGGCGTCTCGAACATCGCCCTCACTTTGGGGTAGATTGCCCCGCCATGACACGGCTGCGACTGCCCCTGGCGCTCGCGGCCGTTCTGGTGTCCGGCGGCGTCGGGGCCGGCATCGCGTCCGCAGCGACGCCGCAGGCCTGCTCGGGCACGGCAACCCGGGTCGTGTCGGTGCACACGGTGCGGCAGCTGCACCACGCTCTGGCGGGCGCGACAGCAGGCACCCAGGTGCGGCTCGCCGACGGCGTCTACCGCGGCACGTTCGAGCTGCGGCGAAGCGGCACAGGAACGCATCCCATCGTCGTCTGCGGAACGGCCCGGGCGGTGATCGATGCCGTATCGATCACCAAGGGGGTCGGGCTGCGCATCCTCGACGCCAACCACGTCGCCGTCCGCGGCATCTCACTGCGTCACGGGCAGAAGGCCCTCGAGGTGGACGGGTCGACAGGAACGGTGCTCGACCACCTCGCGATCCACGCGACCGGGATGGAAGGCGTCGTCATCCGCCGCGCGTCCAGCGGCGTGGTGCTCAGCAACAGCCGAGTCTGGGACACCGGACAGGCCACAGCTGAATACGGCGAGGCCGTCTACATCGGCACGGCGAAGAACAACTGGTGCGACACGTCGCCGTGCACGATCGACCGCACCGACGGGACCCGCGTCGTCGGCAACGTCCTCGGGCCCGGGGTGCGCGCAGAGGAGATCGACGTCAAGGAAGGCACGAGCAACGGCACCATCTCGCACAACACGTTCGACGGGCGGGGAATGACCAACGCCAATGCATGGGTCGATGTGAAGGGCAACAGCTGGTCGGTCACCTACAACACGGGTCGCTACTCACGGCGGGACGGGTTCGGGGACAACTGCGCGGTAGTCGGTTGGGGCAACGGCAACCTCTTCGCGAAGAACATCGCCTACGTCTACTCGACCGGTTACGGCTTTCGTGTCGGCGCGCACACCTTGCGGGTCCGTGTCCTCACCAACAACATCGTCTGGTCGGCGGCGTCGGGCGTCACGAACATCACCGAGACCCCGGCCTAGCTCTTCGGTCAGTGGCCGTGGCCGTGGCGCGGCGGCTTCGGGGCAACAGTGCGGGTGCGGCGAGCGGGCTGCCGAGCGACAACTTTCGGCACCGCCATCTGGTCTGCCGCAACGTGCGCGCCCTCACCCGCGAAGTTGCGAACAGGCGCTCCGCGCAGTGCGCCGGCCATGGTCATTCGCCACACCGGCGCGGCGAGGTCGGCGCCGTACACGTGGGAGAAGAAGCGACCGCCGACGGTCACGTTGCGCAGCGGATGCGTCGTGCCGCCACGCGGGTCGCCCACCCAGACCGAGGCGGCCAGCTGTGGCGTGTAGCCGCTGAACCACGCGGCGGTGAAGCCATCGGTGGTGCCGGTCTTGCCGGCCGCCGGGCGACCGATCGACGCGGCGGCACCGGTGCGCTTGGGGTCCGGCCCGTCGATGACGCCGCGCAGCACTGACGTCGTCCGGTCGGCGGCCCACTGCGGCAGCACCCGCCGGCAGCCGTCGTGCTTCTTGTGCGACTCGACCAGCTTGCCGCTGGCCGCGCGGATCGCCACGACGGGGTAGGGCGCGCAGAACACGCCCCGCGCGGCGAGCGTCGCGTAGGCACCGGCGACCTGAAGCGGCGAGGTGTCGGCGACGCCGAGGGTGAACGCCGGCACCTGCGCGACCGCCTTGCCGGTCAGCACCTCACGGATGCCCATCTGCGTCGCCAGCTGCCAGGGCCCGCACACCCCGACCTTGCGTTCGAGCTGCGCGAAGTAGGTGTTGACCGACTCCCAGGTCGCACGCACGAGACCGAACGTGCCGCCTTCGCCGTCCTCGGCGTTGTGCACCGGCTTCCAGCCGCCGAGGTTGCTGCCACCACAACCGCTGAAGCCACTGTCGAACGACATCGTCGGCGGTGCGTTGAACGTCTGCGAGAGCGGCACGTGCTGACGAATCGCCGCGGCGAGCGTGAACATCTTGAACGTCGACCCGGCCTGAAAGCCGCTCTGCCCGCCCATCGCGAGGTTGAGCCGCGTCTCGTGCAGGCGCGCACGACTGCCATACCTGCGGTCGACGGCCATGGCGACGACCGCGCCGGTGCCGGGCTGTACGACGTCCACGGCGGTGGCGACGCGCGAGCCCATCGGCACGACGGTGTCGACCGCCTGTTGCGCGGCGCGCTGCGCCTGCGGGTCCATCGCAGTCTGGATCGTGAGGCCGCCGGTCATCAACGCCTTCTCGCGCGCCGCCGGGGTCGGTCCGAGCCGACGGTCGGCGAGAAGCGCGCGGTAGACGTAGTCGCAGTAGAACGGCGCCACGCTCGTCTGGCAGCCGATGCCGGCCTTGTGCAGGTGCACGCCCAGCGCGCGAGCCGCGGCCGCCTTCGTCGCGGCGGCAGGCGCCGCGCCGACCTGCGCCATCCGCGCGAGCACCGTGTCACGACGCAGCTTCGCCGCCTGCGGATGCAGCAGCGGGTCGTAGTCGGTCGGCGACTGCACGAGCCCGGCCAGCAGCGCAGCCTGCGGAAGCGTCAGGTGCGAGGCATGCACTCCGAAGTAGCGCATCGACGCGCTCTCGACGCCGTACGCGCCTTCGCCGAAGTAGACGATGTTGAGGTAGCGCTCGAGGATCTGCTGCTTGCTGATGTGCTTCTCGAGCTCGATGGCGTAGCGCGCCTCGCGCAGCTTTCGCGCCAACGTGTCGGAGGTGGCGCGACGCTCGCCGGCGTCGAGAAGCGCGTTCTTCACGTACTGCTGCGTCAGCGTGCTGCCGCCCTGCACAGCGCCGCCGTTGCCCACGTCGGTCGCCGCCGCGCGCAGCGTGCCGCGGATGTCGATGCCGCCGTGATGGAAGAAGCGCGCATCCTCGATCGCGACGATGGCGTGCTGCATCACCGGCGCGACCTTGCTCAGGGGGACGTTGGCGCGGTCCTGCGTGAAGAACGACGCGATCGTCGAGCCGTCGGCCGCGACGATGCGGCTGCGCTCCGGCGGCGGCGGCATCCGCAGCACGGCGGGCAGGCTTCCCCAGCTGTCACTCACGGCACGGGCGAACAACCCCGCACCACCGACGACCGGGAGCAGGATCCCGGCGACGACCAGGCCCATCACCGCGCAGACGCTCAGCAGGCGGAGCAGGGCAGGCGAGCGCTGGGGCACCCTTGACGCCTACCCCACGTCAAGGGCCGGTCAATCACTCCCCCAGCAGCAGCCGGCTGATGATGAGCTTCTGGATCTCGCTGGTGCCGCCGCCGATCGAGCCGAGCTTGGCGTCGCGCAGCGCGCGCTCGGCCGGGAAGTCGCGAAGGTAGCCGTAGCCGCCGTGGATCTGGATGGCGTCCAGGGCGTTCTGCACGGACATCTCACCGACCATGTACTTCGCGATCGACGCCTCGATCTGGTGCTCGTGACCCTCCTGCTTCAGCCAGGCCGCGCGGTATACCGCGGTCCGGCAGGCCTCGAGACGCACCTTCATCTCGGCGAGCTTGTGCGCGATGGCCTGGAAGCTCGCGATCGGCCGACCGAACTGCTTGCGCTCCTTCGCGTAGCGGATGCAGCTGTCGAGGGTCGCCTGCATGCCGCCGACACCGCTCGCGATCATCACCGTGCGCTCCCAGTCGAAGCACTCGAACGCGATGCGCCACAGGGCCTCGCCCTCCGGACCGAGTACGGCGTCCGCGGGCACTCGGCAGTCGACGAGCGCGATCTCCGCCGTCGGCGAGGACCGGCAGCCCATCTTGTCGAGCTCGCGGCCGACGCGGAAGCCGGGATTGTCGGTGTCGACGAGGAACGCCGTCGCGGCCTTCTCGCCGGTCTTCGCCAGCACCGTGCAGACCTGAGCGATCGGGCCGTTGGTGATGAAGATCTTCGTGCCGTTCAGAACCCACTCGTCGCCGTCGCGGGTCGCGGTCGTGCGGAGACCGGCGGAGTCGCTGCCGGCCTCCGGCTCCGTCGAGGCCCAGGCGCCGATATAGGTGCCGTCGCACAGCTTCGGCAGGTAGCGCTGTTTCTGCTCCTCGGTGCCGTGCAGCCAGATCGGCGCCGTACCGATGACCCAGTGCGCCCCGAGCGACAGGTTGAAGCCGCCGTCGTGGCCGCCCTCGGCGATGGCCTCGTTGGCCAGGCAGCAGTCGATGATGCTGGCACCGGCGCCGCCGTACTGCTCCGGGATCGGAAGCCCGGCGAGGCCCTGGTCGGCCAGCGACTTCCAGATCGCCGGGTCCCAGCGACCTTCCTTGTCGCGGTCGGCGGCGCCGGGGGCGAGCGTCGCCGCGGCCCACTCGTAGACGCTCTGGCGGAAGGCCTTCTGCTCGTCGCTGATCGTGAAGTCCACCGCCGAACGATACGAGCGCCATTCGGCCGTGTTCCAGTCAGGCCGGATGGCGGTCAGGCCAGGCGCTCAACCACCCGAAATGACTATGCGGGCCCACCCGGGCGGTGCCGAACGTAGACCAGGAGGACGGAAGCGGACATGACGAATCGGGAGGGGCTACGCGGTGCGAGATGACTCCCACACCGTGCCCGTCACCGTCACCGTCGCTGTCCACAGCCGTCCGCAGGCCCCTGCGCCGCATCACCCGGGAAGCTCGCTGCCCTTCACTGGCGCCCCCCTCGAAGCACTGACCGTGTGGGGCGTGGCCATCTCCGTTGTCGGCGCCGCCGTCATCACGACGTTGCGCGGCCGGCGACCCTCCTCGAGGAGTGCCCTGTGATCCGTCGCCTGTCGCGGCCGCGTGCCGTCGCCTCGCTGGCCGCCGCCGCGGCCGTGCTCGTCCCTGTCGCAGCCATGGCCGACACCTCGACGGTGCCCGTGACCACGGTCGTGGGCGCCACCGGCACCCGCACGCTCGCGGTCACCGACCCGACCGGCGCCGCCATCGGCTCCGGCGGTCTCGCGCTCGGCGCCGGCAAGGGCGGCGCGTTGCTCGTCGACGTCACCGACCTGAACTACCAGCACGCCGGCTACCAGGTGTCCGCGACGATGTCGGACCTCTACCCCTGGACCGGCACCGCCTACGACTTCACCGGCACGCCCATCCCGTCCAACGCGATCAGCGTCGGGTACCCGTCCGGTCTGCTCGACCTGGTGAACGTCAAGAGCCTGGTCGCGCCCGTCGTGCAGCTCACCGGCTCGATCACCGTCGGTGGCCTCGGTGTCCCGACCTCGATCGACCAGTCACTCGACGGCGCGACCCAGTCGGTGCAGACGCTCGCCAACACCGTCACGCAGTCGACGCTTGCCGCGGCACTGTCCCAGCTGCCGGTGACGCTCCAGACCGGTGACACCGGCACATTCGACTCGCCGGCCGCGCTGCCGGGTGAGCCGACCGCCCACCCGAACCCCACCAGCAAGGTCCTGATGAGCGGCACCGCACAGGCGCCGCTGACGTCCGCGCTGGTCACGGCGCTCGGGACGGCATACGACGGCCAGACCGCGGCCCAGCTGGTCGCGGCCGGTCTGCTCGACCAGAACGCGGTCATCGCGGCGGTGGCGCAGCAGCTCGGCATCACGCCGGACCTGCTGTCGCCCGCAGACATCACGACCATCATGTCGACGCTGACCGGCACGATCACCGGCCTCGTCGGCTCGGTGCTGGGGCAGAGCGGCTCGTACAACACGTTGCCGACGCTGACCATCAACGTGCCGTCGTCGACGCCGGCCGGTGTCTACCGCGGCCAGCTCGTCGTGACCCTGATGGACACCTAGGCCTCTACTCTCGGCACCCGTGAGGACTGGACTCGCGGCCCGTCGCGGACTCGTCGCCGTCGTGCTGTGCGCGACGGCGATGTCCGTCGGTGTCGTACCTGCTGCCCTGGCCGCTTCGGCGGTGCCGAACGTGCAGACGTCGACCTTCGGACTGGCCGCGACCGGGTCACGCCCGAAGATCGTGCACGTCGCCGACGGGTCGACGATCCATGACGGCGTCGTCGTCTACAACCGCACGCCGCGGCCGCTCACGCTGACCCTCGACGTCGTCGGCGTCGTACGCAAGGCGGACGGCAGCTACGCGCTCGGCGCCTCCGGCGCCGGCCTGGCCGACAGGATCCGGCTGGCCACCCGAACGGTGCGACTGGCGCCCAAGGCGCGGCAGGTCGTGGCGGTCGACATCGACGCGCCGGACCACCTGACGTCGCCGGCATACGCCGCCGTCACCGCGGTCGCCGGCAGCGGGGCGAGCACCGGGGTGTCGGTGACGGAGCGGCTGGCGGTGCTGGTGGGACTGACGCCGCCGAAGGCAGGGTCGGGCTCCTCGCACGGCTCGTCGTCGCGCCAGCGGACGGTTGCCGTCGTGGTGGCTACGGTCCTGCTGCTGGCGATCCTTGCGGTGCTGTTCGTCGCGTTCTTCCTGCGCCGCCGCCGTACGACCACCTGACGTCAGGGCTCGGGGGCCGGGCGGCGAAGATGGGGGCATGCCGCTTGATCCGGAGATCCAGGCCCTGCTCGCCGCGATGGAGTCGCTGAACGCGCCGCCGCTCAGCCAGGGAACGCCCGACGCGGCGCGGGCCGGCTTCCGGTTCATGACCGTCGACATGCGGCAGCCGGAGCACGTCATCCCGGTCAAGGAGACGGAGGACGTGCGGATCCCGACGTCGCACGGCGACATCGCGGCGCGCATCTACCGGCCGGAGCACGACGGCCCGCTGCCGACGATCGTCTTCGCGCACGGCGGCGGCTTCGTCATCGGCGACATCGAGACGCACGACAACCAGGCCCGGTCCGTGTGCCGCGGCACCGACTCCGTGGTCGTCAGCATCGACTACCGCCTCGCCCCCGAGGCGCCGTGGCCGGCTGCGATCCACGACGCATACGACGCCGTGCGATGGGCCGCCGACAACATCGGAGAGCTCGGCGGCGACGCCGCCCGGCTCGCGGTCGCCGGCGACAGCGCGGGGGGCAACATCAGCGCTGTGGTGGCACAGCTGTGTCGCGACAACGGGCCTTCGCTCGCCGCGCAGTTCCTCATCTACCCGGCCGTCGACATGGACCCGGAAGGGCCGTACCAGTCACGCGTCGACAACGCCGAAGGCTACTTCCTCACGGCCGACGACATGCAGTGGTTCGTGCAGCACTACATCGGGGACGGCGCCGACCACCTCGACCCGAAGATGTCGCCGCTTCGCGGGAAGCTCGAAGGGCTTCCGCCGGCGGTCGTCGCGACGGCGGAGTTCGACCCGTTGCGGGACGAGGGCAACGCCTACGCCTCGGCGCTGCAGGCAGCCGGCGTAGAGGTCGACGTCAAGACCTACGACGGCATGGTGCACGGCTTCTTCGACATGGGCGTGCTGGCATCGGGAGCTCGTGCCGCGACCGAGGACGCGATCGCGAGGTTCCGCAAGCTCCTCTGGCGCTAGCCCCCTCTGGCGGTAGCGGCCTCTGGCGCTAGCGGGCCGCCCGTACGGGAGCCGGTCCCGGCATCGACGGCCGTCCGCGCATCGCCGGTTGGTACGAAACTGGGCACCAGCGGCCTCCGAACTGCCCACTTTCGTACCAACCGACGCCCTGTGGACGGCGGGATGCGTCGATCCGCCCGTTGGTGGACGCTGCCTCGGTGCGACCGTTCACCACCGCGCAGGCCAGGGAACGCGGGCTGACGCAGGACCACCTCGCTCGCGGAAGTGGCGGCAAGTTGTGCGCGGGGTGTGGGTCGACGCGCGGGCGCCGGACTCCCGCGAGCTGCGTCTGCTGGCGCTCGGACTCGTGCTGCCGGCGCGGGCCGTCGTCTGGGGACCGACCGCGGCCTGGGCGTGGGGAGCGTCGGTCCTGGCCGACGACGACCTCGACGTCCACGTCATCTGCCCCATCGGCTCACGCGTGCGCAGCCGTCCGGGTCTCTGCGTCATCCAGGGGACACTCGCGCCCGCTGATGTGACCTCATGGGGACCGGTCCGCGTGACGACGGCGACACGGACGGCGTACGACTGCCTGCATCGGTTGCCGCGGATCGACGCACTGGTCACCGTCGACGAGCTCACGCATCTCCGGCGGCCTGCTATGGCGGAACTGGCGACGTACGTCGACAGCCGTGGCGGGAGGCGCGGGGTGCGGGAAGTCCGGCGGGGGCTGGCAGAGGTCGAGCCGCTGACCGAGTCGGCGATGGAGACCCGGACCCGCATCCTGCTGGTCGACGCCGGGCTGCCGCGCCCGACAGCGCAGTTCGTCGTCCACGACGGAGATGGTTGCCACGTCGGGCGTCTCGACCTCGCTTATCCCGAGGCGAAGGTCGCCGTCGAGTACGACGGGGCGCTGCACTGGCCGCCGGCGACGTGACGACGACCGGCAACGCGACCGGCTGCGCGCGCTGGGGTGGACGATCATCGTCGCGAGCGCCACCGACATCTACCGCGAGCCGGCGCAGCTGGTTGCGCAGGTTGCCTCGACCCTCGCAGGGCGCCTGGCCGCCTAGTCGGCCGACCAGGTTCGGTCGTCGTAGAACAGGCCGGCGACGTCCCCGACGATGTTGCGGATGGTGTCGACCCGTTGCTCCGTGAGGCGGTCCTGCCAGATCGTCGCGACGCTTCGGCTGTCGCGCTGCAACCCGTGCTGTACGCCGCCGGCGACCTCGCGCGGGTTGTCGGCGGCGCTCTCCGCCCGGATCGTCTCCGCGACGGCGTCGGACCAGGTCAGCCCGAAGCTCTGGTAGAGGTCGCGGTAGGCGACGACCGGATCGCGTGCGATGTCCTCGTGACGCACGATCACCCAGTCGGGATGTTCGGCGCGATAGCCCGTGACGACGCCAGCACAGACCCGCCAGAACACAGCGCCCGCCTCGACGAGCTCGAGGTCGTCGCGGTGCGCTCGCTCGATCTCCTCTTGCCACGGCGCCAGCAGCGTGTCCATGAGCCGTGGCTGCCTCAGCCACGAGCCGAACCGCGGCCGCCAACCGACCCGCAGCAGACTGCTGACGAACCCGGCCGGGTGCCGGATGACGACAAGCGGCCGGAACCCGAAGCGATGTGCGAGCCACGGCGCCGACATCAACGCGATCGGGTCCTTGACGAGCACGCCGCGGCCGGCGCGCCGATGTTTCCGCGCGGTCGACCACGAGCGCAGCGCCAGTCGCCTGTCACCTGCACGCAGGCGCCGTACAAGTGGGTAGCGCCACCGCGCCATGGCCCCGACTGGCTCGACGTACGGCGCCTCGAGGGACTCGTCGATGTAGAGGTAGAACTCTGGCGCGTCGAACCATCGCCACTGGCGACTCCGCGGGTTGAACGGCTCGTAGACCTCGCCGACGTCGCCGCCGAGACACAGCGTCCGGCCGATCCATGTCGTCCCGCTCCGCGGCGCTCCCGTGACGAGGATGCGCGGCGGCGACTCGCTACGACGTGGCTGGTCGGTCGTCATCGTCGTCGCGCTTGCGGCGACGCCACCAGATCAGGAACAGCAGGATCATGAGGAACAGCAGCAGCGCGATCGCGATGGGCACGATGACGTCGCGGTTCTTCGTCAGAGGGATCGACTTCGCCGCGACCGGCTTGGACGTCTCGCCGGCGCCGGACGGGAAGAGGATCTCGCCCTCAGCTGCCCGCTTGAGCAGCCCGGACTGCAAGTCGATCCGAGCGTGCCACGGTCCGTCCGGGATGTCCTTGCTGAGTACGACGACCACCGGCTCGGTCTGGCCCGGTGCAAGAACAGTGCCTAGCGTCGCCGGGAACGGTCCTGCAGACAGACCGCCGGGACCGTGGTCCAGCCGGAGCGTCCCCGCCATGTCGAGGGCGCGCCCACCCGTGTTGTGGACCTCAGCCGTGACAACAGGCACATGGTGCTCGTTACGCGCCGCCGTCAGGGTGTCGACCGTGAAGTCGCTCGCCGGCTCACCGCCTGGTCCGACGGCGAGGTAGACGCGCAAGCCGACACGCGCCCCGACGGCGACGCCTTGGTGCGTCGGCGGTGGGGGCAGTTCCGCCAACAGCGCGCCGTAGTACTCGCCTTTCGGCGCGGTCTTCGGGATGGAAATCTTCACCGTGACCGTCACGGCCGACTGAGGCGGGATCGTCGCAGATGACCTGTCCAAGCTTGTCCACTGCGGGATCTCGCCCGGTTGCTTGTCGACAATCGCGAAGTTGCCATCGACGATCTTCGCGGCACGGGCGTAGATCTTCACGTTGAATGGCCTGTTGTCGCCGTCACTGATGAGAAAGTGCCGGGTCAACGTGTCGCCAGGGTGGACGAAGTCATCAATCGAGATGCGCGCCCGTGGGTCCTTCTTTCGACTCAGAGATGCATCGAGAAGGCGGATGCCGAGACCTGGCGGATACTGCGCGCCCTCAGCTGTTGGAGCCGCAATGACCGCCGGGACGAGTGTTGGGCACACAACAGTCGCCGCGGCCACCAGGGCCGCGGCGACTGTTGAGAGTGCGCGATGAGCTATTTCGTTTCCCGCCTCAGCTCACGGTCTGCGTGATGGTACCGCTGTACGTGCCTGACGCGTTGGTGCCTGGCACGAGGACGCTGATCGTGGGCGTGTAGCTGGCGGAGTCATTACCGGCATAGCCCGTGTTGCTCGCGATGGGGAGCGCGCCGGTCGCCGCAACAGGCGCCGTCGAAGTCGTCTGCGTCTTCGTGCCGCCTGTGTTCGTAACCGTCACGTTGCCGCTCCACGCGGTGACGGTTGAACCCAGCACGGTCTCCGGGACAGTCCCGCCACCAGTGGTGAAGTCCGATGCCGTAACCGCGACCTGCCAGCTGTCCAGCAGTCCGCCGCGAGTGTCAGTGACAACCGTCGGGGTGTTTGACGCGTCCGTGAGCAAGCCCTGCACCGTCGTACCTGTCGCGCTGGAGGCGTAGGTGCCCAAGTCGGCAGTGTCAGGCACGCTGATGCTCAGGGTCCCGCCGGTGATCGTGAACGTCGTCGCCGTGCTCGCGCCACAGTTGAGCGTGGTGACGGTGCACGAAGCAGCGTCGGCGGCGGTCGGGACGAACGCCGCGAGACCGGCGGTCGTGGCGGCCGTGACGGCCAGGGCGATGCTCTTGCGCATGGTTCCTCCGGTGACGTGAGCCGCCTGCTGAGGGGGGGTGGCGACTGCTTCCAGAGGACTACATCGGCCTAGTCATCAAGCGGTTGATGACTAGTTAGGACTATTCCTCGCTGCACCCGTTCGGGCTAAGAAATCCGCGGACGGCGGCGAACAATTCCTGACGTATCAACGCAATATCGCCCTGGTCGACGACCCGGAGAGGGACTACGGCTAGGTTGGCCGCCGTGCCGGAGGACACCGCGACCCTCGATCTCGCCGGTCTCGCGCTGCTCGACCAGGTGCTGCTCGGACTCGCCGACGACGACCGACTCCCCTCAGCGGCCGTCTATCTCGACGAGGAAGGAACTCCCGTCGCCACCCGTAACGACGGGCAGCTCGTCGGGTTACGCGAGCCGCGATGGGACCGACCGGCTGACGTGCGCGCCGACGGACCCGTCGTCGTCGCGGTCGGCGGTGCGCTGCCCGTCGCCGAGCTGCCGACCGGCACGACCGTCCTGCTTCCGATGGGGGCCGTGCGGTCCGACGACGCAAGAGTGCCCGCGTGGGCCACGGCGTGGACGCGAGCCGCGGCGACAGCCGGCGGTCGCGTGGTCGCCGTACCCGTCGCACCCGCTGACGCCGCCGCCCGCGCCGACACCCTTGCGGCGGCCTACTCCACCGGTGGGCTCGTCGAGGTCGCCACCGCGCCGCAGCCGACGGGCGACGGGCGCACGCTGTTCTTCACCGGCCTGTCCGGCTCCGGCAAGTCGACCGTCGCGCGGGCAGTGGTCGAGCGCCTCGCCGGCACCCGGTCGATCACGTTGCTCGACGGCGATGTCGTGCGCACCCACCTGTCGAAGGGCCTCGGCTTCTCCAAGGAGGACCGCGACGTCAACATTCGCCGGATCGGCTGGGTGGCCGCGGAGGTGACGAAGCACGGCGGACTCGCCGTGTGCGCGCCGATCGCGCCGTACGACGCCACGCGTCAGTGGGTGCGAGAGACGGTCGAATCCGCAGGCGGACCGGGCTCGTTCCTGCTGGTGTGGGTCTCGACACCGATCGAGGAGTGCGAGAAGCGCGACGTGAAGGGGCTCTACGCCAAAGCAAGGCGCGGCGAGATCACCGGGTTCACCGGTATCGACGACCCCTACGAGGCGCCGGCCGACGCGGCACTCACGCTCGACACGAGCAAGGTCTCGCTCGACGACGCCGTCGCGAAGGTCCTCGACCTGCTGGGCTGATTCTCACGTTTCGTGCGCCATGATGACCGGCCATGGGGAAGCGGATCGTCATCGCACTCGTCGCGATCGTCGTCGTGGTCGGCATCGTCCTGGGCGGCTGGGCGATCTTCGAGCACTTCGACCGCGCCGGCAAGATCAAGGACGCCGGCAAGGCCTGCGGCGGCCTCGACGTCGTCAAGGGGACACCCACCGTCCCCGCGGGCTTCACCCTCCCCGACGGTGAGCGCCTGCTCGAGGTGCAGTCACAGGGCAAGACGCAGATCGTCTACGCGAGCACCGACGGCGGGCGCAACGACATCGTGCACGTCCGCGACCAGGTGACACAGGCGCTGACCGCCGACGGCTACAAGGTGACGCACACGGACCAGGAGCCGACCTACGAGGCCGAAGCCACCGTCTCGAAGAACGGCACGGACGACACCGTGCAGGTGCAGCCGTTGTGCAGCGGGCGCCTTCGCGTCCGCTTCATCCTCCACTGACGATCAGCGGAACAGTCGGGGACCGCTGAGCTGGCGGACGATCGCACCCTTCTTGGACCGGTCCTTCACCGAACAACCAGTGCTCTTCAGGCACCCATCGGCGATCGCCACGACCGGGTAGCCGCGGGTGTCGATGACCATGTCGATGAAGTCGAGCAGGTTGCGGTTGGGTGAGGTCTGCGTTGTGGCGTCCAGGCAGCCGACGGTTCCCAACGTGCAGATCTCCCCGACCTGCACCGGGCTCTGCGGCGTCGCGTCGTAGGTCTTCCAGTGCGCGCCGCGGTCGAACGTGTAGGAGATGTAGAGCCGCCACACGCCCTTGAACGACGGGTTGTTGGAGTCGCCCGTGGATGTCGTACCGAGGTAGGCGATAGCAGCACGGTCACCATCGCCCGCGACCGCGACCGGGAAGCGGGTCTGCTTGATGTGCTGGTCGACACCGATCGTCGAGTTGTGGATCCAGTGCGCACCCTTGTCACGGCTCACCGCGACGTGCACCCGGCCGCCGCCACGGCTCGCCGGACCCGCGTCGTTGCTGCCGTAGGCGGCGTACAGCGTGCCGTCCTTGCCGACTGCCACCGAGCCGTCTCCGGCGTTGCCCTGTGACGCCTGCGGAATCTGCCGCAGCGTCCACGTGAGGGTGTTGTCGGTGCTGACGTAGACGCCCTGGCCGGTCGAGCCGCAACCACTCGGCATCAGGTAGACGGTGCCGTCCGGCGCCGACTTGATGTGGCCGGTGATCGTGCCGCACGTGCTGTTGCGGTCGACCGGGTTGGCCGGCAGGAACGTGATGCCGCCGTCGAGGCTGACCGCGCAGTCGGTGAACTGGATGTCGTTGGTGCAGTAGTAGAGCAGGTCGGGGTAGCCGACCGGGGTGAGTGGTGAGCCGGCCGCGGGCTTGCCGGTGCCGAGGGTCTGGTGGTCGAACGCGATGCCCGGGCCGCAGCCCATCGGCGATGGCGTCCAGCTCGCACCATCGTTGTCCGTGAAGGCCTGCAGGGAGCAGCCCTGCAGCTCGAGCTGGTTGACCCAGGTCCGGTTGGTCGTCGGATCCATATAGAGGATCGGGTCGGAGGTCTGGTAGCCCTCCGCTCCGCCGGTGACGTCGGTCCAGGTCGCGCTGCCGCTGCCCTTCTTGTCGAACGCCGTCACGCGAAGCGTCTGCAGACCGCACTGGTACATCACCGCGCCGGTCTTGCGGTCGACACCGAGCGTCGGCTCGCCGCACGAGTCGCCGATGCCGTGCTGGCTGTAGTTGCCCGTGTGGGGCAGGTTGGTCTGCGGCAGACCGACGTTGGTGTTCACGCCGGACGGCGACGTGTACTGCCGGAAGACGGGGGCGCTGCTCGCGGTTGCCGACTGCGCCAGCGCGACGAACGGTGCAAGAACGACGACAGCAGCGGCGAAGGCAGTACGACGACGCACGGAGGACTCCATCAGCAGGCGAACGCCTGAGACTTCGCCTGATGGGCGCAATGTCCTGCTGGTGTCGCCCGGATGGCCTCGTTCTTTCCGCCCGGGGTTGGCCCGCACGGCGGATGCCGTGGCCCTTCTAAATGATCACACTCGACCACATGCACACAGTCGAAGCGCTCGAATCGGGGGTAACGAGCGAGGATCCTCAGGCAACGGTCCACGCGGTCCACATGACGCTGCACGGACCAGAAGCACTCTGCGGCGCGGGCCCCATCGTGGGTCGCGTGCTCAAACGGTTCGGCGAGGCCGACCGGCACACCTGTCTGGCCTGCTTCGCGGCCGCGCTGCCGCAGTCACGCTCCGCCGACTGACAGTCGGGTGACGACCCACCAGCGACGGACCGACAGCTTGCGGACGCTCCTCCGCGAGTACCTCGTCGCGCTGGACACCGGCAACGAGTTCGTCGCCGACCTGCTCGGACGGTGCACCCTCGACCCACCGACCGGGTCAGCGGCGCTGCTCATCCCGCTTGCCCGGCTACCGGACGGGCGTCCGCCGGTGCCGAACCAGCGCAACGCCCGCGAGGGCGAGCAGAACGCAGCCGGAAGCGGGCAGGACCGGCGACATTCCGGTGCTCGCGAGCTCGACACCATCGCGGGCCGGGCCTGACTCGGACGCACCACCGCCACCGAAGCCTTTCAGTAGCGTGTTGACGTCGGCCGCAGCCAGCAGGCCACATGCGTTCGAGGCCGGCCGAGCCGACGTCGGGTGCCCGACCTTCACCAGCTGCTCGTAGCCGCTGGTGCGCCCGTCGGCGGCGAGGACCGCGAGCTTCGCGAGATACCAGCCCGCCCGACGGTAGGAGTGTGTCGGAGTCGCGCCGGTCGCCGTGCTGCCGTCGCCGAAGTCCCACGAGTAGCGCAGTGCACCGTTGCCGTTGGCGGCGGTGTCCAACCCGTTGAACGCCACTCGCTGGCCGACGGAAGGAGCGGTCGGCAACGCCTCGAAGTAGGCCACCGGCTTCGTCGGCTTCGCGGTCGCACCCACGTACTCCGGTCGCGCGATCAGGTAGAGCGTCCACGTCATCGGCAGCTCGAGCGCGCGCTTCAGCTCGACTGACCCGGTCTGTCCCGACGTGCCGCCGGTCGTTCCCGAGGTCATCAGGTTGAAGTGCGTCATGTTGTCGCGCGGTGTGTCGTAGCCGGCGATCTGCGGCACGCCATCCGCGCCGAGCGGAGTCAGCGGCGTGTTGGGCTGCTCCAGCGGGTTGTCCGTCGCGTCGCTGTCGAACGCGCCGACGATGCCGTAGCCCGGGATGCCCTGCGCGACGAACGGCACCTGGTCAGTGCGACCGAGCGTGTCGTCCTGCACCGGCGAGTACTTCGCGATGTCGGACTGCCGGTACGCCGGCACGGTCGCGCCGTTCTCGATCGGGTTCTCCAGCGGGACCGAGAAGTGGTACTTCGCTCCGAGCACCTGGAACGCCTTGCTCACCGACGCGGCCAACGCCGAGCGGAAGTGCTTGATCGCTGCCAGGTTGTTCTTGATCGGTGCCGGCATCGTGCCGGCGTTGCTGGAGTAGACGCTGAAGTTCTTCAACGGCGACGCGTTGACATTGGTGAACCAGAAGCCCGGGCCGAACGTCGTCTTCGTCGTGCCGCCCGGATGCGCGGGGTACTCCATGCCGTTCTGGTCCATGTTGGCGACGAGCACGATCTTGCCTTGCGGGCCGGGCGGGATGAGGTGGCTCGCGTAGTAGTAGGAGCCGTAGAGCCCCTCTTCCTCACCGTCGAACATCGCCACCTTGAACGTGCGCGCCGGCCACGTGTGGTGCTTGCTCCACCACTTCGTCATCGACCGCAGCTCGGCCATTCCCATGGTGATGCCGGACGTGTCGTCGTACGACGACCCGTTGCCGGTGTTGAGCAGCGTCGTCGAGTCCGGGTGACCGGCGATGAGCACCGTCTGGCCGGGGCACTTCGCACCAGGGATCGTGACCGTGCGCACATCGCTCTCATAGGGCGGCGGCGGACCGAAGAACGACGCGGTGTCCTGCTGGAAGTCGTGATCGTCGACGCGCAGATCGGGAGCGAACGAGCCCATGACCTTCGGCGACGTCACCTGCTCCGCCCAGTGTTGGTAGAACTCCTGCCAGCCGTTGATCTGTGGGGGCAGGTTGCCGTCTGCGGGGTTGAGGTCGCCGGGCGGACCGTCCTGGCCGCTGTAGCGCATCAGGTAGCTGCTCGACATGTCGTAGAGCTGGCCGTACTGGTAGCTCTCGTCAGCGACCGGCAGGTCGGTCGACGACGACGCTGCGCCTGCGGTCGGCGCGCAGACGAGGCCCGCGGCCACGACGAGCGGTGCGGCGATGGTGAGCACAGCAGATCGGCGCATGCCGCCGACTTCGCGGCTGAGCATCGATCTCCTGCGACCGGCCCGGTTCGGTCGTTCGGCGTAACGAAGTTGCTCTGACGGGCCGTCACCCGAGTCGGGGCCGAATCCGTTAGTCAGACAGAGCATCCGCCCCGGGAGGACAGCAGTGTCGGAGCAACCCACGGAGTTCAGCCAGCTCACAGCCGCCGGCGAGGTCCGCGCGACGAGCATGGACCTGCTTCTCGCGGTGACCCAGCTCGTCGAGCGCCGGCGTCCCTCGGTCGAGGACCTGATCGCCGCCGTCACCCTTCCCTGGTCGAGCGACATCGCCACCGCCTGAGGCGGGCTCTTCCTGCCGCAGAATGTGTCGATGCGTGACGCGCTGACCCGCTTCTTCAGGCGCCATCCGTGGCTGGCGTGGTTGCTCCTCGCCGCTCTCCTCGTCTTCCTGATCGCGACGGACACGGCCAGGCTGTTCCGCGCCCGGACCCTCCTGGGACCGAACACGTTCAGCGGCTCCCTCGAGATCGGCGTCGTTGTCGCACTGGTCTTCCTCGCGCTGCTCGTCGTGGCGCGCCAGGCGAGCGGTCGGCTGCGGACCGCTCTCGCGATCGTCGTCTTCGGCGGCTGGATCGTCGCGTTCGCCTGGGAGCACCCGCGATACGCGCACGGGAGCCTGACATCGTCCCCGGACGTCGTGATGACGATCGCGGGTGATCTTCCGTTCCTGCTCCTCGGGGCGATCTTCCTCTTCTCCCGCGCGGCCGGTCTCCGCTGGACGCCGGCCGCGCGCCCGGCACCTGTTGTCAGCGGTCACACGGCTGAGGTCTGGTACGTCGTCGACAACCAGAAACGACCGACCTTCGACCCCTACTTCATCGCTCACTGCAGCTGCGACTGGACCGGAACGGCTCGCTCCGGACCGCAGGCACAGCAGGAGGCGTTCCGGGACGCACGCTCGCACACGCCGGACGTGACCAAGACGGTGCAGCGACCTCTGGGCTGAGCGCCTAGCGGTCGGTGGTGTCCGTGCCGGCCAAGCCCGCCGCCGCTTCCAACAGCCGGGGCGCGAGCTCCGGCGGGCAGATGAGCAGGTCGAGTGTCAGCCGCTCCGCGGTGTTGAACTCCAGCGGCGCACCGTCGAGGCGACTGACGTGCAGGCCGGAGGCCGCCGCGACGGCAGCGGGAGCGGCGGAGTCCCACTCCTTCATCCGTCCGGAGTGCAGATAGGCGTCGGCCTCACCGAGCACCACCGACATCGCCTTCATGCCCGCCGAACCGATCGGCGTCGCGACGGCGCCGACCCGATCGGCGAGTCCGTCGAACCACTCCGGCCGGCGAGTGCGGCTCACCGCGATCCGGATCGGGTCCTCCGCAGCGCCACGCGTCGGCCATCCGCCCGCCGTGGTCAACGTGATGTCGCGTGCCGGCAACGCCACGGCACCCGCGGTGAGGCCGCCGGCGCTGCGCTCCCACAAGGCGACGTGGACGGCCCAGTCGGTGCGGCCCTCCTCGCCGTACTCGTGGGTGCCGTCGAGCGGGTCGATGATCCAGACCCGGTCGGCGTCGAGCCGCGACCGGTCGTCGGCGGCCTCCTCCGACAGCACGGCGTCGTTCGGTCGCAGCTCAGCAAGTGCCGCGATCAGCAGCTCGTTGGAGTTGCGGTCGCCTGCCTTGCGCAGCGCCGTCGGGTCGTCGAACCCCATCGACGAGCGCAACTCCAGCAGCAGATGGCCCGCCCGCGTCGCCAGCTCGCCGGCGAGCTCCGCGTCGGTGGCGCTCAAAGAACCATGCCGGCGCCGACCGTGGCGCCGCTCGCCTCGTCGATCAGCAGGAACGACCCGGTGATGCGGTTGCGTCGATACTCGTCCACGAACAGCGGCTGCGTCGTACGCAGCTGCACGCGGCCGATCTCGTTGAGTGTGAGTGAGTCGGCCGTCTCGTCGCGGTGCAGAGTGTTGACGTCGATGCGGTATTCGAGGTCGCGCACTTGTGCCCGGACGTTGCGCGTCGTGTGCTTGACGGCGTACATGCCACGCACGGTCAGCGGAACGTCCGGCGACAACCAGCAGATCATCGCCTCGATGTCCTGCGTCGCCTTCGGCGAGTTGTTGGGGCGACACAGCATGTCGCCGCGGCTGATGTCGATGTCGTCCTTGAGACGTACGACGACCGACATCGGGGCGAATGCCTCGTCCACGGGTCCGTCGGCCGTGTCGATGCTCTCGATGGTCGAGGTCAGACCGCTCTGCAGGACGAGCACGTCGTCACCGGGCTTCATGATGCCGCCGGCGACCTGCCCGGCATAGCC
Source organism: Mycobacteriales bacterium (assembly GCA_035690365.1). Taxonomy (GTDB): domain Bacteria; phylum Actinomycetota; class Actinomycetes; order JAFAQI01; family JAFAQI01; genus DASSKP01. The sequence continues at coordinate 53,640 of DASSKP010000077.1, forward strand.
GCGGTAGTCGTGCAGCTCCTTGTTGGTCTGGTGCTGCGGCCGGATGACGTACTGCACGGGGAAGCGCACGTCGCGCAGGTTGCGGTCGCTCGCGATGTGCACCTCTTCGAGGTGGTGCAGCAACGACGGGCCTTCGTACCACGGCATGTTGGGGCTTCGCGAGACGACGTTGTCGCCGTGCAACGCACTCACGGGGATCGCGGCAAGGTCGCCGATGTCGAGCTTGGACGCGAAGGTCCGGAACTCACCGCGGATCCGCTCGAACGTCTCCTCGTCGTAGTCGACGAGGTCCATCTTGTTGACGCACAGCACGAGGTGCGGCACCCGCAACAGCGACGCGATGAACGCGTGACGTCGCGACTGCTCGACGAGGCCGTTGCGCGCGTCGACGAGGATCAACGCGAGGTTGGCGGTCGAGGCGCCGGTCACCATGTTGCGGGTGTACTGGATGTGGCCTGGCGTGTCCGCGATGATGAACTTGCGCTTCGGCGTCGCGAAGTAGCGATACGCAACGTCGATGGTGATGCCCTGCTCGCGCTCGGCGCGAAGGCCATCGGTCAGCAGCGCGAGGTTGGTGTGCTCGTCGCCGCGGTCGCGCGACGTGCGCTCGATCGACTCGAGCTGGTCCTCGAAGATGGACTTGGTGTCGTAGAGCAACCGTCCGATGAGGGTCGACTTTCCGTCGTCGACGCTGCCGGCGGTCGCAAAGCGGAGGAGCTCCATGGTTAGAAGTACCCCTCCTTCTTGCGGTCTTCCATCGCTGCCTCGGTGAGCCGGTCGTCGGCTCGGGTCGCACCACGCTCGGTCATCCGCGTCGCGGCGACCTCGGCGACGATGTCCTCGTAGGTCTCGGCCGTCGACTCGACGGCGCCGGTGATCGGCGCATCGCCGACCGTGCGGAAGCGCACCTTGATGGTGACGATCTCTTCGTTCTCCCGAGGCGTCGTGTGCTTGCCGACCGACAGCCACATGTTGTCGCGGCGGAACACCTCGCGCTCGTGCGCGAAGTAGATCGACGGCAGCTCGATGCGCTGGTCGGCGATGTACTGCCAGATGTCGAGCTCGGTCCAGTTGGACAGCGGGAACACGCGGATGTGCTCACCCTTGTGGTGGCGGCCGTTGTAGAGGTTCCAGAGCTCGGGCCGCTGGTTCTTCGGGTCCCACTGGCCGAACTCGTCACGGAACGAGAAGACCCGCTCCTTCGCCCGGGCCTTCTCCTCGTCACGACGCGCGCCGCCGAAGACCGCGTCGTACTGCCCCTCCTGGATGGCGTCGAGGAGCGTCACCGTCTGCAGCGGGTTGCGGATCCCGTCCGGCCGCTCGCGCACGCGGCCCTTCGCGATCGACTCCTCGACGCTCGCGACGACCAGGCGCACGCCGAGGCGCTCGACCGTGCGGTCGCGGAACTCCAGCACCTCGTCGAAGTTGTGGCCGGTGTCCACGTGCAGGACCGGGAACGGGATCTTCGCGGGAGCGAAGGCCTTGGCCGCGAGATGGAGCATCACGACCGAGTCCTTGCCACCGCTGAACAGCAGAACGGGCCGTTCGAACTCGGCGGCGACCTCACGGAAGATGTGGATGGCCTCGGCCTCGAGCCACTGCAGGTTGGTCAGCTCGTAGGTCGGAGCGCTGGTCATCGGTCCCTCTCGTCAGCCGCGGCCGCAGCGTCGGTGCTGGTCAGCCGCCCGAAGCATTGTCCCCGAACGAGTTTCCGTCGCAGGGAGGGCCCCACAGGCCACGCCGCTGGGCCCGTGCCTGCGCGGCCAGTCTGGCGATCACATCGGCGTGCTCGACCTGCGGCGGATAGGGGTAGGCGCGGGCGGCGCCGGCCGCCGCGAGGACCGACTCGAGGAAGCGGCCGTCCGGCAGCCAGACGTCCCAGAGCTGGCGTCCGTAGCGGTCGAGGTCGCCGCCCGGCTCGTGCGCCGCGTGGATGACGCTGCCGGGCGGCAGCAGGTGCTTGGTGAAGGCGCTCGCCTGCGGGCCGTAGCAGCGGACCGGCGTGTCGGGCTTCACCGTTTCGGGCGTGTCCACGCCGATGATCCGGACCCGGACGACGCCCGAACCGCCGGCCGGGCTCGCGAGCAGGGTGTCGCCGTCGACGACCCGGACGACCCGGGCGGCGAACGCTCCCGGCGGCGTCGCCGGGGACTCGACCGCACCGGGGTCCACCGCAGGCGGCGCCGACGGCCCACGGGTCAGCTCACGCCCGGCAAGGATCGCGGCCACCGCCAACGCGGCGGCGGCGAGGGAGCGACGACGCATATGTCGATGCTGCCTGCCGCCGCCGACGTTTCGACGTCCCAGCGGTCGGTTGTGGACGAGCTAGAGGGAGATCGTCGTCTCGGTGACGTCGCCCTGCTTCGCGTCGACCTTCGCGTCCTTCGTCGCGTTGCCGCTCGCGAGCGCGCGCAGCGTCCACGAGCCCGGGCGGGCGAAGAACCGGAACGCGCCGGTCGCCGAGGTCACGACCTCGGCGGTGAACTCACCGGACGAGTCGAGTAGCCGCACGTAGGCGCCACCTTCCGGCTGGCCGTCACGCGTGACGGTCCCCTGGATGACGGTCTCAGTCGCCACGTCGATCCCTTCCAATGACAGGTCCTGGACAGGTGCTCCGCACATCGGCGCTCAGACGTCCTTCTCGATCGGGACGCCGACGAGCGAGCCGTACTCGGTCCAGGAACCGTCGTAGTTCTTCACCTGGGGCTGGTCGAGGATCTCGTGCAGCACGAACCACGTGTGCGCCGAGCGCTCGCCGATGCGGCAGTAGGCGATGGTGTCCTTGCCGAAGTCGACGCCCTCGTCCTGGTAGAGCTTCGTCAGCTCGTCGTCGCTGCGGAACGTGCCGTCGTCGTTCGCAGCCTTCGACCACGGGATGTTCTTCGCGGTCGGCACGTGACCGGCACGCTGCGACTGCTCCTGCGGGAGGTGCGCCGGCGCGAGCAGCTTGCCGGAGAACTCGTCCGGCGAGCGCACGTCGACGAGGTTGAGCTTGCCGATCGCCTCGACGACCTCGTCGCGGAACGCGCGGATCTTGTTGTCAGGCTCCTTGGCGGAGTACGACGTCTTGTCGCGGCTCGGCACCTCGTCGACGAGCTCACGGCTGTCGAGCTCCCACTTCTTTCGGCCGCCGTCGAGGAGCTTGATGTTGTCGTGGCCGTAGAGCTTGAAGTACCAGTAGGCGTAGGACGCGAACCAGTTGTTGTTGCCGCCGTAGAGCACGACGGTGTCGTCGTTGCCGATGCCCTTCTCCGACAGGAGCTTCTCGAACTGCTCCTTGTTGACGAAGTCGCGGCGGATCGGGTCCTGCAGGTCCTGCTTCCAGTCGATGCGGACCGCACCGCGGATGTGGTTCTTCTCGTAGGCGGCGGTGTCTTCGTCGACCTCGACGAGGACGACCTTCGGGTCGTCGAGGTGCTGCTCGACCCAGTCGGCGTCGACGAGCACGTCATTGCGAGCCATCGTTGGCTTTCCTTTCCTAGCTTCTAGCGTGCAGTGGGGACGTAGCGGGTGAGGGGGCGGCCGGTCAGCCGCACCAGGCGCAGGTGCATCTCGCAGCCGAGGCAGACGTCGAACGCCGCGTTGAGCAGGGCGGCGACGAGCGCCATGGCGGTCGCGACGAGGCCGAGGACCGGCGCGCCGGTGAGGTATCCGACCGACCCGACGACAGCGAAGAGCAGGCCGACGCCCTGGGCGAACCGCGGCGGCGCCTCCGCCTCCATCTCGGTCGGCGGCGCGAGCCGTGGCCGGACGAAGCGCCGATAGAGGACGCCGTACGGCGCCCAGCGAAGGCCGGCGACCGCGCCGACCGCGAAGACGACGGCCTGGGCGGCCAGCAGCCACCCGCTGCCGGTGACCAGGACGACGGCCAGGACGAGCGTGGTGATGGCGGCGCCGAAACGCGGACCGCGAGGGTCGACGTACATGGGGAACTGCTCCTGCCGAGGGTGTCGAGAGTGAACGGGCTGCTGAAAGGTCAGGCAGCTCGACACAGGCAGGTCGCCACGCGGCACAGGTCGACCGCGCGCCGGCTCCACAGCAGCGCGGCAGAAGGCATCGCCGCGTAACCGTGGATTTCCATGACGGGAACCTTACGCAATTGGTGCTTGCATACGCAACCGAGGGTCAGTCGAGCACGCTCGTGAGCGCCTCGATGACCTCGTGCCGCTTCGGTACGCCGGTCGCCCGCCTGCGCTCGGCGCCGGATCGGTCGAGCAGCAGCGTGGTCGGCGTGGAGCTGATGTTGAGCCTGCGCACCAGCTCCAGGTGGGACTCGGCGTCGACCTCGACCGCCGTCACGCCCGGCACCCGCTCGGCGACGTCGTGCAGCACGTGCCGGACCGCGACGCAGGGGCGGCAGAAGGCGCTGGAGAAGTGCACGAGCGTGGCCCGCTCACCGAGCGACTGGGCGCTGATATCGCCTGCCGTCAGCCGGGCGCTGTCCTCGGCCGCCGCAGCACGGAGCCGTCCCGACCGGAAGCGGCGCACCACGCCGAGCGCCACCGCGACGGCGAGCGCGACGAAGAGCGCGACAAGGCCCGCTGCCGACATGCCTGCTCCCTGGTCGTGGTCTCTCGGAGGAGAACATTCGACGCCGGGGCGGACATTCCCCGGCGCCTGCGCGACTTGGTGCGGTCAGACGGGGGCGACGACCAGGGTCTTGCCTGCGTCGGTCACGACCTTGAGCTGCGTGAGGTCCTTGCGCGCGATGGACGTCGTACCGGTGATGTGGGCGGTGCCTTCGTAGGTCGCCTCCCACCATCCGGCGTCCTCCGTGCGGCCGTCGCGGCCGATGGCGACCAGGCTGCATCGCAACCCCCGGGTGACCCCGGACATCGTCATGTCGATCTTCGTGCCGTTGGCCTGGTCGGCGAGCTTCACCGTCAGATGCACCGGGCCGGCGGCTGCGACGGCGGTCTGCTGCCAGTGCGCGCCCTGGTCGCGGGTGGCGACCACCGCTCCGGTGCCGGCTCCGGCGAGTACGACCACGGCAGCGGCGGCCGCGAGCCACCGCCCGCGGGAGGCCCGGCGGCGCTCGGTCGCGGCGGCGGCGAGCAGCCGGTCGAGCATCGCGGCGGAACCGTGCGCATCGAGCGCCGGCGGACCGGCGACTGCCTCGTCCGCGGTGAGACGCGACATGAGTCCGGGAAGCGGCGCGAGCATGGCGAGCTCGTCCCGACACATCGGGCAGTGGGCCAGATGTGCCTCGATCTCCGCGCGTTCGGCGTGGTCGAGCGCGCCGACGACGTAGGCGCCGAGCGAGACGGTCGCGTCGCTGCAGTCGATCGTCATGTCGTCACCCCCCGCTCCTCGAGTGCGAGCCGCAGCGCGCGCAGCGCGTAGAAGGTGCGCGACTTGACGGTGCCGGCGGGAATGCCGAGCGTCGAGGACGCTTCCGCGACGGACCGGCCACGGTAGTAAGTCTCCACGAGCACGGCGCGATGCTCGGCCGACAGGGTCGCCAGCGCATCGGCGATGAGCCAGCGGTCGAGCGCCTGCTCGATCTCGTCAACGGCGGGGACGACGGCGAGGGCCTCGTCGCCGACCTCTTTCGGGCGGGCCCGGCGAGCGCGGTGCGCGTCGACGGCGATGTTGCGGGCGACAGTGAACAACCAGGACCGGACGGGGCCGCGGGCCGGGTCCAGGGCCTGCGGATGCCGCCAGGCGCGCAGCAGCGTCTCCTGGACGATGTCCTCGGATCGGCCGCGGTCACCGGAGGTCAGTCGCAGCGCGTAGGCGAACAGCGGCCCCGCGTGCTGCTCGTAAAGGGCACGCAGCGCCGAGTCCTCCGCGGAGCTCACTGCCATCACGTCACTAGACCACGGCTCCCGACGATCATCGGTTCACCGCGGTGAGAGACGTCAGGGGCGCAGGACGAAGCGGGACGTCGAGCAACGAATGACGATGCCGCCGCTCTCGGCCCGGGCCGACTGCAGCTGGATGCCGAACGGCATCTGCGGCAGCGGGATCTGCACCGACTGCCCGCCGGGCAGCGAGATGACGAGCGACGAGCCCTGCACGGTCAGCGGGAAGTCGCCGTCGACGTGCAGTCCGACACCGGCCACCGCAGCGCTCGCCGACATGTGGACCCGGCCCCCGGTGCCCTCGCTCATCCGCAGGTGCTTGCCGGCGAGCAGGTCGTTGACGTCGGAGTAGTCGAGGTCGACCTCGCCGGTCGCGCGCTTCACCGTGATGCGGTCGACGTGCTGGTGCAGGACGTCGCCGAACGGTACGTCGACATCGGTCAGGTGCGCGATGACCCGGGAGACCGCGAGCGAGCCCCGCCGCAGGTCGTGGACGGTGACGTCGACCCGCTGGTAGCGGCCGGCGAGCAGCTGGGTCAGGAACGGGAAGCCGGCGATCGACACGTCGGGCCGCACGGCCAGCGACTCATCGGCCTGGATGCGTTCGGCGACGACCCGTTGGGCCGCGAACGCGCCCGCCCGGTCGGCCAGCGCGAGCACGCCGACGAGCAGCACCAGAGACAGGACGAACCGACGCACAAGGATCGCTTTCTACCCGAGCAGGATCCGACCGGCAACGTAAGCCGCCGGCCCGGCGAGGACAACCGGAAGCAGCATCCCGAGCGGGGTGAGCGCCGCGACCGACCGCTCCTCGTCCGGTGGTGCGGTGCTCAGCACGGCGTCGACGGCGAGGTCCGCGAGCAGCGCGATCAGGGCCGTGACGATCGCCATCCGCAGGCCGTGGTCGCCACCGAGGACGTCGGCGTGCGCGTGACCGTAGAGCCAGCCGGTGGCGGCCGCCGCCGCGAGCCCGATGAGGAAGCCGACGACACCGCGCCGGCTGCCCGGCACGACCGCCGGACGCGGGACGACGACGTCGACGAGCCGCGCGACCGCGAGAGCGACACCGGCGCCGAAGAGTGCCGCCGCGTCAGCGATGCCGCCACCGCCTTCCACGCGCAGGGCGACGTACGACGCCGCGCACGAGGCGAAGACGGCCATCGACAGGGTCGCCGCGACCGACAGGGCAACGCCACGCCGTGGCCGGCGCAGGAGCTGGTGCACGAGGCTCGCGACGACGGTGAGGGCGACCACGAGAGCGGTGCGGCCGAGATCGGGTGTGTCCGCGATCCCGACGACCACGTCACAGGCGAGCGACGCGGCGACGCCGAGGACGAACGCGCCGGTGCTGCCACGGGCGTCGAGCGTCGCCAACCAGGCCAGGGCGACGACGACCTGTACGGCGAACACCCCTACGCCGAGGGGGGCAGTGCCGAGCAGTGCAAGGCCGGCGAGAGCGGCAGCGACGACGCCGGCGAGGAGCCCGGGAGTCGTCGCGGGCAGGCGCGTCGGCTGCTGTGACGCGCGGCGACCACGGCCGGCGCGCGCCGCCGCGGCGGGCTGCGGCGTCGCCGAGGGCTCGACCACGGGCTCTGTCGTCACGGTGCTGATCGTGTCAGGTCGCGGACCCACCGGCGAACGGCGGCAGGCATTCGACCGTCCCGCCCTCGCTCAGCCGGACCGTGTCGTGAGCGCGCCCGCCGACCGGCGCATCGTCCACCACGAAGGAGCAGCGGTCGAGGACCTTGGCGAGCGCATCGCCCCGAAGCGCGCGCGCCTGACGCAAGGCGTCGGCGAGGGTCTCGGCGTCGTAGGGGTCCTCGGCGACACCGGCCGCCGCGCGCGCGGCCGCCCAGTAGCGGATCGTCCCGGTCGCCATCGCGGTCAGGCCGGTCCCTGCGCGACCAGCACGCGCAGGTGCCGGCCGATGCGGTCGAGGATCTCCGGCGTCGCAGCCGTCTCGGCATGCCCGAACCCCTCGAGCAGCCACAGCTCCTTGGGCTCCCGCGCCGCGTCGTAGATGGCCTGCGGATGCTCGAGCGGGAAGTAGTGGTCGCTGTCGCCGTGCACGACCAGCAGCGGGATCGGGCTGATCCGCCCGGCGACCTCGCTGGGTGACTCGGGCAGCTCGTCCCAGCCGGCGGCGGAGATCCGGGTGCCGGTCAGCCGGCGGGCGATCGCCCGGCCGGCGCGGGTCTCGACTGCCCAGTGCAGCCTTCGCATCGGCTTGGTGTCCTTGTAGAACCAGCGGCTGACCGCGGAGACGCTGACGACGGCGTCGACGCCGCCGATGAGCGCAGCGTGGCGGAGCACGACGCTGCCGCCCATCGACCAGCCGCAAGTCACGATCCGCTCGTAGCCGAGGTCGCGGGCGAGAGCGACGGCTGCCTCGAGATCGTGGATCTCGCAGTCACCCAGCGTCGAGACTCCGGACGAGGCGCCGTGGCCGCGGAAGTCGAACGCGACGACACCAGCGTGCGCCGCGAGTGCCTCGACGACGGCCCGGAACCCGGGCTTGGCCAGCGAGCCGGTGAACCCGTGGGCGACGACGACAGCGAGCGACCGGTCGGCCGCCGGACCCTCGAGATGGACCGCCGACAGCCGCTCGCCGTCGCTCGTCCGCAGCGTCGTGCGCGCGGCGGCGAAGCGGTCGAGGGTCATCGGCACTCGGCTATTCTTCCTTTTGGTCCCTACGTCGGGCAGCGTCGCCCAGCGGTCCACCGTTCAATCGGAAGGTTGCCGGCGTGGCCACGCTGCTGTTGCTCACCAACTCCTCCGGCTCGTCCGCCGACGTGCTGCCGACGCTCGGCCTGCTCGGTCACACGGTGCGGGTGCTGCCGCTCGACGCGAGCGCGCTCGTCGACGCGCCGCCGGCCGACGTCGTCATCCTCGACGCCCGGCACGACCTGGTCGCCGCCCGGTCCACCAGCCGCGTGCTCCGCACGACCGGGGCCTCCGCGCCGCTTCTCGCGGTGGTGACCGAGGGCGGTCTCGCCGCTGTCGCCGCCGACTGGGGTCTCGACGACGTCCTGCTCGACCGCGCCGGACCGGCGGAGGTCGAGGCACGCGTGCGGCTCGCTCTCGGCCGGGTCGCCGCGGAGCGGGAGGCGCAGCGATCCGAGGAGATCCGTTCCGGCGACCTGATGATCGACGAGGCGACGTACCAAGCCCGGGTCGGCGGCGAGGCGCTCGACCTGACGTTCAAGGAGTTCGAGCTGCTGAAGTTCCTCGCGCAGCACCCGGGTCGCGTCTTCACCCGTGCGCAGCTGCTGCAGGAGGTGTGGGGCTACGACTACTTCGGCGGCACGCGCACGGTGGACGTTCACGTCCGGCGGCTGCGCGCGAAGCTCGGCCCGGAGCGTGAGTCCCTGATCGGCACCGTTCGCAACGTCGGCTACAAGTTCGTCGCGCAGCCGGTCACCCCGCTGCCCGAGGACGCCACCCCCGAGACGGTGCGCACGCCGCACTAGGGTCCCGAGCGTGGCCGGGCCCGACATCGAGGTGCAGCGCAGGCCGCGGCTGACCGAGCGAGAGATCCACGCGGTGCAGCACCTCGTCGAGCTGAGCACCGACATCGACGGCGTCCGGCCGCTGTCCGAGCACGTGATGCTCCACCTGCGCTACGGCGGCGACGAGCCGACCCGCAACCTGTTGGTCTGGCAGGACGACGAGCTCGCCGGCTACGCACACCTGGACACGACCGACGTGGTCGCGGGCGCGTCCGCGGAGCTGGCAGTGGCGCCGTCGTTCCGCCGGCGGGGTGTCGGGCGCGCGCTCGTCCAGGCACTCGCGGACGACGCCGGCGACGGCCGGCTCCGGTTGTGGTCGCACGGCGCGCAGCCTGCGGCGAGCGCGCTCGCGGAGTCGATGGGCTTCAAGCAGGAACGCGTGCTCTGGCAGATGCGCCGGTCGCTGTTCGCGCCCGTGCCTGCGCCGCAGTGGCCGACCGGCGTCGAGGTGCGGACGTTCGTCGTCGGTCAGGACGAGGAGGAGTGGCTTGCCGTCAACAACCGCTCCTTCGCCGAACATCCGGAGCAGGGCGGCTGGTCCCTCGACGACCTGCGGATGCGAGAGAACGAGCCGTGGTTCGACCCCGAAGGCTTCTTCCTTGCAGTGAAGGACGGGCATGTCGTCGGCTTCCACTGGACGAAGATCCACGGAGCGCGCAGCCAGAGCAGCCATCCGCACGACCACGAGCCGATCGGCGAGGTCTACGTCGTCGGTGTCGACCCGTCGATGCAAGGGCAGCACCTCGGGCCGGCGCTCACCTTGCGCGGCCTGCAGCATCTGCGCGCAGTCGGCCTGCCGCAGGTGATGCTCTACGTCGACGACACCAACACCAACGCGATCGGCGTCTACGAGCGCCTCGGCTTCGCGAAGTGGGACGTCGACATCTGCTTCCGCCGGCAATGACCGCCGTACGCCGTCCGCCGTCGGTGGCCGTCATCGGTCCGGGTGACACGACCGACCCGGTGCTGCTCGCGGACGCCGAGGCGGTCGGTGCAGGGCTGGCGCGAGCCGGGGCGGTCGTGGTCACCGGTGGGCTCGGCGGGGTGATGGCCGCGGCGTCGCGGGGCGCGCGATCGGCCGGCGGTCGGGTGGTGGCGGTGTTGCCAGGCGGCGACCCGGCCGAGGCCAACGAGTGGGCCGACGTCGCGATCGCGACCGGTCTCGGCCAGGCCCGCAACCTGCTGGTCGTGCGCGGCGCTCGTGTCGTCGTCGCGGTCGGCGGCTCTTGGGGAACGCTCGCGGAGGTCGCGTTGGCGCGTCGCCTGCGAGTCCCGGTCGTCAGCCTGCGCGGGTGGGCGGTGCAGGGACCACCGCCGGATGACGACGTGGTCGCCGTCGGCGACGCCGAAGCAGCGATCAGGGCAGCTGCTTCTTGGCTTTCTTCGTCGCCTGCTTAGCGGTCCGGGCGGCACGGTGCGGCACCGACTCGCGTCCGCCGGTGTCGGCGACGGAGACGAGCAGCCCGCCGAGCAGGCCGAGGTCGCGCACGAACAGACCGCGCTGCACCTGCTTCTGCTGCTTGTCCTGCTCCGACCAGAAGGCATGGCCGGTCGCGGCGTCCGGCACGACCGTCAGGGCCAGCGCGAGAGCCGACAACCGCGGGAACCGCCCGGTCGCCAGGAGGAGCCCCGCGCCGATCTGCGTGCCGGCAAGCGTCTTCGTCACGGTGGCGGGGTCGCCGACCCCCAGGGTGCCGCTCAGCGCTTGCGCCTGCTGACGCCGCCGGTCGCCCTCGCGGAGCGCCTCGACGCCCGCCGCGACGAAGGTGGCCCCCAACAGTGGTCGGGCAATTCGACGAAGCACGATCGCTCCCGGAGTGAGACTGGGCAGGTCGCTTTCCCTGCTCCCATACCCGGCAGATCGGGCCCCGACTCTGGCCGTGCGGCCGGATGTTTGCCAGAGTGTGCGAGTGTCGGACGGATCAGAACCGGACTACCAGGCACTGCTCGCGTTCCGCACGGCCTTGCGCCGGTTCAACCGCTGGAGCGAGAGCCAGGCCCGGTCAGTCGGCCTCACTCACGCGCAGCACCAGCTGCTGCTCGCCATCAAAGGACACCCCGACGAGCGCGGGCCGACGATCGGCGACGTCGCGTCCTACCTCCTGTTGCGGCATCACAGCGCCGTCGAGCTCATCAACCGTGCGCAAGCCGCCGGCTTCGTGGAACGGGTCCGGGACGCCGACGACGCGCGGGTCGTGCGCATGCGGCTGACCGAACGCGGCGTGCAGTGCATCCGGCAGCTGACCCAGCTCCACGTCGACGAGCTCCAGCAGCTCGCGCCGCTCCTGCGGCACGTGATCAGCGCGAACGAGCAGCGGCAGGCCGGCGCGCGCTGACGCCGGTCAGCGGCGCTTGCGCAGCCGGTCCCGCCAGGTCTGCTGGCGCTGCTGCGCCGGTGTGAGCGGCTTGGGCGCCGTCACCGCCGCGGACGACGTCGTGCCGGCCGCCGGGGGCGGCGCGTCGTAGTCGGCTTCGGCGATCAGCTCCGCGATCGCGGCCGCGTCGAGCTCGTCGGTGTCCGGGATCTGCGGCACGAAGCCGACGAGCACGCCGTCGCGCAGCACCATGGCTTCCAGTCCCGCGGCGCCGTCGTTGTCCCAGATCGCCTCACGACCGTCCGGGATGACGACGCGGACGCCGACGTTGTAGACGCCGGCGCGGCGGTTGACGTGGGCGAAGATCCGGCGCGCCCGCAAACGCTCGACGACGTCGGTGGCAGTCGCCTCGTCCATGCCTCTACGTTACTGGCGCAACGCGCTGTCGAGTGGCGTTGTCAACGCGACAGCGACGTCGTCAGCGAGCACATCGGAGACGACCCGTGCATGCACGGCCGCGACGACTGCGGAGACGGCGTCCGGCGACGGACGTTCGCCGCCCGGGCGGCCGGCGTCGAGCAGAGCGCGCACCGCGTGCAGCTGAGCGACGAGCGCGATCCGTTCGCGCCCGGCGAGATGCACGGCCCAGCACGCGTCGTGCATCGCCAGCGCCCACGACCATCCTTCGGCGCGCTGGTGCCGCAGCTGCTGCGCAGCAGCGCTCAGCTGCCCCGACGACATCTCGCGCACAGCGGTCACCACGTCGGCGACGAGCGGGTCGACCGGTGCCGGCGCGTGCGACGTCGCCGTGAGCCAGCGCCGCCAAGGCCGGCCCAGCGGAGCAGCGATCTCCGGGCAGAGCTCGTCGGCGTAGGTCGCACGCACCCCGTCGGTGACGACGTCGAGCGCACTGGTCCACGACGTGACGGCGAGGCCGTCGGCACGCGACCATGCCGCTTCGCAGATCTCGTCGCGCACCATGTCGACGAGGTCGGTCAGCGCACCCATCGGCGCCGCTTCCAGTACGTCGACAGCGGCGGTCCACGCCTCCAGACCGGACGTCGACGCCACGTCACGCGTCGCGGCCAGCACCTGCAGAGCGCGCGGCTGCAAAGCCATCCTCGCGGCCAGCTCCTGGCGCCGGCTTGGTGCATCCACCGCAACCCGTACGCGGTCGAGGTCGACGTACTGGTCGGGGCCGAGGGCGGCCGCCCGCAACAGATCGGTCGCGAGCGCGGCACCCCGTGGATGGCGGGACAGGTCACGCGCGAGGCACGGGACGTTGACCATCGAGTAGGCGCCGCTCATCGCGCCGCCTGTCGGAGCCGGATCGTGCGCACGACCGCGATGAGGCCGGCGATGACCAGCACCGCGATGCCGGCGGCGAGGAGGCCGACGTTGACCCCGCCGCCGCCGCTCTGCGTGCTCTTCGTCTGCACGAGCGCCCAGTCACCGAACGCCGGCGCCTGCGCCTGGTAGCTGTCGATGCCGGTGCGGATCGTCGGGACCTTCTGCCACGTCGACCCGGTGCGGTGCTCGAAGACAGGACCCGGCTGCTTGCCGGTCGGTGCGCGCATCTGGATGGTCGGCGCGTGGTTGCCGGTGCCGACCAGCTGCGCATCCTGGCCGCCGGCGGTCGCGGTGATGCGGTAGACGTTGGTGACGATCGTGCCGTCAGTCGGCAGCGGCGGAGACGGCGCGAGCGGCTGCGCGGTGACGACGACCGCCGTGGCGCTCGCCGGCACCTTCAACGCGCCGGCCGGGACGTAGAGGCTGACCTGCGGTCCGTTCTCCGCGCTGTTGCTGTAGCCCGCACCGGACAGGCCATGGCTGACCGACAGCGTGGCCTTCGCCTCGGTCGGCGCTTTGCTCGTCGCCGCGGACGGCGCATCGGCGGGACGGTGGACGTAGCGGTAGGGCTCGTCGGTCGAGCCGCCGATGCCGTCGTAGATCGGCACGACCGCAGGCGCGACCAGCCAGGCTCCGAGAAGCGCGAGCAGCGAGACGACAACCCAGCGACCTGCGGCGGATGTCCTCATACCAACCACCAACCGACGAGGTCCGCGCCGACATGGGCGATCGCGGGTGCGGTCCAGCTGCCGGAGAGCACGCGCAGGGCGCCGAGAGCCAGGCCGACGGCGAGGTCGAGCGGCGCGGCGCGCCAGCCGTAGAGCGGCACGTGCAAGGCCGCGAACGCGACCGCGGCGCCGACGACCGCGACGTCGGTGCCACGCCACCGCTGAAGCACGCCGAACAGCGCGCCGCGAAGGAACGCCTCCTCGGCGGTCGCCACGACAGCGGTGGCCGCCGCCCAGCCGGCGTACGACGTCGAGTCGCCGCGCAGTGACAGCGCTCCGGTGCTCGTCGCGATGACAACAGGGACGAGAAGAACCGCCATGCCCGCCAGGCCGAGCGACACGGTGCGCAGGTCCAGCCGCGGCGCCGGACAGCGTCGCGCCGCGATCGCGACGAGAAGGACGGCGAAGACCAG
>DASSKP010000078.1:0-133851 GCA_035690365.1 Mycobacteriales bacterium
TCCGCGACATGGTCGACCGGTTCAACGAGATCGCCGAGAAGATGGCGGTCGAGTACACCGACGAGCTCGGCACCGAGATGGGCGAGCTCCAGGAGAAGATCGACCACGCCGGCGGGTGGGACCTCGACTCGCGCGTCGAGATGGCGATGGACGCCCTGCGCACACCTCCCGGTGACGCCGACGTGACGGTGCTCTCGGGTGGTGAGCGCCGCCGGGTCGCGCTGTGCAAGCTGCTGCTGGAGCAGCCCGACCTGCTGCTGCTCGACGAGCCGACCAACCACCTCGACGCCGAGAGCGTGCAGTGGCTCGAGCAGCACCTGGCGCAATACCCCGGCACGGTCCTCGCCGTCACCCACGACCGCTACTTCCTCGACAACGTCGCCGAGTGGATCCTCGAGCTCGACCGCGGCCGTGCCTACCCCTACGAAGGCAACTACACGACCTACCTCGACACCAAGGCGTCACGGCTCAAGGTCGAGGGCGCGAAGGACGCGAAGCGCAAGCGCGAGATCGAGCGCGAGCTCGAGTGGGTGCGGTCCAACCCGAAGGCGCGGCAGGCCAAGAGCAAGGCGCGTCTCGCCCGCTTCGAGGAGCTCGTCGCGGAGGCCGACCGCAACCGGCCACTCGACAGCGACGCGATCCAGATCCCGCCTGGGCCGCGGCTCGGCACCCAGGTGCTCGAGGTCAGCGATCTCAAGAAGGGCTTCGGCGACCGCGTTCTCATCGACGGTCTGACCTTCGACCTCCCGCAGGGCGGCATCGTCGGCATCATGGGCCCCAACGGTGTCGGCAAGACGACGCTGTTCAAGATGGTCGTCGGTCAGGAGACGCCCGACAGCGGCACGTTGAAGGTCGGCGAGACCGTGCAGTTCTCCTACGTCGACCAGTCACGCTCCGGCCTCGACCCGAAGAAGACGTTGTGGGAGGTCATCTCCGACGGGCTCGACTACATCCGGGTGGGCAAGACCGAGATCAACTCCCGGGCCTACGTCGCGAGCTTCGGCTTCAAGGGCCCGGACCAGCAGAAGCCGGCTGGTGTGCTCTCCGGCGGTGAGCGCAACCGCCTCAACCTCGCACTGACTCTGAAGGCCGGCGGCAACGTGCTGCTGCTCGACGAGCCGACCAACGACCTCGACGTCGAGACACTGCGGTCACTCGAAGACGCGCTCGAGGACTTCCCGGGCTGTGCCGTGGTCATCAGCCACGACCGCTGGTTCCTCGACAAGGTCGCGACCCACCTGCTCGCGTGGGAAGGCACCGACGAGCAGCCCGGCAAGTGGTTCTGGTTCGAGGGCGGCTACAGCGACTACGAGAAGAACAAGGTCGAGCGACTCGGTGAAGAGGCTGCCCGCCCGCACCGCGTCACCTACCGCCGCCTCGGCCGCGACTGACCGGACCTTCGTGCGGGCGTCCGCGACCGTGGACTGGAGTCGTCAGTCGCTTCGCTCCTTCGACGCCTCCAACGCCCGCTTGTCGCAGACGCCCGCACGAGCTCAGTGCAGGCCGATGACGGCGATCGCCATGTCGTCGCGCACCGTCTCGCCGTTGCCGACCATCGCCCGCCGCAGCAGGTCGACGATGAGGTCCGGGTCGCCCAGCGCGCCCGCACGGGTGAAGACCTCGACGAGCAGGTCGCTGCGGTCGTCGGCACCGCGCTCGACCAGCCCGTCGGTGTAGGCCAGCAAGAGGTCGCCGGGCAGCAGCTCGAGGATGACGTCCTCCTCGTACGACGTCGACTGGGCCGGCAACATGTTGAGGGGGACAGACGGCGTCCCCATCGGGGTGACCTCGCCACGGCGCCATCGCAACACGGGTGGATGGCCGGCGATCGCGATGGCCGCCTGGATCCGCCCGCTCCGAAGCCGCATCCGGACGGCTGCGGCGGTGACGTGCCGGCCGGTGTTGTCGTGACGTCGAAGCGCACGGTCGACGCCGGTCAGCAGGCCGCCGGGCGACGGATCCGCACCGGCGAGCACCGACACGGCCTCCCGGAAGTCCGCTGCCGTAGCGGCGGCCGCCGTGCCGCTGCCGCACACGTCACCGACGACGAGCCAGCTGATGTCCGGCCTGGAGCCCGGCACGAGTGCCACCACATCGCCGGCGCCGACGAGCTCACCGCCGGGTGCCGGTTCGACGTGCGCCGCAGCGGCCAGCCAGGCGGGCGCGTCGATGACGACCGATGCCGATGCGCCGGCCGCAGCCGACTGAACGTCGAGGCGCGAGAGTGCGGCCGCCGTCGCATCGGCGAGGATCTCCAGCGGCGCCGCGTCGGCGGACGAGGTCGGCGTCAGGCTGACGAGCAGCCCGCCGCGCAGCGAAGGCGTCAGGAGCGGAACTGCGATCCACGTCGCACCGCTTGTCTGCCCGTGGATCGTCGTACGGCCCGTGCGCACGCACTCGGTCAACGGCAGCCCGGCGTCGAGTGGCAGCACTGCGGATGCCGCCATCGAGTCGCAGTCGTAGCCCGTCGAGGCCAACAGCACGACGGAGTCGCCGCGCTGCACCCCGATGGCGGCAGCACGCGCGGAGGTGATGTCGGCGGCGCCGTTCACTGCTTCGACGGCGATCGAGTCGACATCAGCCGCACCGGACAGCCGGACGAGCGATTCGACCAGCGGTGCGAACGACTCGGGGCGCGACGTCGCCTCGACCATCCGCGATGCGGGTGGTCGAGCCTGCCTCGCACGGCCGAGCAATGGGCTGGGGTCGCTCACCGATCTCCCGTCTGCCGGCCAACGACGTCCGCCAGTGACACGCAAGCACCGACCGGCCCAACGGTACGCCGACGGGTGCATGGCGACGATCCGCCAGTCGGGTGCGGCAGGCGGGTGAGAAGGTTCAGCCGGTCTCGTCGGCCAGATCATCGATGAGGATCAGGCCCGGTCCCTTCGACTCCGTGTCGTCGCTGTCGTCGTCGAGGTCCATGTCGTCGACAGGCACCGACGGCGGCGGCACAGGTGCGCTGCTGCGCAACGCTTCCAGATAACCGACGGTGGCCTCCTGCAACGCCTCATCATGCGCGTTGGTGATGGCCTTCAACGCATCGCTGCGTGCGTGCGCTGCCTCGCGCAGGGCCTCCTCGTAACCGGCCGCGGCATCCCGCAGCGAGTGAGCCCGCCGAGTCCCGGCAGAACGAATCGCTTCGGCGCGGGCGATCCCTGCGCTGCGAATGGCCTCGGCCCGCTCCAGAGCGGTCTGCGCAGCGACCTCCGCGGCGCGCAGGGCCTCTTCGTGCGCCTTGGCCGCGGCTTCGACCTCGGCCTGGTAGGCGGCGTCGGCTTCGGCAGCAGCTGCGGCTTCGGCCGCGCCAAGCTCGCGGGTGTAGTCCTCCTCGGCCTGCTTCTGCGCGGTCGCGCGCCGTTCCTCGGCGGAGTGCAGCGCCGCGTCATGCTCCGAGCTCACCGCTCGCAGAGCCTCGGCCCGTGCGACCGTCGCGGCGCGCAGCGCCTCGGCCCGCGCCACCGTCGCCGCCTGCAGCCGCTCGGCCCGCGTCTGCTCCGTTTCGGCGGTGTCGAGCGCGGCATGCAGCGCTTCGTCGTGCGCCACGCCGGAGGCGCGCAGCGCCTCGTCGTAGGCCATCGACTCCGACCGGACGATCTCGACATCAGCCATGGCACACTCCGCTCCTGCTGGCCAGGCGCTCATCCTGCGCCAGCCGAGGCGATAAGGGAAGAGCGTGCGCTGGGACCCGAGTCAGTATCTCCGCTACGCCGATCTGCGCGGCCGGCCGTTCGTCGAGCTGACGGCACGCATCGGCGCCGAGAACCCGTCGTACGTCGTCGATCTCGGCTGCGGCACCGGCGAGCTGACCGCGACGCTCGCTGAGCGATGGCCGGACGCGACTGTGTCCGGCGTCGACAGCTCGGCGGAGATGGTCGCGACGGCGCAGCAGCATGCGATCGCGGGCCGGCTGACGTTCGACGTCGCCGACCTGCGCGAGTGGCGACCGGAGCGTCCTGTCGACGTACTCACCGCCAACGCGGTGCTCCAGTGGGTGCCCGGTCATCTCGACCTGCTCGACGACCTCGTGCGTGCACTCGCACCCGGCGGATGGCTTGCGTTCCAGGTGCCCGACAACTTCGAGGAGCCTTCGCACACGCTGCTCCGAGACCTTCGTCTCTCGCCGCGATGGCGCGAGCGGCTCGGTGAGGGCGCGGACCGCACTGCGGGCGTCGAGCGGCCCGCCACCTACCTGCGCAAGCTCCTCGAGCTCGGTCTCGACGCAGATGTCTGGCAGACGACCTACCAACAGGTCTTGCAGGGAGACGACGCGGTGCTCGAGTGGGTGAAGGGGACCGCACTGCGTCCTGTTCTGAGCCTGCTCACCGACGACGCAGAGCGCGACGAGTTCCTGCACGACTACGGCGCCGCTCTTGGCGAGGCCTATCCGCGTGAGTCGTTCGGCACCGTCTTCCCGTTCCGCCGAACCTTCGTGGTGGGTCGTCACTGACATCAATTGTCGGCAGAGCACGATCTAGCGTGCGCTCGCCACAATGGTCGGACTACTCGGCGTTGACGAGCATCTGGGCGGCGGTCTTCAGGTAGTCCCAGAGGACGCGGTCGGCCTCCGGGTGCAGGCCGATCTCGTCGAGTGCGGCCCGCATGTTGGCCAGCCAGGCGACCCGCGCCTCCTCGTCGATCCGGAACGGCACGTGCCGTGCCCGCAGCCGCGGATGACCGCGGACCTCGTTGTAGGTGCGCGGACCGCCCCAGTACTGCTCGAGGAACATCCGAAGGCGTTCGGCGGCCGGTCCGAGGTCTTCCTCGGGGTAGAGCGGGCGGATGACCGGGTCGTTCTCGACGCGGGCGTAGAACGCGGCGATGAGCCGGCGGAACGTCTCATGACCGCCGACGGCGTCGTAAAAGGTCGCGCCGTCGACCGCGCCCTCGATGGTCACGGGCTGCGGCTGCGACTCGGTCATGTGTCCATTGTCGCCCGGTTGGGGGCGTGCCCGGCGACGGCCCGTCGCCAAGGTGCGTGCGCGAATGCGTTTGATCAGGGACACTGTGCGCGAGGAGGCCGGGTGGCTCACGCGCTGGTGCTGAACGCGACGTACGAGCCCCTGTGCGTCGTGTCCGCCCGCCGCGCCGTGATCCTCGTACTCGCCGGGAAGGCGGTGCCGGTCGAAGCCGGCGACCTCGAGCTGCACAGCGAGCGGCTGGTGATGCGGGTCCCGGTCGTCGTACGGCTGACTCGCTTCGTCCGGGTGCCCTACCGGGTGCACGTGCCGTTGACGCGTCGCGCGGTGTTCGCGCGCGACGGTGGTCGCTGCGTCTACTGCACGGCGCCGGCGACCAGCATCGACCACGTGATCCCGCGCAGCCGCGGCGGTGAGCACGTCTGGGAGAACGTCGTGTCCTGCTGCCGCCGTTGCAACCACGCGAAGGCCGACCGGCCGCTCGTGGAGCTCGGCTGGCGGTTGCGTTGCGCCCCGCGGGCACCGACCGGTGCTGCCTGGCGGGTGCTCGGCACCGGACGCATGCATCCCCGCTGGCAGCCCTACCTCCAGGAGCCTGCGGCCTTCGTCGCCGACCCGGAGCCCGCCAGCGCGTAGTCTCCGCGGCATGACGCAGCTGCACGATCTGACGTTGCTGGAGCAGGCCGAGGCCGTACGCCGTCACGAGGTCTCGCCGGTCGAGCTGGTCGACCATTACCTGGAGCGGGTCGACCGGCTCAACAGCGAGGTCGGTGCCTTCGTCCATGTCGCGCCGGACCAGGCCCGCGCGGTGGCCAAGGACGCGGAGAGCGCGTTGAGCAGCGGTCAGGAGCTGCCGCCGCTGCACGGTGTGCCGACCGCCATCAAGGACCTCTATCTGACCGCCGACATGCCGACCGGTTTCGGCAGCGGCGCGTTCGAGCCGATGGAGCTCGGCATCGACGAGGCGTTCGTCGTGAAGCTGAAGCAGGCCGGCACGATCAGCCTCGGCAAGACCGCGACCCCGGAGTTCGGCGCGCCCTGCTACACCGAACCCGAAGGTCACCCGCCGGCGCGGACGCCGTGGGACCTCACCCGGTCCGCCGGCGGGTCGAGCGGCGGTGCCGGTGCCGCGGTGGCCGCCGGCCTCGTGCCCGCGGCGCCGGGCAGCGACGGAGGGGGATCGATCCGCATCCCGTCGAGCGTCAACGGTCTCGTCGGCCTCAAGACCAGCCGCGGCCGTGTGTCGACCGCTCCGATCAACGCGGAGATCAGCGGGTTGTCGGTGCACGGTCCGCTGGCGCGCACGGTGCGCGACGCCGCCGCGCTGCTCGACGCGATGGCGGGCCCCAGCAGTCAGGACTGGCTCTGGCACGGCCCGCCGTCGACCGGCAGCTTCCTTGCCGCGTGCGACCAGGAGCCGAAGGCTCTCCGGATCGGCCGTTACATCACGCCGGCTGTCCCCGGCGCCGAGGTTGCGCCGGAGTGCATCGCCGCCTACGAGCACGCGTCGCAGCTGCTCGAGTCGCTCGGGCACGCCGTGGAGGACCACCCGACGACGTTCGGTTCCGAGCTGATCGCGATGTTCGAGAACCTCTGGGCCGTGGAGTTCGCCGCGCTGCCGGTGCCGCCCGAGAACGAAGCAGGACTGCGGCCGCTGACGAGGTGGCTGCGCGAGCGTGGTCGCGCTCTTTCAGCGCTCGATGTTTGGTCAGCGCTGGCCACACTGCGGTTGACGGCCCGGCAGGAGCTCGAGAACACCGCGCACTACGACGCCGTTCTCACGCCGACCCTCGCGCAACCGCCGGCCAAGGTCGGAGGCCTGCGCAACGACGCCGACCCGGCGGAGGACTTCGAGAACCAGAAGCGCTACACGCCGTTCACGGCGCCGTACAACATGAGTGGGCAGCCGTCGATCAACCTCCCGCTGCACTGGACGGACGAGTCGCTCCCGATCGGGATCCAGCTCGTCGGCCGCCCGGGCGACGAGGTGACACTGCTGCGACTCGCCGCGCAGATCGAAGCAGCCGAGCCGTGGGCGCATCGGAGGCCCGCCTGCTGGTAAGACTCGCGCGGTGACCTTTCGCCCAGCGAGTGCCGACGCGGAGCTGTGCCGTCTTGCCGACGCGCACGGCGTCGCAGTGACTTATCTCGACCAGCTCCGCCGGCCGGTCGAGGTTGCCGCCGACTCGGTGATCGGGGTCCTGGGCGCGCTCGGTGTCGACGCGAGCTCGCCGGCCGCCGTCCGGGAGGCGCTGCACCAGATCGAGGGTGCATCGCCCACGCCGCCGGTGGTCGTCGTACGACGGTCACGCGGCGGATCGGTCGCGGTGGGAACAGCGTCGATGCTCCGCCTCGAGGACGGCACGCATCGCACGGTCTCCACGGACGGTGGACGCGTTGTCGTGCCGCCCGGACTGCCGCTGGGCTGGCACTGTCTCGAGACAGGCGAGGGCGAGATCCCTGTCGTTGTCACGCCTGACACGGTGACCCCGCGGCCACAACGTCAGTGGGGATGGGCGGTGCAGCTCTACGCGATGCGCTCGCGACAGTCGTGGGGGATCGGCGACCTCGCCGACCTCGAGCGGCTCGTGCGCTGGACCGGAGAGCACGAGGGTGGCGTCGTCCTCGTGAACCCGCTGCATGCGGTGGCGCCCGGCGTGCCGATGCAGCCGTCGCCGTACTTCCCGGCGAGCCGACGGTGGACCAACCCCGTCTATCTGGCGGTCGAGCGGACCAACGCGTATGCCAACGCGGCCGAAGACGTACGGCGTCGAGTGGACGAGCTGCGCGTCAGCTCCGACGGTGCTCGCATCGACCGTGATGCGGCGTGGACCGCGAAGCTGTCGGCGCTCGAGCTGTTGTGGTCGGAGCGCGCCGTTCCTGCAGGCACGGTTGCTGAGCTCGAGGGTCTCGACCCTGCGTTGCGTGACTTCGCCACGTGGTGCGCGCTCGCTGAGCTGCACGGCGCCGACTGGCGGAAGTGGCCGGAGTCGCTGCGCCGTCCGGACTCGCCGTCGGTCGGGCAGGCCCGCAGCGAGCTGACCGAGCGGGTGCGCTTCCACGTCTGGCTGCAGATGCTGTGCGACGACCAGCTCGCGGCCGGACAGCAGGCCGCGCGCGACATCGGCATGGATGTGGGGGTCGTCCACGACCTCGCCGTCGGCACGGACCCGGGCGGCGCCGACGCATGGGCGTTGCAGGATGCGCTCGCTCTCGGTGCGCGGGTAGGCGCGCCGCCGGACACGTTCAACCAGCAGGGTCAGGACTGGGGCCTGCCGCCGTGGCATCCGCGCCGGCTCGCCGAGCTCGGCTATGCGCCGCTGCGTGACATGGTCCGATCGTTGCTTCGTCACGCGGGCGGCGTACGGATCGACCACATCCTCGGCATGTTCCGGCTCTGGTGGATCCCGGAAGGGTCGACGGCGCGGGACGGCACATACGTGTCGTACGACGCCGACGCGTTGCTCGGTGTCATCGCGCTGGAGGCCGAGCGGGCCGGAGCCATCGTCGTCGGTGAGGACCTCGGCACGGTCCCCCCGCAAGTGCGGACCGTGCTGTCGCAGCGCGGCGTGCTCGGCAGCTCCGTGCTGTGGTTCGAGCGGGACGAAGCCGAGGCCGGCGAGACGGGTGCGTTGAGCGCGCCGGGGGAGTGGCGGGAGGCGGCGATGGCGAGCGTCACGACGCATGACCTTCCGACCGCGCTCGGTTGGCTGCGGGGTGAGCACGTGCGGGTTCGTGCCGAGCTCGGCCTGCTCGACGACCCGGCCGCGGAGGAGCGTTCGTGGCAGGCGGAACGCCGGGAGCTGCTCGAGCACCTCGTGGCTGCGGGTGTGCTCGACTCGGTCGACTCGACCGAAGGGGACCAGGTGCGGGCGTTGCACGCCTTCCTGGCCGCGACGCCCAGTCGCTACGTCCTGGCCGCTCCTGGCGACGCGGTGGGGGACCTCAACCAGCCCAACCTGCCGGGGACAGTCGACGAATATCCCAACTGGCGGCTGCCCGTCTGCGACGCCGAGGGGCGTCCGCTCCTTCTCGAGGTGCTGCTCGCTGATCCGCGCGTCCTGCGCCTCGCCGACGAGCTCGCTGCGGGCATTCGGTAAATTCCCGTCCCGTGAAGACTCGGATCGCCTCGCGCATCGCCGGCGTCGTCGGTGCTGCTCTTGTCCCTGTTCTGCTGGTGGCGACGCCGGCCCTCGCGAAGCTCGACGACGGCGAGACGAAGGGCAAGGCGCTCGGCGCCGGCCTCACGCTCCTCTACTACGTCGTGATCCCGCTCGCGATCTTCGGTGTCATCGCGTTCTTCGCGGTGCTGCCGTCGATGCTCCGCCGCCCGCGCTACCGCCCCGGCCGCGCGTGGAACTACGACCCGTTGTGGTTCTCCGGCCCTGATGACCCCGACCGCGCTGTTTCGTCTGCGCGGCCGGGCGCGACCGCACGTGGAGGCGCAAGTGCCGAGTGGTGACAACGAGCCGTTCAGCGACGCGCAGATCCGTGAGATCAGCCGCGCGTGCAACACGGCGTCGTCCGAGAGCGGCCTGCACTACTCCGTCTACATCGGCGCGGTCGAAGGTGACATCCGCGACCACGCGGAGCGTCTTCACGCCGCGCTCGGTGCCGTCGCGAACCGCGCCGTGCTCCTGCTGGTCGCTCCCCAGGACCGGCAGCTCGAGATCGTGACCGGCAAAGAGTCGGCGCGCCGTCTGTCGGATCGCGCCTGCGCGCTGGCCGCGCTGTCAATGACGACCGCCTTCACCGGGGGAGACCTCGTCGGCGGCATCGTGACCGGGCTGCGGATGCTCTCCGAGGCCTCCGGCCGCGAGCTCTCCTCCGGCCGCCACTAGACCGTCACGCGCCGTTCTGGGTCGCTGCGGGCGCGCCCTCCGGGATCCCTGCGGACCGGGTGCGGTTCGGCCTTCGGCCTCTCGCACACGGTCCTTCGGGACCCTGCGGGCGCGCCAAGCAGTAGTCGTCAGGCCTGCTGGTCGCGGTGCTGGGCGCGGAGTGCGCGGGCCAGGTTGTCGCGGTTCTCGGTGATCAGGCGGCGTAGGGCAGGCACCGGCTTCTCGGTGCGCAGGTAGGAGTCGGTGCGGTCGATCGTCTCCTGGGAGACGCAGAGCGCCGGATAGAGGCCGATGACGATCTGCTGGGCCATCTCGCTCGTGCGCTGCTGCCAGGCTTCGGCGACGACGTCGAAGTAGCGCTCGGCGTACGGCGCCACGAGCTCGCGGTGCTCCTGCTGCTGGAAGCCGCCGATGACCGCCGCCTGCTCGGCGTTGGGGAGCGTGTCGTCCTCGACCGCGAGACGCCACGCCTCTTCCTTGGCCTCGGCCGTCGGCCGGGCAGCGCGCAGCGCCATCGAGTGCCGCTTGCCGGCCGCGGTGTTGTCGCGGGCGAGCTCGGCGTCGATCTCTGCGTCGCCGGCCCGACCCATCACCACGAGCCGGTTGAGCAACGTCCAGCGCAGCTCGGTGTCGACCGCGAGACCGTCGACCGTCTTCGCGCCGGACAGCAGGTCGGCGACCGCTGACAGCTGCTCGTCGGTCGTCGCATTCGCGGCGAGCGAACGCGCGAACGCGAGCTGGGTGTCGCTGCCGGGCTCGGCCGCGTGCAGCAGCTCAGCGGCGCGAGCCGCGAGGCGGCTGACCCGCTCGTCGCGCTTCGCCGGATCGCCGTAGGGGTCGGCCGAGGAGCGGGCGAGGCGCAGGAGCGTCTGCACGGTGCCGATGTCGGTCTCGTGCTGGATGCCGCCGAGCACGAGCTCCAGGAAGTCGCCGGCCGCCATCTCGCCGTCGCGCGTCATGTCCCAGGTGGCGGTCCAGCACAACGCTCGCGGCAGCGTCTCGCGGAAGTCGCCGATGTGGTTGACGAGGATCCGCAGCGAGTCGTCGTCGAGCCGGATCTTCGTGTAGGCGAGGTCGTCGTCGTTGATCAGCACGAGGTCGGGACGTCGTACGCCGACCAGTGCAGGGACCTCGGTCGTGTCGCCGATCACGTCGAGCTCGACCTGCTCGCGGCGGACGAGCCCGTCGCCGGTGAGGTCGTAGAGCCCGATGCGCAGCCGGTGCGAGCGCAGGGTCGGATGGTCCTCCGGCGCTTCCTGAAGCACCTCGAACGACGCGAAGGCCCCGTCGTCGCCGACGGAGAACCGGGGCCGCAACGTGTTGAGGCCGGCGGTCTGCAGCCATTCCTTCGACCAGGTGGACAGGTCGCGGCCGCTGCTCTCGGCTAGCGCGTCGAGGAGGTCCTGCAACGTCGTGTTGCCGAACTCGTGCCGGCGGAAGTAGCCGCGCAGAGCGGCGAAGAACGCGTCCTCGCCGACGTAGTGCGCGAGCTGCTTGAGGACCGACGCGCCCTTGGCGTAGGTGATGCCGTCGAAGTTGACCTTCACGGCCTCGATGTCGACGATGTCGCTCGCGATCGGGTGCGTCGTCGGCAGCTGGTCCTGGCGGTAGGCCCACGCCTTCTCGACGTTGCAGAACGACGTCCAGACGTCCTTCCAGCGGGTCGCCTCAGCCGTGGCGAGCGTCGAGGCGTACTCCGCGAACGACTCGTTGAGCCACAGGTCGTCCCACCAGCGCATCGTCACGAGGTCGCCGAACCACATGTGCGCCATCTCGTGCAGGATCGTCACGGCGCGGCGCTCGTACGCCGCGTCGGTCGTCCTCGACCGGAAGACGTAGTCCTCGAGGAACGTCACCGCGCCGGCGTTCTCCATCGCTCCCGCGTTGAACTCCGGCACGAAGAGCTGGTCGTACTTCGGCCAGGGGTAGCGGTAGTCGAACGCGCCGTGGAAGAAGTCGAAGCCCTGCTTGGTGACCGCGAAGATCTCGTCCGCGTCGAGGAACTCCGCGAGCGACCGTCGGCAGAAGATGCGCAGCGGAATGCCGTCGTGCTCGTCGCTCGCGACGTGGTAGGGCCCGGCGACGAGCGCAGTGATGTACGACGACTGTCGCGGCGTCGGCTCGAAGGACCAGTGCGACAGGTCCTTGGTGCCCGGCATGTTGGAGACGACCTGCCAGTGGTCGGGGCAGTCGACGAAGAAGGTGAATGTGGCCTTGAGGTCAGGCTGGTCGAAGCACGCGTACATGCGATGCGCGTCGAATGTCTCGAACTGCGTGTAGAGGTAGGTCTCGCCGTCGACCGGGTCGGTGAAGCGGTGCAACCCCTCACCGGTGCGCATGAACACACACTCGGCGACGATGCGCAGCTCGTTGCTCTCCGCGAGCGGGGGGAGCTGGAGCCGCCTGCCGGTGAAGGTCGAGGTGTCGATGCGCTCGCCGTTGAGCGTCGCCTCGGTGATCGCATCGGCGGTGATGTCGATGTGCGGTGTCGCGCCGGGCTCGGAGCAGCTGAACCGGACCAGCGAGCTCGACGTGAACGTGCGCGAGTCCTTTTCCGCGGTGGTGAGGTCGAGGCTGATGTCGTAGGAGTCGACGGACAGCACACGGGCGCGCTCTTGCGCCTCCTCGCGGGTCAGGTTCTCGGCACTCACGATTTGGAGTCTGTCACGAAGGGGGAGGATCTCGGACATGCCAACCGCTGACTTCTGGTTCGACCCCCTCTGCCCCTGGGCCTGGATCGCGTCCCGCTGGATGCACGAGGTGGAGCAGGTGCGCGATGTGACCACGCGTTGGCATGTGATGAGTCTTGCGGTGCTCAACGAGGGTCGCGATCTGCCGGACGACTACCGCAAGGCGATGGATCAGGCCTGGGGACCGGTGCGGGTCTGCATCGCGGCCGAACAGAAGCACGGTGCCGACGTGCTCGGCGCGCTCTACACGGCGATGGGCACGAGGTTCCACAACGAGAAGCGCGAGAAGGATCGCGAGACCGTGCTCGAAGCGCTGGACGAGGTGGGCCTGCCGGCCGAGCTGGCGGACGCGATGCAGTCGACGGAGTACGACGCCGCGCTCCGGGCGTCGCATCACGCCGGCATGGACCCGGTCGGGATGGATGTCGGGACGCCGGTCATCCACGTCGAGGGCGTCGCCTTCTTCGGTCCCGTCATGACGCCAATTCCTCGCGGCGAGGAGGCCGGCAGGCTCTGGGACGGCGTACGGCTGGTGGCCGGCGTCGACGGCTTCTACGAGCTCAAGCGCACTCGCGACCGCCCGCCGATCTTCGACTAGCGGACGGTCGCAGCGCGACGACTAGCGAGCGGTCACCAATAGCGACGGCGGGAACCACCGCCGACACCGGCTCCGGCCCACGGACCCGGGGCGAAGTTCATGACCAGGCCGACGATGAGCAGGATGATGCCGATCCACAGCAGGATGCTGAGACCGGTAATGGCGCCGATGACGGCGAGCACGACTCCGAGCAGGATCACTGGGCCTCCTTTGTCGCTCGGAGATGTACCCGCGTCCGGGGCGTGGCACTCCGCACTGCCTCGACTGGGCGGATCACGGACGATCGGTCGGCATCTCGCCGAACCGCTAGACGAGCGGGATTCGGTGCGCCACGCTCTGCCCATGGGGGACAAGCCGGGGCATTACTGGGACCTGCGTGAGGCTCGCTGGGTGAAGTTCGAGCCGCCACTGGTCGAGCTGCCCGAGCAGGCCGAGCCGGTGGACGACCAGGTGGCAACGCCGCAGGAGGCCGACGTACGCTCCGGGTGACGCTGTGCCCGCGTCTTGGGCAGTCATCTCCTGGAGGCCTCTCGTGGCAGACCTGATCGTTCGCGACTCGCTCTACATCGACGGGGCCTGGGTGCCGTCCGACGGCAAAGAGACGATCGACGTCGAGAACCCCGCGACCGAAGAGGTCATCGGACGCATCCCGTCCGGCACGGCCGGCGACGTCGACAAGGCGGTCAAGGCCGCGAAAGCGGCCTTCCCGGCGTGGGCGGCGACCGACCCGGAAGAGCGGTCGAAGTACCTCTCCCGGCTGGTCGAGGCGGTCACCGCCAAGCACGGGGAGATCGCGCAGACGATCGCGCAGGAGATGGGCGCGCCGATCAAGATCGCGCAGATGGTGCAGGCCGGTTTGCCGATCGCCGACATCGCAACCGCCGCGCAGGCCGCGACGGAGTTCCAGTGGGAGCGTCAGATCGGCAACTCGACCGTCGTCATGGAGCCGCTCGGCGTCGTCGGCGCCATCACGCCGTGGAACTACCCGCTGCACCAGGTGACCGCCAAGGTCGCCTACGCGCTGGCCGCCGGTTGCACCGTCGTGCTCAAGCCGAGCGAGGTCGCGCCGCTGTGCACCTACCTCTTCTTCGACGCGATCCACGAGGTCGGCTTGCCGCCGGGCGTCGTCAACCTGGTGCCGGGCTACGGCCCGACCGTCGGCGAGGCGATCGCGTCGCACCCCGACGTCGACATGGTGTCGTTCACCGGCTCGACCCGCGCCGGCAAGCGGGTCGCGGAGCTCGGCGCGCAGACCATCAAGAAGGTGGCGCTCGAGCTCGGCGGCAAGTCCGCCAACGTCATCCTTCCCGACGCCGACCTCGCGAAGGCCGTGAAGACCGGCGTCAGCAACTGCTACCTCAACAGCGGCCAGACCTGCACCGCGTGGACGCGCATGCTCGTGCACGAGTCGCAGTACGACGAGGCCGTCGAGATCGCTCGGCAGACCGCTGAGGCGTTCACGATCGGCGACCCCTTCGACGAGTCGACGCGACTGGGGCCGCTGGTCTCCAAGGCACAGCGTGACCGGGTGGCGTCGTACATCGAGAAGGGCAAGGCAGAAGGCGCCCGCGTCGTCACCGGTGGCAATGCGCAACCGCTCGACAAGGGCTACTTCGTCGAGCCGACCGTCTTCGCCGACGTCACGACCGACATGACGATCGCGCAGGAGGAGATCTTCGGGCCGGTCCTGTCGATCCTGAAGTACCGCGACGAGGACGAAGCGCTCGAGATCGCCAACGACTCCGTCTACGGCCTCGCCGGCGGCGTGTGGTCCGGCGACGCCGAGAAGGCGAAGGCGTTCGCCCGCAAGATGCAGACCGGCCAGGTCGACATCAACGGCGGCTCGTTCAATGTCGCGGCCCCGTTCGGTGGTTTCAAGCAGAGCGGCGTCGGCCGCGAGCTCGGCCCGTTCGGTCTCGAGGAGTTCACCCAGCCGAAGTCGCTCCAGCTCTGAGGCTGCATACTCCCTGCTCGTGCGCGTCTACCTCGGGTCCGACCATGCCGGTTTCGAGCTGAAGGCTCAGCTCGTCGAGCACGTGCGTGCGCTCGGGCACGAGCCGGTCGACTGCGGCCCGCACGCTTATGACGCCGAGGACGACTACCCGCCTTTCGTCCTGCTGGCCGCGACCCGTGCGGCGGGCGATCCCGACAGCGCGGGCATCGTCCTCGGTGGCAGCGGCAACGGCGAGGCGATCGCGGCCAACAAGGTGCGCGGTGTGCGCTGCGCGCTGGCGTTCAGTGACGACACCGCACGCCTGGCGCGCGAGCACAACGACGCCAACGTGCTCAGCCTCGGCGCCCGCATGTACGACGCCGACGACGCTCAGCGTTTTGTCGAGATCTTCCTCTCGACCGCCTTCACCGGGGAGAGCCGGCACGTGCGGCGGCTCGGAATGGTGAGCGACTACGAGGAGACCCGCGAGCTTCCGCCGCTGCCGTCGGCGTGACGCTCGGCTGACCCCTTCGGCCGCGGCCGGTAGGACACCTGCACGAGCTTCTCGGCCGCCGCGACATCGACGGGCCGCGGTCGCGAGACGTCCCGCGCGCGCATCGAACCGATGACGCCGAGCTGCGACGGGCCGCCGCCGGTGAGCGCGGCGGCTGCCCCTTCCTCGCCGCGTGGCCCACGCTCGCCACGACGTCCCCCGGAGCCCCGCGGACCGGCCATGCGCGCAGCGTAGAGGGGTCGGAGCCTTCCCGCGAGCCCGCGCCCCAACTGTCCCAAGAGTTACTCTTGACGCAGATCATGGCCGACCGGAGAAGCACGCCGGGCGGGGGGCCGGTCGCGCGGTTGCGCGCCGCCCGCCGCCGCGTTGCGCTGTTCGGCGCACCGGAGTCGCGGCGAGCGAAGATGGTCGTTCTGACGGCCCTGCTCGTCCTCGTCGCCGTCGCCGGTCTTCTGACGACGACGGTCGGCGTGCAGGCGGTCCCGTTGACGACGCTCGCCGTGCCCATCGTGCTCGGCGCGTTCCTGCTCGACCGCCCGGCGTTGCGGGTGCTGCTCATCGCGACCGCAGTGGCGACGGCGGTGGAGCTCGTCAACGTGGGCTGGCGCGCCGCGCGCGTGGGCTCCGTCGCCGTGCTCGCCGTGCTCGCCGTCATCGCCATCGAGCTCGCTCGCGATCGCGAGCGGCTCGGGTTGTCGGCCGGCCGTGGCGAGTCGATGCTGCTCGAGCTCCGCGACAAGCTGCAGAGCCAGGGCGAGCTGCCGCATCTGCCCGCGGGGTGGCAGGCGGCGGTCTCCCAGCGCTCCGCCGGCGGCTCCACCTTCGGCGGAGACTTCATCGTCTCGACGCTGGCCGACGGCGGGAAGCGGCTGGAGCTCGGGCTCGTCGACGTGTCCGGCAAGGGTCTCGACGCGGGCACTCGCGCGTTGCTGCTCTCCGGCGCGCTCGGCGGACTGCTCGGCGCCGTCGCACCCGAGCGGTTCCTTGCCGCCGCCAACGACTACCTCCTCCGGCAGGAGTGGGACGAGGGCTTCGCGACCGCACTTCACGTCACGATCGACCTGCACACCGGCCACTACCGGTTGACCAACGCAGGGCATCCGCCGGCGGTCCACTACGCCGGCGGGAGCGGTCGGTGGCAGCCGATCGAGCTCGGCGGGACGGTGCTCGGGCTCATCCCGGACATCACGCCGGGCGTCGCGGAGGGTCAGATCCAGCCGCACGATGCGCTGCTGCTCTACACCGACGGGCTCGTCGAGGTGCCCGGTCGCGATCTTGCTGTCGGCACCGACCGCCTGCTGGGAGCAGCCGAGAGCCTCATCCCGCGCGGATTCACCAACGGTGCAGAAGTGCTCGTCGACATGGTCGCGCCGGATGCGCAGGACGATCGTGCTGTCGTCCTGCTCTGGCGCTCCTAGGGTCGGTAGGACTGCGGCGGCGCCGGACGAGGTGTCGACGCCAGGACGTCGTACGCCGACGACACCCAGTCGCACAGCAATGGCCGGGTCTGCGCCGGGTCGATGACGTCCTCGACGAGGAACGCCTCCGCCGTCTTGTACGGCGAGCGCACTGACTGGAGCCGTTCGGCGATCTCAGCCTTGAGCCGCACCGCGTCCTCACCGGCCTCGGCGAGCATCCGCTTGAACGCCACCTCGAGACCGCCCTCGACCGGGAGTGAACCCCAGTCGCCGGACGGCCAGGCGATGCGGAACGTGTGCCGGTGATGCGGCCGGTGCGCTGCGCCGGCGACACCGAACACCCGCCGGACCAGCACCGAAGCCCAGGGCACGGTCGACTGGTAGACGGCGGCGAGTGCTCGACCACCGTGCCGGATCGTGCCGGCACGTTCGGCGGCGCTGCCGATGACGAACCCGGGCTGGTCGACGAGGTGCACGACCGGCAAGCGGAACGTCTCCGCGAGGTCGACGAAGCGGGTCATCTTGTCCGCGCCGTCGGCCGTCATGCCGCCGCCGTAGACCTTCGGGTCACTGGCCAGGACCGCAACGGGCCACCCGTCGAGG
This sequence comes from Mycobacteriales bacterium, assembly GCA_035690365.1. Lineage (GTDB taxonomy): Bacteria > Actinomycetota > Actinomycetes > JAFAQI01 > JAFAQI01 > DASSKP01. The sequence continues at coordinate 17,517 of DASSKP010000078.1, forward strand.
CGCGCGAGCGCCGTCACGGTCGACCGGGCGAAGGTGCGACCGAGCTCGAGCACGGAGCCCTCGTCGAAGACCGACGCCATGACGCGACGGATGTCGTACGGCGCCCTGCGGTCGCGCGGCACGAGGTCACGGAGTCCCTCGTCGGTGCGCTGCGGGTCGTCGGCCGCGTCGGGCGAGCGCGGCGGCAGCTGCATCGCGTTGGACGGCAGGTAGGCGAGCACTGTGCGAGCGACGGCGAATGCCTCGTCCTCGGTGTCGACGACGACGTCGACGGTGCCGGCCCGTGCGACCACGTCGATCCCGCCGAGCCCCTCCTTGTCGACTGCCTCACCCATGCCCGCCTCGACGACGGCCGGCCCGACGACGAAGACCTGCGCGATGCCGCGCACGCCGATCGCGACATGACTCGACACGAGCCGCGCTGCGCCCAGCCCGGCCACCGGGCCGAGTGCGAACGCGACGACCGGGATGCGCGCGAGGTTGGCAACGACGTGGTCCCACCCGGGGTTGTGCGGGACGTAGGTGCGGCCGTGGTCCTCCAGCGTCTTGACGCTGCCACCGCCGCCGGTGCCGTCGACGAGACGAAGCAGAGGCACGCCGAGCTCTCCGGCCATCCGCTCGGCATAGACCTGCTTCTCGTGGATCGACGCGTCCGCTGCGCCGCCCCGCACCGTGAAGTCGTCGGCGGCGAGCACCACGCGCCGGCCGTCGACCAGGGCGCGGCCGGTCACGAAGTTGGTCGGTGTGAACTCGACGAGCTCGCCGTTGTCGTCGTACGACGCCGACCCGGTGAGACCGCCGACCTCGACGAACGACTCCTTGTCGACCAGCCGCTCGATCCGTTCGCGCACCGTGAGCCGCCCGGCGGCATGCTGTCGCGCGACTCGCTCCTCGCCGCCCATCCGGGCCGCGAGCTCGCGGCGGCGTTCGAGCTCGTCGAGCTCGTCGTCCCACTCACCCATCGGACGCTCCGCCGGTGTCAGAGCGTCGGCCGTAGGTGAAGCGCACGGTCTGGTCGAAACCCATCCGGCCCTCGTCGTCGCGGCAGGCCTGCAGCCGGCGAAAGGCCTCGGCCCTGACCTCGTCGCGCTTGTCCGCCGGCACCAGCTCCCAGAAGGCGCGTTGCCCGGTGCTCATCGAGAACCGCCGCCAGTGCTCCTCGTCGTCGAACCGCACCTTGATGACCATCGACGACGTGCGGAGATCGACGAACCCGGCGTCGCTCAGCAGCCGCTCGACCCCGGCGTCGGACTCGAAGGGCCCCGTGGCGCCCGACGTCCGGGCGTCGCGCATCTGTGGCGGAAGGTAGGGCTGGAAGACCTCATCGACGGCGCGAAAGCTCGCCGAGTAGTCGCCGAACGTCGAGACCCCGATGCGGCCGCCGTCGACGAGCAGCTCGCGCCAGGCGCTCAGTGCCCGCGCCGGTTCGGGCAGGAAGAAGAGCACGAGCGACGAGGTGACGGCGTCGAACGTCAGGTCGGTCACGGGCGGATCCTCGGCGTCGCCCACGCGCACCTCGACCGGAAGTCCGGCCGTGGCCGAGCGGGCGGCTTCGACCATGCGCGGTGCGAGGTCGACGCCCACGACCAGGCCGGAGTCTCCGACTGCCGACGCCGCGCGTGTCAGCACGGCGCCCTTGCCGCAACCGACATCGAGGACGTGTTCGCCGGCATGCAGATCGAGGCCGGCGACCAGTCCGTCGGCGATCGGACCGAAGAAGTCGATCCCGACGTCGTCGTAGGTGTCCGCGACACTGTCGAACGTCGCCGCGACCATCTGCTTGCGGTCCATCAGGCGCGTGTCTGTCCGTAGACGCCGCGCTCCGGGTCGTCGGGTTGCGCAACGACACCGTCCGCGAACAGCTTGTCGACCTCGTCGGCCGCGAAGCCCCAGTCGAGCAACGTCTCGCGGCTGTCCTCCCCGGGGCGGCGCGGCGGAGCGCTGATCGCGCCCGGCGTCCGGGAGAAGCGTGGAGCGGGCGCCGGCTGCACCAGCCCGTCGAGCTCGAGCAGGGTCTGCCGTGCTGCGACGTGCGGGTGAGCCGGCGCCTCGCCTGCCGACAGCACCGGGGCGACGCACGCGTCGACGTCGTCGAACAGCGCCGCCCACTCGTCGCGTGTCCTGGTGGCGAAGGTTCGCTCGAACAACGCCCGCATCTCGGGCCACCGCGCCATGTCGTGCTGCTCGGGCAGCTGTTCGGTGAAGCCCGGTGTCGCCTCGCCGAGCACGCGCACCAGCTCGGCGAAGAACTGGCGCTCGAGTGCGCCCACGGCAACCCATTCGCCGTCGGCGCATTCGTAGGTGTCATAGAAGGGCGCACCACCATCGAGCAGGTTGCTGCCGCGCTTGTCCTGCCAGATGCCGGACGCGCGGTGGCTGTGCAGCATCGCGAGCAGGGTCGACACCCCGTCGACCATCGCGACGTCGACCACTTGTCCCTTGCCGCTGGTCGCGCGTTCGAGCAGCGCTGCGAGCACCCCGGTCACGAGGAACATCGAGCCGCCGCCGAAGTCGGCGACGAGGTTGAGAGGTGCGACCGGCTTGCGCCCTGGTTCCCCGATGGCACCGATCGCCCCGACGATCGACGCGTAGTCGATGTCGTGCCCCGCACGTTGCGCGAGCGGTCCGTCCTGCCCCCAGCCGGTCATGCGCGCATAGACCAGCCGTGAGTTGCGGGACAGCAGCTCGTCGGGACCGATGCCCAGTCGTTCGGCGACGCCGGGCCGGAACGCCTCCACGAACACGTCGGCGGAGTCCGCGAGACGCCGTACGACGTCCGCCCCACCCGGCGCCTTCAGGTCGACCGCGACGGATCGGCGGCCTCGGGCGAGGACGTCCTTGCGATAGGGCACCAGCGACAGCCCGGGCCCGCTCGAGCGGTCGACCCGGACCACTTCCGCGCCGAGATCCGCGAGCACCATGCAACCCAACGGTGCCGGGCCGATGCCCGCCACCTCCACCACCCGAATGCCGGCCAGCGGCCCCGACGTCATGCCGGGATCCTGTCATCCAAGGATGTCGCGTCCGGTCGTTCACTCGAATCTCGGTCGATATCGGTCACAATTGCCCGATGGTGCAGCGAACGACGCTCGCGGCGCGGCAGCTCGCGCTGTTGTTCGCAGCAGCCGGCCTGCTCTCGTTCGTCGCGATCGGCGAGCGCGGCTCCGAACCTCTGGAGTTCGCGGGGATAGGTGCGGCCGCGCTCGCGGCCGCGGCGGTGACGATGTTGCTGCCCTGGACGCGCTGGCCGAACCAGGTCGCGTTGCTGCTGCTCGTGCCGGCGTTCGTGCTGATCGGCCTGGCACAGGGCACGCACCTGTTGCCCGCACGCACCTTCGGCTCCTTGTTCGTTCTGCTGTTCGCGTGGATCGGCGCGCACGAGCGACCGCGGACCGCCCTGGTGGTGCTGCCGTTCGCTGCGGTCGCCTACGTCATCCCCGTGCTGGCCGCGCCACACGATGCGCCGTTCTCCATCCCGGGATTCGTCGCCACGATGAGCGTCTGCGTGCTCATCGCCGAGACCATGTCCCGCGCTCTCGCAGCGACGGCGGAGTCGCAACGCGACGTCGCGCGCAGCGCGCTGACGATGCGCTTGATCCTCGAGAGCTCCCCGCAGCCCACGGTCGCCCTCGACATGGCAGGGCTTGTCACCACGGCCAACCCGGCGGCGGCTGCTGCGCTCGGCTTCGCGGACGCAGAAGATCTCATCGGTCTCGAGCTGCACGACGTCATGCACCACACGAAACGTGACGGGACGCCGTACCGCTCCACGGAATGCCCGCTCTACACCGCTCTCTCAGCAGGTGAGCCGGCGTACCTCGAGGCGGAGATGTTCTTCCGGCGCGACGGCCGCGCGTTCTTCGCCGACTTCAGCCTGCAGCCCGTGCGCCACGGCGACGCGACCGTCGGCGCGGTGTCCACGTTCACCGACGTGACGCAACGCCGCCAGGCAGAGCGCGAGACGCGGGCGCGCCTCGTCGACTCCCAACGCGCGGCGCTGACCGATCCGTTGACGGGTGTCGGCAACCGCCGGCAGGCCGACGCGTTCCTCGCGGCCGTGGTGCCGGGGGACGCCGTCGTGCTGGTGGATGTCGACCACTTCAAGCGGGTCAACGACGACCAGGGGCATGTCGCGGGCGACGAGGTGTTGCGGCGTCTTGCGGGGTTGCTCGTCCAGCAGGTTCGCGCCGACGACCACGTCGCCAGGTTCGGCGGTGAGGAGTTCGTCGTCGTGCTGACGGGTGGGGCGTCGACCGCGGTGACGGCTGTCGAGCGCATCGCCAGGGCGTGGGCGGAGATCTCGGAGGGCGTGACGTTCAGCGCGGGGGTCGCCGCGCACACCGCGGGCGGCACCGTGATCGAGACGCTGGCCGCCGCCGACCGCGCCCTCTACGAAGCCAAAGCGCAAGGCCGCGACCGGGTCGTAGCAGCCTCTCCCGGCGAGCCTGTGCGAGCATGACGGACCACCGCACCCGGGAGGCGCCATGACCTCGACCGTCACCGAGAGCGTCGTCTCGCCGACGACCGGCACGACCGACGGCACCGCTGTCGACCGGCCGGCGGCGTACGACGACGAGGTGCTGGCCGAGCTGCTCGTCGAGGAGATCTCGATCGACGGCATGTGCGGCGTCTACTGATCCGATGACGCGGTATGCGCTGCACCCCCAGGTCGGGTTGCGCGACGAGGCGTTCGGCGCGCTGGCCTACCACTACGGCAACCGGCGACTGACGTTTCTCAACGACGCGCGGCTCGTGGCCGTTGTCCGCACCGCGGCCGACCACGACGACGTCGAGGGTGCGCTTGCGGCTGCCGGCGTGCCTGACCAGCAGCGGCCGGCCTACCTCAAGGCCCTGCAGCGCCTCGCCGACGCGGAGGTCCTCACGTGCGAGTGACCGACCGGCTCAGTCGCGGGCTGGATGCGCCGATCTGCCTGACGTGGGAGCTCACCTACGGCTGCAACCTCGCCTGCGTGCACTGCCTGTCGTCCAGCGGCCGGCGTGATCCGCGCGAGTTGACGACGGAGGAGTGCGCGACGGTCATCGACGACCTCGCGCAGATGCAGGTCTTCTACGTGAACATCGGCGGGGGCGAGCCCACTCTGCGTCCCGACTTCTGGGAGCTGCTCGACCACGCCGTCGACCGCAAGGTCGGTGTGAAGTTCTCGACCAACGGCTCGCGTATCACCGGTGCGGGGGCGGCCCGCCTCGCCGCGACCGACTACGTCGACGTGCAGATCTCCATCGACGGTGCGGACGCGGCGACCAACGACGCCATCCGCGGCCCGGGATCGTTCGACGTCGCGACGACGGCGATGCGTCATCTCGCCGACGCGGGCTTCGGGGCGTTCAAGGTCTCGGTCGTCGTCACACGCGACAACGTCGCGCAGCTCGACGCCTTCGCCGCGATCGCCGACTCATACGGTGCGCAGCTCCGGCTGACGCGGCTGCGACCGTCCGGTCGTGGTGCCGACGTGTGGGACCGCCTGCACGTGACCGCAGACCAGCAGCGCGAGCTCTACTCGTGGCTGCTCGCGCATCCCGGCGTGCTGACCGGCGACTCGTTCTTTCACCTGTCGGCGCTCGGTGAGCCGTTGCCGGGTCTCAACCTCTGCGGCGCCGGCCGCGTCGTCTGCCTCATCGACCCGGTCGGTGACGTCTACGCCTGCCCGTTCGTCCTGCACGACGAGTTCAAGGCCGGCAGCGTGCGGGACGAGGGCGGTTTCGCCGCCGTCTGGCGCACGTCGTCACTGTTCCTGTCGCTGCGGGAACCGGAGTCGCCCGGCGCGTGCGCGTCGTGCGGCTCGTACGACGCCTGCCGCGGCGGCTGCATGGCCGCGAAGTTCTTCACCGGCCTGCCGCTCGACGGGCCCGACCCGGAGTGCGTGCACGGGCACGGTGAAGCTGCGCTGCTCGCAGCGAGCGGCAGCGGTCGACCCGCTGTCGGTGCGGGCCACACGCGCAGTGGTCCGGTGCCCGTGTCCATCGGCCGTCGGCCGGCCTGACGGTGTCGCGGTGACGGCATGACCGGTCGCGTCGCCCTGATCACCGGCGCGGCGCGCGGGATCGGCGCCGCAACGGTGCACCGGTTGGTCGAAAGCGGATGGTCGGTCGTCGCCGTCGACTCCTGCGTCGACGACCCTGCGCTGACCTACCCGATGGCGACTCGCGAAGAGCTCGAGCGGCTCGCCGACCTCGGTCCGGTGACCACGACGGTTGCCGACGTCCGCGATGTCGGTGCTCTCGCTGCGGCCGTTGCACTCGCCGAGTCGACGTACGGCGGGCTCGACGCGGCACTCGCGGTCGCCGGTGTCGTCGGCGGTGGCCGGCCGCATTGGGAGACCGACAGCGCGTCCGAAGCCGCCGTTCTCGACGTCGACCTCGGCGGGGTGCTCAACCTGGCGCGGGTCGCCGTACCGGCTCTGCTGCGCCGGCCGGCGCCGCGCAGTGGACGATTCGTCGCCGTCGCGTCCGCCGCGGCGACCCGAGGGCTGCCGAAGCTCGCGGCCTACTGCGCCGCGAAGGCGGGTGTCACCGGCTTCGTCCGCGCGCTCGCGGTCGAGCTGGGTGGCAGCGGGGTGACGGCCAACGCCGTCAGCCCCGGCTCGACCAGCACCGCGGCGCTCGACGCGTCCGCGGCGCTCTACGAGCTGCCCGACACCGCTGGCTTCGTCGAGCAACAACCGGTCGGCCGGTTGCTCGACCCCGATGAGATCGCGGCGGCGCTCGTCTGGGTGGCGGGCGCGGACAGCGGCGCGATGACCGGCGCGGTGATGACCGTCGACGGCGGCCTGTCGATCTGATGCGCTCGACGCGACCGCCGCTGCCGGTGGGATTCCGATTGCAGGCCGACCCGAGCACGTGCACCAGCGACGACGGTCAGGTGCTCGACGGCGGGTCGCCGTGGCGGATGCTGCGGCTCACATGGCGAGGTGCGGACCTCGCCGCCGCGCTGCTCGACGGCGCAGCCGTTGCGGGCGACGTCGACGGAGCACTGGCGCGACGACTGGTCGATGCCGGCCTGGCGCATCCACTGCCGCCGGTCGCGCCGTCGCCCTCGATGACCGTCGTCGTGCCGGTGCGCGATCGGGCCGCCGAGCTCGATGCCTGTCTCACGGCGCTCGGGTCGTTGTCGACGGTCGTCGTCGACGACGCGTCGCGGGACAGCGCAGCTGTCGCCGGCGTTGCTGCGCGGCACGGCGCGCGACTCGTGTCACGGACGACGAACGGCGGGCCGGCGGCGGCGCGCAACACCGGTGTCGGCGATGTCGACACCGATCTCGTCGCGTTCGTCGACAGCGACTGCCTCGCAAGCGCATCCGCGTTGCGCGCACTCGCGCGACACTTCGGCGACCCGGTCGTGGCGGCCGCCGCACCGCGGGTGCTGCCCGCGCGAGGAGACGGCCGTTCATCAAGCGCCGCGGGCCGCAGCCCGCTCGACATGGGCGAGCTGCCCGCTGCCGTCGCCCCGGGATCACGTGTCGGCTACGTGCCGTCGACCGCTCTCGTCGTGCGCCGCCAGGTGCTCGTTGCTCTCGGCGGTTTCGACGAGTCGCTGCGCTACGGCGAGGACGTCGACCTCTGCTGGCGGCTGCACGATGCGGGCTGGTCGCTGCGCTACGACCCGCGGGTCGGTGTGCGGCACGTCGAACCCGAAGGATGGCCGGCTCTCGCCCGTCGCTTCCACTACGGCACCAGCGCCGGCCCGCTCGCTCGCCGCCACCCGGGTGCGCTGCGCGGCCCGTCGCTGCGCGGCATCACGGCACCCGTCGCGCTGGCAGGCGCACACAGTGCAGGCGAGCTCTCACTGCCGCCCGAGGTGTTGCGCCGCGTCGTGCGCACCGCACCGACCGCGACGGTCGCCGGCCTGCTGCGGTGGGGGACACCGTTGTGGTGGCCGCCGCTCGCTGCGGTCGGCACGCATCCGCGCCACGCCGCCTCTGCTGTCGTCGACGAGGCGGCGTACGGGGCCGGGGTGTGGTGGAGCTGTCTTCGGTCGCGAACGTTGGAGCCGGTGCTGCCCGTGATCAGCGCACGACGGCCGACGTCGTCCCCATGACAATGCGCGGTGACTTTGCGGGGTCGAGCCAGCGCAACACGGCCAGCAGCTCCGGCTGAGGCAACGACACGCATCCCGAGGTCGCGCCGGTGTGGGCGACATGTAGGAAGATCGCGCTTCCGAGGCCTGGAGTGCGCGCGGTGTTGTAACCGATGACCGCGCCGTAGCGGTAGGACGGCAGCTGCTGCATCGGCTCCGGCGAACGGCCCGGATCGGCGGTGCGGCTGTCGACCCACTCGTTGTAGTGCGCACTCCCCGGGTCGTCGTCCCACCAGCTGGTCGCGAGGGCTCGGCGGTAGGGGTAGCGGACACCCGGGTCGGGCGCCACCCCGAACATGAACTGCACTCCGAAGGCCCCCGTCGGCGAGCGGCCGTCGCCCTCGCGCTTGCGGTTCGGCGGGGCGAAGCCGTTGTAGCCGATGCGCGCCGTCCACGGTCCGAACACCTGCCGCCAGCCGGCCGTCGTACGCGCGAAGGCGGTGACCGTCGCGTACGACGTCCCGTAACCGCTCGCCGTCACGGCGACGACCTGTCGTGCGTTGCCGGCGCCCGACAGATGCTCGACGAGAAGGCGCGGGTGGGTCGAGACGTGAGGCTGCGTGCGCACGGCGGTCGGGCGCACCGCCGGCTTCGTGACGTGCGTCCTCGGTGAGGGCGTCGGGGTCGGCGCAGCGACGGATGAGCTGCTCGCGGGTGTGTGCGTGACCACAGCCCGTTGTGCTGGAGTGTTGGTGCCGGAGCAGCCGGCGAGCAGGGCGGCGACGAGAACCGGGAACAGCCCGCGCACCCTCGTCACGCGAATTACGCTAACCGGCTAAGTGGGGCAGGAGGTGCCAGATGCGGCAGTCGGCCGTCGCGGCCGGATTGGCCGTCATGGCGCTCTCCGCTGCCGGTTGCCAGTCGGACAAGGCTGCCCATGCCGCGCCGCCCGCGCACGTGGCGTCCTCGGTCCCGACGACGCCCGTGCCGTCCCACACTGCTCACAAGAAGAAGGTCGTGCACGTCACGAGCTCGGCCACGATCACACGAAAGCCCGCTGCCTTCAGCTACCGCACCGCAGCGGTGACCGCCAGCCAGGTCGGCAAGAGCTGGCACTCCGGTTGCCCTCTCGGCCCAAGCTCGTTGACGGCGCTCACGTTGACCTACTGGGGGTTCGACCACGCCTCGCACTCCGGCACGCTGGTCGTGAACCGTTCCATCGTCCCGGCGGTCGTCGCAGCGTTCAAGAGCATCTACGTCGCGCGGTTCCCGATCCGGCGCATGGTGCCGATCGCGGCGTACGGCGGCAGCGACGACAAGTCGATGGCCGCCGACAACACCTCGGCCTTCAACTGCCGTCGCGCTGTGTCCAACGGTCCGCCGTCATGGTCGATGCACGCCTACGGCGAGGCGATCGACCTCAACCCGTTGGAGAACCCCTACCGGCTCGACGGCAAGATCCTGCCGCCGGCGGGAGCGCCTTACATGAACCGGTCCGACGTGCGCCCGGGGATGGTCGTTGCGGGCAGCGCGCCGGTGGCCGCCTTCGCTGCCGTCCACTGGGGCTGGGGCGGCAACTGGTCGAGCACGCCCGACTACCAGCACTTCTCCGTGAACGGCCGGTAGACGACCGAACGGTCAGCTGCGGAAGATTCCGAGCCCGACCGGCATCGTCCGCTCGGCGCCATCCGCCGGGTAGTTGCGCAGGCTGAGCTTCCCGGTCGACGGCATCCGCGCCAGCATCTCGCTGGTACCCGAGCCGTCCAGCAGATAGGCGCGCGCGGAGCCGAGCTCGACCATCAGCCTCGACATCTGGCTCGCGTCCAGCCCGTGCGTCGTCGTGCCCGGGTGGTCGGTGACGACGACGAGGATCAGCTTGCGGCCGCTGTTGGCCATGCCGATGGCGGTGCGTGCCGGTTGCGGGTAGACGATCCGGCACGGCAGCCCGGTGATGACGACACCGGGTGTCGACACCAGGAGGCCGCCTGCCTCGAAGGCAGTGGCGAAGGCGGCGGTCGTGTCGGACTTGGCAACCCTCTTCGTCGACACTGCCCAGTCCTTGTGCAGCGACGACAGCCAGTTGGTCGCCTTCGACCCGCGCGCGACGAGCATCAGCTGGCCGGACCCCGGCGGTGTGGTCCAGCTGCCCGTACCCGACGAGATCACTCCCTTGGTGACGTAGCGGACCTTGGCGCCGTACGGGAGGTGCACGGACGGGTAGCCCCAGAGCGGGGTGAACAGGGTGACGCCGTACGGGATGTCGAGGACGTTGAGCGCCGCGAGGGCTCGCGTGCTGCTCCCTGCCGTCACCGAGCCGACCAGCGCGAGATGGCCGGAGCGGACCCGGTGGTCGGTGCCGATGCCGACGACGGTGCGCGCGCCGGCGAAGGCGGTCAGAGGCTGCTTCGCGCGGACGACCGGACCGAGGGGGGATCCGGTGTAGAAGTCGTAGTAGGACGTGTCGGTGGCGGCCACGAGCTTCGGCTTGCCGGCGGCAAGGGAGCTCAGCGGGCTGCGTTGTGCGAGGTGGTGCATCAGCGGGCGGAATGAGATGCCCGGCTGCGTCATGTCGACAGTCAGCACGTGCATCGACACGTAGCCTCGCGGGTCGGGGGCCGTGCCTTCCGACAGGACCACCCCCTTGACCAGGGTATGGCGGTGCCAGGTCGCCTTGGAGACCAGCGCTTCCGGTTTGGGGCAGTTCGTCGTGTAGCCCGTGCTCGCGCCGGCGGGTGCTGAGACCTGCGCGCCGGCGACCGCGATCAGGCTTGCCGCCGCGAGTGCGCCCGCGAGGATGCGGCGTGAGGGCAGTGAGCGTGGGCTGATCACATTGGACTAGTCGGCACGGCAGATGGCCGAACTTCAGCACTTCGGCCATTGACTTCTGCTTAACGCCGAACCGACATCATGAACTGTGCGCCATCGCCGGTCGGACGCCTCGAGCAGCGACCTCGCCGCCCGGGCCCGGGCGGGCGACGCCGACGCGTTCACCGAGATCTGGCAGCTGTACTCGCCCGCCGTCGCCGGCTACTTCCGCGCTCATGGCGTCGCGGAGCCTGACGACCTCACCAGCGAGGTGTTCCTCGGTGTCTTCGCGAAGATCAGGGGATTTCGAGGGGGCAGCGACGAGCTCCGGACCTTCGTCTTCTCGGTCGCGCACCACCGGTGGGTCGACGAGACGCGGCGCCGGGCCCGGCGCGGCCACGCCGATGAGTACGACGTCCAGTCGGACCCTCGCTCGGTGCCGAGCGCCGAGGCGGAGGCGATCGCGAGCCTGGAGGCGCAGCGCGCGCGGGCGTTGGTCGAGGCCCTGCCGCCCGACCAGCGAGAGGTCATGCTGCTCCGGTTCTTCGGCGACCTGACCATCGAGCAGACGGCCAGCGCCGTCGGGAAGCGGACGGAAGCGGTGAAGGCGCTCCAGCATCGAGCGCTCGCCCGGTTGAGAAAAATTCTGGAACAGGCCGTATCCCTGTGACCGCCTTCGACGATGACGAGGACGTGATGGGCGGATTGTGGTCGCGCGGTGACTCTTCGGTGCACGGCGACGACGCAGGCTTCGAGGCAGCGCGCGACGCCATGCGCGCGGGCATCCCGGCCGTTCCACCTGTCGCCAACCCGGAACTCTCGACCCTCCTGCGCGAGGGCTCACCGCGAAGGAGCCGTATGAACCCGGTCGCCAAGTTCGCCAGTCTCGGTCTTGTCGGCAAGCTCACGCTTGCCGGCAGCGTTGCGCTCGCTGCGAGCGCCGGCGGTCTGACCGCTGCCAGCCTGGCCACCTCCGGCAACAGCCACGCCTCGGCCGGCCTTGCGAAGGCTGCTGCCTCGACGGCGGCCGACCAGGGCACCAATGGCTCCGACTCGACCAGCTCGAGCGACCCCTCGCAGCCGGCCAACCACGGGGCGTGCGTCTCGGCCGTGGCGACATCGACGCCCGACCCGTCGGCCAGCCCGAACGCTCACGGCGAGGCCGTGAAGGCCGTGGCCACCTCGGACTGCAACAAGCCGAGCCAGGCCGGCCAGGGCAAGCCGGACACGCTGCCGACCCAGGCGAACTCGCACGCGAGCGACCACCCGACCGGTCAGCCGGACTCGGTCCCGCCGTCGCACCCGACCGGCGAGCCGACCAGCCTTCCGGCGCACCCGACGGGCGCGCCCACAGGCTGACTGGTCAACTGACGCGCTGAAGCCGCCGGATGACCGGCGGCTTCAGTGCGTGACAACTAGTTGACGCCGAAGTCGGCGTCAGCCTGTCGTCACAGCGTGTCGGTCATCAGGCCGAGCTCGGTGAGGCGGGCGGTCGCGCGTTGCTCGAGTTCGTCATCGCCACGAACGACGGCGAGAGTGCGCAACGCATAAGGCTCGAGATAGCTGCCAGGTTGACCGTGTCGCTCGGCCTCGTGGGCTGCCTCTTCGTAGCGCTCGAGCCGCAGTAGCCCATCGAGATGGGTTCGCACACCCTCGCAGTGGACGAACACCGGCCAGCGCCAGGACTCGGCATTCTCGAGGAGCGCAGCGAGCTGGTCCATGTCGCCGCGAAGCATCGCCAGCCGGGCCTGGAGCGAGCCGAACCACATGCGATAACCGTCGAGACCGAGCGCAGCGTGCGCCGCCTCGAGACGCGCCACCTCCGCGTCCAGGCCTGCTTCTGCGGCCGCCACCGCGGACGCGAGCAGCAGGCGGGCGTTGATCGCGCAAGGCGTCATGGAGTTGGTCGCGACGGCCGTTTCGATGTCTGCTTGGAGCGCGCGGATCGCCGCCCAGTCGTCGCGCGTTTCGTAGAGGCTGATCCGCGAGCCCATCACGTGAATGGCGTGATGCGCCGAGAGTCGTTCGGCTACCGCCGCCATCCGATGCAGGTGTTCATCGGCCTCGTCGAACCGTCCGACACTGATGGCGGTCGCGACGCAGCTCTGGTGAATCGTCGCCACCGCATCCAGATCGGCGATCGCGCCGACGAGGGACGCAGCCTTGGAGGCGATCTCGTGCGCGGCGTGGTAGTCGGCCTCCTGCATGCGCACACCCCAGAGGCTGTGGTGACCACGCGCGACCAGCGTCACATCACCGACGGCTTCGGCGATCCGTATGCCGGATTGCGCCGCTTCCGCGTCGTCGTCCACGAACGAGCGGGCAATGAGCGCCCGCGCCTGGACGTCCGTTCCTGGCGTGGCGAACTCGAGTGCCTTGTCGACCCACGCTTTGAACTGGCTGATGTCTGGCGGCGTCGGCCACATCGAGGCCCGGATCGAGCACTCGCCGGCGAGCTCGGCGTACAGCGCCCCCAACGTGGCGCGATCGTCGGTGAGCTCGATGGCTCGGAGCATCGCTTCGGTATACGCGGGGCCGGCGTACTTCAGCGCATCTGCGTGTCCCATCGCGCGCCAGATCTCCGGGTCGGCCGGCGTGAGCTCGGCCGCGCGCTCGAGGAGGCCCAGGGCAGCGTCGATGTCGTAGGCGCGCATCGCCACGTCAGCGGCTCGGCGGAGCCAGCTGCAGGCTGCTTCCCAGAGCCGCTCGCGTTCGTCGTCGCGCCCGCGCCAGGCAAGGGAGGCGATGTCGGGGCGGACCGCCTCCGCGTAATGGTGTGCCAGCGTCGCGGCGTAGGCGTCGTCACCCCCGGTGCTGTGCTCGAGCCACGAAGCGATGGACGCATGGAGAACTGCACGGCGTGACTTCGTGAGGCTCGCATAGGCGACCTCGCGAGTGAGCGCGTGCTTGAACATCAGTTCCGTCCCAGCCCAGAGCACGAACCCGCGACGTACCAGCGTCTCGATCTCCTTGGCCACGTCGAGCTGGCGGAGCACGTCCTCGCCGAAGACACGTCCGATGACGGCGGCCGTCTGCAACGCGGCCTTTGCGTCGGCGGGCAGGAGGTCGATACGTGCCGCGAGCAACGCCTGGATCGAGTCCGGCACGTCGACAGTGGTCGCCGCGGCGTGCCATACCCAGGCACCGTCCTGCCAGCGCAACAGCCCCCGGTCGATGAAGGTCGCGATGATCTCCTCGAGGAAGAACGGGTTCCCCTCCGCTTGCTGGACGACAAGCGCGTGTGCGTCGGAAGGGAGCTCGGTCCCCAGGAGGCGGCGCAACAGCTCGTCGACCGCTGCCGGCGACAGTGGCTCGAGCTCAAGGGAATGCGCGCCTTCCAGCGCGACTGGCTCGGGCCGGGTTGTCCCGAGAACGAACAAAGGACCGCGCGCATCCGCCAGCACCCGGGTCAGCAGCGTCATCAGCGGCCCGCTTGCCCAGTGCAAATCTTCGACAACGAGGACCGTGGGCCGCTGCGCAGCCAGCTCGCTGAGCAGCTCGGTCCACGCGATCCGCAGTCGTTCGGCGGCAATCCGCGGATCCAGCTCAGCCGGCACAGGGCCACCATGCGTCACGTTGAGCATCGGCCATCGCTCGAGGAAATTGGATGCGTCAGGGTCGTCTCGGAGTACGTCAGCGAGGGGCCGGTACGTCGCGGCGCGGCCGAAGGACACGCACCGACCGATCCGGAACGTGGCATCTGCGGGGAGCTGGGCCCGGAACTGCCCGAGCAGGGTGGTCTTGCCGACGCCTGGGTCGCCCATGACCACGGCGAGCAGCGGCCGGCCGGCCGCGCGCGAACGCTCGAACTGTGACGTCAACCAGGCGAGTTCGTCGTCACGGCCGACGAACGCCTTCGAGAGCACCCCCCGTGGCCGGTTCTCCGCCAGCATCCGCACGAGCCGCCGGGCGGGCACTCCGCCGGCCTTGCCTTTCGCCTCGACGGTCATCGGGTCGCTGAACTCGAACGCCGCCCCGACGACCGCAGCCGTGCGTTCGCCGACGAGGACTTCGCCGGGCGGCGCCGCTTGCTCCAGCCTGGCGGCGACGTTCACCGTGTCGCCCGACACGAACGAGCTGCTCTCGCGTGCTCGACCCAGGACAACTTCGCCCGTATTGACGCCGATCCGGAGCGCGAGCCCGTCCGCCGAGAACAGGTCAGCGAACCGTCGCTGCATAGCCAAGGCGGCGTCGAGCGCGCGCTCGGCATGATCCTCGCGGGCCACCGGCGCACCGAAGACGGCGACTACCGCGTCTCCGATGAACTTTTCCAGCGTTCCGCCGTTCTCGACGATCTCGGCGGTCATCGCGTCGTAGTAGCGGTCGAGCACGTCTCGGACGTGTTCCGGGTCGCGGGAAGAGGCGAACGCCGTAGAGCCGGCCAGGTCGGCAAAAAGCACCGTCGCGACCTTCCGCTCTTCTGCCGCCGGTGCCTGCGAGGCAGCTGTTCCGCAGTTCAGGCAGAAGCGCGCGCCCGCGGGCAGGTCCGCGGCGCAATTCGAACAAGCGGGCACCGCTGAATCGTGATCGCGTCGACAAGGGCGCGTCAGCCGGTTCGCTTGATTTTTCTTCGACCGCGGCCGCTCCGGGCGATGCATTCGGGGGCTGGTCGACGTAGTCCAGCAGATTGCCGAGGGTCTCGAAAGCGCCAGCGAGATCGTCTGAGGCCGCGTTGCCGGCAGCGATAACAACCAATACAAGACGACGACGCCGACAGGGGTCAGCGACGGTAGCCCGCTCTCTACGTCCTCGCCAGCGCCCACTTAGTGCGCAAACAGGGCCTCTGAAGCTCGACGTCGGCGCTTGTTGCGCACTAAGTGCAAGTGATGGCGCCGATGAGGTGCCGTTCTCGCGCGTCGGTATTCCGCGGGTGAGCGGGCGGACCGGCGTTACCCCTTGTGCTGTGCGCGTGAACGACAATTCCAACCGTGAGGGGCTCAGCCTCAAGACACACGCACGCGGTCGTCCTCGGGTGCGCGGGAGTGACCCGCGATGGACGCGGTTGTGGCAGCCCGCGCACCGCACCGAAGGAACGCCGCCGACTCATGGCCCGACCGTGCCGAGAAGGGGTACCAAAACGGTAACCAGATCCGTAACCGGATCGGTAACCACCAGGCACCGACAGGCGACGTCCGGCACGGCCCGAACCCGACAACCGCCCAGCAGTGGCACGTTGTGGCACGGACGTGGCACGCGCCCGTCCGCAACGCTTTCCCGAACCCGCCGGCAAGCCGCTGACCTGGGCTTACCACCAGAGCGGGCGACGGGAGTCGAACCCGCACCACCAGCTTGGAAGGCTGGGGCTCTGCCATTGAGCTACGCCCGCGCGCGCACGCTCGCTGCCCCGAACCAGCCCTAGACTTTCGAGCACGCCGCGGGGCGTAGCGTAGTGGCTAGCGCGCCTGCTTTGGGAGCAGGAGATCGGGAGTTCGAGTCTCCCCGCCCCGACCCATCCGGACAGCAAAGGACCAGCGACGCCCCGATGAAGAGCGCCGTCGAGACCCTCAGCCCCACCCGCGTGAAGCTGACCGTCGAAGTTCCGTTCGACGAGCTCAAGCCCTCGCTCGACTCGGCCTACCGCAAGATCGGGCAGCAGGTCCGGGTCAAGGGCTTCCGCCCAGGCAAGGTGCCGGCGCGCGTGCTCGACCAGTACGTCGGCCGCGGCGCGGTTCTCGAGGAGGCGGTCAACGAGGCGCTGCCGCGCTTCTACGGCGACGCCGTCCGAGAGAACAACGTCGACATCCTCGGCCACCCCGAGATCGAGGTCACCGAGTTCAACGACGGCGACCAGCTGGTCTTCACGGCGACTGTCGACGTACGACCGGAGTTCGAGCTGCCGTCCTACGAGGGCCTGCCGGTCACGGTCGACGACGCGGAGGTCGACGACGCACGCGTCGACGAGCAGCTGCAAGGCCTGCGCGACCGGTTCGCGACCCTGAAGACCGTCGAGCGGGCGGCGCAGGCCGGCGACTTCGTCTCCATCGACCTGTCGGCGACGATCGACGGCGAGCCGGTCGAGGACGCCGGCGCGACCAACTTGTCCTACGAAGTCGGTAGCGACTCGCTCGTCCGCGGACTCGACGAGGCCATCACCGGCCTGTCGGCGGGGGAGTCGAAGGAGTTCGAGACGCAGCTGCGCTCCGGCGACCACGGCGGCGAACCGGCCGTCGCGACCGTCACGGTGCGCACCGTCAAGGAGAAGGAAGTCCCGGCGCTCGACGACGACTTCGCCCAGACGGCCAGCGAGTTCGACACCATCGACGAGCTGCGCGGAGACATCCGTGAGCGCCTCGGCCGCATCGGGCGGCTGCAGCAGGGCGTACAGGCACGCGACCGTGCGCTCGACGCGCTCCTCGAGCGGGTCGACCTCCCGCTGCCGGAACACACGCTGGCCGACGAGGTGGCTTACCGCAAGCAGACGATGACCCAGCAGCTGCAGGGCGCCGGCATCAGCCGCGAGCAGTACGCCGAGATGGAAGGCACCACCATCGAGGAGCTCGACGCCGACCTCGAGAAGGGGGCGGAACAGGCCATTCGTGCGCAGTTCGTCCTCGACGCGATCGCGCGCAAGGAAGAGCTCGGCGTCAGCGAGGCCGAGCTGACCGACACGATCGTCCGCCGGGCGCAGCAGGCCGGCGTCCGCGCCGACGACTATGCCCAGCAGGTCGTCAACTCCGGACAGCTCGGTGCCCTGATGGGTGAGGTGCTTCGCGGCAAGGCGCTCGCCCTGGTCCTCGAGCACGCGACCATCACCGACGAGTCCGGCCGACCGGTCAACCTCGACGAGCTGACCAAGGAGTTCGAGCCCGTCGATGACCAGGCCGTCGAGACCGCCGGCGAAGCCGCCGATGTCGCCGTAGAGGCCGAGCCGGACGACAGCACCGACAGCGAGCCGGAGTCCAGCTGACCCGCCGTCGTCCTGCTGTCAGCGAACAGGACGTCGTACGCCGTCCGGCGCGGGCTAGGGTCGCACCATGAGTGACATCGAGATGCGTGGCCCGTCGGGCATGAACCTCAGCGACTCGGTCTACGAGCGCCTTCTCCGCGAGCGCATCATCTTCCTCGGCAGCCAGGTCGACGACCCGATCGCCAACCAGATCTGCGCGCAGCTGCTGCTGCTTGCGGCCGAGGACCCCGAGCGCGACATCTTCCTCTACATCAACTCACCGGGCGGCAGCGTCTCCGCCGGCATGGCGATCTACGACACGATGCAGTACGTCGAGAACGACATCGCCACCGTCGCGATGGGCCTGGCGGCCAGCATGGGCCAGTTCCTGCTGTGCGCCGGCGCGCAGGGCAAGCGCTACGCCACGCCGCACGCGCGGATCATGATGCACCAGCCGTCCGGCGGCCTCGGCGGCACCGCGAGCGACATCGCCATCCAGGCCGAGCAGATGCTCTATACGAAGAAGATCCTGCAGGAGCGCATCGCGTTCCACACCGGTCAGACGGTCGACCAGATCGAGAAGGACTCCGACCGAGACCGGTGGTTCACTGCCGATGAGGCCAAGGACTACGGCTTCGTCGACCACGTCGTGGCCCGCGCCAACCAGGTGCCGTCCGAGGGCGCGGTCTCCTGACCGCCCGCACCGATCACAAGGAGACCGCGATGAGCAACCTGCACCTGCCGCAGTCGCGCTACATCATCCCGGAGTTCCGCGAGCGCGGCACTTACGGCGAGCGCGTGCACAACCCCTACACCAAGCTGTTCGAGGAGCGGATCATCTTCCTCGGCGTGCAGATCGACGACACGTCGGCGGACGACATCATGGCCCAGCTGCTGTGCCTCGAGTCGATGGACCCAGACCGTGACATCTCCATCTACATCAACTCGCCCGGCGGATCGTTCACAGCGCTGACGGCCATCTACGACACGATGCAGTTCATCCGGCCGGAGATCCAGACCGTGTGCCTGGGCCAGGCTGCGTCCGCGGCCGCTGTGCTGCTCGCGGCCGGCACCAAGGGCAAGCGGTTCGCGCTGCCCAACTCCCGGATCCTCATCCACCAGCCCTACAGCGAGGGCGGCGGCCAGGGCTCCGACATCGAGATCCAGGCCCGGGAGATCCTGCGGATGCGGGCCCTGCTCGAGTCGCTGCTGGCCCGTCACTCCGGCCGCACAGAGGACCAGGTCCGCGTGGACATCGAGCGCGACAAGATCCTCACCGCGGCCGACGCCGTGGAGTACGGCCTGGTCGACGAGGTCATCCAGAGCCGCAAGCTGACCCCGGTCTCCTGACGGGTCGGCCGACCGCTAGGCCGAGTGGGTGACACCGCGCGACCAGACGGGTGACGCAGCGTCACGGGACGCCGCGACACGCCGAAGCCGAGCGCCGTTCGCCTCAGTAACAAGGCCCCGGAAGCCGATGTAGGCGGTACCGTCATAACCGGGCACCGGCACCGGCCGGCGAGTCCGCGTTCCCGCGTCGCGCGGGTCCGGTGAACGAGATGAAGGAGAGCGAGTGGCACGCATCGGTGACGGTGGCGACCTGCTCAAGTGCTCCTTCTGTGGCAAGAGCCAGAAGCAGGTCAAGAAGCTCATCGCGGGCCCCGGCGTCTACATCTGCGACGAGTGCATCGACCTGTGCAACGAGATCATCGAGGAAGAGCTGACGGAGAGCTCGGACGTCAAGTTCGACGAGCTGCCGAAGCCCAAGGAGATCTACGAGTTCCTCGACTCCTACGTCATCGGCCAGGACAACGCCAAGAAGACGCTGTCCGTCGCGGTCTACAACCACTACAAGCGCGTCCAGGCCGGCTCCGCCGACAAGGACCCGGTCGAGCTGCAGAAGTCCAACATCATGCTGCTCGGCCCCACGGGCTGCGGCAAGACGCTTCTCGCGCAGACGCTCGCCAAGATGCTCAACGTCCCGTTCGCCATCGCTGACGCGACGGCACTCACCGAAGCCGGCTATGTCGGCGAGGACGTCGAGAACATCCTGCTCAAGCTGATCCAGGCCGCCGACTACGACGTCAAGAAGGCCGAGACCGGCATCATCTACATCGACGAGATCGACAAGATCGCGCGCAAGAGCGAGAACCCCTCGATCACCCGTGACGTCTCCGGCGAGGGCGTGCAGCAGGCGCTCCTGAAGATCCTCGAGGGCACGACCGCCTCGGTGCCGCCGCAGGGCGGCCGCAAGCACCCGCACCAGGAGTTCATCCAGATCGACACCACCAACGTGCTGTTCATCGTCGGTGGTGCGTTCGCCGGTCTGGACAAGGTCATCGAGTCGCGGGTCGGCAAGAAGGGCATCGGCTTCGGCGCCTCGCTGCGCTCGTCGGCCGAGGTGGACACCGTCGACGTCTTCGGTGACGTCATGCCGGAAGACCTGCTGAAGTACGGCATGATCCCCGAGTTCATCGGCCGGCTCCCGATCATCACGAGCGTGCACAACCTCGACCGCGAGGCGCTCATCAAGATCCTGACCGAGCCGAAGAACGCTCTGGTCCGGCAATACAAGAAGCTCTTCGAGCTCGACGGCGTCGAGCTGGAGTTCAGCGACGACGCGCTCGAGGCCATCGCCGACCAGGCGATCCTTCGTGGCACCGGCGCTCGTGGCCTGCGCGCGATCCTCGAAGAGGTCCTGCTGTCGGTCATGTACGACGTCCCGTCGCGCAAGGACGTCGCGAAGGTCGTCATCACCAGCGAGGTCGTGCTCGAGCACGTCAACCCGACGCTGGTCCCGCGCGACGCGACGCCGCCGAAGCGCGAGCGTCGCGAGAAGTCCGCGTAGCTCGCCGAGTTGTCAGCGCCTGACGTCGCTATAGCAACGCCGGCTGCTGACAAGTCCTCGGCGCTCGACGTCCGCGGGCTGCGCAAGAGCTATGGACGTCGTACGGCGCTGAAGGGCGTCGACATGACGCTCGCCCCGGGTGAGCTCGTCGGCCTGCTCGGCCCCAACGGCGCGGGCAAGTCGACGCTGGTCAAGACCGTCTGCGGTCTTGTCCGTGCATCCGGCGGCCAGGTCACGGTGTTCGGCAGCAGGGCCGGCACGTCCGCGTCGCGCCGCCACCTCGGCTACCTCGCGGAGACCTTTCGCTATCCCGCCTGGTGCACCGCCGACGAGCTGCTCGCGCTTCATCAGCGCCTCGCCGGCTCTGACGGCGGCGCAACCGAACGCTCCGTCCTCCTCGAACGCGTCGGCTTGCGGGACGCCGCGCGGCTTCGGGTCGAGGAGATGAGCAAAGGCATGCAACAGCGGCTCGGCCTTGCGCAGGCGCTCGTCGGCCGGCCCCGGCTGCTCCTTCTCGACGAGCCGACGAGTGCGCTCGACCCGGTCGGACGCCGACTCGTCCGCGACGTGCTCGCGGAGGTGCGGTCCGCCGGCGCCACGGTGTTGCTCAACAGCCACCTGCTGAGTGAGGTCGAGCTGATCTGCGACCGGGTCGTCATCATCCGCGCGGGTGAGGTCGTCGCCGAAGGCGTGCCGCACGACCTCGCGCGGCCACGCGGCGTGCACGTCGAGACCGACCGCGGAACCCGCGTCGTGCCGGACGTCACGCGGGACGACGTTCCGGCCCTCGTCGCACGGCTCGTGGCCGACGGCGAGCAGGTCTACGCCGTAACGCCGCTGACGAGCACGCTCGAGGACGTCTACCTCGACGCCGTCGCGGGCGACACCTCGTGAATGCGGTCACGGATGCGACGCGGCCGATCCTGGTGCTCGCCGGATGGGCGGTGCGCGAGTCGTTACGCCGTCGAGTCTTCGTGATCGTCGCGTTGCTGACCGCGGCGTTCCTCGCGCTCTATGCCGTCGGCTGTCATGCCGCCTTCCATCATCTGCACGGCGAGCGCCGCATCGGCCCGGTCGACGCGCACGAGTTCGCGGGCGCGACGATGCTCGGGCTCGGCCTGTTCGCGATCCTGTTTCTCGGGTCGGTGCTGGCGGCGTTCCTCACCTTGTCCGCCGTTCGAGGTGACGCGGAGAACGGTCTGCTGCAGCCGCTCGTCGTCCGACCGGTCGGCCGCGCACAGGTGCTCGCCGCTCGCTGGCTGGCCGCCGCGACCGTCTGCACCGCCTATGTCGCGCTGGTCTACACCGCCTCGTTGCTCATCCTGCGCGCGACGGGCGACTGGGCCCCGGACCGGCTGGTCGGACCGGGCGCGCGCGTAGCCCTCGCTGTCTCGGCCCTGGCTGCCTTGTGCATCCTCGGTTCGGTTGCGCTGACAGCGACCGCCAACGGCATCGCGATCTTCATGGTCCTCGGAAGCGGTCTGTTCGCCGGGCTGCTCGGCCAGATCGCGCACGCGATCGGTAACCATGGACTGGAGCGAGCGGCCCACATCGTGAGCTGGGTGTTGCCGTTCGAGGCGCTCTACCAGGATGCGCTCGCGCTGACCACCGCCGACCAGGGCGGCCTCACGCACTTCCTCGTCGAGCTCGGTCCGTTGGGTGGCGGCTCGCCGGCCGGTCGCTGGCTTGTTCCCTACGCCGTCGGCTACGTCGTGCTCGTCGGCATCGGCGCGGTGCTGGCCACGTCGCGACGTGACCTATGAGAGTCAGCCCCGGCCGGTGTGTGCCGTTTGCGTGGTCGGATACGTCACGATTCACCGGCGTTTGACCCCAGGGGACTAGTCCCAGATGACTATTTACGGGCCATGCGAGTCGCGGTCTGATATTTGGATGACACGCCGTGAGGGGGACCAGGTCGACGCGCTGCTGTTCCGGCTGGCGCGACAGGTCACCGCTCGTCAGGACCTCGACGACGTCCTGACCGAGACGCTGCGATGCCTGCGGCCGTTGTTCACTTTCGGCGGCGGCTCGATCCAGCTGCTCGATGACGACGGCTGGATCCAGATGGCCGCGAGCGACCCCATCGCACCCGCGCATGTCATGGACCAGCGAGTGCCGCTCGGGACGTCGGTGGCCGGCCGGGTCATCCTCACCGAGCAGCCGGTCTACATCGCCGATCTCGAAGCCACGCAGATCTCCGGGAAGGGCAAGCGCATCTCGGCCGGCGTACGCAGCTACTACGCCGTTCCTCTCGTGGCCGACGGCCGTGCGATCGGCGTGCTGCAGATCGACTCGCCGGAGCCGGACGCGTGGCCCGAGGACGACCGCGCGCTGTTCCTGTCGATCGCGCCCATCGTCGCTGCAGCGATCCAGAGCGCCCGCGCTTACGCGCGCGCGGCCGCAGCCCGGGTCCGGGCCGACGCCGCCGAGGCCCGTCTGGCTGCTGCGCGCAATCTGGTGGAGGCGGCTCGCGAGTGCAGCCGCGGCGGCGAACAACGAGACCTCGACCGCCACCTCGACCGGCTGCAACGTCTGCTCGCATCGGTCGTCGAGCAGCCGGCGAGGGACATGGAGATGGTGAAGCTGCCCGAGCAGCGCGCCATCGTCCAGACCGGCTAGAGCGTCACCTGCACCGCGAGCTCGCCGTCAGCGGCAGCTGCGAACTGCAGGTCGGCGATCCGGCCGGCGCTGCATAGATCGTCACCCGCGCTCCGCAGAAGTGCGACCGCGTCGTTGTCGGCGCTGATGACGACGGTCGCGACGTCGGTGCGCATCGACAGCTTCGCCTCCGACTTCGCCTTGCGCACCTTCGACAACGCATCGCCGACGAGCCCGAGCAGTCGCGCTTCGCCGTCGTCGACGGCCACATCCGCAACGCTCGGCCATGGCGCCCGGTGCACCGAGCCGTCCTGCCACCACGACCAGACTTCCTCGGTGACGAACGGAAGGAACGGAGCGAACAACCGCAGCTGCACGTGCAATGCGATCGCCAGCGTCGCTTTGGCCGACGCCTGCTGCGCTTCGCCGCGTTCGCCGTAAGCGCGTTCCTTCACCAGCTCGACGTAGTCGTCGCAGAACGTCCAGAAGAACGTCTCGGTGGCCTCGAGTGCACGGGTGTGGTCGTAGCGGTCGAACGCCTGCGTTGCTGTCTCGACGACGTCGGCGAGGCGCACGAGCAGCGCGCGGTCGAGCGGATGGGTGACGGCCGACAGATCCGGCTGGGTGGCACCGAGCCCGAGCGCGAACTTCGAGGCGTTGAGCAGCTTGATCGCCAGGCGACGCCCGATCTTCATCTGCCCGGTGTCGAAGGCGGCGTCGGTGCCGAGCCGGGCCGAGGCCGACCAGTAGCGGACGGCGTCGCTGCCGAACTCCTCGAACAGCGCGATCGGTGTCACGACCGCGCCCTTCGACTTCGACATCTTCTTGCGATCGGGATCGAGGATCCAGCCGCTGATGCCGGCGTTGGTCCACGGCACCGTGTCGTGCTCGAAGTGTGAGCGCACGACGGTCGAGAACAGCCAGGTCCGGATGATGTCCTGGCCTTGCGGACGCAGGTCCATGGGGAACACCCGGCCGAACAGGTCGTCGTCGAAGGTCCAGCCACCGGCGATCTGCGGCGACAGCGACGACGTCGCCCAGGTGTCCATGACGTCCGGGTCGCCGATGAAGCCGCCCGGCTTGCCCCGCTGGCTCTCGTCGTAGCCGGGCGGGGCGTCACTCGACGGGTCGACGGGCAGCGCCGACTCGTCCGGCGTGATCGGCTTGTCGTGGTCGGGGTTGCCCTCGTCGTCGAGGGAGTACCAGACCGGGAACGGCACGCCGAAGAAGCGCTGGCGGGAGATCAGCCAGTCGCCGGTCAGGCCTTCCACCCAGTGCTCGTAACGCACCCGCATGTGCGGCGGGTGGAAGTCGATCTCACGTCCCCGCGCGACGAGCGCGTCACGGATCGCAGTGTCGCGTCCGCCGTTGCGGATGTACCACTGCCGGGTGGTGACGATCTCGAGCGGCTTGTCGCCCTTCTCGTAGAACTTCACCGGGTGGGTGATCGGCTTGGGATCGCCCTCTATGTCGCCGGACTCGCGCAGCATCGCGACGACTTCCTCGCGCGCCGAGTGCACGGTCTTGCCGGCCACCCGTGAGTACGCCGCCGCATCGACCTCTGCGGGTGCGTCGGGCAGGATGCGCCCGTCCATGCCGACGATCGCTCGCGTGGGCAGCTGCAGCTCGCGCCACCAGGTCACGTCGGTGAGGTCGCCGAAGGTACAGATCATCGCGATGCCCGAGCCCTTGTCCGGCTCGGCCAGGTGGTGCGCGAGGACCGGCACCTCGGCGGCGAAGACCGGCGTGCGGACCGTCGCGCCGAACAACGGCTGGTAGCGCTCGTCGTCGGGATGCGCGACCAGCGCGACGCAGGCGGGCAGCAGCTCGGGCCGCGTCGTCTCGATGAACACCCGGTCGCCGTCCGCCTTGTGGAACGCGATCCGGTGGTAGGCGCCCGGCCGCTCACGGTCCTCGAGCTCGGCCTGTGCGACCGCAGTCCGGAACGTCGTGTCCCACAGCGAAGGAGCCTCTGCCTGGTAGGCCTCGCCACGGGCGAGGTTGCGCAGGAACGCCTTCTGCGAGATCGCCGTCGAGCGCCGGTCGATCGTCCGATAGGGGTCGGACCAGTCGACCGACAACGCGAGCCGGTGCCAGACGGCGGCGTACGCCTTCTCGTCCTCGGCGGTCAGGCGGTCGCAGAGCTCGACGAAGTTCTGCCGCGAGATCGGAGTCTGGTCCTGCGGTCGGGTCGCCCTGCCGTCGCCACCCGCCGGCGGCTGATAGTCGGGGTCGTAGTGCATCGACGGGTCACAGCGGACGCCGTAGTAGTTCTGCACCCGGCGCTCGCTGGGCAGGCCGTTGTCGTCCCAGCCCATCGGGTAGAAGACCTCGCGCCCGCGCATGCGCTGGTAGCGCGCGACCAGGTCGGTGTGCGTGTAGGAGAAGACGTGGCCGACGTGCAGCGACCCGCTCGCGGTGATCGGCGGCGTGTCGATGGAGTAGATCTCCTCGCGCGCCTTGGACCGGTCGAAGCGGAAGGTCTCCTGCTGGTCCCATACGCCGATCCACTTGTCCTCGAGGCCGTCGAGCGACGGTTTCTCGGGCACGCGCAGATCGGTCATGTCGGCCATCGTATTTGCCGCCTCTAGTCTTTTGCCGTGGCGGATGACCGGACTGACGAGGCTGCCGCCGCGCTCGCCCGGGTCGAGAAGGCGCTCGACTCGCGCTTCCCGAGCCGCATGGTGCCGGACCTCGACCGGATCACCGACCTGCTCGACCTGCTCGGCTCGCCGCAGCGGAGCTACCCGTCGATCCACATCACCGGGACCAACGGCAAGACGACGACCGCGCGGATAATCGACACGCTGCTCCGGGAGTTCGAGATCCGGACCGGTCGCTACACCTCGCCGCACCTCGAGTCGGTGACCGAGCGGATCGCGCTGGACGGACGTCCCCTCGACCCGCTGCGGTTTGCGGCGGCGTACGACGACGTGGCGCCGTTCGCCGAGATGGTCGATGGCCGACACCCGGACCCGCTCACGTTCTTCGAGCTGCTCACGGCCATGGCGTTCGCCGCGTTCGCCGACGCGCCGGTGGAGGTCGCGGTGGTCGAGGTCGGGCTCGGCGGGCGATGGGATGCGACCAACGTCCTGGACGCGCCGGTCGCCGTCGTCACGCCGATCGGCCTCGACCACGTCGGCATCCTCGGCGACACGGTCGAGGCGATCGCGGGGGAGAAGGCCGGGATCATCCATCCGGGGGCGGTGGTCGTCGAGGCGCCGCAACCGGCCGAGGCCGCGGTTGTCCTCGCTCGCCGGGCCGAGGAAGTGGGAGCGTCGATCGTTCGCGTCGGTGCCGACTTCGGTGTGCGGTCGCGCACGGTCGGCGTCGGGGGGCAGATGCTCGAGCTCGAGGGGCTCGGCGGCACCTACGAAGAGATCTTCCTGCCGCTCTACGGCGCCCACCAGGCCGGCAACGCCGTCTGCGCTCTCGCTGCCGTCGAGGCGTTCTTCGGTGCGCGGGACCGGGGTCGTCTCGACATCGACGTCGTGCGGTCCGCTTTCGCCCGGGTGACGTCGCCCGGTCGCCTCGAGGTCGTGCGGCGCAGCCCGACGGTCATCCTCGACGGCGCACACAACCCGGCCGGCGCAGCCGCGCTCGCGGTGGCGCTCGACGAGGCGTTCTCCTTCCAGCGACTCGTCGCCGTGGTCGCCGTACTGTCCGACAAGGACGCGGCAGGACTGTTCGCAGCCCTCGATCCGGTCGTCGACAGCGTCGTCGTGACGACCAACAGCTCGCCACGCGCGCTCGACGTCGACGAGCTCGCGGCGATTGCTGTCGACGTACTCGGCGACGATCGGGTCGAGGTCGTGCCGCGGCTGGACGACGCGATCGAGACGGCCGTGACGACGGCCGAGGAGGACGGAACGGTCATGGGCGGCGTGCTGGTGACCGGCTCCATCGTCACCGTGGGCGAGGCCCGTCGGCTGCTCGTGCGGAGCCGGGGCGAATGACCGACTGCCCGAGCGAGCCGGGGGCCGGAGCCGGGTCGGCCGCGCCTGGTCCGCCGCGCGGCCTGCTCGGCATCGGAGCCGGCGGCCTCGTGCTGGAAGCGCTCGTGCTGCTGCTCGCGGCGCCGGCCGTCGCAGGGGCTGAGCGCGGCCACGTCGTCGCCTGGCACATCGTCTATCTGCTGGTGCTCGGCGTGCTGCTCATCGTGGCGGCCGCGCGGCTGCGCCGTCCGCACGGCCGGATGTTCGCGAGCCTCCTGCAGCCGTGGGTCATCGTGTCGGGTGTCATCACGTGGCCGATGTACGTCGTCGGCGTTCTTTTCGCCGGCATCTGGCTCTACTACATCCGGCTCTGGCGCCCAACTGCCGACCAACGCGATGGAACGCCGGTCAGGCTTCAGTAGGCTTGCCGATCGTGTCTGACAACGAGCGCACCCTTGTCCTGGTCAAGCCCGACGGCGTCGCCCGTGGTCTCGTCGGCGAGATCATCGGCCGGATCGAGCGCAAGGGGCTGAAGATCGTCGCGCTCGAGCTGCGGACGCTCGACCGCTCGACGGCCGAGCAGCACTACGGCGAGCACGAAGGGAAGTCGTTCTTCGGCGAGCTCGTCGACTTCATCACCAGCGGCCCGCTCGTCGCGCTCGTCGCAGAGGGCCCGCGAGCGCACGAAGCGGTGCGGGCGCTGATGGGAGTCACTGACCCGGTCAAGAGCGCACCCGGATCGATCCGTGGCGATTTCGCCCTCGAGATCGGCCAGAACCTCGTCCATGGGTCCGATTCGCCCGAGTCTGCCACTCGCGAGGTGGGTTTGTTCTTCCCGGCATTGGCCCGCTAGCCCGGAGGAGTTATTGCCCGATAGCCCGAATTGGCTATCGAATCTTGCGAATCGCTGGTCCGCATGGCGTAATGACGGCACCATTCCTGCCCTTTGGTGGGACCGTGTCGAAAGGACGCCCATGCACCATCCCGTGCGCGCCGGCATCGTCGCCGTCGCAGCCGGCACGATCGCCGGCGTCATCGCCCCGCTCGCCACGAGCGCCAGTGCCGCAACTTCGAGCACGATCCGCGACAACGTCGCGCCTTATGCCCGCCACGCCACCCCTGTCGGTCGCGCGAGCGCGAGCTCGCGGATCGGCGTCACCGTCTATCTGACGCCGCGCAACGCCGCCGGCCTGCAGAGCACGGTTGCCGCGCTCTATGCGCGCGGCTCGTCGCGCTACCACCGCTGGCTGACGCCGGCGCAGTTCCATCGGGCC
The DNA here is from genome assembly GCA_035690365.1 of Mycobacteriales bacterium. GTDB lineage: Bacteria > Actinomycetota > Actinomycetes > JAFAQI01 > JAFAQI01 > DASSKP01. The sequence goes on from DASSKP010000078.1 coordinate 45,898, forward strand.
TATTCGCCCGACGCGAGCACCGTCGACGCCGTCCGGTCGTGGTTGGGCAGTTCCGGCCTCACGGTCCTGCGGACGCCGGCGAGCCGGCTGCGCGTGGACGCCACCGGCACGGTGGCCCAGGTGGAGAAGACCTTCGGCGTCACCGAGAACCTCTACCGCGTCAAGGGCAGGACGCTCCGGGCCAACTCGCAGAACCCGCGGGTTCCCACGTCGATCGCGAGCCACGTGCTGTTCGTCGGGGGGCTGGACCAGGAGCAGTCGCTCATCCACCCGGACAACACTGTCGGTGGCGGTCCGGCCGCCAAGCCCGGCGCCGGCTACTCGACGCCGACCCCTTGCACCTCCGACTTCGCTGACCCGGTGACCGGTACGGCGACACCGGCGTTCAGCGACCGCGGCGTCGACTGGCCCAACCCGTTGACCTGGCTGGGGTGCGGTTACACGCCCGACCAGATCCGCGGCACCTACGGTCTCGGCGCGGCGAGCCCGAGCGACACCGCCGGTGCCGGCGCGACGATCGGCATCGTCGACGCGTTCGTCTCGCCGACGCTCGAGCAGGACGCCAACCAGTTCTTCGCCGACCACAACCTGTCGCCGTTCACCAGCGACAACTTCAGCCAGATCTACAACCCCGGCATCCGCAACGTCGGCGAGAACGCGATGGACCCCCAGGGCTGGTACGGCGAGCAGTCGCTCGACGTCGAGTGGGCGCACGCGATGGCGCCGGGCGCGAAGATCGTCTACGTCGGTGCGAACAACAGCGAGACCCCGCTCGACCACGCCCTCGCCGACCTGATCGACAGCGGCAAGGCCGACGTCATCACCGACAGCTGGGGCTTCTATGGCGAGCCGAGCATGTACGGCTTCATCAAGCCGGTGGAGCTGTCGTTCATGCAGGCGGCGGTGCAGGGTGAATCGATCCTGTTCTCGTCCGGTGACGACGGGGACGTCGCGAACCCGACCGACATCGACACCGGCATCGCACAGGGCAGCTACCCCGCGTCGAGCCCGTGGGTGACCGCTGTCGGCGGCACGAGCGTCCTGGCCAACAGCGACGGCCCGGCGCAGCAGTGGGGCTGGGGCACGTTCAGCTCCACGCTGCTCGACGACAAGGACAAGGCGGCGAACAACTCCAGCGAGGACAGCACCGACGTCTCCGGTGACCACTGGTCGTCGCTCGCCTACGCCTACGGCGGTGGCGGCGGGACGAGCCTGCACTTCACGATGGACCACTTCCCGCTGGGCGACTACCAGGCGGGTGTCGTGCCGGAGGCGCTCGCCACGTCGACGAAGGACGATCAGGGCAACACGGTGTCGCTGTCCGGCACGCACCGGGTCGTCCCGGACATCTCGATGCTCGGCGATCCCAACACCGGCGCGCTCTACGGTGAGACCTACGTCACCAGTGGCGACCCGCTGATCGACGCGGGTTGCACGTCGTCGTCGTACGGCACGCGCTACGAGTACTGCGAGCGCCGCATCGGTGGCACCAGCCTGGCCTCGCCGCTGTTCTCCGGCGTCGTCGCACAGGTCGTCGCAGCGCACGGCCGGCAGGGGCTGCTCAACCCGGCCCTCTACGCCGGCTACGCCGCACAGCTCACCTCGGGCGGCCTGTCCGACATCACCGCACCCACCGGGCCGACGGGGTTGCTCCGCAACTTCCAGACGTCGTACGGCGCCAGCGAGACGTCGACGCTGCGCACCGTGTTCCGCCCGATCAACGAGGGTCCGGCGCTGCCGAGTGACGACACGATCACATTCGGTTCCGGCGGCAACAGCCTGTTCACCGGGCCGCAGTACGACAACCTGACCGGCCTCGGCACGGTCGGCGACGTCGGCACCTTCGTCAGCGGCTTCGGCGGCTGACACCACCACCACGAGACGGCCCGGCGTGGACTTCGACGCCGGGCCGTTTCGTGCCCCGAATGTTTCGGCGGAAAGGCTTGCCCCGGCTAGCATCTGGGGCTGTCGCCCGCTCCCGCTTCGGAAGGCCATAGCCCCCTCATGGCGAACAATCTTGCGTTCCTCGGTCGAGACATGGCCGTGGACCTCGGCACCGCCAACACGCTCGTCTACGTTCGCGGCAAGGGCATCGTTCTCAACGAGCCGAGCGTCGTGGCGATCAACACCAACACCTCCGGCATCCTCGCCGTCGGCACCGAGGCCAAGCGGATGATCGGCCGCACGCCCGGCAACATCGTGGCGATCCGCCCGCTCAAGGACGGCGTCATCGCCGACTTCGAGACGACCGAGCGGATGCTTCGCTACTTCATCCAGAAGGTGCATCGCCGGCGTCACTTCGCCAAGCCGCGGGTTGTGGTCTGCGTGCCGTCCGGCATCACGGGCGTGGAGCAGCGCGCGGTCAAGGACGCCGGCTACCAGGCCGGTGCGCGCAAGGTCTACATCATCGAAGAGCCGATGGCTGCCGCGATCGGCGCCGGTCTCCCGGTGCACGAGCCGACCGGCAACATGGTCGTCGACATCGGTGGCGGCACGACCGAGGTGGCGGTCATCTCCCTCGGCGGCATCGTCACCAGCCAGAGCATCCGCGTCGGCGGTGACGAGCTCGACAGCTCGATCATCCAGTACGTGAAGAAGGAGTACAGCCTGATGCTCGGTGAGCGGACGGCTGAGGAGATCAAGATGGCGATCGGCTCGGCGTTCCCCGCGCCGGACGAGCCGCACGCGGAGATCCGCGGTCGCGACCTGGTCTCGGGTCTGCCGAAGACGATCGTCGTGAGCTCCGAGGAGATCCGTAAGGCGATCGAGGAGCCCGTCAACCAGATTGTCGACGCGGTCAAGACGACGCTCGACAAGTGCCCGCCGGAGCTGTCCGGCGACGTGATGGACCGCGGCATCGTCCTCACCGGCGGTGGTGCGCTCCTCAAGGGGCTCGACGAGCGGCTGAAGCACGAGACCGGCATGCCGATCCACATCACGGACAACCCGTTGCACTCCGTCGCGATGGGCGCCGGCAAGTGTGTCGAGGAGTTCGAGGCGCTGCAGCAGGTGCTCATCTCCGAGCCGCGTCACTGAGCCGGCGCTGACCCTCGCCCATGAGGGACTCTCGCCGCGCCCGGCTCGTGCTCGCGTTGTTGCTGCTCACCGCGTTCACGTTGATCACGCTCGACTACCGTTCCAACGCGGGTGGCCCGTTCCGCACGATCGGCAATGCCGTCTTCGGCCCGGTCGAGCGGGCGGTCGCCGATGTCGCGCGTCCGGTCGGCTCGTTCTTCACCTCGCTCGGACATCTCTCGAGCTACAAGGCCGACAACGCCAAGCTCCGTAAGGAGAACCAGGGCCTGCGCGAGCAGCTGCGGCTGACCGACGCACAGCGCGCGCATCTCGACTCGATGGAGCGGACCCTCGGTCTCGCCGGCCGCGGGCAGTTCAAGTTCGTCCCGGCTCAGGTCATCGCCGTCGAGGGCGCACTCGGGTTCGAGTGGACGGCGACCATCGACGTCGGCAGCCGTGACGGCATCCAGGCCAACATGACGGTCTTCAACGGTGACGGTCTCGTCGGCAAGACGGTGCAGGTCGGGCCGACCACCACGACCGTGCTCCTGGGTCGCGATCCGAAGTTCACCGCCGGCGCCCGGCTCGAGCGCACCAACGAGATCGGCCACGTCGACGGCGGTGGCCGCCAGCCGATGACGTTCACGCTCCTGGGCAGCTCGTCGACCATGAAGCCGGGAGACCGGCTGGTGTCGTTCGCCTCGATCGGCAACCGCCCGTTCGTGGCGGAGGTCCCCATCGGGCGCATCATCCGCGTGCTGCCGGAGCCGGGTCAGCTCTTCCGCACAGCCGTCGTCGCGCCGTTCGTCGACTTCAACTCCATCGACGTCGTCGGCGTCGTCATCGCCAGCCCCCGCACGGTCCGCCGCGACAGCCTGCTGCCTCCGTCGCCGAGCCCGACCCCCAGCCCCTTGCCGTCGCGCCCCGCCGGCCGGACGCCCACACCGTCACCCTCCGGGAGTGGCTGAGCCGTGCGGCGGTTCGTCTCGACCGCGTTCGTCGTCACGGCCCTGCTCGTCCAGGTCACGATCCTCAACCGGATCCCGCTGCCCAACGGTCGACCCGACCTGGTGGTGCTCGTCGTCGTCGCGCTCGCCCTCGTCCGCGGCCCGGAGTACGGCGCCCTCGTCGGCTTCATGTCGGGCCTGCTTGCCGACCTCGTGCCTCCGGCCGACCACACGATGGGCCGGCTCGCGCTCGCCTATGCAGTGGTGGGCTACGCCGCCGGCCTGCTCGAGGACGCCGAGGAACGCTCGGTTCTCGCGACCGTGCTCCTCGTCGCGGCCGGCAGCGCCCTGGCAGTGATCGGGTACGCCGGCATCGGCGCTCTGCTCGGTGACGAACGCGTCACGCTTGGAGCGCTGGGCAACTCCTTGCTGGCCACGGTTATCTACGATGTCGTCCTGGCACCTTTCGTCGTGCCAGTCGTCTCGGGAGCGGCTCGTCGCGCCGACCCCGCCGGCTATGGAGTGCGACCGTGAGCGACCGGACGCGCCTACGCCTGGTGGTTCTGCGCGTGCTGATCGTCTCGCTCGTGCTCACGCTGCTGGGTCGGCTCTGGTACCTGCAGGTGCTCGCGGCGCCGGAGTATCAGCGCGCGGCTGCCGACAACCAGGTCCGCGACATCATCGCGACCGCTCCGCGCGGAGAGATCCTCGACGATCGCGGGCTCGCGTTCGCGCGCAACCGCACGGCACTCGTCGTGTCGGTGGACCGGGTCGCGCTGCTCCGCCAGCGCGACGGCGGGGCGGCGGTGCTGCACCGGTTGTCCAAGGTGCTGCGCATCCCCTACACCGACCTGCACAACCGGATCACGCTCTGCGGCGCCGGCGCCCTGCCCGAAGGTTGCTGGAACGGGTCGCCGTACGAACCGATCCCGGTCACCCAGCTCAAGCACGACCTCAACTCCACCCGGCTGGCCTTGCAGATCCTCGAACGCAAGGAGGACTTCCCCGGCGTGAGCGCAGCGCTCGCCGCGGTCCGGTCCTATGTGAAGCCGAAGGGTGCCTACGCGACGCACCTGCTCGGCAACCTCGCGCCGATCACCGCCGACGAGCTGAAGCGGCTGCCCAAGAGCGAGCAGGACGCCCGCCGCCGTGACCTCGTCGGAAGGCAGGGTCTGGAGCAGGAGTACGACCAGTGGTTGCGCGGCAACGCCGGCATCACGCAGGTCGCCGTCGACCACCTCGGCGCCGTCACCGGCACCTTGAAGGAGACGCCGCCGCAGCCTGGCGACAACCTTGTCACCAGCCTCGACGCCAACGTGCAGGCATCGCTCGAGCACGCGCTTGTCGACGCCGTGCACCACGCACGCCAGCTCGGCGTGCATGCCTACGGCGGCCCCGCCGACTTCGCGGCCGGTGTCGTGCTCAACGCGCAGACCGGCCACGTCGTCGCGATGGCGTCCTATCCGACCTACGACCCGAGCCTCTGGGACGGCGGCCGGATCGACGTGAAGGCCTACGACCGGCTGCGCAAGCAGGCGGGCGGTCCACTCGTCGACAAGGCGTTCAGCAGCGCCTACTCACCCGGGTCGTCGTTCAAGCCGATCTCGACGTCCGGCCTGTTGCACGACGGCACCGCATCGCTGACCGGTGCCTACCCGTGCGGGTCGTCCTACTCCGTCGGTGGGCGGGCCTTCCGCAACTTCGAGGGCGAGGCGGCCGGCACGATCAGCCTGCACACGACGCTGGTGATCTCCTGCGACACCGTCTACTACTACCTCGCCTACCGCGACTGGCTGCGCGACGAGGCGCTGCTCCGCCTGCACAAGAAGCCGATCGAGGGTGTGCAGAAGCTCGCGCGCATCTACGGCATCGGCATGCCGCCGAACGTCGACCTGCCCAACGCGACGGCCGGGCACATCGCCGACCGGCGCAACACGTTGCTGCAGTGGAAGCAGACTCATCGCAACTACTGCATCGGCGCGAAGCGCCGCAAGCCCGGCGACATCCTGAAGGCCTACGACCAGGAGTACTGCACCGACGGCTGGCGGTTCAACGCCGGTCTTCAGCTCATCGAGGACATCGGGCAGGGCTCTGTGCTGGTGTCACCTCTGCAGCTCGCGGTCGCCTACGCCGCGGTCGCCAACGGTGGAACCGTCTTCGAGCCGCGCGTCGGTCAGGCGATCGTCGACCCGTCCGGTCACGTCGTGAAGCAGCTGCGCGCTCCGATCCGCGGTCACGTGCCACTGTCGAAGACGCAGCTCGACTACATCCGCAACGCGCTGTACGACGTCACCACGCAGGGCACCGGCGCGACCGCGTTTGCCGGGTGGCCTCAAGACAAGGTGCGGGTCGGTGGCAAGACCGGCACGGCAGAGCTCGGGCTCAACCGGAGCTACACCTCGCCGTGGTTTGCCTCCTTCGCCGGCAACGCGGGCCAGAAGCCGCAGTTCGTCTGCGTGATCACGGTCGACAAGGGCGGCGTCGGCGGCGTCGTCGCCGCGCCGGCCGTGCGTCAGGTCTGGGACACCGTCTTCGGTGTCGACGGACACAAGGCGGCCTTCCCCAACGGTCACCCGCCGAAGGCGCTGCCGCACCTGCGGACGTCACCCGTCATCTCGGCGTCGAGCGCTGTGAGCGGCGGCGGGGCCAGCAACTCCGCACTTCCTGACCTCGCCTGGCCACCCGCGGTCGCCGTACGCTTCGGTGGTCGTCCCACTCTGGCCGGTGACGCATGACCGACTGGTCGACGCCGCGCGTGGCGCCCTACTCCGTCCGGCGCCGCCACGAGTCGCTGCGGGAGCGCGCGCTCGACCGCGAGTCACCGTTGCGCCGGCTCGACTGGATCCTGCTTCTCGCCGTTGCCGCACTGTGCACGCTCGGCGCGCTGCTGGTGTGGGGGGCGACCAAGCCGCAGAACGTCGCGGCCGGCATCGACCCCAACGCCTACCTGAAGAAGGACCTGCTCAACGTCGCCATCGGGCTCTTTCTCGGGAGCATCGCGGCGCTCGTCGACTACCGCACGATCCGTGCCTACACGCCGGTGGTCTACCTCGCGTCGCTCGCCGGCCTGGTGTTCGTCCTTGTGCACGGCGTCACGGTCAACGGCTCGCACTCGTGGATCAACGTCGGCGGCGGCTTCGAGGTGCAGCCGTCGGAGTTCGCCAAGATCGCGCTGATCATCGGCGCGGCGATGTTGCTCGGCGAGAAGCGCGATGGCGAGGAGGCGCCGGACCAACGCGACATCTGGCTGACGTTCGCCGCCGCGTGTGTGCCGATCCTGCTGATCCTCAAGCAGCCGGACGTCGGCACGGTGATGGTGATCGGCTTCGTCATCTTCGGGGTCATCGCGATCAGCGGAGTGTCGAGCAAGTGGATCTTCGGCATGTTGGGCGTCGCCCTCGTCGGCGCAGTCGTGGTCATGCACCTGCACCTGCTGAAGCAGTACCAGATCGATCGGTTCACCTCCTTCACCAATCCGCACGCCGACACGCAGGGCGCCGGTTACAACACGCACCAGGCGCGCATCGCGATCGGCTCGGGCGGCCTGTTCGGCAAAGGCCTGTTCCACGGCACGCAGACCAACGGCCAGTTCGTGCCGGAGCAGAACACCGACTTCGTGTTCACGGTCGCCGGCGAGGAGCTGGGGCTCGCCGGGTCCGGCTTGCTCGTGCTGCTGGTGGGCGTTGTGCTGTGGCGCGGCGTGTCGATCGCGGCGCGCGCCGAGGACGCCTACGGCACGTTGCTCGCGGTCGGCGTCGTGTGCTGGTTCGGCTTCCAGGCGTTCGAGAACATCGGCATGACGGTCGGCATCATGCCGGTGACCGGCCTGCCGCTGCCGTTCGTCAGCTACGGCGGGTCGTCGATGTTCGCGTCGATGATCGCCGTCGGCTTGTTGCAGAACGTCTACATGCGCTCGCGCACGTAGGCGATCGGTGCGGGTCTAGGCCCGGCGGCCGAAGAGGGCGAGCAGCTTCGTCTGTGGGTCGGCATCCGCCGGTACGTCGACCGGGGTCCCGAACAGACCCGACGCGACGAGCATGTCTGCCTGCGGCTCCGCGGCTGCCTGCACGAACGCGACGAGGTCCGGATCCATGGTGTCGTTCGCGCCGATGCCTCTGGCGAGATCCCAGCCGTGCACGACGAAGTCGCTCGTCACCTGCGTGAGGTACTCCGACGCTGGCAGGTCCCCGAACGACAGGTGCACGATCCGGTCGAGGTCGACCTCGGCGACCGACGCCGACGCCTCGCGCAGAGCGGCGTCGTACGCCGACTCCGGGTTGTCGCCCAGCAGGTCACCCTCGAACGCATCGCCGACCTCGGCGATCGTCTTGCCCGCCATGATCGACGGCAGCCACCGCGCTTCGTAGACCAGGTGGTTGACCAGCGCGCGGACGTCCCACTGCGTGCACGGCGTCGGGTCGGACCATTGATCCGGTTTGACGTCGTGGACGAGCTCGCCGAAGTGCCGCTGTGCCCGCTCGAACCGCTCGCGAAGATCGTTCATGGCCCGGAACCTAGACCTGTCAGGACGCTCTCGCGAGAGCTACATCGGGTGGTCCTGACGACTTCGCCGTAGCCTGGGCGACATGCCCGTCGAGTCGGTCTGGCCACGCCTGGAGCCGTTGCTGCCCCAGGTGTCGAAGCCGATCCAGTACGTCGGAGGCGAGCTGCACGCCACCGTCAAGGACTGGGACGTCGCCGGCGACGAGACCGTCCGCTGGTGCCTGATGTATCCCGACGCCTACGAGGTCGGACTGCCCAACCAGGGCGTGCAGATCCTTTACGAGGTGCTCAACGAGCGTGACGGCGTCCTGGCCGAGCGCACTTACAGCGTCTGGCCGGACATGGAAGCGGTCATGCGCGCGCAGGCGATCCCGCAGTTCACGGTCGACGCGCACCGGCCGGTCAAGGCCTTCGACGTCTTCGGCATCAGCTTCTCGACCGAGCTCGGCTACACCAACATGCTGACCGCGCTCGACCTGGCCGGCATTGCGCTGCACGCTCGCGACCGCAGCGACGACGACCCGATCGTCGTCGCCGGTGGCCACGCGGCCTTCAACCCCGAGCCGATCGCCGACTTCGTCGACGCCGCAGTGCTCGGTGACGGCGAGCAGGCCGCGCTGCGCATCACCGAGATCGTCCGAGCCTGGAAGAGCGAGGGCCGGCCGGAAGGTCGCCGCGGTCTGCTGATGCGGCTCGCGACCGACGGCGTCGCCTACGTCCCCTCCCTGTACGACGTCGACTACCTCCCCGACGGCCGGATCAGGCGCGTCACGCCGGCTGTTGCCGGCGTCCCGTGGCGGGTCAGCAAGCACACGGTGATGGATCTCGACGCGTGGCCGTATCCCAAGAAACCGTTGGTGCCGCTCGCGGAGACGGTCCACGAGCGCTACAGCGTCGAGATCTTCCGCGGCTGCACGCGCGGCTGCCGGTTCTGCCAGGCCGGCATGATCACCCGCCCGGTACGCGAGCGCAGCATCACGACGGTCGGTGAGATGGTGCAGCGCGGCATCGCCGCGACCGGCTTCGAAGAGGTCGGTCTGCTGTCGCTGTCGAGCGCGGACCACAGCGAGATCGGCGAGATCGCCAAGGGTCTCGCGGACCGCTACGAAGGCGAGAACGTCTCACTGTCCTTGCCCTCGACGCGGGTCGATGCGTTCAACATCACGCTCGCCGACGAGCTGACGCGCAACGGCCGTCGTGCCGGCCTCACGTTCGCCCCGGAGGGCGGCAGTGAGCGCATGCGCAAGGTCATCAACAAGATGGTGACTGAGGAAGACCTGATCCGGACCGTGTCGACGGCCTACGGCAACGGCTGGCGGCAGGTGAAGCTCTACTTCATGTGCGGTCTACCGACCGAGACCGACGACGACGTCCTGCAGATCGCCGAGATGGCGAAGCACGTCATCGCCGCCGGGCGCGAGGCGGCGGGTCGCAAGGACATCCGCTGCACGATCTCGATCGGCGCGTTCGTCCCCAAGCCGCACACGCCGTTCCAGTGGGCCGCGCAGCTCGACTGGGAGACCGTCGACAGGCGGCTCCGGGCGCTCAAGGCGACGGTCATGAACGACCGCAACTACGGCAAGTCGATCGGCATCCGCTACCACGACGGCCGGCCGTCGATCATCGAAGGACTGCTGTCCCGCGGTGACCGTCGCGTGGGTGCGGTCATCGAGCACGTGTGGCGCGACGGCGGTCGCTTCGACGGCTGGAGCGAGCACTTCTCCTTCGAGCGCTGGTCTGCCGCGTGTGACGCGGTGTTCGCCGGGTCGCCGGTCTCGCTCGACTGGTACACGACCCGCGAACGTGACCAGTCCGAGGTGCTGCCCTGGGACCACCTCGACGCCGGCCTGGACAAGGACTGGATGTGGGAGGACTGGCAGGACGCCCTGCGATCGGTTGAGGTCGACGACTGCCGCTGGACGCCCTGCTACGACTGCGGTGTCTGCCCGTCGATGGGCACCGAGATCCAGGTGGGTCCGACCGGACGTCCGCTCCTGCCCCTCTCGCCGGTCTGAGTCGATGAGCCGGCAACCCGACCGGCCGCCCCCGCCGCCGGTGGTGCAGCGGCTGCGGATCCGCTACGCCAAGCGCGACCGGATGCGCTTCACCAGCCACCGCGACGTCGCGCGAGCGCTGGAGAGGGCGCTCCGCAGAGCTCAGCTGCCGATGGCCTACTCCGCCGGGTTCTCGCCGCACCCGAAGGTCTCCTACGCCGGTGCGTCGCCGACCGGCGTCGCGTCGGAGGCGGAGTACGTGGAGATCGCTCTCGCGGACAAGCGCGACCCGGACGACGTACGGCGTGCTCTCGACGCCGCGCTGCCGCCGGGACTGGACATCGTCGAGGTCGTCGAAGCGGCGCCGGGCGCGTCGCTGGGGGAGCGGATCTCGGCGTCCCGCTGGCAGGTCGAGCTGCGCGAGGTCGATCCGGCGGTCGCAGGGGAGGCCATCGAGCGCTTCCTGGCGCTCGAGACCGCGCCCGTCGAGCGGCCGACCAAGGACGGCACCCGCACCGTGGACGCCCGCGCCGCCGTGGTCACCCTGGCAATCGCCGACCATCGGCCTTCTGTGGCCGACATTCGGCAATCGGCCGGACCTGGCGCGCCGCCGGGGGGAGATTTCGCCCCCTGTGCGATACTCGACCTGGTCGTACGGCACACAACACCCGCTGTCCGACCCGACGACGTCATGATGGCGCTGCGTCAGGCGGCCGCCCTCCCGACACCCGTCACCCCCCTGGTGACGAGGCTGGCGCAGGGCCTGCTCGACGAGACGCCGTCCGCCTCCGACGGAACGCCGGACCACCCGGTCCAGCTGATCGACCCGCTGGCTGCAGACGCTGTCGAGGCTCCGCCGCAGTAGGGAAAACCGCGGTGGCGCCTTCCACCCAGGCTTCCGCAGGCAAGGCCCAGACCTCTGCCGGCGGCACGATCGGCTCCTGTGCGGAGCGCCCCGCGGGGCGCACCCGGGAGCGGACGGGAGAACACCCCGCATGCAGGACGACGAGCGCACGAACGCGCCCGACACGCCGACCACCGGCTCCGCAGGCAGTGCCGACGCGGCGTCGACGGCACCGAAGACCCCACGCAAGCGGGTCGCCAAGAAGGCGGCGGCCGGCGCTCCGCCGCCTCCGGACGAGGGCGCTGGCCCCGGCGCCGGGAGTGCCGAGACGCCGGTGAAGCCGGCTCGCCGGACCCGCAAGAGCGCGGCTGGTGCTGAACCTCCAGCGGAGGTCGAGACTTCAGCTGCGCCTGTCGACTCAGGCGCTGCCGAGCCTGCGCGCCCGACGCGCAGCCGCAGCCGCAAGACCGCCGCGCAGAAGGCAACGGCGGGAGCGGTCGAGGACACCGACGCGGCGGCGCGTGCCGTCGAGGACGAGGCTCCGCTGCCCGCCCTGGACACCAGTGCCGAGGAGCGCAGTGGCGTGCCGACGGTGCTCTTCCAGCCGCCGGAGCCGGCGGCGACGCCCCGCAAGCGCGCGCCGCGCAAGAAGGCCGCGCCGGCATCGCCGGCATCGGCGGCCGGGGACACGGGCGTGGCGGAGGACGGCGTCGTCGACCTGGCGAAGCGCCTGGCGGCCCTGGCGGACGCCGACGAGACCGACGCCGGCGCAGTCGCCGACGCGACGGCCGGCGACGAAGCTGCTGAGGGCGAGACTGCTGAGGGCGATCGCCCGGCGCGTCGCCGCCGGCGCGGTGGGCGCGGACGCGGTCGGGGCGCCGGCGGGGCCGGCGCTGAGGGCGGTCCGGACGGCGAGGCTGCTGACCAGGCCGACGCCGCCGCAGACGACGAGGCCGAGAGCGCGGAAGACGCGGAGGCCGCCGACGACGGTGACGAGTCCGAAGCGGCCGCCAACCGCCGCCGTCGCCGCCGTCGCCGCCGTCGCAAGGGTGACGGCGAGACCGACGCCAACGGCGAGGACGACGAGACCGTCGAGACCGTCGTACACGTCCGTGAGCCGCGTCCCGCGGCGAAGAAGACCGCCGGGAGCCGCAGTCGCGGCGGTGGCGGCGGGGGCGGAGCCGCCACCGGCGGTGAGGCCGACGAGGACGGCGTACGCGGGCTCAAGGGCTCGACCCGTCTCGAGGCCAAGCGGCAGCGCCGCCGCGAGGGCCGGGACACCGGCCGCCGCCGCGTGCCGATCATCACCGAGTCGGAGTTCCTCGCCAGGCGCGAGTCCGTCGACCGCGTGATGGTGGTGCGACAGGCGGAGGACCGCACGCAGATCGGCGTGCTGGAGGACGGCATCCTCGTCGAGCACTTCGTGGCTCGCAAGGACCAGACGTCGATGGTCGGCAACGTCTACCTCGGCAAGGTGCAGAACGTCCTGCCCAGCATGGAGGCGGCGTTCGTCGACATCGGTCGTGGCCGCAACGCGGTGCTCTACGCCGGCGAGGTCAACTACGACGCGAGTGCACTCGAAGGTCGCGCGCCGCGCATCGAGCAGGCGCTGAAGAGCGGCCAGTCGGTGCTCGTGCAGGTCACCAAGGACCCGATCGGTCACAAGGGCGCGCGGCTCACCAGCCAGGTCAGCCTGCCCGGTCGCTACATGGTCTACGTGCCGGACGGGCGCGTCTCCGGTATCAGCCGCAAGCTCCCCGACACGGAGCGCACCCGGCTCAAGGGCATCCTCAAGCGGCTCACCCCCGAGGACGCCGGCGTCATCATCCGCACCGCCGCGGAAGGCGCGACCGAGGAAGACCTCGAGCGCGACCTCAACCGGCTGCACGCGCAGTGGGAGGACATCGCCAAGAAGGCGCAGACCGCCGCCGCGCCGTCACTCATCTACGGCGAGCCGGATGTCGTCATCCGCGTCATCCGCGACATCTTCAACGAGGACTTCAAAGAGCTCATCGTCTCGGGTGCCGACGAGTGGGACACCGTCGACAACTACCTGCGCTGGGTTGCGCCAGACCTCGCCGAGCGTGCCCGCCGGTGGACCGACGAGCAGGACATCTTCGAGGCCTTCCGAGTCGACGAGCAGCTCGCGAAGGCTCTCGACCGCAAGGTGCACCTGCCGTCGGGTGGCTCGCTCGTCATCGACAAGACCGAGGCGATGGTCGTCGTCGACGTCAACACCGGGAAGTTCACCGGCAAGGGCGGCAACCTCGAGGAGACCGTCACCAAGAACAACCTCGAAGCTGCGGAGGAGATCGTCCGGCAGCTCCGGCTGCGCGACATCGGCGGCATCATCGTCATCGACTTCATCGACATGGTGCTCGAGTCCAACCGCGACCTCGTGCTGCGGCGGCTGCTGGAGTGCCTCGGCCGCGACCGCACCCGTCACCAGGTGGCGGAGGTCACGTCGCTCGGGCTCGTGCAGATGACCCGCAAGCGGGTCGGTCAGGGTCTGCTCGAGGCCTTCAGCGAGACGTGCAAGGAGTGCGGCGGCCGCGGGGTTCTGCTGAACCTGGACCCGGTGGCGGGCAAGCGTCCGACCGGAGCGGGTACGCCGACCGTCGCCGGCTCCTCGAACCAGAACGGCGGGTCGTCCGGCGGCTCGGGCTCCGGCAAAACCGGCAGCGGCGGGTCCGGCAGGACCGGCGGCGAGGGCAACGGCGGCGGGTCCGGCAGCGAGGGCGAGCCGAAGAAGCGCCGCTCGCGCGGCGGCCGCGGCCGCAACAAGTCCGGCAACGGCGACGGCGGCAACGGCGAAGCCTCCACCGGCGAGGGCGGCGGCAACGTCGAGGCCTCGACCGGCGATGCGGCGACGGCGGACAAGGGTCCGGCGGACGCCGTACCGGCAGAGTCCTCAGCCGGCGCCTAGCAGTCGCGGCGGGACAGCGCTCGGGCTAGGTGGAGGGGTAGCTGCGGACCATCGATCCTTCGGCCGCAGCCCCGCCCTCGGCCTGGTTACGCGTCAGAACCCGGCGGGCGATCGCCATCGCGGCGTCCACGGCATCGCTGGCGCGGCTGGTGTCGCTTGCCTCGAGGGCGTACTTGGCCACGGCAAGGTGCTGGACGAGGTCGTCGAGCTCCTCTGCGTGCATGTGGCCAGCCTGACCGATCACCGTTCGGAAAGCCATGACTAACCGGAGTCATTTGTCCGAATAGTGCGAACCGCCCGCTGGGAGGATGACGTTTGACCCGGTCCGGCGCAGATCCGGTACTCTCGATAGTCCCCATCAGCATGTGTCGAGGAGCTTCACCGTGTACGCGATCGTCCGCGCCGGCGGCCACCAGCACCGAGTCGCCGTCGGCGACACGCTGCAGGTCAACCGCCTGACCGCCGCTCCGGGTGACTCGATCACCCTTCCCGCGGTGCTGCTCGTCGACGACGCTGGCGCGGTGACCTCCGACGCCGCCAAGCTCAGCGCAGCGCGGATCACCGCCGAGATCGTCGAGCACGGCAAGGGCCCGAAGATCGTCATTCACAAGTTCCGCAACAAGACCGGCTACCACAAGCGGCAGGGTCACCGGCAGGGGCTCAGCACGCTTCGGGTCACCGGCATCGAGACCGGGAAGTAGTCCGCGATGGCACACAAGAAGGGCGCCTCGTCCTCCCGCAACGGGCGTGACTCCAACGCGCAGCGGCTCGGTGTGAAGCGGTTCGGCGGCCAGGTCGTCAAGGCCGGCGAGATTCTCGTCCGCCAGCGCGGCACCCACTTCCACCCCGGCCTCAACGTCGGCCGCGGCGGCGACGACACGCTGTTCGCGACGGCTGCCGGTGCGGTGGAGTTCGGCCACCTGCGCGGTCGCCGCGTCGTCTCGATCGTCCCGAGCGAGTCGCAGACCGCCTGACGCGGTCGCGCACTCGCTGTTTCGAGACACCAGCATGGCCGCGACCTTCGTCGACCGCGCCGTGCTGCACGCCGCCGGTGGCAACGGCGGCCACGGCTGCGCCTCGGTGCACCGCGAGAAGTTCAAGCCGCTCGGCGGCCCCGACGGCGGCAACGGCGGTCGCGGCGGTGACGTGACGCTCGTCGTCGATGGCAGCGTCACGACGTTGCTCGACCTGCACCGCCATCCGCATCGCAAGGCCGGCAGCGGAAAGCCCGGCCAGGGTTCGATGCGCGACGGTGCCGAGGGCGGCGACCTCGAGGTGCCGGTGCCGGACGGCACAGTCGTCCGCGACGCCGACACCGGTGAGGAGCTGGCCGACCTGGTCGGCATCGGAAGTCGGTACGTCGTCGCTCGCGGCGGACGTGGTGGCCTCGGCAACGCCGCGTTGGCCTCGCCCCGCCGAAAGGCTCCCGGCTTCGCTCTGCTCGGCGAGCCGGGCGACGCCCGCGACGTCGTGCTCGAGCTGAAGACCGTCGCCGACGTCGCGCTGGTCGGCTTCCCCAACGCCGGCAAGTCCTCTCTCATCGCCTCGGTCTCGGCAGCCAAGCCGAAGATCGCCGACTACCCGTTCACGACGCTGGTCCCCAACCTTGGTGTCGTCGAGGCGGGCGAGACCGTGTTCACGGTCGCCGACGTGCCCGGTCTCGTGCCGGGTGCGTCCAGCGGGCGTGGGCTCGGGCTGGAGTTCCTTCGCCACGTCGAGCGGTGCTCTGTGCTCGTCCATGTCGTCGACTGCGCGACGGTCGAGCCGGACCGCGACCCGGCGAGCGATCTGCAGACGATCGAAGACGAGCTGACGTCGTACGGCGGTCTGCTGGACCGACCGCGGCTGGTCGTGCTCAACAAGGTCGACGTCCCGGATGCCCGCGAGCTCGCCGAGATGGTGCGCGACGACATCGCTCAGCGCTGGGACTGGCCCGTGCATCTGGTCTCTGCCGCGACGCACGAAGGTCTGCGCGAGCTGCGCTTCGCGATGGCCGAGCGGGTCGCGGCTGCCCGCGCGGCCGCGCCGCCGGTCGAGGCGACCCGCATCGTGCTGCGGCCGACACCCACCAAGGACCCCGGCTTCTCGGTCGAGCAGACGGGTGACCAGGCGTTCGTCGTGCACGGCGACCGGCCGCGGCGCTGGGTTCTGCAGACCGACTTCAGCAACGACGAAGCGGTCGGCTATCTCGCCGACCGGCTCGCGCGGCTCGGAGTCGAGGACGCGCTGGCCGACCTCGGCGCCGTCGCCGGCGCGGAGGTGACGATCGGCGACGTGACCTTCGACTGGGTGCCGACGCTGCGCGCGAGTGCCTCACCGGTCGGCGGCCGCGGCACCGATGCGCGGCTCGAGCAGACCTCGCGACTTCGCGCCGAGGACCGCAAGGCCTCGCGCAAGGCGCGGCGCTCGGCGTTCGACGAAGAGGTCGAGTCCGACTGGACGTCACACGACGGCGACGGCGCGGAAGGCGACGAGACGTCGTGAGCCGGCCGGAGATCGCCGCGGCGAAACGGCTCGTCGTCAAGGTCGGCTCGTCGTCACTGGCGAGCCCGGCCGGTGGTGTCGATGAGGCGCAGCTGCGCCTGCTCGTCGACGCGATCGCGGCGCGAGCGAAGTCGGGCACGCAGGTCGTGCTCGTCTCGTCCGGCGCGATCGCGGCGGGGCTCAAGCCGCTCGGTGTCGGGAAGCGGCCGCGCGACCTCGCCACGCAACAGGCGGCGGCGAGCGTCGGGCAAGGGCTGCTGGTCGCCCGCTACACGGCGGCGTTCGCCGAGCATGACCTTGCGGTCGGGCAGGTGCTGCTCACCAGCGACGACATCGTGCGGCGCGTGCACTACCGCAACGCGCAGCGGACGTTCGAACGGCTGCTGTCGTTCGGCGTCGTACCTGTCGTCAACGAGAACGACACTGTCGCGACCGATGAGATCCGGTTCGGGGACAACGACCGGCTGGCTGCACTCGTCACCCACCTCGTCCGTGCCGATGCGTTGGTGCTGCTGTCCGATGTCGACGGTGTGTACGACGTCGACCCGGCGCACGGCTCGGCCGCCGAGATCGTCAGCGACGTGCGCAGCGACGCCGACATCGCACACGTCCGGCTGGGCCGGACCGGCGCGGCGGGTGTCGGCAGCGGCGGCATGGCGACGAAGCTCGACGCCGCGCGGATCGCTGCAGGTGCCGGGGTGCCGACGCTGCTCGCGCATGCCCGCGAGGTCGCGGCAGCGATCGGCGGCGAGGACATCGGCACGTGCTTCCATCCCACGGGTCCGCGGGCACCGGCCCGAATGCTGTGGCTGGCGCACGCGACGACCCCCCGCGGCCGGTTGGTCCTCGACGACGGTGCGGTGCGTGCCGTCGTCGACCGGCGCACGTCGTTGCTTCCCGCCGGAGTTGTCCGGGTCGACGGCGACTTCGCTGCGGGAGACCCGGTGGAGCTGATCGACGAAAACGGCCACGCGATCGCTCGCGGGCTGGTCAACTACGACGCAGAGGAGCTGCCCGCGCTGCTCGGTCGGTCCACGCAGGACCTGTCCGCGACGCTCGGCGCCGGCTACTCGCGTGAGGTCGTGCATCGCGACGACCTCGTCCTGCTCCGTCGTTGAGGGAGGCGCCGCGTGTCCGAGCCGCAGCTCTGGCACGTGACCCTCATGGTCGCGGGGGACCCGTTCGAACCGGCCGCAGTTCTCTCTGCGCTGGAGCGGCTCGCTCGCGAGCGGCCGTTCTTCCTCTCCGGACGGTACGACGGCGAACGCGCCGAGCTGCGCTACTGGGAAGAGGCAACCGACTGCACCGACGCCTGTGCGATGGCGCTACGGCTCTGGGGTGAGCATCGCGAGTCGGCCCTGCTGCCGCCGTGGCAGGTGTGCGGAGTCGAGGTGTTCTCGCGCGACGAGCACATGCGCCGGTCGGGGCAGTCGGTCTCGTCAGCGGGTGGCTGGAGCCGCTTCGGCGAGTAGGCTTGCTCCCTCGTGCGATTCCTCAACGGCATAGAGCCGGCGTGGGACCTGACCTACGACGACGTGTTCATGGTCCCGTCGCGGTCCGATGTCGCCTCGCGACTCGACGTCGACCTGTCGACGATCGACGGTGCGGGCACGACGATCCCGATCGTCGCGGCCAACATGACGTCGGTCTCCGGTCGCCGGATGGCCGAGACGCTGGCCCGTCGCGGCGGCCTTGCGGTCATCCCGCAGGACATCCCGCTCGACGTCGTCGCCGACGTGGTCGGGTTCGTCAAGAGCCGGTCGCTGACCCATGACACGGCGATCACGCTCGCACCGACCGACACGGTCGGCGAAGCACTCAACCTGTTGCCGAAGCGCGCGCACGGTGCGGTCGTCGTGGTCGACGGCGGGCGACCGGTCGGTGTGGTGACCGAGGCCGACTGTCTCGGCGTCGACCGCTTCACCCAGCTGCACCGCGTGATGTCGACCGACCTGCTCACGTTGCCGTCCGGCGTCGACCCGCGCGAAGCGTTCGACCGGCTGCACGAAGGTCGGCATCGGTTGGCGCCGGTGGTCGACACCAGTGGGCAGCTCGTCGGCATCCTGACCCGCACCGCGGCGCTTCGCGCGACGCTCTACCGGCCGGCTGTCGATGCCTCGGGCCGGTTGCGCGTCGGTGCGGCGATCGGTGTCAACGGTGACGTGGCGGGCAAGGCCGAGACGCTGTTGGCCGCCGGTGTCGACGTACTGGTCGTGGACACGGCCCACGGCCACCAGGAGCGGATGGTCGAGGCGTTGCGACTGGTGCGCAAGCTCGACCCCGCGGTTCCTGTCGTGGCCGGCAACGTCGTGTCATCGGAAGGCGTGCGTGATCTCGTCGAGGCGGGTGCGGACATCATCAAGGTCGGTGTCGGACCCGGCGCGATGTGTACGACGCGCATGATGACCGGTGTCGGGCGGCCGCAGTTCTCCGCCGTGATGGAGTGCGCCGCCGAGGCGGGGCGACTCGGCAAGCACGTCTGGGCCGACGGCGGCGTGCGGCACCCGCGTGACGTCGCTCTCGCACTTGCTGCCGGTGCGTCGAACGTGATGATCGGGTCGTGGTTCGCCGGGACACACGAGTCCCCTGGCGACGTCCACCGCGATGCCGACGGGCGGCTGTTCAAGGAGTCGTTCGGCATGGCGTCGGCGCGGGCGGTGCGGGTGCGCACCGAGTCGGAGTCGGCGTTCGAACGCGCACGCAAGGCGCTGTTCGAGGAGGGCATCTCGACCGCGCGGATGTATCTCGACCCTGACCAGGCCGGCGTCGAGGACCTGGTCGACCGGATCGTCGCCGGCTTGCGCAGCTCGTGCTCCTACGCCGGCGCGCGAAGCCTGCCGGAGTTCCACGAGCGCGCGGTCGTGGGGATCCAGAGCGCCGCCGGCTACGCCGAGGGGCGTCCCTTGCACACGTCCTGGTAGCTCGCTCCCGGACTGTCCCTCGCCGGGTCTACGTTCCGGGACATGCGGACCGGTCGGCCTTCAATGCCTTCGGGCTACGGAATCGCTCGCGGCGACGACGGGCGGCTGCCGTGGAGCTACGTCGAGGAGCAGTGCATTGCCTCGCGGAACTACTGGGTGTGCACGACGCGGCCGGACGGGCGGCCGCACGCGATGCCGGTCTGGGGGCTGTGGCTCGACGATCGCATCGTGTTCTCGACAGATCCGCAGTCGTTGAAGGCGCGCAACTTTGCGTCTCGGCCGGAAGTGGTCGTGCACCTCGAGAGTGGCGACGAGGTGGTGGTCGTGGAGGGTCGGGTCGAGGCGATGGAGCCCGGGCTGCTCCCGGCGTTCCTGGATGCGTACGAGGTGAAGTACGACTACCGGCCGAGTGCGGATCAGACCGACGGGGTCTACCAGGTCAGGCCGCAGCGGGTGCTGGCCTGGCGGGAGCAGGACTTCCCGACATCGGCCACCCGCTTCGACCGCGGAAAGTAGTTACCCTCGTTGGTATGGCGGGTGACGGTGCTTCGGCGGAGCAGGTGCTGGACGTCGCACGGCGGGCCCGATCGGCGGCGGCCCAGCTGGCGCCGATGCCAAGGGCGGCCAAGGACAAGGCCCTGCTCGCGATGGCCGAGGCTCTCGAGGCCCGCACGGACGAGGTCCTGAAGGCCAACGCCGAGGACATCAGCCGCGGCCGCGAGAGCGGCCTGTCCGAGGCGCTGATCGACCGCCTGTCACTCGACGCGAAGCGGGTCGAGGCCATGGCGGACGGCCTCCGCCAGGTCGCGGGGCTTCCCGACCCGGTCGGCGAGGTCATCCGCGGCTCGACGCTGCCCAACGGGTTGCAGCTCAAGCAGGTGCGGGTGCCGCTCGGCGTCGTCGGCATCATCTACGAGGCGCGCCCCAACGTGACCGTCGACGCCGCAGGACTGTGCGTCAAGAGCGGCAACGCCGTGCTCCTGCGCGGGTCGTCGAGCGCGCGCTCCAGCAATGCGGCGCTCGTCGACATTCTCGCCGAGGCGGGAGAGAAGGCCGGCCTGCCGACCGACAGCGTGCAGCTGGTGCCCGGCGGCGACCACGAGTCGGCGAAGCACCTGATGCGTGCCCGCGGCCTCGTCGACGTCCTCATCCCGCGCGGCGGCGCGGGTCTCATCCGTAGCGTCGTCGAGGAGTCGACCGTGCCGGTCATCGAGACCGGCGTCGGCAACTGTCACGTGTACATCGACAAGGATGCCGACCTCGACATGGCGGTCGAGATCACTCTCAACGCGAAGACCCACCGGCCGAGCGTCTGCAACGCGGCCGAGACGCTGCTCGTGCACCGCGATGTCGCCGACGCGTTCCTGCCTCGCGCGCTGACCGCCCTGCGCGAGGCAGGCGTGACCGTGCACGGCGACGATCGCGTCCAAGCGGTGGGCGGCAAGGACGTCGTACCGGTGACCGACGAGGACTGGGCCGCGGAGTATCTCTCCCTCGACATCGCTGCGGGCGTCGTCGACTCGGTCGAGGACGCGGTCGCGCACATCCGGCAGTGGGGGAGCGGTCACACCGAGGCGATCGTGACCAACTCGCTGCCGGCGTCGCAGAAGTTCGTCATGGGCTGCGACTCGGCGGCCGTGATGGTCAATGCGTCGACGCGGTTCACCGACGGTGAGCAGTTCGGCTTCGGGGCCGAAATCGGCATCTCGACACAAAAACTGCACGCGCGCGGACCAATGGGTCTGCCCGAGCTGACCAGCACCACCTGGGTGGTCACCGGAAACGGTCACATTCGGGCTTGACGATCACTGAACGCGTCACAGAGAGTGCTCGCACCTAGCCCACGGAAGCGAGCACCATGCGCACTCGGACATATCTCGCACTTGGGACGGCCATCGCCTCCCTGACCGGCCTGTCGGCCATCGGCACCGGCGGCCTCGCCGGCGCTGCGACGACTGTCGGCCTGTCGATCTCGAACGCGTCGTTCAGTGACAAGTTCACCAACAACGAGATCACCATCGCGGTCAACCCGCGCAACACGAAGAACCTCGTCATCGGCGACAACGACTACGCCGCCAACGACGGCTGCGGTGTCAACTACTCGACCGACGGTGGCAAGACCTGGGAGAAGCACTCGTTCATCCCGCACATCACGAAGTACGACGACAACAACAACGTCACCGACGGGCAGTTCGACTTCGCCGGCGACCCTGCGGTCTCGTTCGCGCCTGACGGGACGGCGTACTTCGCCTGCTACGGCTACGGCATCCACGGCACCTTCAACAACGTGGTGCTGTTCGTGAGCAAGTCGACCGACGGCGGCAAGACATGGGGCCGACCGGCGCAGGTCACGTCCTGCGACTGCAGCGGCGTCGGCAAGGGTGCCGGTGGCGGCAGCAACGGCCAGTTCCCCGACCACGAGGCGATCACGGTCGACAAGTCACCGGGCTCGCCGCATTACGGACGCATCTACGTCGCTCAGGCGCAGTTCCACGGCAACGGCGGACCGTCGCCGATCGAGGTCTTCTGGTCGGACAACGGCACGACCTGGTCGAAGCCGATCGAGGTCAGCCACAGCCCGCTCAACAGCAACCAGGACGGCATTCCGACCGTCGGCCCTGACGGCACGGTCTACGTGACGTTCGACAACGAGCACGCGGCGCCCAACGGGTCCGGCACGCAGACGTCGGTGTACATCGCGAAGTCGACCGACGGCGGGCAGTCGTTCGGGCAGGACAACCTGGTCGTCGACTGGGTCAACCCGGACGAGAGCACGCTGCCCAACAGTGAGTACCGGTCGGCGAGCTACGCCGTCCCGGGAGTCGACTCGCACAACCGGCTCACGGTCGTGTGGAACGACGGTCGGTCCGGTGCGAACCAGGTCTACGCGCAGCGCGCCTATGCGGCCGACCTCGACAAGGGTGCGTCGGCATGGACCACGCCGGCGCCGTTGCACGCGAGCACGAGGCAGCAGTTCTTCCCGTGGTTGTCCGTCGCCCCCAACGACCGGGTCGACGTCATCTACTACGACCGGACGGCCGACCCGAAGGACTTCCTCGACTACGTCACCTACACGGCTTTGACGCCCACCACGGGCCTCGGGGTGAGCAACTTCACCAAGGCGATCACGCCGGCGACGTCATCCGACGGTTTCGACGGCAGTGTCGAGACCGGTCAGGTGACGACGTCCTGCAGCCCGTTCATGGGCGACTACATCGGCATCGCCTCGACGTCGACGGACGTCTACCTCGGCTGGACCGACAACGGCGGGACGAACAACTCCGACCCGCTCGGCAACGCTCTCGGCTGCGACGTCAACGAGGACGACTTCTCCGCCCATCTGACCTACTGACGGTCAGGAGCTGCACGACACGAACGTGGTGCGCGCGCCTGTCGACTCGAGGCGCGCGCGCCCGTGTGATGTCGACACCCACTTGTGCAGGGCGCTGTCGAGGATCTGGGTGGCTGCTGCGTAGTCCATGACGATCGTGTCGCGCAGGCACCAACGGTGGTCGCCAGCGCGCCAGGTCGAGTACTGGTCGCCTCCCCAGCCGGCAACGGCCTGGCGGGCGAGAGCCGTGCCGACGTGCTTCTGCAGCGCGAGCAGCAGCCCGATGAAGCCGAGGTCGCTGTGATCGACCCGTACGCCGTCCGATCGCGGCGTCGCCACGTGCTTCGGTGCGTCATGAGAGAAGTAGGCGGCAACGTCGAAGAGCTGTTCGCTCGACACCGGGGGTGTGCGGAACCCCGCGTCGATGGCGGAGTTGCCGTTGTGCGCGACCAACGCCTTCACGAACTCCGGACCGATGATGTAGGGGAGACCGATCAGGATGAGCACCGTCTGCGGCACGTGCGGCGGCTCGGCGGTAGCGCCCTCCTCGCGCTTCGCGACGCTCTGGTCGGCTTTCGTCATCGTGGCTTCGTAGTCGATGCGAGTGCGCTCGGCATCGCCTTCGCTGAGCGCGGTGAAGGCGAGCTCCTTCTCCTGGTTGTCCTTGCGCAGCTGCGGCCGCCGCAGGCCGAACCACTGGTCGTCGAGAGCATGCGTCAGCTCGTGGGCCAGCACGGCCCGGACGCCGGGCGTCGCCTGCGTTCCGCGCACGTAGAGGTGCTTGTCCTTGAAGTCGTAGAAACCCAGCGTGCCGGCGTCGTACGCCGTCCGGAATGCCTTGACGACGTCCAGCCGCGGCGAGATCAGTCCGAGCGCAGCGAGGGTGGACGTGAGCTGCTCGACCTCGGCGGGCTTGGGCTGCCCCTGCTCGCCGCGCAGCTTCTTCAGGAACGCCTTTCGTCCGAGCAGGCGCACCTGCACCGGGTGCTTGAAGCGCAGCCCTCGCTCGTGCTCCACGAAGCGTTCGATCGCCGGCAGCGCCTTGCGCAGAGGCTGCACCGGAGTCAGCCCGCCTGCGCCGGTGTCGGCGGAGTGGCTCGGCGACGGCCGGCCATCGGCGCTGCCGGTGCTGCCGGCGTTGCCGGTGCAGCCGCCGGTGAGCAGCGCGACGGCGACCAGGGCAGCGGGGACACGGCGCATGCCCCCAGCCTTCCCCATGCACCCGCGGATCCGACGACCGGCGACGCGCGCGGACGGGGCGACTAGAATGCCGTTCTAGTCCGCCGACAGCGACTGCGGCGAGAACGGAGCCCGTCGATGCCCCTGTTCACCTCGCCCGAAGACGTCCGGGAGCGCCTCGCCACCACTGGCTACCTCGCCGATGCCGCGATCGCGACGACGGTCTTCCTGGCCGACGCCCTGGGCAAGCCGTTGCTCGTCGAGGGTCCCGCCGGCACCGGCAAGACGGAGCTGGCCAAAGCCGTCGCGACCTGCGCCGACGCCGGACTCGTCCGGCTGCAGTGTTACGAGGGTCTCGACGAGGCGCGTGCGCTCTACGAGTGGAACTACCGCAAGCAGCTGCTGCGGATCCAGGCGGCGGGCGACGGCCAGAAGTGGGAAGAGACCCACGACGACATCTTCTCGGAGGAGTTCCTGCTCGCGCGGCCGCTGCTCACTGCGATCCGCCGCGACGAGCCGACGGTCCTGCTCGTCGACGAGACCGACAAGGCCGACGTCGAGGTCGAGGGTCTGCTGCTCGAGGTGTTGTCGGACTTCCAGGTGACGGTGCCGGAGCTCGGGACCATCCAGGCGACGCAGAAGCCGTTCGTGGTGCTCACGTCCAACGCGACGCGTGAGCTGTCCGAGGCGCTCAAGCGCCGCTGCTTGTTCCTGCACGTCGACTACCCCGACGCCGAGCGCGAGAAGGCGATCGTGCTGACCCGCGTCCCCGAGGTGCCCGAGCAGCTCGCCGAGCAGCTGGTGCGCACCGTCCGGACGTTGCGCGCGCTCGAGCTGAAGAAGGCGCCGAGCATCGCGGAGTCGATCGACTGGGCCCGCACTCTCGTCGCGCTCGGACTCGAGACGCTCGACGAAGACGTGGTCTCGCAGACGATGGGCGTCGTGCTGAAGCACGCCTCCGACCATGTGCGGGCGGCCAAGGAACTCGGTCTCAACTAGCGATGGCCACCACCGGGCTGATCGACCGCCACGTCGCCTTCGTCGAGGCGTTGCGCGGCGCCGGCCTGCCGGTCTCGCTCGTCGAGTCACTCGACGCGGCCCGCGCGATGGCGACGGTCGACCTGCTCGACCGCGAGCAGCTACGGGCCGCCTATGCCGCGACCTCGGTGAAGCACGCCGCGCACCGCGCGACGTTCGACCGGCTCTTCGACCTGTGGTGGCCGCCGGCGGTCGGTGATCCCGAGTCGGCGCGCGGCGGCTCGGCCGACGGCGACGCCGATGGCGAGGAGCTCGAGGAGGTCGACCCGGCCGACCTCGATGCGATGCGCCAGCAGCTGCGCGACGCGTTGCGCGACGTCCTGCTGTCCGGTGACGACGAGGCGATCCGACGGCTCGCGCGCCAGGCCGTCTCCGGTCTCGGTCGCGCCGACACCCAGCCGGGCCGCCAGTCGTGGTTCACCTACCGCGTGCTGCGCGCGATGTCGCCGGAGACGTTGATGGCGTCTCTGCTCGAGGCGGTGCTCGCCGGCCAGGAGCGGGGCGGTCTGGCCGAGAAGGTCGCGCGTCAGATGCTGACCGAACGGATCCGCCAGTTCGAGGAGGCCGTCGAGGCCGAGGTACGACGCCGCCTGGCCGAGGACCGTGGCGTCGAGCAGATCGCGAAGACCGCCGTGAAGCCGCTGATCGAGCAGGTCGACTTCCTGCGCGCGTCGCGCGACGAGATCGCCGAGCTCCGCCGCCGCGTCTACCCGCTCGCGCGCCGGCTCGCGACCCGACTGACCGCCAAGCGTCGCTCCGGCCGATCCGGTCGTCTCGACGTGCGCCGCACGGTCCGGGCATCGCTGTCGAGCGGCGGCGTACCGCTGACCACGATCTTCAAGCCGCGCAAGCCGCACAAGCCGGAACTCGTCGTTCTCTGCGACGTCAGTGGGAGCGTCGCGGCCTTCGCGCACTTCACCGTGCTGCTCGCGTTCGCGTTGCGCGAGCAGTTCGCGAAGGTCCGGGTGTTTGCCTTCGTCGACACGTGCGACGAGGTGACGTCGTTCTTCGAGCGCGGTGGTGACGTGGTCGACGCGCTGGCGCGGATGTCGAAGGAAGCCGACGTCGTGTGGTTCGA
Organism: Mycobacteriales bacterium; assembly: GCA_035690365.1. Lineage (GTDB taxonomy): Bacteria > Actinomycetota > Actinomycetes > JAFAQI01 > JAFAQI01 > DASSKP01. The sequence continues at coordinate 72,158 of DASSKP010000078.1, forward strand.
CGGGCACAGCGACTACGGGCACTCGTTCCAGGTCTTCACCGAGAAGTGGCCGGACGCGGTGACGCCGAAGACGTCGCTGCTGATCCTCGGCGACGCGCGCAACAACTACCGGGCCCAGTCGCTGCCCGCGCTGCGCTCGATCGTCCGGCAGGCCCGGCACGCCTACTGGCTCAACCCGGAGCCGCGGCAGTACTGGGGCTCCGGCGACTCGGCGGCCGTGCACTACGGCGACGTGCTGCCGATGATCGAGTGCCGTAACGCGGGCCAGCTCGAGGAATTCGTGGAAGGCATCCTTCCGGTCTAGGTTCACCCCGTGCACACGCTGGGGGTGGTCGCCGGGTCTGTCGGAATGATGGCCGCGGCCGCCGGCATCGGATGGTTCTTCGTCTCGAAGATTCGCCGGGTGTGGCGCGGCGAGTCGCTGCGAATGCTGCCGATGGACACCTTTCGCGGGCCCGAGATCAACCACCGCAGCTATCCGGTCGCAGCCTCGTGGATGGCGATCGGCACGTTCGGCTTCGCGCTGGCCGGCGTCGGGTGGCTGACGGGGTCCGATGTGGTGATCTTCTTCGCGGCCGTGATCATCGTGCTTTCGATGGCGGTGATGTGGCCGTTGTGGATCTCGGTGAACGCCTGGAACCGGCCGCAGGCGCTGGTGCCGCCGCCGCATCGGCACGAGCCGGGCATTCGTCAGGCCCGCAAGCTGCGCAAGCAGCGGCGGCGGTCCGGAAAGCCGGACACCGAGCACCCCGTCGAGATCCTCGAGGCGCATCCGCTGCCGACCGACCCGGACCAGTACGAGCCCTATTACGTCGCGGTGTGCTCGCTCGATGACTGCGGCTGGACGAGCGATGTCGTCGATCTCGGTGCCGATCCGGTCGCGGCGCTGGCGAAGGTTCGTCGCGCAGCCGCCAAGCACTCCTCGGTCGTGACCGGCCCCCGTCGACCACTCGGCTGATCTTCGCCGTCGTTGACGGCGCGACGGCGTGTCATGGCCAAAAGTGGTCGCAGCCGCGAAGATCAGCGCATGTTCGATCCGCGGGCCGAGGCGATGTCGGCCGACGAACGACATGCCGTGCAGGGCCACCGGCTTCGCGATCTCGTCGACCGGCTGCTGGCCGCGGACGGCGTACAGGGAAGGCGGCTTCGGGAGGCGGGAGTGACCGCCGGCGCGGCGGTCGGGATGCGCGACCTGCCGAAGCTGCCGACCGTCGAGAAGCAGGACCTCTGGGACCACTACCCGTTCGGGATGCTCGCCGTCGCGCGCGAGGACGTGGTGGCGGTGCACGGCAGCAGCGGCACCGGCGGGCGGCCGACGCTCGTCGGGTACACGAAGGCCGACCTCGACCTGTGGGGCGAGATGGTCGCGCGGTCGCTCGGCTGCGCGGGTGCGACCAAGGGCACGATCGTCCACAACGCCTACGGCTACGGCTTGTTCACGGGCGGGGTCGGCTTCCACCTCGGCGGCATCCGGCTCGGCGCGACCGTCATCCCGATGAGCGGCGGCATGACCGACCGGCAGGTGCGGCTGATCGCAGATCTCCGGCCCCAGGTGCTCACGTGCACACCGTCGTACGCCGTCACGCTCGGCGAGGCCATCGCGCAGGAGCGTGTCGACGTATCGAGCCTGAGGGCGGGCATCTTCGGCGCGGAGCCGTGGAGCGAGTCGCTGCGCGAGCAGATCCAGCAGCTGCTGCCGTTGAAGGCGATCGACGTCTACGGGTTGTCCGAGGTCATCGGACCCGGCGTTGCGACCGAGTGCATCGAGGCGCAGTCCGGTCTGCACGTCAACGAGGACCACTTCCTCGTCGAAGCCGTCGATCCGGGCGACGGCGAACCGGTCGCGGATGGGACGCCGGGCGAGCTGGTGTTCACGACGCCGACGAAGGAGGCCTTGCCGCTGCTCCGCTACCGCACGGGCGACATCGCCTCGCTGCACCGTGAGCGTTGCCCGTGCGGGCGCACGCTGGTGCGGATGAGCAAGGTGCTCGGCCGCCGCGACGACATGCTCGTCGTGCGCGGCGTCAACGTCTATCCGAGCGAGATCGAGGCCGTGGTGCTCGCGCGGGCAGGGCTCGAGCCGCACTACCTGCTGGTCGTCGACCGCCGGCAACCGGCGACAGAGCTGATCGTGTGCTGCGAGGCCCGCGGACGCGGCGACGAGCACACAATGGCGCTCGGGCATGCGCTGCACGAACGGCTCGGCCTGCGGGCGGACGTCCGAGTGCTTCCCGTGGGCAGCCTGCCGCGCACGGAGGTGGGCAAGGCCGTACGCCGCCTGACCTGGGAGAGCGGTCCGCCGCCGTTGCCCGGTCTGGCCGACTCCCGCCGGTAGCCTTTCGCTGTGACGGCACGGCGTATCGGCGTGATGGGCGGGACCTTCGATCCCGTGCATCACGGCCACCTCGTGGCCGCGAGTGAGGTCGCGACGGGGTTCGCCCTCGACGAGGTCGTGTTCGTGCCGACCGGCCAGCCGTGGCAGAAGTCCGACCGTGAGGTCACCGAGGGCGAGGACCGCTACCTGATGACCGTCATCGCGACGGCGTCCAACCCGCGCTTCACGGTGTCGCGGGTCGACATCGACCGCGACGGGCCGACCTACACGATCGACACCCTGCACGACCTCCGCCGCTCTTACGGCGAGGACACGGAGCTGTTCTTCATCACTGGCGCCGACGCGCTCGCGCAGATCCTCGGCTGGCATCGTTCCGACGAGCTGTTCGAGCTCGCGCACTTCGTCGGCGTGACGCGACCCGGGCATCACCTCGCCGACCCCGGCTTTCCCGAAGGTCGCGTGACACTGGTCGAGGTGCCGGCACTGGCGATCAGCTCGAGCGACTGTCGTTCTCGTGTCGCCCGGGGCGAGCCGATCTGGTACCTCGTGCCCGACGGCATCGTGCAGTACATCGCGAAGCGCCGGCTCTACCAGGCCGCGCATGCCGAGGGGCGCGTGTGACCGGAAAGCGCCGCGCCGGTCGCGACCCGAAGTCCACCCCGCCCCCGGCTCCGTCCGAGCCGAGCCAAGCCCGCACCCCGGCACAGCCGTCCCGTACGCCGTCCGCCGGGCCATTCGTCGTCGCACGTACGCCGACCCGCCGCGAAGCGCGAATGCAGCGTCGCAGGCAGCGGCGGAAGAAGATCGGCGCCGCGGGGGTCGCCGGCATCCTCGCGGCAGCCGCGCTCGTCGCCATCGGGATCGGCTTCGGCGTGCACAAGGTCGCGTCGCATCACACGACCGTGACGCGGACCCAGACGACTCTGTTGTTCTCGCTCGTCGCGTCCGACGGCAGCTCGGCCGGCAGCGTGCTGTTGGCGCACGACTCCGCGACGCATGACGGCGTCGAGCTGCTCTTGCCGTCACGCACGTTGAGTGAGGTCTGCGGCTTCGGCTCGCAACAGCTCGGCCGCGTTCTCGCGCTGCCCGACGGGCAACGGCTGTCGACGCAGGCGGTCAGCAACATGCTGGGCGGGGTGACGGTCGATGGCTCCTGGCGGCTCACCGGAGCCGAGCTCACCCGGCTGGTCGACATCGTCGGCGGTGTGACGGTCAACGTCGACACCAACGTCATCAAGACGGTGAAAAACCGGCGGGTGCTTTATCTGCAGAAGGGCTCTGGCGAACACCTCACCGGCACACAAGCTGTCCTCTACGCGACCTACATCGCCGGTGGCGAGGACTCCAGCGGCAACCTGCCCCGGCTGCAGGCGGTGCTCGACGCATTGCTCGCGAAGCTTCCGGCGGATCCTGCCGCAGCTGGCAAGCTCGTGGCGTCGGTCGGGCCGGACGCAGGCTCGACGCTGGGGCAGCAGCGTCTGGGAGCGCTGCTGACCGGGCTGGCCGCGGATGACAAGTCCGCGAGCGGCGGCGTACTCCCCATCGTGCTGCCCGTTCAGAAGATCGACAGCGGGGGAGTGCCGGTATTCCGCGTCGACGATGACAAGACTCACGCGTTGGTCCTGAGCAACCTCGGCGCGTCACTGCCGGCGTCGGCGCGCGTGCCGCGCAAGCGCATCCTGCTGCAGAACGGTGTCGGCACTCCTGGCCTGGTGGGGCCCGCGTGCCAGCGGCTGGTCGCTGCCGGGTACACGATCGTCGGCAGCGGTAACGCCAACAGCTTCGACTTCAACCAGTCGAAGGTGCTCGTCTTCGACAACTCGATCGCGTCTGCACAGCTCGGCGATCGTGTTGCGCAGACGTTGCGGTTGTCGACGGACGATGTCGCCGTGTCCAACGAGGGCCAGAACGTCGCTGACGTGATCGTGATCCTGGGAAAGGACTTCCGCCGTTGACCGCATCAACGCGCAGCATCGAGCTGGCTGAGGCCGCGGTCTCGGCAGCAGCCGACAAGCTGGCGAGCGACCTCGTCATCCTGGATGTGAGCGAACAGCTGGTCATCACCGACTGCTTCGTGCTCGCGTCGGCGCCCAACGACCGGCAGGTGCGCGCTGTCGTCGACGCCGTCGAGGAGCGCCTGCTGGAGCTCGGCGCGAAGCCGGTGCGCCGTGAAGGTGAACGCGACGGTCGTTGGGTGCTGCTCGACTACGTCGACATCGTCGTGCACGTCCAGCACAGCGAGGAGCGCAGCTACTACTCGCTCGAACGGCTCTGGAAGGACTGCCCGGAGCTGCCGCTGCCCGACGCCGCCCGGCCGCCGGCATGACCGCGCGTCGCGACTGGAAGGTCGTCCTGCTTCGCCACGGCCGGACCGAGTGGAACGCGAGCGGTCGCTTCCAGGGACAGATGGACTCGCCGCTCGACGGCATCGGCCGTGCGCAGGCGGAGGCAGCGGCTGTGGCCGTTGCGCCGATGCGACCGACGGCGCTCGTGACCTCAGACCTGTCGCGCGCAGCCGACACTGCCGCGGCCGTCGCGGCCGAGGCCGGCGTCGAACCGGTGGCCGACCCGCGGCTGCGCGAGATCTACCTCGGCTCCTGGCAGGGCCTCACGCGGGCCGAGGCACGGGCCAAGTTCCCCGAGGAGTACGCCGCCTGGCAGACCGGCGAGGACGCCCGCCGCGGCGACGGGGAGACCTACGCCGAAGTCGGCGCCCGCGCCGCCGCGTGCGTCACCGAGTGGCTCGAGACGCTCGGCAACGGCGCGCTTCTCATCGCGGTGACGCACGGCGGCACGGCTCGCGCGACGATCGGCACGATGCTCGACATGCCGCCGGACACGTGGTGGCGGCTGGCGCCGCTCGGCAACTGCCGGTGGTCGATGCTGAGCGACATCGGGCGGGGCTGGCGGCTGGAGGAGCACAACGCCGGCAGCCCGCCGGATGAGGAGACCGGCGACGACGCTCGGTGAGTCTCATGATCAGCGCGGGCTCGTGGGGTTCTTGCCCCATCCGAGCGCGCTCAGGTCGAGCGGCCCTCGATAACCGCTAGACTGGGCGGCGCTTTCGGGGCTGTGGCGCAGTTGGTAGCGCACTTGCATGGCATGCAAGGGGTCAGGGGTTCGAGTCCCCTCAGCTCCACTCATCTCTCTACCGGTCAGGCCGTTCCGGCTTGACCAAACACCCATCCCGCCCGGTCATACGCTCCCGGACGCGTGTTACTCGCGTGCACGCTGATGATGTCATCGGCAGTACCCTGCGGGGGTATGTTAAACCCTGACGTCAGGGAGGCCCGAGATGCGCGGATACAGCGACGACAAGCAGGCGTTGCAGCAGCGACTGCGCCGCATCGAGGGCCAGGTCCGAGGCCTGCAGCGGATGGTCGATGAGGACGTGTACTGCATCGACGTCCTCACCCAGATCTCGGCCGCGACGAAAGCCCTCGAAGCGGTCGCGCTGAACCTGCTCGAGGGCCACCTGCGCCACTGTGTCCACGACGCCATCGCCACCGGCGGCCCAGACGCCGACGCGAAGATCACCGAGGCAGCTGACGCGGTTCGCCGCCTCGTCCGCTCGTAACAGGTGGCCATTCGAGTCGCGGCTGCGCCAAGCACCTTCGGCTGACCGGGACTTCCGTCCCTAGCGGACTTGGTCCGTTGAGGTGAGGCTGGACATCGAAAGGAGTCACGATGATGGGTTGGTACGGCGACGGACCCGGCTGGGGCGGGTGGGTCGTCATGACGTTGATGATGTTGGTGTTCTGGGGGCTGCTGATCTTCGGCGGCATCGCGATCTGGCGGAGCGTCAACCGCGACGACCATCGGTCCCGCGAGGGGCGGCGCGACGCCGAGCAGGTGCTCGACGAGCGGTTCGCACGCGGCGAGATCGACGAAGACGACTACACGAAGCGCCGCGAGCTGCTGCGCACCGGACACTGACGTGCGGCCCAGCGAGTACCTCCTCGCCGGGGCGGCGACGGCCGCGCTGACCGCTGCGTCCGTGGTGGCGATCGCCGCCAACGGCGTGCCGGCGCATACGAACACCTACGGCATGGACCGCGTCGCTGCCTCGTGTGCCGCGCCCGCTGCATTGCCCGGCACGCGGGTGACCGCGGTGCTCGGCGACATGGGCCGAGGCGGCCGCGGGTCGATGATGGGCCGCGGCTCCATGATGGGCGGCTCGATGATGGGCGGCCACATGATGCTGCGGGCTCTCCCGCAGACGGTCCGCGCCGGGACGGTCAGCTTCGTCGCCGTCAACCGCGGGACACGAACGCATGAGCTCGTGGTGCTGCCGCTGGCGCCGGGTGCCCCCGTCGGCGCCCGCACCGTGGGTGCCGACAACACGGTGTCCGAGGCCGGAAGCGTCGGCGAAGCGTCACACAACTGCGGCGCGGCCGCGGGGGAGGGCATCCGTCCTGGCGCGACCAGCTGGCTGACGCTGACGCTCGCCCCCGGCCACTACGAGCTCGTGTGCAACCTGCCGGGCCACTACGCCGCCGGCATGTACGCCGAGCTCGACGTCATTTGACAACTATACAACTACACAGTTACAAAGGGGAATGCCTCTCCCGAGCCCACTTCCCGATGCCCTGGTTGTGCTGATCGCTGAGCGCTTCCGCACCATCGGCGAACCGACGCGGATCCGGATCCTCGAGCGACTGCGTCAGGGCGAGGCCTCGGTGCAGGAGCTGGCCGAGCACGTCGACAGCTCACAGCAAAACGTGTCCAAGCACCTCGCGCTGTTGGCCCGGGCCGGCATCGTCGGCCGACGCAGGTACGGCACGTTCGCCTACTACCGAATCACCGACGAGTCGGTGTTGGCGATGTGCGAGCAGGCCTGCGGCGCCGTGCAGCGAGACATCAGTGACCTGGCCGCAGCGATCGAAGGGGCGCGGGCATGACCGCCCAACCGACGGTCGTCCGAAGCGCCGCCGCCTCGGTCGGCGATGAGGCGTCGTACGGGCCGCTCGGCCGGCTCGGGTTCTGGACGGCGAGTCACTTCCGCGCCGTCCTGCTCGTGTGGGTGGTCATCGCACTCGGATTCGGCGTGTTCGCGCCCAAGGCGCAGCACTCCCTCGCCGGCGCCGGATGGGAAGCCTCCGGGTCACAGTCGGTCGCTGCGCGGCAGCTGATCGACCGCCAGTTCGCGGGTCTGTCCAGCGCCGCCCTGCAGGTGGTCGTGCACTCGAGCTCTCGCCAGGTGAACGACCCGGCGGTGCAGGGTGTCATCGGGCGCGCCGAAGCATTGCTGCGGGCCGACCAGCGGATCAGCCGGGTCGTTCCGCCGTCGGCCGGAGTCTCGATCAGCCGTGACGGGCACACCGCCGTCATCCAGGCCGGTGCCGCGGCCGACACCAATGCGATGGTCCGTGCGGCGGACGCATTGAAGGGTCCGTTGACGCGCTTGTCGGGCAACGGCACGACGGTCGCGCTGACCGGTTCCTCGGGGCTGTGGAGTGACTTCAACGCCGCGAACCACACCGCGATGATGAAGTCGGAGCTGTACAGCTGGCCGGTGACGATGGCGATCCTCGTGCTGGCGTTCGGCTCGCTCGTCGCCGCGGGGCTGCCGCTGATGCTCACGATCATCGGCCTGATGGCGGCGGCAGGTTCGCTGTACCTCGGCACGCAGATCGGCGCGATCTCGATCTGGGCGATGAACTTCGCGATGATGTTCGCGCTTGCCCTCGGCATCGACTACGCACTGTTCCTCGTCGTCCGCTTCCGCGGCGCGCGGTTCGGACGGCACGAGGACGACCGGCACGCCGTCGCCGAGACCATGGACACCGCAGGAAAAGCGGTGCTGTTCTCCGGACTGACCGTGCTGATCTCGCTGTCGGCTGTCATGCTCGTGCCGTCACCGGCGTTCCGGTCCATGGCACTCGGCATCATGCTCGCCGTCATCTTCGTCCTGGGCGCAACGCTCACGCTGCTCCCCGCCGTGCTCGCCCGGCTCGGGAGCCGAGTCGACGGGCTTGCCTTGCCGTGGGTGCACGCCGGCGAGCACCGGTCGCCGACGTTCGCGCGATGGGCCGAGCGACTGTGGCGGCGTCCGATCGCGTACGGCGTGCTCGCGCTGACCGCTCTCATCGTGCTGGCCCTGCCGGTCCTCGGGCTGCGTACAGGGATGCCGAGCATCAAGGTCATCCCGACGAGCGCCACCGCCCGCGTGGGCTACGACCTCGTGCAGTCCGCGTTCGGACCGGGCGCGCCTGGAGCGCTGCAGGTGGTCACCCCGACGACCGAGTCGGCGCAGACGACGCGCGTGCTGACGAGCTCACCCGGCATCGCGCACGTGACGCCGGCCATGCCGTCTGCCGACGGCCGGTGGCAGATGATGCAAGCCACGCCGACCGTCGACCCGTCGTCCAAACAGCTCGGCACGATCGTCGATCGGCTGCGCGCGCAACTGCCGCGCGGCACCCTGGTCGGCGGAGCGGCTGCAGAGAACCACGACCTCGAGCACATCCTGTCCGCCCGGACGCCGCTGGTGATCGGCGTCGTCCTGGCGCTCGGGTTCCTGCTGCTCCTCGTCGCACTGCAGGCGCCGCTCATCGCCGCCCTGGGAGTGGCGACCAACCTGCTCGCGGTCGGCGCGGCGTTCGGCGTCGCGCGGTTGATCTTCCAGAACGGACACGGCGCAGGACTGTTCGGGTTCGAGTCGCAGCACTTCCTCGATGCCTGGGCGCCGGTCTTCTTCTTCGCGATGATCTTCGCGATCTCGATGGACTACACCGTGTTCCTGCTGTCGAGCGCGAAGGAACACTGGGAAGCCAGCCGCGGCAATGCCCGCGACGCGATGGTCGGCGGCGTCGCCCACTCCGGCCGGGTCATCTTTGCCGCGGCCGGCGTGATGGTCGCCGTCTTCTTCACCTTCGCCCTGTCCGGCCCGCTGCCTCCCAAGGAGATGGGTGTCGTCCTCGGCATCGCGGTCCTGCTGGACGCCTTGCTGATCCGGTTGCTGCTCCTCCCGGTGCTGCTGCGGTTGACCGGCCGGTGGGCATGGGCCTGCCCGCGCTGGCTGCGCCGAGTCCTGCCGCGGATCCGCTTCTCGCACGCGACGACCCAGCAGAACTGAACCGGCGAGATTGACCCGCCCGGTTTCGGGCAAAACGTCAGGAGTGGCAACCCCCCGTTGCCACTCCTCGCCATCTCGTGGAGGCCGGCCGCTCGACACCGGGTGGGGATCCATGTCGCACCGTGATCCGATCGCATCGACGTTGGAGCACACCGCCGAAGTGGCGGAGGAGAGCGCCAACGAGCAGCACCGCGCTGCGGAAGTAGCTCGCAAAGCGGCTCATGCTCGTCGCCGTGACGACTGGCCGATCCACGGGCCACAGCTCACAGGCGCGCTGAGACTTGTGCTCGACCTGCTCGGCGGCAGCGCGGAGAAGCTCGCTGCTTCGGTCGGAGGTCTCCGGCGCGCGTGGGCGGCTGCCCTCGTGGAGCAAGGGCTGTCCACGCGGCACATCGGCGAGCGGCTCGGAGTCAGCCACCAACGTGTCTCCGCGTTGCTGACTCGCCATCGCAACGGCCCGACCAACGGGCAGGGCTGATGGCCACGGCGCCGCACGGGGGTGACGGCGAATCCGACCGGGCAACTGCGCGACGCGGATATGGCGTGAGTCTGGCGATCTGCCTGCCCAGAGACGAGCTGAGCGTCCCCGTCATCCGGCATTTGGTCCGATACGCTCTCGACCAGGTCGGTGTCATCGACGCCATCAGCAGCGACATCGAGGTGGCCCTGACCGAGGCCTGCGCGAACGTGCTGCGGCACGCCGGACCCGGCGACTCCTACGAGGTCGGCGTCGCCATCGGTCCCGACAACTGTGAGCTTCGGGTGGTCGACGCCGGCCGAGGCTTCGACCACTCGACGGTGCAGTCGACGTTGGGCCCGCATGACCTCGACGCCGAACGGGGGAGGGGGCTGCGGTTGATGCATGCGCTGGTCGACCACATCGAACTCGTCTCCGCGCCGGAGAAAGGGACCCTCGTGCACCTCGTCAAACAGCTCGTCTTCGACGACAGCGCACGGGCGCGGCGCCTGCTCTCGCAGTCGCCCGAGCAACACGACGAGCAGGTCCCACTGACGGACTTCGTGCCGTACCCGCAGGCAGGGAAGGGCTAGCAGCGCCCTCAGGACCTTCGACTCTGGGCCGCGAGCGGACCTGCGGCGACGCTGACGATGTGGTCGAAATCTCGATTGTCATCGACGAGAACCCGGCTCTTGAGCCGTGGACGATCGACGTCGCGGACTTCCCCTCGGGGGGCACGATGGCGGAAGCCATCGCGTTCTGTGTCCGATACGCCGTTCTTGCGCCGAGTGGGCACAACACCCAGCCTTGGTGGTTCGCCATCGACGGCAACCAGGTCGTCGTCGGTCTGGACCCGAGCCGAGGTCTGGCGGTGCTCGATCCGGACGACAGGGAAGCGACCATCAGCGTCGGCGCCGCAGTGTTCATGCTGCGCGTCGCGCTCGGCCACTTCGGGTTCTCGTCGAAACCGTTCTACTGGCCCGACCCGCACGACCCGGAAGCCTGCGTGCGACTGGAGGTGCTCGATGTCGGCACCCCCGACCAGGAGCTGGCGCCGTACTTCGACGCCATCACCCGGCGGCACACCAGCCGCATGCGCTTCCTGGGCCAGCCCGTCCCGCAGTCGTTGCTCGGTCAGCTGGCCGGAGATGCCCGCGCGGAAGGCGCCGAGCTCCTCACGCTGACCGACTACCCGTCTCGGCGCGCCCTCGCGGAGCTGGTCAGCGCCGCCGACCTGCAGCAGATGGACGATCGGCGCTTCCGCCGCGAGCTCGCGAGCTGGCTCCGCCCGGTGCATACCCGGCGGGGAGACGGCATCCGCGGTTACGGTTCCGGCCTCGCCGAGGTGATGTCGGTCGCTGCTCCGCTCGTCGTCCGCACCTTCGACGTCGGCGAAGGGCGTGCCGCGCGTGACGTCGAGCTGGCCACCGGCTCGCCCGTGATCGCCGTCCTGGCCACCACCGACGACGACCGCACCAGCTGGCTTCGGGCCGGCCAGGCACTCGCGCGGATGGCGCTCCGCGCCACCGCTGCGAACGTCCTCGTCGGTTTCCTCGACCAACCGGTGGAGGTCGCCGAGCTGCGCAACAAGGTAGCTGCCCTGGTCGGCACTGACGCCCAGCCGCAGCTTGTCCTCCGTCTCGGTTACGGAGCTCCGGCTCCGCCCCAACCGCGACGTCCGCTTGCTGACGCGCTGGCTCGTCGCTGACGCGAAGAGTGCTGTGGAGGTGCTCGATGACTACCCATCCGAGTCCGACGCTCTACCTCGTCCCGCGGCAGAGACTGTCCGAACTGCCATGGGAGAAGTTCCCCGGCAGCGAGGGCGTCGAGCAGCGCGTCCTCTATCGCGATGACCGCAGTGTTGCCGGCCTACTGCGCCTGCACCCTGGAGCGGGTGAGCTGACGCACCTGCACCTGCACGGCGAACACCACCTGTGGGTGCTCGGTGGCGTCGTCACGGTTGACGACACCATGCTCCCCGCCGACAGCTACCTGCACGTTCCTAGCCGGCTCGCCCACCGCGTCGTCGATGCCGGCGCCGGCAGCTTGTTGTTCTACGTCTTCTGCGCCACCGAGTGAAGGACATCTGATGGATCAGTACACAGTGGCCGCACGCTACGAGGTGAAAGACACCGACACGGCCTTCGACGACGTCTTCCGCAACGCATCCGAGTGTCCCGACCGAGAGGTCATCGGCCGGCAGGACGCAACCGGCAACTGGACTCCCGTCACCTGCGCGCGACTCGCGGAGGAGGTCGACGCCCTCGCGGCCGGCCTCATCGGCGCCGGTATCGCCGCCGGCGACCGGGTCGCGCTCATGTCCCGGACCCGCTACGAGTGGATGCTGGCCGATCTGGCCATCCTCTCCACCGGCGCCGTGACGGTTCCCATCTACGAGACGTCGTCGGACTCCCAGATCGACTGGATCCTGCGCGACTCCGGCGCTGTCGCGGTGTTCGTCGAGGATGCGCCGCAGGCCGCGCGGCTTGCCGAGCTCAAGCACGACCTGCCCTCGCTCGGTTCGATCTGGAACTTCGACGAGGACCTGGCGGTGCTCGTCGCGGAGGGCATCCGGTTCGCGCGCGAGGACGTCGCGCTTCGCCGCGACACCGTGCGCTCACAGGACCTCGCGACGATCGTCTACACGTCTGGGACGACGGGGCGTCCCAAGGGATGCATGCTGACGCACGCCAACCTCGTCGCCACGGTGCGCAACGTCGCGCTCGCCGACGGTGTTCACGAGATCGTGTTCAACGAGGCCCAGTCCACGCTGCTCTTCCTGCCGCTCGCGCACATCCTGGCGCGCATCATCCAGTTCAGCGCGTTGCACCAGTGCGTGATGCTCGGGCACCTGGCCGACATCAAGTCGGTCCCGGCAGGGCTGCAGACGTTCCACCCGACCGTCGTCCTGTCGGTCCCGCGGGTGTTCGAGAAGATCTACAACACCGCAGCCCACTCCACCCCGAGCCGCTTCGCGCGTCGGGTGTTCGAGGCAGCGGACCGCACAGCCCTGCAGTACAGCCAGGCACTCGACCGGCCGAGCGGCCCGTCGCGCGCGCTCAGTGCCCGGCATGCCATGTATGACGCGATCGTCTACCGCAAGCTGCGGCACGCAATGGGTGGACGCGTCGGCTGGGCCGTCAGCGGCGGCGCGCCACTGGGCGCGAAGCTCGGTCACTTCTTCCGCGGCTCGGGCCTCACGGTGCTCGAGGGCTATGGCCTCACGGAGACGACCGCGGGCGGCACGCTGAACCTTCCGGTCGCGCAGCGCGTCGGCTCGGTCGGCCGGCCCATCCCGGGTTGCGAGGTCAAGATCGCGCCCGACGGCGAGATCTTGCTGCGCGGCCCGCACGTGTTCAAGGGCTACTGGAACAACCCCGCGGCCACGTCCGACACGTTCGATGCGGACGGTTGGTTCCGGACCGGCGACGTCGGCCACATCGACGACGACGGCTTCGTGTTCATCACCGACCGCAAGAAGGACATCATCGTGACCTCGGCCGGCAAGAACGTTGCGCCGACCGCGCTCGAGGACAGCCTGCGCGCGCACTGGCTGGTCAGTCAGGCGGCAGTCTTCGGCGACCGCCGGCCCTTCGTCACGGCGCTCCTCACCCTGGACAGCGATGCGCTGACCACGTGGAAGAAGCAGTACGGGAGGGCTGACGACCTGCCGACGTCTGCTCTGACGCAAGACCCGGACCTGCTGGCGGAGCTTCAGCGCGCGGTCGACGGCGCGAACGCGACCGTCTCGCAGGCCGAAGCCATCAAGAAGTGGCTGGTCCTGGAAAGCGACTTCTCCGAGACCCACGGTGAGCTCACCCCGACGATGAAGCTCAAGCGCAACGTCATCGCCGACGAGTTCGCGCGTGAGGTCGAGTCGCTGTACGTCGACACTCGGCGGTGACGCACGACGATGAAGCCCACCATCCGACTCGGCCGGGTTCGCGGCGTACCGCTCGGTGCGCACTGGTCGGTTGTGGTGATCCTTGCGCTGGTCGCCGACATGCTCGCGACGTCGATCCTGCCGGCGTCGGTGAAGGGCGCGTCGACGACGGCGTACTGGACCGTGGGGGTGCTGGTCGCGCTGGCGTTCCTCCTGTCGTTGGTCGCGCACGAGGCGGCGCACGCGATCGTCGCCCGGCGGTCCGGGATGAAGGTGAACAGCATCACGCTGTGGATGCTCGGTGGCGTCACGGCTCTGGAGGGCGAGCCGCCCGACGCTCGGTCGGACCTGCGAATCGCGATCGTCGGTCCGGCCGTGAGCATCGTCTGTGGTGTGCTCAGCGCCGCCGCAGCCGTCCTGCTGGACGTGTCCCGCGCGCCGGCAGTCTTCGCGGCCGGCTTCGTCTGGCTCGCGGTCACCAACGTGGTGCTCGCCGTCTTCAACCTGTTGCCCGGAGCGCCGTTGGATGGCGGCCGAGTGGTGCGCGCTCTGATCTGGCGACGTACGGGCGACCGCGACCGGGCGGAGCTGTCGGCTACCCGCGGCGGGCGCGCGACCGGCATCGTGCTGATCTGGTTGGGCATCGCCGAGGCCATCGCGACGGCCAACATCCTCAGCGGTCTGTGGCTGATGCTGCTCGGCTGGTTCCTGTTCTCCGCTGCGTCCGCTGAGTGGCAGGCCACGGTGAGCGGTCACGCCCTCGGTGGTCTGACCGTCGGTGACGTGATGCAGACGTCGTTCACCTACATACCTGGTTACCAGGCGGTCGGACCGGCTGCGCGTCGCGCCGTCGATGCGGAGGACGACTACTTCCCCGTCTGCGACTTCGAGGGGCGACTCGTCGCGATCGTCGGGACCGACCGGCTGGTCCAGGCGGTCGAGGAGCACCGGCTCGGCATGACCGTGCTCGACGTGGCGGTCGCGCTCCGCCCGAACATGGTCGCCGCCGCGGACGAGCTCCTGGTCGCTGCGCTGCGCCGCGCCGGCTCGCAAGGGCTCCTCGCCGTCCTGGACGGCGAGCAGCTCATCGGGATGGTGACGCCTGCGGTCGTCCGGCGTGCGCTGCGTCGCGGGCTCGTCGGTGCCGGGTCTCCGGCCCTCGTTTCGCAGTGACCTGAGCGGCCGCGGCCACAACGACGAGTAGCCCGCGGCCCTCGACGGTAGGGTGCGGCGTCGTGACATCGGCAGAGGAGAGCCGCCGCTCCCACCATGAGCTGCCGATCGACCCCGATGTCGACGTTGCGGAAGACGCGCGACATCACCATGGCGCGGCGCCCGACATCGCGCCGCGGTCTGCGTGGCCCCGCTTCCGGGCGCCGGTCGTCGCGACCGTCTTCGTCGGTGGGTGCGTCGGGGGTCTCGCTCGTTATGCCGTCACCGAACACTGGTCGACGCCCGACACGCGCTTTCCCTGGCCGACGTTCACGGTCAACGTCGTCGGCGCCCTGATCCTGGCGATGCTTGTCGTCATCGTGAGCGATGTCCTGCGGGACTCGATCTACGCCCGGCCACTCATCGGCACCGGCTTCTGCGGAGCGCTGACGACGTTCTCGTCGGTGGTCGTCGTCGTCGACCGGCTCATCGCCCACGACCACCTCGGCCTGGGCGTCACCTATCTCGTCGTGAGCATCGTCGCCGGCCTGGCCGCAGGCGCGCTCGGCCTCGCCCTCGGACGCGCGTACGCCGCCGCGCGCCGGCCGGGCGACGGGGCAGCGGTCTGATGGTGACGCTCGCGGTGGCGCTCGCCGCAGGCATCGGCGCTGTCGCCCGTTACGTGTTCGACCAGATCGTCGAGCACAAGACCTCGGGCACCTTCCCGTTGGGAACGCTGCTGGTGAACGTCACCGGCTCGCTGCTGCTCGGTGTCGTCGTAGGACTCGGCCTTCATCACGGTCTGCCGACGACGCCCAGCGTCGTGGTCGGGGTCGGCTTCGCCGGCGGCTACACGACCTTCTCGACGTGGGCGTGGGAGTCGATCGCCCTGCACGAGGACGGCGCGCCGGGCCAGGCGATCGTCAACGCTCTGGGCAGCTTCGCGACGGGGCTGGTCGCCGCGGCCGCGGGCCTCGGACTCGCGCTGCTCTAGCCGCAGGACCACGATGTGCAGATGACCACGTTCTCGACCCTGTCCTACGACGTCCGCGACGCCAAGGCCTACATCACCCTCAACCGGCCCGAGCGGCTCAACGCCATCAACGACGAGATGCCCGCAGAGATCCGGTCGGCCGTCGAGGACGCCAACGCCGATGACAGCGTCCGGGTCATCGTCGTGCAGGGTGCGGGCCGCGCCTTCTGCGCCGGCTACGACCTGAAGCAGTATGCCGAGGGCGACGCCGGCAACCGGTGGAACCAGGGTCCGGTCTGGGACCCGGTGCGCGACTACCGCGAGATGCGGCGCAACACCGACGACTTCTTCACGTTGTGGCGTTCGCTGAAGCCGACGATCGCGAAGGTGCACGGGCATGCCGTCGCCGGCGGCAGCGACATCGCTCTGTCCTGCGACTTGCTCGTCATCGCCGACGACGCCCGGATCGGCTACCCGCCGGCGCGGGTCTGGGGCTGCCCGACCACCGCGATGTGGGTCTACCGGATCGGCGCCGAACGCGCGAAGCGCATGCTGCTCACCGGCGACACGATCGACGGCGCGACGGCAGCCGCGTGGGGGCTCGCCGTCGAGTCAGCGCCTGCGGACCAGCTCGACGCGGCCGTCGAGCGTCTCGCTGACCGCATCGCCGGTGTGCCGACCAACCAGCTCGTCATGCAGAAGCTGATGATCAACCAGGCCTACGACAACATGGGCCTGCAGGGCACGCAGCTGCTCGCGACGCTCTTCGACGGCATCACGCGGCACAGCCCCGAGGGGCGATGGTTCCGCGAGTTCGCCGAGCGCGACGGCTTTCACGCCGCTGTCGCCTACCGTGACTCCGGGCAGCGGATTCCTGACGGCGGCGGCCCGCTCCCGGCGGAGTGAGCCGGGTCAGTCGACGGGGAGCTCGGCCCAGACCCGCTTGCCGTCGGGGACCGGTGTCGTGCCCCAGCCGGCGGCAAGCTCCTCGACGAGAACCAGGCCGCGACCGTTGTCGGCGAGGACGTCCGGCGCATCGTGCTCGGGCCGCTCCGGCGAAGGGTCCTGCACCTGGACCACGATCCGGTCGAGCCGGCGGCCGATCGACAGGGTGACCGCACCCCGGCTGTGCCGGATCGCGTTGGTCACCAGCTCGTCGACGACGAGCTCAACGTCGGCGGCCTGGTCCTCGAGACCCCAGCGGCTCAGGCACTCACGGGCGAAATGGCGCGCTTCGGCGACCGAACTGCCGTCCGGCTCCAGGCGAATCAACTGCGGCAGCGCAGCGGGCATGCGTCACCTCTCCACCTGACAGTGCAACACCGGCGGGGTCCCGTCAATGACCGTTGCTGACAAAGGACCTCGAGTGAGGTGTGCCCACAAGTCCTGCGGTCAGTCCGCGGAGCGTGCTTCGTCAAGGTCGAGCAGGCGCTGCACGTGCCGGCGCACCGGCTCGGAGATCCGGCCGGTGTCCACGAGCTCGTGCAGCCGGGCGCTCTGCACGGCGATCAGCTCGCGGCGGAGCGTGCGCATCTCCTCCCGGGTCGCCTGCGGGCTTCCGCTGACGTCGGCGGCGGACAGCAGCTCCGCCGCCCGGTCGAGCCGGTCCGCGAACTCGCGCCGCAGCCAGTCGACGGCTGCCGGCGACGCCTCCTCGCGCTCCCGCAGCTCGTCGAGGCGGCTCATGGCAGCCGCGAGTGCGGCGTGCCGCGCGAGCGCTTGCTCGCGGCTTCGCACGGCCGGGTCGTCGACGACTCCGGTGCGCGAGACGACGGGACCGAGGGTGAGACCTTGGACGACGAGAGTCAGCGCGGTGCAGGTGGTCGCGAGCACCAGCAGCAGAGCACGGTGCGGGAACGCTGCACCCGCGTGAGCGGTGAGCGGGATCGACAGCGCCGCGGCCAGCGGGACCACGCCGCGGGTGCCTGCCCAGGACGAGACGGCCACGACGCGCGGGCGCGGCTGCTCGAGCGTCACCCCGGGCAGATAGGTCACCGCCCACACCCAGGCGACGCGGACGACCAGCATCGTCGCCGTGACCGCGAGCGCGACGAGGACGAACTCGCGCTCGCTCGATGTGAGGTGACGGACGAGTGTCGGCAGCTGCAGTCCGATCACAGCGAAGACCGCGCTCTCCAGCAGGAAGACGACGACGCCGTAGAGATGCGCGATCTGCAACCGCGCGGGGCCCCGCGACATCTGGAAGCGGCGTCGACCGAGATAGAGACCGCCGAAGACGACTGCCGTCACGCCGGACGTGTGCGCGAGCTCGGCGGCGACGAAGACGGCGTACGGCGTCAACAGAGAGATGACGGCTGCGACGACGGTGTCGTCGGTGCGTTGATGCAGCTGCCGGACGATGAACCCGCACGCGATGCCGATCGCTGCGCCGCCGCCGCCGAGCGCGAGGAAGCGCAGCGGGAACTCGACCGGACCGGCCAGGTGACCCGCGACGACACCGCTGACCACGACGCGGAAGAGCAGCAACGAGGTGGCGTCGTTGAGAAGGCTCTCGCCCTGGACCAGTGCGAGCAGCCGCGGCGGCAGCTGCAACCGCCGGGCGAGCGCACTCACCGCAACCGGGTCGGTGCTGGCGAGGACGGCGCCGAGCACGAGCGCGACCTGCAGGCTGACCGACGGCGTGATCGCGTGCACGACGAGCGCGACCGCGACCGCGGTCGCAGCGACCAGGCCGAGGGCGAGGACGAGCACGGGCCGCAACACCGCGCGCAGGTCGGTGATGACGACGTCGACGGCTGCTGCGTAGAGAAGTGGGGGAAGGACCACAAGGCTCACGAGGTCAGGCGCGATGTGAACGTCCGGCACTCCGGGGAGCAGCCCGACAGCAAGACCGGCGAGGACCAGCAACGACGGCGCGGGCAGGCGAAGCCGGTCGGCGAACACTGCGACGAGCGTCGCGAGTACGAGCAGGGCCAGCACGATCTCGGCCGTGTGCACCGGTCACCTCGTCTCGGGGGGCGTCGTCATGCGATCGCCGACCAGACTTCCCGGCACACCTGTGTCGAGGTTAGGCCATCGCGCCGCAAACCGCCGGGATGGGCGGCATCACCGGTTGCTGGCCCGAAAGCACGGCACGAATCCGGCGGTCCTGTCGCCTACGACTGGTCGCTCGTCACCCGATCTAACTATTCTGGGCCGAACCACTGGCATCGTTGCGATCGACAGTGCACCGTTCGGTCATGACCACAGGTGAGGGACCGCAGTCGCGGGCTCGCTCTGCGCCCACCGCGCAATGCCGGCTGTGCTCGGCGGTGGCGTCCATCGACGCCCCGACGACCGACCAGCTGCGGATCAGCCTTCGCAGGTTCATGGCGGACCACCGGCACGACGGGCTCGCCGACATCGTCATCGACATCAGTGACGACGCCGATCCGGCCGAGGACGCCGACGACGAATCTGACGTCGTCCTCAGCTCGGGCGCGGCGGTCAGCGGGAGCTGACCGGCCCCAGCACCTGTTCGGCGATGAGTTCTTCCAGGTGACGGTCGTCCCAGTAGTTGAGCTGCCATGACTTCGCGCGGCGGAAGTAGAGCTGGACGTCGAAGTCGAGGGTGAAGCCGTTGCCGCCGAAGACCTGCTGCGCCATCGCCGTGACGTCGCGGAAGGTCTTGCCGGCGTACAGCTTCGCCATCGGAGCGAGCCGCTCCACCGGCCGGTCCTCGGCTCGCGCCCACGCGGCCTCCCAGACGAGTGTCTGAGTGCCGTCGACTGCGGCGGTCGCGTCGGCGAGGTAGTGGGCAATCGCCTGGAACGCGCCGAGCGGCCGGTCGAACTGCTCTCGTTTCTGCGCGTAGTCGACGGTGAGCTCGAGAGCGGCGCGAGCGCCTCCGACTGCTTGTGCGGCGAGCAGGATCGCGCCGTCGAGCATCGTCTCCTGCCAGCACTCCCAGCTGTCGGCTGTGCCGAGCACTCCTTCGGCCGGCACCGTCACTCCGTCGAACGTCACGTGGAACTGCGTGTCGGACGCGACCGTCAACTGCTGCTCCAGCGTCAGTCCCGGCGCACCGGCATCGACGAGGACGAGTACGACGCCCTCGGGTGAGCGGGCGAGGACCAGCAACGCATCGGCCGCGCGGGCGAACGACACGTGCTGCTTCACGCCGTCGAGGACGTAGCCGCCGCCGGCCGGCGTCGCGGTGACCTGGACGCCTTCCGGGCCGAAGCCGCCGCCCGGCTCGAGCCAGGCAACCGTGAGCACCGCCTCACCGGTCGCGATGCGTGGCAGCCAGCTCTGCTTCTGGGCGTCGCTGCCGGCGCGCCGCAACGCGCCGGCGGCGAGCACGCAGGAGACGAAGTGCGGGCTCGGAGCAAGCGATCGGCCGAGCTCTTCGTAGACGATCGCGGCGTCGAGCATCGTCATGCCGCTGCCGCCGAACTCCTCCGGCAACGTCAGGCCGAGAAGGCCGAGCTCGGCGAGCGCGGTCCAGAACGCGGGGGAGTAGCCGACCGCGTCGTTCTCGAGCTTGCGCACCATGTCGAGGCCGCCGTGCCGCGTGCACGTGCGGCGGACCGAGTCGCGGAGCAGCTCCTGCTCGGGCGTGAAGTCCATGTCCACGGAAAGGTGCTCCTCGCTCAGCTCTGCTCGGGTTGCCAGGACTCGCCTCGGCGGGTCCAGGGGTTGTCGTCGGCCGTCGTGGGGATCGCGACGCGTGCGGTGCAGGTCGTCGCCAGCCGGTCGTCGGCGTGCATCGTCACGTCGAGGGACACCCAGCCGCAGCCGGTGTCGTCGACATCGACGCCGGTCACCGTGCCGCGCAACGTCATCGTGTCGCCGGGGAACACGGAGTCCTTCATCCGGAAACCGACCTTGCCGAGCCGGCCGCGGGGACCGGTCCAGTCGGTGATGTAGCGCTCGAACCACGCCGCCTGGTTGGGCGCGTTCATGAAGATGTCGCGCACGCCGTTGCGCTCGGTGGCGAAGTGGTAGTCGTGGTGCTGCGGTCGCCAGTCGCGCGTCGCCAGCGCGCCGACGACGACCGTGGTCGCCGTGACGTCGTAGTCGAGCTGCGGCAGCTGGTCGCCGACCTTGACGTTGTCGACGGTCAACGGAGTGGTCATGCCGTCCTCCGGTAGCCGAAACCTGTCCAGGACTCGACGCCGACGAGCTCGCCGCGGTCGTTGCGGTACTCCACGTCGATGACCCAGAAGCGTCCGGTGCCGAGCTTGGTCTGCTTCTCCGGGCTCACCGAGCGCAGCCGCTGGCAGGTCGAGATGGTGTCGCCGGGGCGCACCGGCTCGTAGAAGGTGATGGTGTTGTCGGTCATCACCGCCTCCGGCAGTCCGAGCTGTTCCTTGAGGTCGAAGTGCACCTGCAGCGGAAGCCGCTGCACCTCGCGCCCCGGGGCCCAGTGGTGCGGGCGGAACCACGTCGACAGCATCGACGGGGGAGCGATCGGCCCTCCGGTCAGCTCGGCGGCAACCTTGTCGTCCCAGAAAAGCGGGTTGCCGTTCTCGACCGACGCGGCCGACGTCCAGATGTAGCCGCGCTCGACGGGGAACTCGCCCGCCTCTTCGTACTGCATCTGGTCGATGAGTGCCGCGACCTCGGTCGGCAGCTCCTCACTCATGCGATCACCCCGTCGGTTCGAAGCTGTGCGATCTCGTCGGCTGTGAAGCCGGCGTCGGTCAGGACCGAGTCGGTGTCGGTGCGGCTGCGGTCCGGCAGGTCGTACGACGTCCTGCGACTCGCCCCGGCCAGCAGAGGAGCGAGCTGTCGGAACGACTTTTCGCCGGTCGGCGGTTGCGCGGTCGCGACTGCGTCGCGGTCGGTGAACTGTGCGGCCGACGATGCCTCGGCGGGTGACAGCACGGGGGCGACGCAGGTGTCGGATGCCGCGAGCTCCGCGACCCACTCGTCGCGAGTGCGCGTCGCGAAGCACTTCGCGAGCTCTGCCCGGACGTCTTCCTGCGCGTCGGCGTCGTACTGCTTGCCGGTCAGCTGCTCGAGCCCGAGCAGCCGGCAGAGGTTGCCCCAGAAGCGCGGTTCGATCGCCGCGACCGACAGCCACTCGCCGTCGGCGGCGACGTAGGTGTCGTAGCAGGCGTAACGGCCCCCGAGCGGAGCCGTGCCCGGCCCGGGCTCGCGTCCGGTCGCGAGGTGCTCGTCGACCTGCAGCGCCATCAACGACAGCATGCCGTCGGCGACCGAGACGTCGACGTAGGTCCCGTCACCGGTGTGCTCGCGCGCGACGAGCGCCGCCAGGATGGCCGTGACGGCATGCAAGCCGCCGCCGGCGCTGTCGGCGACGGTCGCACCGGGCACGGGCGGCTTGCCGCCCTCGCCTCGCTCGGAGTTGTGCAGGTAACCGGACACGGCGAGGTAGTTGAGGTCGTGACCCGCCCACTGCGACCACGGGCCGGTCTGGCCGTAGCCGCTCGTCGAGCAGTAGACGATGCGTGGGTTGCGGCTCTTCACGTCGTCGTAGCCGATGCCGAGGCGGGCGACGACGCCGGGACGGAAGCTCTCGAGCACGACGTCGGCGTGCTCGGTGAGGCGAAGGAACGTCTCGCGGCCGCCGTCGCTCTTGAGATCGAGCTGGATGCGCTGCGTGCCCCGGCCGCCGCTGTAGGCGTGGGCCGGCGGGGTGAGCTGGGCGCCGGCGTCCTTGGCGAGCGGCGCGACCTTGACGACGCAGGCGCCGTAGTCGGCAAGCCATGCCGCGGCGCGCGCCGAAGGACCGACGCTCGACAGGTCGAGCACGGTCGTCTTCGCGAGCGGACCCGGCATCAGAAGTTCTTCGGCAGCCCGAGCTTGCGGCGGGCGATGATGTTCTTCTGAACCTCTGAGGTGCCGCCGCCGATCGTGTCGAGCACGGTGTAGCGGTAGGTCGACTCGGCGCGGCCCTTCATCGGCGCGTCCTCGGTGCCGACCCGCAGCTGGCTGCCCGGCCCGGCGAGGTCCATCGACGCGTCGGCGAGCTTCTTGGAGAACTCCGTCGCGAACAGCTTGTACTCGCTCGCCTCGGCGGTGGGCGCCGCGCCGCCCTTCAACGACTTCGCCACGAACCGCAGGCCGAGCATGCGCGCGACCTCTGCTTGCGCGGCGAGCTGTGCGACGCGGCTGCGGATGATCGGGTCGTCCTTGAGCGGTTTGCCGTCGCGGGTCGCGGTCTGCAGGTGGTCGATGAGCAGGTCGAGCCGCGCCTTGATCGGCGAGAACGTGAACATCGTGAATCGCTCGAGGTCGAGCGCTTCGGAGATGTACTGGAAGCCGCGGTTGAGCTCGCCGACGACGTAGTCGTCTGACACGAAGACGTCGTCGAAGAAGACCTCGTTGGTGCGCTCGTCGCCCATCGTCCAGATCGGCTTGATGGTGAGGCCGGGGTGGTCCATCGGCACGAGGAACAGCGTGATGCCGAAGTGCTTCTTCGCCTCCGCGTCGGTGCGCGCGCCAACCCAGTACCAGTCGGCGAAGTGTGCCGATGTCGTCCAGATCTTCTGTCCGGACAGCACCCAGCCGCCTTCGACCTTGGTGGCCTTCAGGCTCATCGCGGCGGCGTCGCTGCCGGCGTTGGGCTCGCTGTAGCCGACGGCGAACTCGACCTCGGCGTTGAGGATCTTCGGCAAGAACTCCTGCTTCAGCTTGTCGCTGCCGTGCCGGAGGATCGTCTTGCCGATGATGCCGACGCCCTTGCCGATCTGCGGCGCTCCGCGACGGGCCAGCGCTTCGTTGAGGAGGTACTCGTAGACGCCGTCGCTGTTCTTGCCGCCCCACTCCTCGGGCCAGGTGATGCCGAGCCAGCCGTGGTCGGCCATCTTCTTCATGAAGGCGCGGCGCTCGGGGGTGTCGACGATCTGCGCCATGTTCTCCCGGGTCGGGTCCGCGATGTCGGGAGTGGCGTGCTCGTCGAGGAACGCCTCTACCTCGGCGAGAAAAGCCTGCTGCTCGGGCGTGAAGTCGAAGTCCACTCTGCTCCTCGGGACTCACGGGGACCCAACCCCGCTCGGTCCCGGTCACTCTACGCGGTTTCTGACGGGTCGTCAGATTTGGGTCGGGCCACGGCCGTTACGCTCGGCGACGCCATGGACTTCACGTTTTCGCCGGAGCAGCGGGAGCTGCGCGAGGCGGTGCGCGCGCTGGCCGCCGACCGCTCGCCTTCCGCTCAGGTCCGGACGGCCATGGAGTCCGAGGCGCCGTACGACGCCGCGCTCTGGCGCGTGCTCGGTCAGGAGATGGGGCTGCTCGGCCTCGGGGTCGACGAGTCCCTGGGCGGAGCCGGCGGAGGCTTCGTCGACGCCGCGGTGGTCGTCGATGAGTCCGGCCGGGCGCTGATACCGGCGCCGGTGCTGCCGACGCTTGTGGCCGGCCAGGTGCTGGCGCGGGCAGGGAGGCCCGCTGCCGAGGCACTGTCCGGCGTGGTCTCAGGTGAGCAGGTGGCGACCGTGGGCATGGCCGGCACCGGCCTGTCCGGTGGCGGCATCGGCTTCGGCGGCGACGCGGGCCTGAGCGGAGTCGTGCCCCACGTCGTGGACGGTGCGGCGGCGTCGTACATCGTGCTCGCGGGACGCGACGGGTTGTGGCTGGTGCGGCCCGGCGACCGCGGCGTCACGGTGTCGGCGCAGCAGCCGCTCGACCCGACGCGACGGCAGGCCGTCGTGCGACTGGACAAGGCGCCGGCGGTGGCGCTGGGCGACAGCGCAGCGGCCGATCGCGCGGTCGACGTGCTTCGCGTCGCCTACGCCGTGGAGTCCGTCGGCATCGCGCGTCGCTGTCTGGAGATGACGGTCGACTACCTCAAGACGAGGGAGCAGTTCGGCCGCGTGATCGGCTCGTTCCAGGCGCTGCAACATCGGGTTGCGGACATCGCCGTGCAGGTCGAGGCGGCCATGTCGACGGCGTACTACGCGGCCTGGACCGTGGAGGCGTCGCCGGAGGAGCTACCGGTCGTCGCGCCACTCGCTCTCGCCGTCTGTGCGGATGCCGCGTGGTATGCGGCTGCCGAGTCGATCCAGCTCCACGGCGGCATCGGCTTCACGTGGGAGCACGACGCACACCTCTACTTCAAGCGGGCGACCACGACGCGTCTGCTGTTCGGCGATGCGCAGGAGCAGCGCCGCCTCGTGGCAGCACGAGCGCGCCTCCTGTAGGTCAGAAGCCGAGCTCGCCCTCGGTCAGCGCCGTCAGCACGTCGTTGAACATGCGCTGCTTGATGACGGCGAGTGTCGCGCTGTCCTTGCCGGCGAGCCCGCGAACCCGCTCGACGGCGCGGGGTACGACCTCGTCCTCGGCCACGGCCTCGTCCACGAGCCCGGCGGCCAGCGCGTCGTTGCCGCCGTAGCGCCGACCGGTCGTCATGGCCTCGATCGCTGTCGACGGCGTCAGCTTGCAGCGGATCAGCGCGTCCATCCCCGGCGTGAACGGAATGTGGATGTCGACCTCGGGCAGGCAGAAGTAGCCCCGGTCCGCGCGCATGACCCGCCAGTCGTGCGCCAGCGCGAGCATCGCTCCTGCGGCGAACACATGGCCCTGGATCGCGGCGACCGTCGGGGCCGGGAACGCCAGGATGCGCGCGAACAGACCGTGCACCCGCCGGACGTACGGCGCCAAACCGCCCGGATCCTGCCCGAGCCGGTCCAGGTCGAGGCCGTTCGAGAAGAACTTCCCAGTGGCCGTCGTCACCAGCGCTCTCGGCTGTGTCGCTTCTACCTCGCCGAGCAGTCTCTCGACGTCATCGAGCCATTCCGGCGTGAACCGGTTCTCGTCGCTGCCCAGATCGAGAAGGAAGACGTCACTGTCGCGGGAGAGGCTTGGCACGCGCCGACTCTAGGGCGCACACTCCGTCCATGAGCGTCTCGCCTCTTCCCGCCCACGGCGGCGTTCACGTCGACGCGCGCGGCGACGGCCGGGCACTACGCGTCTCGGCCCACCCTGAGCTCGGCGTCGTCACGATCAGCATCTGGCGGGACAACCGCTGCGTCGCCACCCATCAGGTGCCGACGGCGGAGATGCCCGGCTTCATCGGGCTGTTGACCGAGGCGTTGCTCGATCGCTCCGTGCGGGCGTCCGCGGCCATCTAGGTCAGACTGACGCCGAACCCGTCGATCACGATCGAGTCCTTACTCTTGGCCGGGTGTTTCGCCGCCGGGAGCATCGTCGCGCCGGGCGGGTGGTCCTTCTCTCGACCGACGGGCGGGTGCTGCTCTTCCGCGGCGGCGACCCGGCCCGGCCTGAAGCCGGCACCTGGTGGGTGACCCCCGGTGGCGGCACCGACCCAGGCGAGAGCACAGTCGAAGCGGCGCGGCGGGAGCTGTTCGAGGAGGCCGGCCTCGACGTGCCGACCGAGTCTCTCGGCGAAGTGAGATGGCGGCGTCGTATCCGCTTCGAGTTCGGCGGCGGGCGCTACCGGCAGGACGAGGATTACTACCTGCTCTACGGCCCGAGCTTCGAGGTCGACACGTCACGCTGGTCACCGCTGGAGCGCGAGTCGTTCGTCGAGTCGCGATGGTGGCCCATCGATGAGCTGCGCACGACCAAGGAGCGCATCTACCCGCGACAGCTTGCGGACCTTGCGGAAGGCAAGCCGGTCAGGGATCGAAGGCAAGGGCTCGGTGGCATCGCGACCCGGCTTCTCGCCGCCTGGTCTCTGGTGGTCTTCCTCAACGGGGTCGGCGTGTTCGTGGAGCGCTCGATCGAGGCGCATGTGCTCTCCAACCCCGATCCGCACGCGTGGACCAACCCTTATCCCTTCGGGCTCAACATGGGGTTGTTCCTGCTCTGGATCCTGGCCCTGCAGATCGCTGTCGCCGGTCTCGTCCTCGGTCTGGTTGACATCGCCAGGCGCACTGTCGGCCGGATCTGGCGCGCGGTCGCTCTCCTCGTCGTCGTGGTCGGTGGCGCGGTCGCCGAGCTGGCTGTTGCCGGCGCTGCCAGCAACTCCGAGCCGCCGCCCGGCATCTTCTTGCACAGCAGCTGGTTGCACGATGGTCGCCTCAACGGGGTGGTGACGGCGCTGCTGGCGGTGACGGTTGCTGGCTGCTCCGCGTGGTTGCTCGGCTACTTCCAGCGGAAGTGAACGAAGACCCGGCCGAAGTTGTCCGAGTCCTTCTCCACCCGGTGGTACAGCGCCTTGACGTCCTTCTGCTCGAGAAACCTCAGGACGTGCTTCTTCAGCTGGCCTGATCCCTTGCCCGGGATGATCTCGACGAGCGGCGCCTTCTTCGCCACGGCCTCGTCGATGATGCGGCGCAGCGCGCGGTCGATCTCCTCGCCGCGGTTGTAGACGTCGTGGAGGTCGAGCTTGAGCTTCATGCGCTAGTCGGGCAGCGCTGCGGTGATGTCGACCTCGACGAGCTGGCCGGGATAGCCGAGCTGTGCGACACCGAGCAGTGTGCTGGCCGTGCTCAGAGCTGCACCGATCTCAGACCGCGACAAGGCGGTCCACACGAGAGCCAGGTCGGCACGCTCGGTCGACGCGACGTAGATGACAGCGCGTACGACGTCCTCGGGGCTGGCGCCGATGTGCTCGAGGGCGACCGCGATGTTGTGCGCGACCTGGTTGACCTGCGCGACGAGATCGTCGGGTGCCACGACCATGCCGTCTTCATCGAGCGGGCTCTGTCCGGACAGGTGCGCGTAGCGCTGCGCCGTCGAGATCGTGACGTGGTGGTAGCCCGGCGTCGGGTGCAGGCCTGGGGGGTTGATCCGCTCGATGGTCACCGGCGGGGAACCTTCGGCCCGGTCACACCCCAGTAGACGAGCCGGATCATGGCTTCGCGAACATCGCCGAACTTGATGTCCCACGCCTCGAAGCCGCTCTGGTGTCCCGCGATCTGCGCGAGCAGGCCGATGAGCACACCTGCGGTCGCCATCGGGTCGACGTCGTCGTCCGGGTTGAGCTGGCGGATCTCCTCGGCGAGGGCCTTGGTCATGGCGTTGAGCATCACCACGCGCAGGTGCCGGAACCGCCGGTCGCCCTCGGTCGAGAGCAGGTCGACGACGCGAAGCGTCGGCCGGTGGGTCCGCCAGAACTCGAGGAACCCGTCGACCAGCTCCTCCGCACTGTGTACGCCGCCCGCGCCTTTCCAGGTGCGGTTGGAGATCAGCGCGACGAGCTCGCGACCTTCCTCGGCCGTCTGTTCGGCGACCGCGAGAAGGACCGCCTCGAGATCGACGAAGTATTGGTAGAAGGTCGCCGGGGAGGTGCCGGCTGCACGGGTGATGTCCGTGATCTTCAGATCGCGGTACGGCGTCTTCGCGAGCAGCGCGATCGTGCAGTCGAGCAGCTTCTGGCGGGTGGCCAGACCACGTCGACCGGGTACGCGGCCGTCGACCGCCCGCAAAGGTGACACTGCGTCAGACATGGACACGACCCGAGCCTAACCGTTGGAAGTGGACGAAGCCGTGAGGAACGTCGGTGGCTCGCCGCCCCCGTGGATGGCGAGGTCGGCGCCGGTGACGAACGCCGCCTCGGGCGACGCGAGGAACAGGCAGGCGGCCGCGACGTCCGACGGCTGCACCATCCGTCCCATGGGCACCGCGGCTCCCACAGCCGCGACACCGGCTGCGTCGCCGTAGTGCAGCTCCGCCTGCTCGGTCTCGAGGTAGCCGACGGTGACGAGGTTGACCCGCACCTTCGGCGCCCACTCCATCGCCAGCGACTGGGTCAGGTTGGCGAGTCCCGCCTTCGCGGCGCCGTACGCCGCTGTGCCGGGGGAGGGACGCGTGCCGGAGAGGCTGCCGATGTTGATGATGACGCCGCCGTCGTCCTGCTTCTGCATGACGGCGTTGGCGCGCTGGGCGACGTAGAACGGCGCGAGCAGGTTGAGCGCGACGATCTTCTCGACGAAGCGTGGCGATGCCTGCGCCGCTTCGGCCGGCGGTGAGCCGCCCGCGTTGTTGACCACCACGTCGAGCCGGCCGAACCGGTCGACCGCGGCGTCGACGACGCCGGCGGCCTGTCCGGGGTCGCGCAGGTCGGCGGCGACGAACTCGCCGGCGACCGGGCCGGCCGGCGCGTTGCGCGCGCACACCAGCACCTGGGCGCCGGCTGCGGCGAAAGCCTCCGCGATGCCGCGGCCGAGGCCTTTGGTGCCGCCGGTGACGAGCACGGCGCGACCGGTGAGGGCATGTGTCACCCGTATATGGTGACACCCGAATCTGACGTCGTGTCAGAAAGCCTGCGGTCGCGGCAGCGGAGCGAGGGAAATTCAGCCTTGGGCATCAGCAGCAGCGTCAGCGAGCACGTCGCCGAGGTCGTCGTCGACGTGCCGCCGGTCAACGCCCTGCCCGTCGCAGGCTGGTTCGAGCTCGCCGACGTGATCACGCGTGCGGGTGCCGATCCCGACGTCCGGGCAGTGGTCCTGGCGGCCGAGGGCAAGGGTTTCAACGCCGGGGTCGACATCAAGGAGATGCAGTCGACCGACGGCTTCACGGCGCTCGTCGGAGCCAACCGAGGCTGCTACGCGGCGTTCGCCGCGGTCTACGAGTGCCCGGTGCCGGTGATCGCCGCGGTGCACGGTTTCTGCCTCGGCGGCGGCATCGGGCTCGCCGGCAACGCCGACATCATCATCGCGTCGGACGACGCGACTTTCGGCCTGCCCGAGGTTAAGCAGGGCGCGCTCGGCGCCGCGACGCACCTGTCGCGGCTCGTGCCCCAGCACCGGATGCGACACATGGTCTACACCGCCGAGCGCGCGACAGCGCAAGAGCTGGCGTCGTACGGCAGCGTGCTGAAGGTCGTCCCGCGCGACGAGCTTCGGGCGGCGGCGCGCGAGGTCGCGCTGCAGATCGCCTCGGTCGACCCGGTCGTCATGCGGGCGGCGAAGGAGTCGCTCAACGGCATCGACCCGGTCGACGTCCGGCGCTCCTACCGCTTCGAGCAGGGATTCACCTTCGAGCTCAACCTCACCGGTGCGAGCGACAAGGCGCGCGATGCGTTCGTCGACAAGCGCGAGCAGTGGGCCAAGGACGAGGGCAAGGGCTAGCGGTGCCGGACAAGAGAACGACGATCGACGAGGTCGTCGGCGAGCTGCGCGACGGCATGACCATCGGCATCGGCGGCTGGGGGTCGCGGCGCAAGCCGATGGCACTGATCCGCGCGCTCTGCCGGTCGTCGGTCAAGGACCTGACGGTCGTCTCCTACGGCGGACCCGACGTCGGGCTCCTCTGCGCGACCGGCAAGGTGCGCAAGGTCGTTTTCGCGTTCGTGTCGCTCGACTCGATCGCCCTCGAGCCGCACTTCCGCACCGCGATGCAGACCGGCGCCGTCGAGACGCTTCAGCTCGACGAAGGAATGTTCCTGCTCGGCCTGCAGGCCGCAGCGTGGCGCGTGCCGTTCCTGCCGACGCGTGTCGGGCTCGGCTCGGACGTGGTCGAGCGGCAACGCGACGAGATCCGCACCGTCGTGTCGCCGTACGACGACCCGGAGACGGGCGAGGCCGAAGAGCTCGTCGCCATGCCGGCGCTGCGGCTGGACGTCGCGCTCGTCCACCAGAACCGCGCCGATGCCGGCGGCAACGCGCAGTTCCTCGGCCCGGACCTCTATTTCGACGACCTGATGTGCCAGGCGGCGAAGCGCTCGTTCGTCACGTGCGAGCGAATCGTCGACACCGACGACCTGCTCAAGGAAGGCTCACACCACACGTTGCGGATCAGCCGGCTGTGGACCGACGGCGTCGTCGAGACGCCCAACGGCGCGCACTTCACCTCGTGCGTTCCCGACTACGAGCGCGACGAGGCCTTCCAGAAGGAGTACGCCGCCAGCGCGAAGTCGCCGGAGGCCTGGCAGGAGTGGCGCACGGCCTGGCTCGACCTCGACGAGGACGGCTACCAGCGGAAGTTGGCGTCGCGATGACGACGACGACTGACGCATCGGGCTCGGCGTCCGCGACCGCAGGGGTGCGCAGAGCCGACGTGTGCTGCGTCGCGATCGCCGAGTGCTTCCGGGGCGACGGGGAGATCGTCGCCAACCCGATCGGCACGATCCCGCGCATCGGCGGCCTGCTCGCCCGCGCGTCGTTCGAGCCCGACCTCGTCATGACCGACGGCGAAGCGATGTTCAGCAACGCCGACGGCGTCGTCGAGGCGTGGAACCCCTACCGCTCGATGTTCGACGTCGTCTGGTCCGGTCGCCGTCACGTCATCATGGGCGGCAGCCAGATCGACGCCATGGGCAACCAGAACTTCGCCGCGATCGGCGACATGAAGCATCCGAAGGTGCAGCTGCTCGGCTTCCGCGGTGCACCGGGCAACACGGCCAACAACGTCACGTCCTACTGGGTGCCGGCGCACGGACCGCGTGTCCTCGTCCCGCAGGTCGACGTCGTGACCGGCATCGGCTACGACCGCGCTGCTGCGGCTGGAGCCGCGGCGACGCGCTACCACTCGGTGCGGTTCGTCGTGACCAACCTCGCCGTGCTCGACTTCGAGACGCCGGACCACCGAATGCAGCTGCGTTCCGTGCACCCGGGCGTGACGGTCGACGACGTCGTTGCCGCGACCGGCTTCGAGCTCGTCGTCCCGGCTGACGTGCCGGAGTCGAGGACGCCGACCGAGGCCGAGCTCGCGTTGCTCGAGCAGATCGACCCGGCGGGCGAGCGCTTCGCCGAGGTCCCCGATGCCTGACGCACTGGCGCCGATCGCGACGCGGCTGACCGAGCTCTTCGGCATCCGCTACCCGATCGTCCAGACCGGCATGGGATGGGTCGCGACCCCACAGCTCGCCGCCGCGACGTCCGCGGCCGGCGGCCTCGGGATCCTCGCCGCCGCGACGATGTCGCTCGACGAGCTCCGTCGCGCGGTGAAAGAGGTACGCGAGCGCACCGACGCGCCGTACGGCGTCAACATGCGCGCCGACCAGCCGGACGTCGTCGAACGGGTCGACCTGCTGATCCGCGAGGGTGTGCGGGTGG
Source organism: Mycobacteriales bacterium (assembly GCA_035690365.1). Classification (GTDB taxonomy): domain Bacteria; phylum Actinomycetota; class Actinomycetes; order JAFAQI01; family JAFAQI01; genus DASSKP01. Next base: position 103,905 of record DASSKP010000078.1, read on the forward strand.
CGTCGTTCGCGATGGCGCCGAAGCAGGACCTGATCAAGCGACTGCACGACGGCGGCGTGCTCGTGATGCCGTCGATCGGCGCGAAGCGTCACGCCGAGAAAGTCGCCGCGTGGGGCGTCGACGCGGTGCTCGTGCAGGGTGGTGAAGGCGGTGGCCACACCGGCTCGGTGCCGACGACACTGCTGCTGCCGCAGGTCGTCGACACCGTCGACGTACCCGTCGTCGCTGCCGGCGGCTTCTTCGACGGCCGAGGTCTGGTCGCCGCGCTGTCCTACGGCGCGAGTGGTGTCGCAATGGGCACGCGCTTCCTGCTGACGGCCGACAGTCCCGTGCCGGAGGCGGTCAAGCGGCACTACCTGTCCAAGTCGGTCACCGACACCGTCGTGACGAAGCAGGTCGACGGCGTGCCGCACCGAGTCCTGCGCAGTGATCTGGTCGACAGCCTCGAGTCGGCCGGCACGACGCGTCGGTTCGCCGGCGCGGTCCGCAGTGCGCTCGCGTTCCAGCGGCTGTCCGGCACGCCGTGGCGCGACATGGTCCGGGAGGGCCGCGCCATGCGCCGCACTCAGGAGCTGAGCTGGAGCCAGGTGCTGATGGCGGCCAACACCCCGATGCTGCTGCGGGCGGCGATGGTCGACGGGCGTGACGACCTCGGCGTGATGGCGGCCGGGCAGGTGGTCGGCCTCATCGACGATCTGCCGACGTGCGACGAGCTGATCCGCCGCATCGTGACGCAGGCGCACGACGTGCTGGCGGGTCTTCCGGCCTGACCGCTCAGGCGATCGCGGCGATGACCCGCGTGAGGGCGCGGATCGTCTCCTCGTTGATCGGCGTCACGACGAGAATCGCCTCGTCGACGCGGGCGTCGGCGAACGCCTGAAGCTGCTCGGCGATCCGCTCCGCCGACCCTGTGACCGGCGGGGTCGAGGCGGAGATCGGCCGGGTCGGCTCTCCCTCGTCGAGCACGACCTGCACGGTCGCGCTACGCCAGACCTCGCTCGGCTCTCGACCGATCTCCCGGAGGATCGCCGTGACGCGGTCGTTCTCGCGGGTGAAGCCGTCAGGGGTGTTGCCGAACCAGTCGTACCAGATGTTCCAGCCGTCGAGGTGTGGCAGCGCGGCGCGCAGCACCCGCTCGCCGGTCGATCCGACCATCAGCGCGGGTCGGGTGGCGGGCGCCGGCAGGAGTACGGCGTCTTGCAGGCCGCCGGCGTTGCCGTCGGTCGTCACTCGCTCGCCGGCCAGAAGCAGCCGAATGGTGTCGAAAGCCTCGACGAAGCGTGCGGCGCGGCGGTCGTAGGGCACGCCGAAGGCGCGGAACTCCGTTTCGTTCCAGCCGGCGCCGAGACCGAGCACGAGCCGGCCGCCGCTGATCTCCTGGACCGCCGCAGCCCGGCGGGCGAGCAGCCACGGCGGGCCGAACGCCGTACAGGAGACGAGCGGACCGAGCCGGACCGTCTGGGTGGCGGCCGCGAGCCCGGCCAGCAGCGACCAGGCGTCCCACGGGCCACGCTCCTCGCGGCCGTCGTCGCGATAGAGGAGATGGTCGCCGATCCAGATCGAGTCGAAGCCGCCCTCCTCGGCGGCCCGGGCCATGGCGACGTACTCCGGCCAGCGCACGAGCCGCTCGACCTCCGGAAGCTGGACACCCCATCGCACGCCGTGCCTCCGCAGTTCGGGCGGTTCTCACCGGGCGTTCAGGTCCACCTCATCCTGCCGGGATCTTCTGGCGAGGTGGCGCTCAAGCCCCGCCGGGGTACCACCCGATACAGAGCCTGACAGGGATCGAGGCGTACTCGATCGACGAAGCGACTCCGGAACGAAGTGGCGGTGCCCCAGACCATGGTCGAGGCCACCACGTCCGAAGCCCACGCCGAGCGCCCCCACATCCGCGTGGTCCTGCGCCACCTCGGCCTCAGCCTGCTGTGGGCCAACGTCATCCCGGCCGCGTTGTTCTACACGAGCTTCCGGCTGGGCAACGTCTGGACGGCGCTGATCGTCGCGCTGACCTGGTGCTACGGCGTTCTAGGCTGGCGGCTCGCGACCGGGCGCCGGATGTCCGGTCTGCTCCTGATCACCGCACTCGGCCTCACCGTCAAGACGACGGTCACGCTCGCCACCGGCGACACGTTCCTGTACTTCGCGCAGCCTGCTGTCAACGACGCGGCTGTCGGCTTCATGTTCCTCGCGTCGTTGACCAGCACGCGACCGGTCGTCGCCCGGCTCGCCCACGACTTCTTCCCGATGACGGAAGAGGTCGCCAGCCGGCCCGCCATCAAGCGGCTCTGCTACCGCCTGACGTTCTTCTGGGCCGGCGTCTGCATGGTGAAGTCGGCCTCGACGGTCTGGCTCCTCGAGAACACCCGGTTGTCGACGTTCGTCGCGATCAAGAGCGTGCTGACGCCGACGATTGCGGGGCTCGCGGTCGCGGTCACGCTGACCGTGGCCTACCGGGCGCTGCGCAACGAGGGGCTCCTGCACTCCACGCCGGCGCCGGTGCCGGCCTGACGGTCCGTCACCCGGACGTCGCCGCGAGCGCGTCCGACCAGCTCGTGCCCGCCGCGAGCAGGGGGTTGAGCTTCATCACCTGTCCCGCCGATCGCAGCCCGAAGACGCCGCCGAGCAGGTCGCCGGACCGGACGAGCGCGACCCACTTCGGATCGTCGAACGACCCGCGTACGACGGCGATCTCGTCTCCGGCCCCGGCGAAACCCAGGCACTGGAGCTTGGCGTCGTACTGGTCGGACCAGAAGTAGGGCACCGGGTCGAAGTCTGCGGGGTCGCCGCAGATGCCGCGCGCCACGTGGTCGGGTTGCTCGCTCGCGTTGGTCCAGTGCTCGAGGCGCACGGTGCGACCGAGGCGGGCCGACTGCCATCTGCAGACGTCGCCGACCGCCCAGACGCCTGGCGCGGCCTGCAGCGTCGCGTCACACACGACGCCGTCGTCGATGGGGAGGCCGGAGCCGTCCAGCCAGCTCGTCGACGGCGCGACGCCGATGCCGACCACGACCACATCGGCGGGGAGCTGCGTGCCGTCGGTGAGAGTCACTTCCTCGACCTGGGCCTCGCCGCTGACCTGCGCGACGCCGACGCCACAGCGGATGTCGACCCCGTGCTCGGCGTGCAGCCGGCCGATCGCCTCGCCGACCTTGACGTCGAGGACACGCGCGAGCGGCGCGGCGAGGATGTCGACGACGGTGACGTGCGCCCCGCGGGCACGAGCGCTCGCCGCGACCTCGAGGCCGATGAAGCCGGCGCCCACGATGACGACACGAGTGCCTTCGTCCAGCTCGTCGCGCAGGGCGGCGCAGTCGTCGAGAGTGCGCAACGTGTGCACCCCTCGCAACCAGACTCCGGGCAACGTGCGCGGCTGCGCGCCGGTGGCGATGACGAGGTCGTCGTACGTGATCGTGGTGCCGTCGTCGAGGTCGAGCTGGCGGTTGGGTGGGCGCAGAGCCGTTGCGCGAACTCCCAGCCGTAGCGCGACGTCGAGCGCTGCCAGCTCACCACTGCTGCGCAGGGTCGCGGTCGACGGATGCTTGTCGCCACGGAGCACCTCCTTCGACAGCGGAGGGCGGCTGTAGGGCGAGTGCTTCTCCTCACCGAGGAGAACGATGTCGCCGTCGTAGCCGCGGCGGCGCAGCGCCTCGCACGTGCGTACGCCGGCCAGTCCTGCTCCGACGACGACGACGGTCACGTGGTCTGCAGGTCAGGCTGCTTTCCCGCGACCATCCGCCGGAAGCCCTCGCGCCAGCCGATCGTGGTGTGTCCGATGAGCTCGTGCATGCGGGTGAGGTCGAGGCAGACGCTCGCGAGCGACTGGTCGCTGGCGACGAGCTTCGGTGTCACGCCGGTGAGCTCGCCGAGGTACGCCGTCCACTCCTCGACGCTCACGCGCTCGTCGCCGCCCCAGTTGGTGATGGTCGCAGGCACGCTTGCGACATCGAGGAGCTTGGGCACCGTCGCGACGATGTCCTCGGAGTGGATCGGGTGGAACTCGCTCGGCGCGTCCGGGTGGACCGCGACCTCCTGGCCGCTCTGCATCAGCGCGAGGTGGAACATCGGCCAGCCCCAGCCGTCGCCGTAGGGCACGTTGAGGCGGGCGATCGTCGTCGGGAGGTTGTAGCGCCGGGCGCCGTGGCGGGCCGCTGCCTCGGCGGCGATCTTGCAGATGGAGTAGGTCGGCAGGAAGTAGTTGCGGTGGCTGTCGCCGAGCGGGGAGTCCTCGGTGAAGGCGGTGTGGCCGTCGGGCTGGTAGACGGCAGTGGTGCTGCAGTGCAGGAAGGCGCGGGCGTCGGCGTACTTCTCCATCAGCAACGCGAGGCCGCCGACGTTGCCGTCGAGGTCGACGCCCCATTTCTGGCTCTTCACGACGGCGAAGTGCAGGACGTAGTCGACGCTGTCCGGCAGGTCGCTCAGGTCACCCTTGACCAGGTCGAGGCGCGCCGTCTTCACGCCGGCGGCGTGCAGCGGGTCGCGGGCTGCGTCGTCGCGGAAGCGGGCGGCACCGATGACCTCGTGCTCTTTGGCCAGTGCTTCGGCCACGGGACGCGCGACGTCACTCGTGACGCCCGTGACGAGATACCGCGCCATGACGACCCCTCCACCCGATCACAAATCTGACGACCCGTCAGATACTAGCCGCGGCGGTGGCGGACGAGGCCTTCCTGGACGACCGAACAGATGCGCCGGCCGTCCTGGGTGTAGATGCCGCCGGTGCCGAGACCGCGAGCACCGCCGGCCCAGGGGGAGTGCTGGTCGTAGAGCAGCCACTGGTCGGCTCGGAACTCCGAGTGGAACCACATGGCGTGGTCGAGGCTCGCGATGAAGACGTTGCCGTCGGAGAAGTCGATGCCGTGGGGGAGCAGCACGGAGTCGAGCAGCGTCATGTCGCTCGCGTAGGCGAGGACGCAGACGTGCAGCAGCGGGTCGTCCGGCAGCTCTCCGGCTGCTCGGATCCACACCTGCGAGTTCGGCGCGCGGCCGCCCGACTCGCCCTTCGTCGCTGCGATCGGCCAGGGATCGTCGACGTGCCGTAGGTCGATGGGTCGGGGCTGCCGCCGGCGGTGCGGGAACTTGTCGGCGAGTGGCGCCCACCGCTCCTCGAAGGTCGGCAGCGTCTCGGGGTCCGGGGCCGACGGCATCGGGTCCTGATGCTCGACGCCCTGCTCCGGGACCATGAACGACGCCGTCAGCACGAAGACCGCTCGTCCGTGCTGCAATGCGGTCACTCGTCGCGTGCTCATCGTGCGGGTGTCGCGCGTGATGTCCACGCTGTAGATCAGCGGCACCGCCGGGTCGCCGGCGTGCAGGAAGTAGGCGTGCAAGGAGTGGACGCGCCGCTCGGGATCAACCGTGCGGCCGCCGGCGACGAGCGCCTGGCCGGCGACCTGGCCGCCGAAGACCCGCTGGACCGAGGTGTCCGGAGACAGGCCGCGGAACAACGTGTCCTCGAGCTGCTCGATGTCGAGCAGCTTGAGCAACAGGTCGAGCGGCTGGTCCTCCGTCGTCACCCGCCGATTGTCGCAGCGACCGGCAGGTGTCAGGCCACCTGGATAGCGTCGGGCCATGAGTCGCCTGGTCGTCATGTTGTCGATGTCGCTCGACGGGTTCTTCGAGGGACCGGACGCCGACATCTCCTGGCACCACGTCACCGAGGAGCTGCACCGGGACATGAACGCGCTGCTCGGCGCGAGCGGCGGCCTGCTCAACGGTCGTCGCAACTGGGAGCTCATGGCCGGTTTCTGGCCCGACGTCCCCTCCGACGAGCCCGAGGTGATGCAGGAGTTCTCCGCCATTTGGAACCGGATCCCGCAGCATGTGTTCTCGACGACGCTGGACCGGGTCGAGCACGGCGCGATCCTGCACCGATCTGTCGACGTCGTACCCGATCTGAAGGCGCAGGCCGACGGGGACCTCTACGCCGGCGGCGGCACACTGGCGGCCGAGCTCGCCAGACGCGGCTGGGTCGACAGCTACCTGCTGCACGTCGTTCCCGTCGTGCTCGGCGACGGGACGCCGCTGTTCGCCAAAGGGCAGCGCCAGGAGCTGCAGCTGGTGGCGCAGAAGACGTACGACGGCGGCGTCGTCCAGCTGAGGTACGACGTCATTCGGTGACGTCCGCGCCGGCAGCGGCTATTCGCCGTCGCTGCCGAGAAGCGCGGCGAGCAGGTCGGCGTCGACATCGTCCAGATCGAGCACCTTCGTCCGGCTCTTGAAGCCGGTCGCGATGCGCACGCTGTGCCGCGGCACCCCTAGCGCAGCCGACACCGACCTGAGCACGGCGTCGTTGGCCTTGCCGTCGACCGCAGGCGCGGTCACGCGCACGATCAGGATCGGCGGCTCGTCAGAGCCATAACGGCCGCCGACGCGCGCGTGCTTCGCACCCGGGTAGACGCGAACGCTCAGCCGCACGACGCCATTGTTCAGGCTTCGTCGTAGGCGCGTTGCAGCTCGGCGACGTCGAGCTTCTGCATCTTCAGCATTGCCTGCGTCGCGGCCGCGGCGCGCTTGCTGTCCGGACCGCTGATCAGGCCGAACAGCTGCCGAGGCACGACCTGCCACGACAGGCCGTACTTGTCCTTGAGCCAGCCGCACTGGCTGTACTCGCCGCCTTCACCGAGCGCCTTCCAGTAGTGGTCGACCTCGTCCTGGTCGTCGCAGTCGATCTGCAGAGAGATCGCTTCCGTGAAGGTGAACTCCGGGCCACCATTGAGTGCGACGTACGGCCGGCCATCCAGCTCGAACTCAACAGTTCCGACACGGCCGGGTTCGCCGGGACCGCCTTCGCTCCAACGCATGATGCTGACGATCCGTGAGTTCTTGAAAAGCGACGTGTAGAACGTCGCCGCTTCTTCCGCCTGGTCGTCGAACCACAGGAACGTCCGGATTGCCTGCATGAACTACGCCTTCCTCAACTTGAACGTCGCGCCATGGGGGTCGAGGACGGCGGCAAGCCGGCCGTAGGGCGTGTCCTCCGGTGCGTGGACGACAGTGCTGCCGAGAGCAACTGCGTGATCGACCGTCGCATCGACGCTGTCGACTGCCCAGTAGACCGACCAGCACGAGGGTGCGTCCGGCGGCAGGAACCCAGCGGCGTCCATGACGCCGGCCAACGGAAGGCCGCCGTACTGCAACGTCGTGTAGCGGAAGTCGTCGCTGTCGCTCTCGACATGCGTGTCCCAGCCGAAGACGTTGCGGTAGAACGCAAGCACCGCGTCGTAGTCGCGCGTGTGCAGCTCGAACCAGCTCGGCGAGCCCGGCTCCTCGACGATGCCGAAGCCTTGATGCGTGCCAGGCTGCCAGACGCCGACGCCCGCGCCGCCCGGGTCGGCGAGAAACGCCATCGTGCCGATGTCGTCGATGGGCATTGCGGCCACGTGGATCAGCCCGCCCTCCGACTCGGCGGCGGCCAGAGTCTTCTCCGCGTCCTCGCTGGCGAGGTAGACCGACCAGACGTCCGTCACGGGAGCGCCGGGCTCGCTGGCCATGCAGCCGGCGACACGGACGCCGTCCTTGCGAAAACTGAAGTAGCCACCGTGCGACTCGTCCGGCTCCTCAGCCGTCCAGCCGAAGATCGCGCCGTAGAACTCTCGGCTGGCCTCGGTGTCCGAGGTCATGAGATCGGTCCAGCAGGGCGCTCCGATGATGGCTCTGTCCCGTGTCGGCATGGCTGCCTCCTCGCTGACGTGCTCAGACTGTCACGAGGTACGACGTCCTGCCGGGCCGGAAATCATCGGCTCAAGGTGCGACGGACCCCAGGTCGGCGAAGCCGCTCGGCTGATGCCGGCCGATCGTCCCGTGCTCGAACAGCCCCCAGCCGACCGCGTCGCCGCACGTCGCGCGGGCGACGTGGTCGATGACCCCCCACGGCACACGCCCGGCGACCGCCGGATCGGTGAAGTCGTAGACGGCGCCTTCGATCCACTTCTCGCCCCGCCACGAGCCGTGCAGCCAGTCGGAGTCGCCGCCGTAGCCGCACCCGACGTGCAGCGGTACGGCGACCGACGGCTCGATGTCGATCGTGACCGGCGATCCGTCGCGCTCGCTCAGGTGGATGAGTGCGTGCTCGGGCTCACGGGTGCCGGACTTGTAGTCGATCTGCACGCGCGGCCAGCCGAGCTGGTCCACGCGGCCGTCACGCCAGATGCGCACGGCGTCGTTCAGCGTCCGGTGCCCGGAGCCGTCCTCCTGCGCGATGAGAACGATGGCGAACTGCTCGAACCGCAGCGGCACGTAGAGCCACCAGAACCCGAACCCGTCGTCATGCGCAGGGCGCCCGGCGGGCTCGCTCTCGCCGACCGGACGGATGCCCCACGAACGGTCGCGGCTGCCGACCCAGACGTCCGGGTCGACCTCGGTGTCGAGACCGTCCACGTGCAGCGTCCCGCTCCACGTGCCGAGCTGCGCGAACCGCCACGTGTCGATGATCGACCGGCGACCGGTGCGCATCTGGTGGCGCTCCTCGTCGATGGCCGGGAACGACCCTTCCCACGTCAGGTCGAAGGCGATGCCGTGCGCAGCGGCGTCGCAGACGATGCGCACCTTGTGCAACGGGTCGATGACCTCGATGCGATACGGGCCGACGGTCGGGTGCAGCCGGTCGTCGTCGATCGCGTCGGACATCCGCACGACCCACTGCTTGTCGCCGCGACGCACGGCGGCGTACGCATCCTTGACGCCGAGGTTCGGGTAGAAGCCCAGACCGGTGACGAGGAACGTCCCGCCGTCGCGGTCGTGCGCGTTGAAGTAGCACCGGTCGTAGAAGTTGCGGTCGCTCGATCCGACGTAGGAGAGCGACAGCGGTGTCTGGTGCAGCGGGTACTCGTCGAGCGGTGCAGGCATCGGAACGTCTCCCGGAGATGGTCAGCTGAACAGGCGGTCGAGCTGGGCACGGTTGTAGATGAGCTCCTCCGGGTCGGCCGGTGCCTCGCGCTCACCGAAGTGCGTCTGCCGCTGACCCGTGCGAAGGAAGACGATGCCCCACTGCAGCGCGGAGTAGCGGCGGTAGAAGTCGAGGTCGCGCGGTGCGTCGCCGGTCAGCGACTCGTAGCGAGCGCACACGTCGTCGGCCTGCAGGAAGTGCGGCATTCCCTCGAGCCCGAGCGATGTCGTCAGCTCCTGGAAGACCTCGTGCGCGAAGACCAGCCACGCGACGTCGAGCTCCCGCGGACCGAGCCCGGCCATCTCCCAGTCGAGCAGCGCGACCGGGCGGAAGTCGCGGTAGATGACGTTGCCGATCCGCGAGTCGCCCCAGGACAGGACGGGGTCGCTCTCGTACGACGGCCAGTGCCGGCTGAGCCACTCGAAACCACGCTCGACGAGCGGTGAGCGACCGCCCTCGCGGGCGACCATGTCGTACCAGGCGCGCGTGTGCGCGACGTGCCGGCGGAGATAGGTGTCGCCGTCGTCCGGCCGCTCGAGGAACGCGAACCGTTCGGTCGGCCGGTCGATCGCGTGCAACGCCGCGATCGCCTCGACCGTCGTGTCCTGCAGTCGCTGCTGATGGTCGCGCGGGGCGTCGTACAGCCAGTTGCCGCCGAACGGATAGGGCAGGACGTCCGGCGGGATCTCCCCGTCCACGCGACGCATCACGAAGAACGGAGCCCCGAGCGCGGCCGGGTCGGTCTCGCACCACAGCGTGTCCGGCACCGGCGCGCCGGACAGCTCACCCGCCAGCCGTACGACGTCGAACTGCGCCTGCATGTCGTAGGTCGGGAAGACCGGTACGTCGGCCGCGTCGGGCGCGACCCGCGCGACCAGGGACTCGTCGCGTGTCGTGCCGTCGGTCTCCTGCCACGATGCGTCGAAGAGCAACGTGTCGCTGGACATGCCGTTGGCCTCGGTGCCGCGCACGTTGCGCACGCTCACGGCACCCGCGGATCCGATGACTGTCCCGAGCCAGCTCTCGAGGGTGGCCCGCACGGTTTGCGGCTCGCGGCTGCTGCGCCGCATCGGTGCGCCTGTGTCGGACGTCGCTGTCATCGCCTCGTCCTCTTCACTCTCACTGCAGCGCCGCCATCGCGATCGCCGCGACCTCGGTCGCGAAGTCGTCCGCACCTTCCTCGCCGACGTTGAGTGCGCGCGCGAACAGCGCACCGAGCATGACCTCGAACAAGGTGTCCACCGACCGGGACGGCCGGTGGCCGTTGCGTGCGAGATAGGCCTCGAAGGACGCCTGCATCGGACGCACGGTGCGGTCGACCAGCCGCTGCCACATGCGCGGGTCGGTCTGATACTCACTCAGCAGACCGGGGATCGCCGCCCGCACCGGCGGCTGCGCGAGGTAGCCGAGGATGCGGCGGCAGTAGTCGGCGAGCTCGGTGCCGAGATCACCGCCGATCTCGGCCGGCTCCATGAGATCGCTCGGGAAGACCGCGGCTTCGATCAGCTCGGCCTTGCTCGACCAGCGGCGGTAGATGCTCGGCGCGCTGACACCTGCGCGGCGCGCGATCGCCTGGATGCTGGTCGCCTGGTAGCCCTCGTCGACGAGCAGGTCGAGCGCGGCGCTGAGCACCGCCTCGTCGACCCGCGGGTCGCGCGGCCGGCCGACGACACGCGCCGCGACAGACATGGCGCGACCCTAATTCGTTCCACCCTCTAACGCAACGCACTCGACAGGAGGGTCAGGGGACCTTGGGGGCGACCCTCGGACACTTGGCGAGCATGTCGGTGCACGTCCGCAGCCGTCCGGTGCGCGGGTCGGTCAGGTGGAACTGGCTGTAGTAGTAGAACGACAGCGAGTCGAGGATCGACAGGCCGCCGATGCGATACGGCACGTTGCCGGCCATCGGGTCGCTCGGGTTGGCCGCCGCCGCCGACGGGTCGAAGACACCCGCGCCGATGGACACGACACCTTTGCTGTTGCGGTCGGCGCTCGTGTCGTAGTGACCGAGCGAGGTCAGCCGCTCGTACGCCGGCACCGACGTGAACGGGTCGCGGTCATTGCGGAGGTAGCGGTCGAACCACGCGAGCGTGTAGTAGAAGGCGAACCGCTCGGACAGCTCGTTCGACGGCAGCACCAGGTCGATGTAGGTGTAGGTCAGGTGCGTGCCGTTGCGGAAGGACACGAGCTCCGTGTCGAGCCCTGCCTTCGCGAGGCTTTGGTAGCCCGAGTCGCCGGCAAGACCGCCGGCGTTGGTGTCGCCGTGCGGGTTGGGCACCGTCGTCGCGGGCTGCACGTTGAACTCGTAGTCGTTCGTCGTGGCGAGCGCCGGCGCGTGCAGCTTCCTCGACCGGTAGGGCTTCGGCACGGTGACGTTCGTCGCGCACTTCTTGACGTCGACCGGGATCAGGTCGTCCCACGCGACGACCGCCTTCACGCGTGTGTCGCACTGGCTGACCCAGCTGACGGCCGACGCGCCGAGCGAGTGCCCGGCGATGCCGACATGACCGGCGTCGAGCGACGACCGGCCCGGGTTGGCACGGGACAGGAAGTAGTTGAGCGAGTCCTCGGCACCTTGGTAGAAGTTGTAGTTCTGCTGGTAGGGCACACCCGGGCAGCTGCTGGGCGACGTGCAGCTGGCGGGCAACAGGTCAGAGTCACCCTGCCCCTGGACGTCGTACGTCATGACCTCGTAGCCGTACTGCGCGAGTCCCTCGGCAGCCCAGTAGTAGAGGTTCTCGTAGCCCTGCACCGACCCGTCGGTGATGACGACGCCGGGGTAGCCGCCGCGCGGGCGCGGCACCGACTTCGGCGGCATCCAGACGTGCCCGCGCAGCTGCGCGCCGTCGAGCGACGTGAACTTCACGCGGGTCGCCCGGCCGCCCGTGAGCTGCTGCCAGCGAGCGACCGACCGGAACGGGTCTGCGCCCTGCGAGCCCGGGATCAACGTTGTGACGCCGCCGTGCAGATGCCCGGGGCCGTCCGACGCCTGTTCCTGCGCCTGCGCGGCCCACATCTCGCCACCGACGGTGAGGTCGCCGTAGCCGAACGCCGGGCTGTCGAGCTGGTCGCGGACGCGCAGCAGCGCACAGTACTGGTTGATCTCGTCGCGCTGGATCCACGCCGGGTTGGTCGGGTGGCCGTTGCCGTCGGCCTGCGGGTCCGGGTGCCCGGCGGGCGCGAAGCACTGCGTGTCGACGCCGACAGGGGGAGCCTGGTACGCCGCCGGGACCGTAGCTGCGTAGCGGGCGAGCATCGCTCGCGCCTGCGATGCCGCGGTCGGTGCGGTGCCGCCGGCGAGGGCGAGCGGGGCCGCGACGGTGACGGCGGCGAGAGCGGCCAGGGCCGAGCTGCGGACGAGGGTCAGGCGCATGCGGAGGGTTTCGTCACCGGCGTCCGGTTCCCCTGCCTCAGCAGCCCTGGACTCAGCGACTGACGGCCACCTGCACCGAGGACGCGCCGGGCAAGGTGCGCAGCACGAGGCGATCGGCGCCGGGATCGGACACGACCTGCGCGCCGCGCACGACGACGCGGTAGCCGGAGCCGAGCGCTCCGACAGGGATGTAGACGGTCGTGAGCGCGGACCGCAGGCTGCCACCCGCCGCCTGCGTGCTGTAGCTGAAGGAGAAGCGGTGCGCGCCGCGGCTGTAGGACCACGACGTCGGGGTGCCGGCGACAACCTGCGGATAGGGCTCCTCGAGGATCGCGAGCTTGGCCCACTTCACGTTGCTGCCGGTCGGCGGCTTGTGCAGGTCGCGCAGGATGCCCTCGGCCGGGCGTGGCGCCGACGGGTCGCCCCCGACGTAGGTCCACTCCTGCCACGAGTCCATGTGGTTGTCCGCCGCGGCCATCACCGACGTCAGCTCGGCAGCGTCGTCGGTGGCCCCCCACTCCGTGAGCAGCAACGCGTCGCCGCTCGTCGTGGACTGCTGGTCGGCGTTGGACAGGGTGCGGTTCTCGACCTGGTCGCACGCGGCGCGCGTCGGTGGCGTCTCGGGTGCTCCCACCGCGGCGGCGCAGTAGGCGTGGAACGCGAAGCCGGACAGTGCGTCGCCAGGATCACCGATCGAGGTGCCCGCGGAGAAGTCGAACGACAGCTGCGGCTCGTAGAAGACGAGGTGCTTCTGGTCGACCGACCGGATCGCCTTCAGCACCTTGGTGACGAACGGTGCGAGGAACTGCGTGTCGAACACCGGGCACCCGGCAGGGGACAGGCAGGAGTACCACTGGCTGCCCGGGAACGGCTCGTTGAACAGGTCGTAACCCATCACGCCGGTGTCGTTGCGGAAGTACGACGCCACGTGCGCCCACGCGGCGGCGTACGCGTCCTGCAGTCGCAGACCGGACTTCGTCGCGTCGTTGTTCCAGAAGTGGTCGTAGTTGCGCCAGAGCGCGGGCATCGCGAAGTAGTTGCCGGGGAACCCGGCCGGCGGATCCGGCGGCAGCCCGTCGTCGTTGGTCGCCCAGTTGGGCGCGCCTTCGCCTTGGTACTTCTCGTTCCACATGTCCTGGTGGAAGTCGATGAGCGAGTAGATGCCGTGCTGCGCGAGCATCGCCACCGTCGAGCCGACCGACGCGAGGTAGCTGTCGTCGAACCTGCCCGGCGCCGGCTCCAGACGCTTCCAGATCACGCCGAGCCGGATCGTCGTGAACCCGTGAGCCTGGAGGAACGCCGCGTCGTCCTCGCCGAATCCGGCCTGGGCGACGTCGTACGGCGGCAGCTTGGCGACCATGTTGAAGCCGTGCAGCACGACCACGCGTCCCTGCGGGTCGGTCAGCCACCGGCCGGCGTGGCCCAGGGGTGATGCGGCGGACTGCTCGGGGTGCCCATTGCCCCGGCCGTGGCCGTGGCCACCGGGCTTGGCCGACGACGGGGTGGCGACAGCGATGGCGCCGGCGACGGCCACGAGCGCGGCGGCGGCGGCGAACAGACGGCGGGAGGAGGCCACGGAGAGGACTTCGACGCACCGGGTAGCGTTCCCTGTCAGAAATCTGAGGAGGCGTCAGATGTCCGCTGCGGCCGCCGGCGTGCCGGCTCCGCGCAGCCCGCAACGTCCGTGGTGGGCCGAGCTCGGCAGCGTCGTGCCGCGCGCCGTCTCGACGGCGGTGCGGGCCACGCGCAGTGGCCCCGACTCCGCGACGCCGCCGCTCGCCGCCAACCCACTGACCTGGGCCACGTTGGCCGTCGACGAGCTCACCGTCTCGGCGGCGTACCTGCTGACCCGGCGCAGCGCCGAGGAGGTCAGCGAGCAGGCTGTCGACGACACCCGGGCAGCCGTCGCGGCGCTTCGGACGATCGGCGCGATCGACGACCCTCGGCTCGTTCACACGGTGCCGGGGCCACCGACCGAGCTGCGGGTCACGCGACGGCGCCGGGCCGGCATCGACTTCGAGCACCTCTCGTTCGTCAGCCAGTACGAACCGCCGGTCGAGCTGCCGGGTGCACAGCGCTGGACTGACGGCGAGGCCAACCGGCGTACCCACGCCTACCTGCTGCGGCACGGCGATCGGCCGCGCCCGTGGGCGGTCGTCCTGCACGGTCACCGGATGGGAGAGCCGCGCGACTTGCGGTTGCTCGGCAGCCGACGCTTGCTGAGCGAGCTCGGCGTCGACGTGGCTCACCTCGTGCTGCCGATGCACGGGCCGCGAGGCCGAGGGGGCGGGCACCCGTTCCCCGGCGTCGACCCGGTCACCAACCTGCTCGGCATGGCGCAGGCGGTGCTCGACGCGCGCACGCTGATCGACTGGCTGCGGCTGGGTGACCGCACTCCCGTCGGGGTGTACGGCGTCTCTCTGGGCGGGCACGTCGCGGGTCTGCTCGCCGGTCTCGACAGTGAGCTCGCGTGCGTCATCGCGGGCGTGCCGACGTCCGACCTGTCGACGATGCTCGCCGACACGATGCGCGCGAGGTGGGGCGAGGAGACCGTCGAGGCGAGCCACGTGCTCGATCCGGATGCGCGGCTGCTCAGTCGGGTCGTGTCACCGCTCGCCTTCGAGCCGCTCGTCGACCGCGAGCGGCTGTTCATCTACGCCGCGATCGGCGACCGGCTCGTCACGCCGCAGCAGGCGGTCGCGTTGTGGGAGCACTGGGACCGGCCGGACATCCAATGGCTGCAGGGCGGCCACATCATCAACAACCTCCGGGCCAGCAGGCGCTTCGTCGTCGACGCGTTCGCGGCCTGCGGGGTCGGCGGGCGATAGGGAGGTCGGCGTTTGCGTCAGCTCAGCGGTGTCGACGCCCTCCACGTGCTGGAGGAGACCGGCGACCAGCACATGCACACGATCAAGATCGCGATCGTGGCGCCGCATGAGGTTGGCCGTCCGGTGTCGGTCGACGAGGTCCGGACGTGGGCGCGTGAGCGGCTGATCCTGGTGCCGCCGTTGCGGTGGACGGTGCACAAGATCCCGCTCGGGCTCGGTCGTCCGGTGTTCCGCGACGCCGGGCCGATCGACGTCGACCGGCACGTGCGCGCGGAGCGGCTGGCCTCCGGCACCGACGAGGAGCTCGACGAGGTCGTGTCGCGGATCGCGAGCACACAGCTGCCTCGTGACCGGCCGCTGTGGGAGCTCACGGTCGTCGAGGGTCTGCCGGGCGAGCGGGTGGCCCTGGTGTTCAAGATCCACCACTCGATCATGGATGGACAGGCGAGCGTCCGATTCTTCGAAGTCGCCTTCGACGGGGGAGACCTCGACGTCTACGGACCGGTGCCGGCCGCGCCGGAGCCGCAACCGACGAGTCCGCAGCTGGTCGGCTTCGCCCTGAAGTCGCAGGCGTCCTTGTGGGCGCTGCTGCCGAAGGTGACCGCGCGCACCGTGCGGTCGATCCGCGACAACCGGGCCCGGAAGAAAGGCGGCGCGCCACCTGTCGTCAACCCGATGTCGGGGCCCGCGACGAGGTTCAACAAGCTGCCGCTCGCGGAGCGGGTCTATGCCGACGTGACGATCCCTTTCTCGGAGATCAAGGCGGTCAAAGACGCGACCGGGCGCACCGTCAACGAGGTCTTCGTGACGTTGTGCGGCGGTGCGATCCGCCGCTACCTGGAGGAGAAGGGCGAGTCGCCGGACCGCTGCCTCAACTGCGCGCACCCCATTTCGCTGCGCGCCGACCACGAGCGCGACAACTGGGGCAACAGGACGTCGTACTGGTATGTCTCGCTGGCCACGGACATCGCCGACCCGCTCGAGCGGTTGGCGGCCGTCAAGGAGAGCATCGACGCCGCGCGGGAGTGGGCGAAGGGCGACGTCGAGCTGTTCGCGGTCTGGCAGGACTACTACCTGCTCTTCGGCAAGATGACGCTCGGCATGCTGTCGCTCGCAGAGAAGATGAGCGGCCGTCCCGCCTTCAACGCGGTGGTGTCCAACGTCAAGGGCCCGCCGCCGTTGACGTTCAACGGTGCCGACGTCATTGCGGTGCGGTCGATGGGTCCGATCACGCGCGTGCTCGGTCTCAACCTCACGGCGTGGAGCTATCGCGACGACTTCTCGATCGGCCTGCAGTCGTGCACGGAGTTCATGCCCGACCTGCGCCGGCTCGGCGACCACCTGCGTGACGAGCTCGCGGCGATGAAGGCCGCGGCGAGCGCGGCAAGCTCAGCCGCGTCGGCGTAGCTGCGCGGCGTCGGTCCGGCTCAGCGACCGAATCGCTGGAGCAGCCGTTGCATGGCGAGCAGCTCGGCGTCGAGAGCGCGCCGCCCCGCGGTCGTCAGCTTCGCCCACGTCCTCGGCCTGCGGCCCTCGAAACCCTTGGACAGCTCGACCAGGCCGGCCTCCTCGAGCGACGCGAGGTGCCGGCCGAGGTTGCCGTCAGTGAGGCCGAGGGTCTGCTTCAGGTAGGAGAAGTCGGCGCGTCCCGCTTCGCGCAGGATGACGAGGATGGCCAGCCGGTTGGGCTGGTGCACCGACTCGTCGAAGCCGGCGGTCGGATGGTCGGATGGATCGGTCATGCCAGGGCGCGCTCGCGGCGGTAGAGGCCGAGGCCGGTGAGCCCGAGGCCTGCACCCACGAGCGACAGCAGCCACAGCGTCCAGGCGCGGGTGATGCTGTCGGCGCCGCTGATCGGGAAGAACGCATCGGTCGGGCCGAAGACCGCGATGACCGCGCCCGCCGCGACGACCGCGATGCCCGCGGCCAGCAGGACCTGGTCGCGCTGCGGGAGCGACAGCGCCGCGAGCGCCAGACCGACGATGACCACCCAGGCACCGAACAGCTCGTGGATCCGCGCCCCTTCCCGCAACGACGTGGGCAGTAGCAGGAGGTTGGTCGCGATGAAGACGACCGCGGCCGCGATGAGGTAGTCGCCGCGAGCCGGGCCGACTCCGACGTTGCTCTCGTTGACCTTGCCGAGCGTCCAGACCAACACGAATGCCAGCGGGGCGCCGTACCTCCAGGCCACCGGCTGCGAGGCGAAGCTCACGACGCTGTAGTTGACGAGCAGCGCGCCGACCACCAGCAGCGGCACCGAACGCGCGTGCTGAGTGGCCCGCACCCGCTGGCGCAGCGCGTCGAAGTCGGGCGTGCTCTCGATAGCGGTCATGGTCGCTGCTCCCTCGTCCTGCTCTGCGGCGCAGAGTGAAATGCTCTGCCGAGCAGAGTACTCGCGGTCGCAGAGGTGTCAAGCGGCGGGCTGAGGTGCCAGGATCTGCCTGTGATCGAGGAGTCGGAACGCCGTCGCGTGATCGTCGTGCTGGTGATCGGTGCCGTACTGATGGCCGCCTTCTGGACGGCCTGGTACGCCGACCGGTCGCTGGTCGCCAGCAACACGCGCTCGGCTTACTACGAGTTCGAGAACGCCTTCCCGCTCGCCGACGGGTGGCTGACGGTCGCGTTGATCGGTGCGGCGTGGACGTTGCGGCGGCGGTCGCCGCTCGCGCTGTTCTGGCTGCTCGCCGGCGGGGGAGCGGGCCTCTACCTGTTCGGGATGGACGTGCTCTATGACCTCGAGAACAGCATCTGGTGGAAGTCCGGCGCCGGCGGGCTGATCGAGCTGGCCATCAATGTCCTCACGCTGGTCGTCAGTCTCTGGCTGTTGCGCTGGGCCTGGCAGCGCCGCGAACCCTTGCTCGCCGCCCGATCCGGCTTGTGAGCGAGAAGAGGCGCATGTCGACGCCGCCGACTGACGGCGAGGGGCCTCGCCGGCGGTGGCTCGGTGTCGCGACGGTTGCGGCGGCGTACTTCCTGCTCGCCTGCTTGTTGTACTGGCCGGTCGGCCCGCTCGACTCGCGGCACATCGTCAACTGCTCGTGCGCTGATCCGGTGCAAGAGGTGTGGTTCCTACGCTGGCTCCCGTTCGCGATCACGCATGGCCACAACCCGTTCTTCACGTCGTACCTCAACATGCCGTACGGCGCCAACCTGAGCATCAACACGTCGATGCCACTGCTCGGCCTCATCGGATGGCCTGTCACTGCGGCGCTGGGCCCGGTTGCGACGTACAACCTGTTGCTGCGGCTCGCGCTCGCCTTGTCGGGCACCGCGATGTACGTCCTGATGCGCCGGTATGTCTCGTGGCGGCCTGCGGCGTTCGGGGCGGGCCTCCTGTTCGCTTTCTCGCCGTTCATGGCCGGGCACGCGCAGCGCCATCTCTTCCTCACCTTCCTGCCGCTGGTCCCGCTGCTCGTTCTTCTCGTCGACGACTGGCTGGTCAGCTGCCGCCGGTCGCCGGTCGTCGCCGGCGCGCTGATCGGACTGGCGGCGGCGCTCGAGTTCCTGATCTCGCCCGAGGTGGTCGCACTCTTCACGATCGGCGTCGTCGTCGGTCTTGCGGTGCTCGCCAGGACGCACGTACAGCAGGCTCGTGAGCGAGTCACCCGCGCTGTTCGGGGCCTGGCCGCCGCGGCCGTGACGTTCGTCGCCCTCGCCGGGTATCCGGCGTACGAGCTCGTCGCGGGCCCGCTCCGCCCGTCCGGACCGATCCACCCATTCGGCCTGCACAGCGTGTACCACGCGGACCTGCTGTCGCCGGTCCTGCCGACGCCCAACATCCTGCTGGCGCCGCACGCGCTGCTCGCGCCCGACAACCTGGCGGTGATCGGTCATGGTCAGGAGCCGGGGATGTACGTCGGGCTTCCGATGCTGGCCGCGTTGCTCTACGTCGTCGTGCGGTTCCGCCGCCTGCTGATCGTTCGGGTGCTGACGGCGACCATGGTGGTGGCGTTCATCCTCGCGCTCGGGCCACGACTGACCATCGATGGTCGAGTCGCCGTCCCGGCGTTCGTCTACATCCTGTTCAGGCCGATCCCGGTGCTGCAGAACATGGAGCCGGACCGGTTCGCGCTGATCGCCCAGTTCGCCGTCGCGGCGCTCGTCGGGGTGGGGGCTGACCGGCTGTACCGCGGTTGGCGCGTGCGACCGCGACTGGCCGGGCGTGTGCGCGGGGTTCAGGTCGGCATCGCTGCCGTTGTTGCGGTGATCCTCCTGCTGCCCGTCGTACCGAGCCGGATCAGCTCCGCTCTCGTGACGGCGCCGCCCTTCTTCACCACGTCGCGGCAGCGCGTCATCCCGAGTGGCGCGCTCGCGTTGACCTACCCGTTCAGCCCGTTCAGCCGGTTGAACTCCGGCATGCTCTGGCAGTCGGTGGACGGGATGCGTTTTCGCATCTTCGGCGGTGAGGTCTTCGTGCCCGGCGCTGACGGTCACTCGACGCCCGTGCCGACGCGACCCATTCCGCACATCCTCCTGCCGCTGATGCGCGGGAACGACCAGTCGACCGGCTCTGCGCATTGGCACATCGAGCAGCAGGCGCTGCTCCGTCTGCTGCGCGGCTCGAAGGTCGACGTCGTGCTGGCGTGGGTCCCATTTCGCGGATCGCAGCGATTCATCCAACTCGTCCAGAGCGACCTCGGGTCCAAGCCGGACGTCGCCGACGATGTCGCGGTCTGGCTGCACGTCAGGGGCGAGCTGACCCACGCCGCCGCGACGCCGTAGGTCGAGACCGACGCGTCCACCGAGCCGAGAGCCTGATGGGTGCCGTTCCACGTTTGGTCGGGCATTCTGACGAGGTGAACTGGGGCGCCGGCGTCGTGCTGATCGCGTTTCTGGCGTTTGTGCTTGGACTCCCCTTGTGGCTGATGCTCACGGCGCCGCGCCGGGGTCTCGGGAGAGAGCGCCCCCGGCACCCGTTCCGCATTCCGCAGTCGATCGGGTGGTTCCTGCCGACCGGCCTTCCGGGGTTCGGTGATACCGACCCGCAAGACACGTTGGAAATCCCGCCGGTGGAAGAGAGCCCCGAAGTGTCTGAGACCGTGCGCAAACCGCAACGCCCGCACCGGCGGCGTAAGTAGACGGCTGAGGGCCGTCGTGGAGGTGTCGATCCTCGTCGGCTAGAAGGGCGGCGGATCGTCCTCGCGCCGCCGTCCATCAGCGACATGCGAGCCGTCTGACCCTCGGAGGCCGGACCTGTAGTCGTATGGCGTGACGGTCCGTGACTGTCCCAACACGCTGGTCCATTTCACGGCACCACTGTCATCGACGGTGACGGACAGTTGTTGGCGGGTGTGGCCGTTGTGCCAGGTCCGGTCGTTCGGGACGAGGTTGCCGATCGCGGTCGGCCCTTGCGGGTAGGGCGGGTAGGGAACGACGTGGTCGGTGTCGGTGCGGGCCGCGAGCACCTGACTACCGGGGCCGGCGCTGTAGACGTACGGGGCTCGGACCTGAGCGATCTGCGCGGGGGTCGGCCGGTAGCCGGTGATCGAGCGGTGGACGAGCCGGCCATTGCCCTCGTCGATGACATACAGCCGCAGTCGCGCCTGCTCCTCCGTGATCATGCGGGCCACGACGTCGCGAGGGACCATGCCGTGGCCGGGCACTTCCGCCGGCAGCTCACGCCAGCCGAATGCAGTTTCGACGTCGATGACGATGCCGATCTCGATGGGCAGGCCGCCGGTGCGGAGTGCCGTGCGCGTGGCGGACAGCCCACTCAAGTAGTCGCCGCAGATGCGGGCGAGGCCTTCGCTGCGCAGCACACCGATGCGCCGGTCATCACCCGCGGCCTTGCTGGTGGCGGCGTAGGCGTCTGCGGCGGTCTTGACGATGAGCGCCTCCTCGACCGGCGCTTCCATGACGCTGGTGGCCATGCCGTCCTCGCCCGGTTGGTAGACCACGTCGGCGCAATGTCGAGCCGTACGCGCTCGCTCCTCGGCTCCGGCGGGATCGAGCCGGGTCAACGCTTGGCGCTGATCGCGCCCCAGCGGAACAGCCTTCGAGTCGTGGGCAGCAGTCGGTGCAGTCGCCGCGCGTGATGGATCCGCCGCTGCGCAGCGCCGACCGGCTCGCGCAACGCGAGCGCAACCTCCTTGTCCGCGCCGAAACCGCCAGGTCGGGCGGCGAGCTCGGCGACACCGTCGGTGACCCTCGCCGCTGCCGAGCCTGCATCCGCGCGCACGCTCGCAGGTACGCCGGCAGGTCCCACTGCGACAGCCGCCGCGGATCGATGCCGTCGAGCACAGCAGCCAGCCACGGACCGGCCGGCACCTCCTCGACCGCTTCCAACCGCACACCGGCACCGGTCATGGCCACCGGAATGACCCCGTCGGTGAACAACTCATCCGGACAATCGACCATCAGGAACATGCACCGGACGTTAACGACGACCTACGACAGTTTTCGTTGCACAGCAACGAAAACTCACCGGCAGGCGCTAACTGAGGACGAGCGCGTCGCCCGCCTCCGGGCGGTCCGCCAGAGCATCGCCCAACGTCGCCAGCAGTCGCGAGCCACCGCCCAGCAGGAGCTCGGTCTGGGTGCCCCACAGGAAGTAGCGGTGCACCGGATAGGTGACGTCAGCGCCCATGCCGCCGTGCAGGTGCTGGGTGATGTGCACGCAGTGCTGCCCGCCCTCGGCCGCCCACCACGCGGCCGTCAGCACCTGCAGCATCGCGTCGATGCCGCTGTCGAGTGCCCACGCCGCCTGCAGTGCAGCGGCGGCGATGACCCGCGCGTCGACATACGCATCCGCGGCCTTCAGTGCAACGCCCTGGAAGGTCGACAGCGGCTTGCCGAACTGCTCGCGACCCGACGTGTAGTCGGCCGTCAACCGCAACGCCGCATCGGTCACGCCAGCCTGCACCGCTGCCCACGCGGTGAACCAGCGCTGCTTCAACCAGGCCGCAGCACCCGCCTCGCCGACGGGTTCCGCCGCCACCCCGTCGAGCCGAAGGTCGAGCGCAACCTGCCGCGCCGTCGTCTCGCCGCGCGCCGCCGTGACGCCGTCGGCTGCCGGATCGACCAGCCACAGCCGGCCTTGCAGAGGCAGCAGCACCCGCTCGGCGACATGCGCCCACGGCACGCCGACGACCTCACCGCTGAGCGACCCGTCCACGACCTGTACGCCGTCCGCCGACGACGCCGGTGCGATCGCGATCACGACGTCGCCGGCCGCGATGCGCGGCAGCCACGCCTGCTGCTGCGAGTCACTGCCGTGCTCCGCCAACGCCAGCCCGGCGCACGTCGTGGCGACGTACGGCACCGGGGCAACGGCACGGCCCAGCTGCTCGCACACCAGGCCGAGCTCGACCATCCCGAGCCCGAGTCCGTCGAAGGACTCCGGCAAGGCGACGCCGAGCAGTCCGGTGCGCGCGAGCTCGGCCCACAGCTCACGGTCGAACCGGTCCGGGGACGACTCGACCGCTTCGAGACGCGTGACCGTCGCAAGACGCGTGAACACGTCCGAGGCGAGCGACTGGATCTCGCGCTGGGTGTCGTCGATGTCGAAGTTCATCGTGCTCCGTGCGTCGATGTCATCGTGCCCGTCGCTTCATGCCGAGACCGGCGGCCGCGACGATCTCGCGCTGGATCTCGTTGACCCCGCCGCCGAAGGTGTTGATCTGCGCAGACCGCGCAAGCCGTTCGACCTCACCGCGCAACGCGGCGCCCGGCGACCCCGCCCGCAGCCATCCACGAGCGCCGAGGATCGAGAGCAGCTTGCGGCAGACGAAGACGTGCGTCTCGGTGCCGTAGAACTTCGCTGCCGACGCATCCGCAGGCTGCAGCCGGTCGCCCGCGATCGCCTCGACCATCTGCCAGTTGAGCAGCTTCATCGCCTCGAGCCGCACGTAGCACTCGGCGAGGTCCCGACGCACCCATGGCACGTCGGCGACGCCTGCCTCGACGGCCCACGCACGGGTCTCGCCCCACAGCCGCCAGACCGGCCCACCCAACGCAGCGAGCCCGACCCGCTCGTGGTTGAGCTGGGTCGTGATCATGCGCCAGCCGCCGCCGCGTTCGCCGACGAGGTTCGCCGCGG
Source organism: Mycobacteriales bacterium (assembly GCA_035690365.1). Taxonomy (GTDB): domain Bacteria; phylum Actinomycetota; class Actinomycetes; order JAFAQI01; family JAFAQI01; genus DASSKP01. The sequence continues at coordinate 127,028 of DASSKP010000078.1, forward strand.
GGACGCGCACGTCGTCGTAGTAGGTCGCGGTCGTGACGATGTCGCCGACGGTCACGATCGGTGTCCACCGGAAGCCAGGGGAGTCCGTCGGCACCATCAGCATCGACAGGCCCTGGTGCTTCGGCAGGTCGGGATCGGTGCGGCACGCGAGCCAGATCAGGTCGGCCTGGTTGGCGCCGGACGTGAACACCTTGCTGCCGTTGACGACCCACACGTCGCCGTCGAGCCGCGCCGATGTGCGCAGCGACGCGAGGTCGGTGCCGGCTTCCGGCTCGGTGTATCCGATCGCGACGTTGAGCTCGCCGGCGAGGATGCGCGGCAGGTACGTCGCCTTCTGCTCCTCCGTGCCGAACCGCATCAGTGACGGCGCGACGGTGTTGACGGTGACGAACGGAAACGGAATGCCGGCCCGCTGCACCTCGTCGAACATGATGTATTGCTCGCGCGCCGAGCGGGCCTGGCCGCCGTACTCCTTCGGCCAGCCGAGACCCAGCCAACCGTCGGCGCCGAGGCGCCGGACGATCGACCGGAAGACCGGCGCGTTCTCGCCGGCGGCGCCGATCTTCTCGCGCTCTTCCGGGGGCAGCAGTGTTGTGAAGTAGTCGCGCAGCTCACGCCGCAGCGACTGCTCCTCGGCCGTTTCCTGAAACCTCATCAGATATGTTTCTAGCGTGTCGTCGCAGGACCTCCCCGAGGGGGATCTCTATGACCGCCTGCGCGCCCAGGTAGGAACCCAAGGGCCGCCGCAGGCGGCCCGCCATCCGGTCGGCATCCCGGCCATCGCCGACTGGTGCGACGCGATCGGTGACGGCAATCCCGTCTACCTCGACGAGGAGGCGGCGGCCAAAAGCCGGCACGGCGGCATCGTCGCCCCACCCGCAACACTCGACATCTGGGACCGGCCCGGGCTGCCCGCGCAGCCGCGGTGGCGACCGGTCGACAAGCCGCCCGCCGAGGACCCGCGCAGCAAGGTGCTGCGGATGCTCGACGACGCCGGCTACGTCGGCGTGGTCGCCGTAAACAGCGAGCTCGAGGTCGCCCGCTACCTCCGCCCCGGCGACGTCCTGCGCAACGTGCAGATCCTCGAAGACGTGTCACCGGAGAAGCAGACCGCTCTCGGCACCGGCTACTTCGTCACGACCAGGCAGCGCTACGAGACCGTCGACGGCGAGCACGTCGGTGACCTGCTGTTCCGGATCCTGAAGTTCAAGCCCGGCACCGGTACGACGCCCTCCGCCGGCCCGGCGGAAGGCCAGCGCACACCGCCGGACCCGTCGCCGCAGCTGCGCCCGCGCCCGGGCATCAACCGCGACAACCACGTCCTGTTCGACGGCTACCGCGCACACGAGCTGCGCATCCCGCGCTGCAACGGCTGCGGCCGGCTGTTCTTCCCGCCGTCGCCGCGCTGCGCCGAGTGCGGGTCGTTCGACATGGGCTACTCCGTCTCGTCCGGCCGGGCCACGCTTTACAGCTACACCGTCGTCCACCACCCGCAGGTCCCCGGCTTCCGCTACCCGCTCGTCGTCGCTCTCGCCGAGCTGGACAACGGTGTGCGGTTCCTCGCCGACCTCGTCGGCGTCCGGCCCGACCAGGTCGAGATCGGCATGCCGCTCGAGGTCGAGTGGCTCGACAGCCACCCGGCGCAGGTCGAGGGCGCGACCGATTCGCGCGGCCCGATCTCGATCCCGCAGTTCCGTCCGGCGACACCACAACGGCGCACCGAAACGCTCGCTGCCGCCGACGTGAGCGAGGGCGACCGGCTGCCGCTCTGGTGCCTCCCGGTGACGCCGACGCACATCGTCGCCGGCGCACTCGCGACTCGTGACTTCCAGGACGTGCACCACGACCGTGACCTCGCGCACCAGAAGGGGTCGAAGGACATCTTCTTCAACATCAACACGTCGGTCGGGCTGATGGAGCGCTACGTCACCGACTGGACCGGACCGGAGGCGGTCGTCACCGCGCTGCGCGTCCGGCTCGGCGCCCCCGCCTACCCCTACCTCCCGCTGACGTTCTCCGGCTCGGTGCAGAGCGTCGACCCCGAGACCGGCCGACTCGTGGTCGCCGTACAAGCACTCAACGAGCTCGGCCCGCACGTCACCGGCACCGTCGAGCTGGAGCTGCCTCGGTGAAGCACACGTACGCCGGCAAGGCGGCGATCGTCGGCATCGGCGCGACCGAGTTCTCCAAGAACAGCGGCCGCAGTGAGCTGCAGCTCGCGCTCGAGGCCTGCGCCGCCGCCTGCGACGACGCGGGCGTCGATCCCCGGCAGGTCAACGGGCTGTCGACCTTCACGATGGAGACCAACCCGGAGAGCGAGATCATGCGCGGGCTCGGCATCCCCGAGCTCACGCACTTCAGCCGGATCCACTTCGGTGGTGGCGCGCCGTGCGCGACGGTGCAGTACGCCGCCATGGCCGTCGCGTCGGGTGTCGCCGACTACGTCCTCTGCTACCGCGCTTTCAACGAGCGAAGCGGTCGCCGCTTCGGCACCGGCGTGCAGGACCGGCCGGCAGGAGCGACGGCGGAGGAAGCGCAGTTCGCCTGGACATCACCGCACGGCCTGCTCACACCGGCGTCATGGGTCGCGATGTTCGCGACCCGGATGATGCACGAGTACGGCGTCACGAGCGAGGACTTCGGCCGGGTCGCGGTCGCCGATCGCAAGCACGCCGCCAACAACCCCGCCGCGCACTTCTACCAGCAGCCGATCACTCTCGAGGACCATCAGGCGAGCCGCTGGATCGTCGAGCCGCTGCACCTGCTCGACTGCTGCCAGGAGACCGACGGCGGCCAGGCGATGCTCGTCACCACCGTCGAGCGGGCGCGTGACCTGAAGCAGCCGGCGGTCATCGTCGAAGCGGCCGCGCAGGGCATGGCCGACGACCAGCACATGATGCGGTCGTTCTTCCGCGACTCGATCGTCGGGCTGGCGGAGATGGGCACGTGCGCTCGGCAGATCTGGGAGACCTCCGGTCTCGGTCCGGACGACGTGAAGACCGCTGTCCTCTACGACCACTTCACGCCGTTCGTGCTCGCGCAGATCGAGGAGTTCGGCTTCTGCGGGCCGGGTGAGGCGAAGGACTTCATCGCCGACGGCAACATCGAGATCGGCGGCCGGCTGCCGGTCAACACTCACGGCGGCCAGCTCGGCGAGGCCTATCTGCACGGCATGAACGGCATCGCCGAAGGCGTCCGCCAGGTGCGCGGGACGTCCGTCAACCAGGTCGACGGGGCCGAGCACGTCCTCGTCACCGGTGGCACCGGAGTGCCGACCAGCGCGCTGATGTTGGGAGTCAACAGGTGAAGGAACTGCGGCCGGAGTTCACCGGCAGCGAGCTCGAGGGTGCCGTCGCTGTCGTGACCGGCGCGGGCGTCGGGCTCGGACGGTCGGAGGCGCTGGCTCTCGCCGCCGCCGGCGCCAAGGTCGTCGTCAACGACATCGGCGACGCGGCCAACGCCGTCGCCGAGGAGATCACCGCCGCCGGTGGCCAGGCGATCGGAGCCCCCGGTGACATCGGCGACTGGGACTTCGCCACGGGGCTCGTCCGCAAGGCCGTCGACACCTACGGCGACCTCAACGTCCTCGTGAACAACGCCGGAGTCCTTCGCGACCGCATGATCTTCTCGGTCAGCGCCGACGAGTGGGACACCGTCCTGCGAGTGCACCTGCGCGGTCACGCGGCGACCTGCCAGGCGGCGACGGCCTACTGGCGCGAACGCAACAAGGCGACCGGCGAGCAGCAGTGGGCGCGCGTCGTCAACACCGCGTCCGAGGCCTTTCTCTTCGGCTCTCCGGGCCAGCCCAACTACTCCGCGGCCAAGGCCGGCATCGCCGCGCTGACCCTCGCGGTCAGTAACGGCTGCAGCCGCTACGGCGTCCGCGCCAACGCTCTCGCGCCGAGAGCGCGCACCGCGATGACCGAGGCGACGTTCCCCCCGCCGCCGGAGGGCGACGAGGTCGACCCGTGGGCGATCGAGCACATCGCGCCGGTCGTCGTCTGGCTCGGCACCCGGGCAGCCGACCACGTGACCGGCAACGTCTTCGTCGTCTACAGCGGCAAGGTCGGCGTGATGAAGGCGCCGACCCTCGACGGCGCATTCGCCAGCGCGGGCGAGACCTGGACCGTCGACGAGCTCGACAAGACGGTCGGATCGTTCCTTAATGACGGCAATCGTCACGGTTTCGCCGTGGGTACGGATCTCAAGCTCTGAGCCGATATTGATCTTGCGGGTTCCGCGCGGGCGCGCGGGGTACCCCACCCGCAGGAGGTAACGAGTGCACGGCGTGATTCCCAGCATCCGCCGGCTCCGAGGCCTTGTCCCGCCTGGTTGGCGTGGCGCGGCGGCGGGAGCCCTGGCGCTGACGCTGCCCATTTCGGCGGTCGGCTTCGCGTTCGCGGAGTCCGGCCACCACGGCGGGCACCCGGCCGCTCGTCCTTCGCCGAGCGCGACGCCGTTCGGCATGACGCCGGCGGACATCGCTGCGTCCCTCGGTGACCTGCGCAACCTGCACTCCTTCGACAAGCTCGCGAAGAAGCCGCAGGCGGCGGCCCCCATCCGCAAGCTGCCGCACGTCGACCTGCTGAAGATCAACGTCGGCGGCATCCCGCAAATCGCCGCCGGCGCCTATGTGCGCGCAGCCCGGCACGTCGCCGCAACCGATCCGTCGTGCGGTCTGAAGTGGTGGCTCGTCGCCGGCATCGGCTACGTCGAGTCCGGTCACGCTGCCAGCGGCGGCTCCGGCGCCCCTGGCTGGAACGGCATCGCCAACCCTCCGATCATCGGCCCGGTGCTCGACGGCAGCGGAGGCTTCGCGGCCATCCACGACACCGACAACGGCGTCTACGACGGCGACCGTCGGTGGGACCGTGCGGTCGGGCCGATGCAGTTCCTGCCGTCCACCTGGCGGACCTGGGGCCCTAGCGTCTCCGGTCATCCGGCCAACCCGCAAAACATCGTGGCGGCCGCTGACGCCACGGCTCGCTACCTCTGCGCCAGCGGCGCCGACCTCAGCACACCGCGAGGTATGGCGCTCGCGGTGTTCAGCTACAACCACTCGTTCGACTACGTCCGGCTCGTGATGTCGGTCGGTGCGCGGTACGCCGGCATCGACCCCGCATCTCTCGGCGTCAACCAGCTGCCGACCGACAAGCAGTACCGCAAGCACCGCAAGCAGCAGGCCCGGCATCACACCAAGGCGACGACAACCGCCTCGAACACGTCCACGACGACGTCGAGTCCGAAGCCGGCGACGAGCCCCTCCCCGTCACCGAGTCCGTCGCCGACCAGCGGCGGCACCGGCGGCGGTGTGCCGCTGCCGTCCCCGAGCCCGTCCCAGACACTGCTGCCGACGCTGCAGCCGCTTCTGTAACCACGGAGGACCCGGCTCACGATCGTCGAAGTCCTCCGGCATGCTCCGCACTCGTTCGCTCCTTGCCGTCGGACTCGCTGTCGCCGCTTTGGCCGTCGGCACCGCGACCGCCGGCCCCGGTGCCGCGCTGAGCGGCACCGACCCGGCCAACCCCTTCATGTCGCGCTCGGGTGCCAACTCGATGCACTCCGACAGCTACGCGAGCGACACCCACCCGTGGTCGGGGCCGACCGGGCACAACGCGACGGTCACGTTCGCCGGTAAGGGTCCGTGCGCCGGCATGGGGGTCACCCACGAGCACCTGCTCCTCCTGCAGTGCGGGGGCGCGCAGAACTTCACGCTGCGTCTCGTCGACCCGGTGACGCTGAAGGACCTGGCGACGTACAACCTGCCGCCCCGGCCGTCGACGATGCAGGCCGCCGAGAACGCCAACCTCGACAAGGTCTACAGCGACAGCTCCGGCGCCTACTTCTACCTCGACAACGTTGACCGGGCGGTGGTCGCGGACGCGGCGCAGCACATCCAGCGCATCCGGCACGTGCAGGCGCAGGACGGCACCTGGTCGTTCGTCAAGACCGACGACTGGGACCTGTCGCGCTACCTGCCGCACGACTGCACGACCTACAACAACCCGTTGCCGCAGGGCTCGTGCGACCCGATCACCGGAGTCCTTCCCGACTGGCACGGCCTGCTCTGGTGGATCACCCGCTACGGCCGGGTCGGCACGCTGGACCCGCGCACCGGCAAGGTGCACATCCGGCTGCTGCCCGGCGAGGAGATCGAGAACTCGCACGCGGTCAGTGAGGACGGCGTCGCCGTCGTGTCCGACCACGCGATGTACATGTTCCGCGCCGACGCATCCGGCCGCCCGACCGTGATCTGGCGGACGGCGTACGACCGGGGGAGCGCACGCAAGGTCGGTCAGATCAACCAGGGCTCGGGCTCGACGCCGACATTCATCGGCAGCCGGTACGTCGCCATCACCGACAACGCCGACTCGCGCATGCATGTCCTCGTCTACCGGAGAGCGGCGCAGCTCGCTCCTGGGCAGCAGCGGTTGTTCTGCTCGGTGCCGGTCTTCTCGGCGGGGCAGAGCGCGACGGAGAACTCCCTCGTCGGCTGGGGCAACGGCCTGGTGGTCGAGAACAACTACGGCTACCTCAACCCGACCACACGGGTGGAGGGCAACCTCCAGCCCGGTGGCGTGACGAAGGTCGTCGTGGGCGCCAAGGGGTGCCACGTCGCGTGGCACAGCGACGTCGTGTCACCGTCGGTGGTCCCGAAGCTGGCCCGCGGCAACGGTCTGCTCTACCTCTACTCCCCGCATCCGGTTGCGCCCGGCATCGACGAATGGCGGCTGACGATCGTCGACTGGAGGACCGGCAAGACGGTCGGTGAGGTGGCCACCGGACGGGGTGCGCCGTACGACAACGCGTGGGCTCCGATCACC
>DASSKP010000079.1:0-34651 GCA_035690365.1 Mycobacteriales bacterium
GGTCAGCAGCAACGGCTGTGCATCGCGCGCGCGATCGCCGTCGAGCCGCAAGTGCTGCTCATGGACGAGCCGTGCAGCGCGCTCGACCCCATCTCGACGCTCGCGATCGAGGACCTGATCTTCCAGCTCAAGGACCGCTACACCATCGTCATCGTCACGCACAACATGCAGCAGGCGGCGCGGGTCTCCGACGTCACGGCGTTCTTCACGTTGCGCGGGCCCGGAGAGCCCGGCAGCCTCATCGAGATCGACAGCACCCAGAAGATCTTCACCAACCCGGCCGAGAAGCGCACAGAGGACTACATCACCGGACGTTTCGGCTGAGCAGGCGCCCCACCCGACGCAGCCGCCGCCGAGTCGATGGCGGATGCTGGAGCGATGGCGAGCAGTTCGGATCCCGTGCTCGTCACCACCGCGGGCAAGAGTCCCGGCGAGGAGCGGCGCGAGCGTGAACGGCGTTACCTGCTGACGATGGGCCTGCGGGTCCTGTGCTTCATCGCGGCCATCATCCTGTTCGCCGTGGGCCCGCGTTGGGCCGGCTTCGTCGCCGCCGCCGGCTCGCTGGTGCTGCCTTGGGTTGCCGTCGTCGCAGCGAACGCTGCACCGAGGCGCACGCCGGCATCCCCGTCGCTGTATGCGGGCGAGTCACACAAGGAGCTTCCGCCCCGTCTCTGAACCGGGGTCAGCGCACGAACAGGTGAACGACGGCGTAGACGCCGGCCGCGACGAGACCGGCCATCGGCAGCGTCAGCACCCACGCGACGAGGATGTTGCCGGCGACGCCCCAGCGAACGGCCGAGAACTTCCGCGTTGCGCCGACGCCCATCACCGACGAGGTGATGACGTGCGTGGTGGAGATGGGCGCGGCGTAGACGTAGGCGGTCGTCATGAGCACGCCGGACGCGACCGCCTGCGCGGTGAACCCCGCGCTGTTGTCGAGCTTGAACACACGCCGCCCGAGGGTGCGCATGATGCGCCAGCCGCCGCTGTAGGTGCCGAGCGCGATCGCCGCCGCGCACGCGAGCTTGACCCACAACGGCACCACCGCGAAGTCGCCGCTCGGTGAGACATGGTGCGTGATGAGAAGTGCGAGCGTGATGACGCCCATCGTCTTCTGCGCATCCTGCAGACCGTGGCCCCAGGCCATCGCCGCGGAGGACACCCACTGGCCGTACTTGAAGCCGCGGCTGGCTCGGCTCGGGTTGGCTCGGCGGAACAGCCACAGGATGATCAGCATCAGCAGGAACGCGCCGGCAAAGCCGACCAGCGGCGAGACGATCATCGGGATGACGACCTTCTGGACGATCTTCGCCCAGTGCACGATCGACCCGGACGCGAGCGCTGCGCCGACCAGACCGCCGATCAGTGCGTGAGACGAGGACGACGGCAGGCCGAAGTACCAGGTGATGAGGTTCCACACGATGGCGCCGGCTACGGCTGCGAACACCACCACCAGACCGTGAGAGGTCTCAGGCGCATCGATGATTCCGCCGACAGTGTTCGCGACCTTGACCGATACGAGCGAGCCGGCGAGGTTGAAGACGGCGGCGAGGGCCAGAGCGGCACGCGGGGTGAGGGCGCGCGTGGACACCGACGTGGCGATGGCGTTCGCCGCGTCGTGAAAACCGTTGGTGAAGTCGAATCCCAGCGCTACGGCGATGAGGACGACAAGGCCGACTGTCTCCACGCCTGGCTCAGGACTCCTTGACGGCGATGGTCTCGACGGTGTCCGCGACGTTCTCGAACGCGTCAGCGGCCGCCTCGAGCTGTTCGGCGACCTCCTTCAGCTTGAGCACGGTGAGCGCGTCGAAGTCGCCACCGAACAGTCGCGCGACGAAACGGCGGTAGAGCTTGTCCGCCTCGTTCTCCAGCCGGTTGATCTCGATCCAGTAGTCGCTGAGGTTCTTCAACGACTTCAGCCGCGGCATCGCCTGGGCCGTCAGCTCCGCGGCACGCACTAGAATCTCGGCCAGCTGGTGCATCTCCTGAGGCAGGGTGTCGAGGTCGTAGAGAACGATGAGGTCCCCTGCGGCCTCGAAGAAGTCCATGACGTCGTCGAGGCGGCTCGCGAGACGATAGATGTCCTCGCGGTCGATCGGCGTGACGAACGTCGAGTTGACCTCGCGCAGGATGCTGTGGGTCTTGTCGTCCCCACGATGCTCCTCGTCGCGCAGCGTCGAGTTGAGCTCGTCGCGCTGCTCACGCGGACCGGTGATGAGGGCGTGCAGCGTGTGCGCGCCGTCGAGGAGGTTGCTGGCGGAGGAGGTGAACAGCTCGTAGAAGACGTTCTCCTGCGGCGACAGACGCAAGCGCATGAATGGGTCCCTGTCTGTGTGCGCGTCAGCCCGGCGTGGTCGGCGCCATGCTAGGGGGTCAGCCCCCGGCGGATCGCGGCGCACGCCCTCCCGGCAGGAGTCAGCTCCGCGCCGGACGGAACACGACGAGCCGGCGCGACGCCGGCCGAAGCAGCAGCTCGCGCGGCGCGGTATGCGTCTCCCCGTCGCGCGCCATCCGCTCGTCCTCGCCGGGGAGGCGGATCCGCATCCGGTCGACGACCCGCTCCTCGTAGACGCGACAGCGTCCCAACGTGCCCGACAGCACCGCGAGCACCAGTCGCGATCGGCCGAGCGGCTTGTCGGCGTCGATGATGCGGACGTCGACACAGTCGTCGTCGAGGCGCTCGCGCCACGAGGGAGCGAACCCGGGTGGGTGGTAACGACCGTTGCCGGCGAACAGCAGCCAGACGACGCGGCGCTCGCCATCGACCTCGAGCTCGAGCGGCTCGGCGCGGTGCAGCACTTCGACGAGTGCGACCCCGAGCGCCACCCACTTGCCGAGCCAGCGCTCGCGACGTTCCCGTCGCTGGACGAGCTCGGGATAGACGCCCAGAGAGAAGGTGTTGAGGAACAGCAGGCTCTCGCCGTCTTCCGCGGCGCTCGCGAGGACGACCTCGGCAGCCGCGCCCGCCTGCAAGGCGTCGATGGTGTCATCCGGCGACTCGATGCCGAGCTCGTGCGCGAAATGGTTGAGCGTTCCCGCCGGGAACACTGCGAGAGGGACGTCCTCGTCGACGGCAACCGTCGCAGCAGACGCGACCGTCCCGTCGCCACCGGCAACCCCCAGCACCTGCGCGCGGTGCGCTGCCTCGTGCAGGCACTTGACGACATCGTCGCCGTCCTCGGCGACCACGACCTCGGCGGCGGGCAGGCGTTCGGAGACGAGCTGCTTGATCGGCTCCGCGGCACCGCTGCCGGCGTCGTTGTTGATGACGACGACGAGGCCGGCGCCATCGCCCACGTCGGGCGTCTCGCGCGTCGATGCCCGGGTCGTCGCCGGCCGCTCGGGCACGACCGGCCAAGCCCGTCGCAGGGCAACGGCAGTGCCGGCACCGATGGCAGCACCGACGACGACGTCGGACGGGTAGTGCACCCCCGTGTGCACCCGGCTGTAGGCCACGGCCGCCGCGACGACCGCAATCGGGATGCCCACGGCAGGCGCCTGCAAGGCGACGCCGGTCGCGAATGCCGCAGCAGACGCCGAGTGACCGCTCGGGAAAGACGTGGTGCGCGGCTGGCGACGGAGCTGACGCAGTGCCGGGACCAGCGTGTAGTCCGGACGGCTTCGACGGAACACCCACTTCGCGGGACCGTTCACGACGGCGCTCGACACCGCGAGCGACGTGAGGCCGCGGGCGGCGGCACGGCGTCCTGGTCGTCCGGAGGCAGCCAGCGCGGCGGCCACCCCCAGCCACAGCACTCCGTGGTCGGCGGCCCGGGTCAGCCTCGGCAGTACGACGTCGATCGTCGCGTTGTGTGATGTCGCCGCTCGAGTGAACAGCCGCTCATCGGCGGCGTGCAGTCGGTCAGCGAGCCGCGAGAGCATGCGCGGACCGTACCCGGCGCGGGGACGGCCTACTGCTGCGGACGTCCGTCGAAGCCGGCGAAGCCTTGCCAGAGAAACGCCGTCAGCTGGTCGACGACGACCTCGCGCGCGACGTCGGGGTGGTCCAGCCACCAGTCACCCGTGGCCTGCACCATGCCGGCGATCGCATGCGCCCAGACCAACGCGCGCTGCGGGTCGAGTCCCTGCAGCTGCGGTTCGTTGGCGATACCGGCGGCGAGCTCCTCGCCGAACCGCCGCACGAAGCCCTGGACCTGCCCGCGCACGTCGGGCTCCTCGACGGCTGCGCGCTCCACGAGGAAGCGGTAGACCTGGGGCTCCTCCTCGACCGCGGCGAGATAGGCGTCGACGGTCGCGCGGGTCCGGGCCTGCAGCCCGCCTCGGGTCGTCAGCGCGGCCCGGAGACGGGCGAGCAGCTCGTCGATGTGCCGGTCGGCGAGCGCGCGGTAGAGGCCGACCTTGTCACCGAAGTGCCGGTAGAGGATCGGCTTGGTGATCCCCGCCTCGGCGGCGATGAGGTTCATCGACGCGGCGGAGCCCTCACGCTGGACGACTCGGTCGGCGGCGTCGAGAAGCTCGTCGCGCTTGCTCGCGCGACCCTCGGTCACCGGCTCTTCCGGCTCTGCACCGCTTGACAGCACGTTACCGACGGTAACACCATGAGCGGATGGCCGACACCCTTTTCTCCCTCGATCTCAACGAAGACCAGCGCGAGCTCCAGAAGTGGCTCCACGAGTTCGCCGCGGAAGTCATCCGCCCCGCCGCCCACGAGTGGGACGAGCGAGAGGAGACACCGTGGCCGGTCATCAAGGAGGCGGCCAAGGCCGGCATCTACTCCCTCGACTTCATGGCCTCGCAGTGGTTCGACGAGAGCGGCCTCGGCATGGTCATCGCGCAGGAGGAGCTCTTCTGGGGTGACGCCGGCATCGGCCTCGCCATCATGGGCACCGGCCTCGCCGCTGCCGCCATCTCTGCCAGCGGGACCAACGAGCAGATCGGCGAGTTCATCCCGCCGATGTACGGCGACCCGGAGGAGCCGAAGCTCGGGGCGTTCTGCTCCTCCGAGCCGGACGCGGGCAGCGACGTCGGCGCGATGAAGACCCGCGCCATCTACGACGAGGCCAAGGACGAGTGGGTGCTCAACGGCACCAAGACCTGGGCGACCAACGGCGGCATCGCCGACTGGCACGTCATCGTCGCGTCGGTCGACCCGTCGCTCGGCACCCGCGGCCAGGCCGGCTTCGTCGTCCCGCCGGAGTTCAAGGAGAAGGGACTCAAGCAGGGCCAGAAGTTCAAGAAGCACGGCATCCGCGCCTCGCACACGGCCGAGGTCGTCCTGGACGACGTACGACTTCCGGGCAAGTACCTCCTCGGCGGCAAGGAGAAGCTCGACGACCGCCTCAACCGCGCGCGCGAGGGCATGCGCACCGGCCGGTCGCAGCCTTCGATGGCGACGTTCGAGCGGACCCGTCCGACCGTCGGCGCGCAGGCTGTCGGCATCGCGCGCGCCGCCTACGAAGTCGCGCTCGACTACGCGAAGACGCGCGAGCAGTTCGGCCGCCCGATCATCGAGAACCAGGGCATCGCGTTCAAGCTCGCCGACATGAAGACCCGGATCGACGCCTCCCGGCTGCTCGTATGGCGCGCGGCGTGGATGGCCCGTCAAGGCAAGGCGTTCGAGGCGGCCGAGGGGTCGCAGTGCAAGCTGTTCGCCGGTGAGACGGCGGTCTGGGTGACCGAGCAGGCGATCCAGATCCTCGGCGGCAACGGCTACACCCGCGAGTACCCCGTCGAGCGGATGCACCGTGACGCGAAGATCTACACGATCTTCGAGGGCACGTCGGAGATCCAACGCCTGGTGATCGCGCGGTCGATCAGCGGGGTCTACATCCGCTAGCCCCGGCCCCGCCGATCGGCCGTTCGGCCCCAATCTCGCCGAATGCCTTCGGCCGAGCCATCCTGTCGCCGATCATTTCCGGGTGAGCAGTAGCGACGACATCGTGGTGCGCGACCGCGTCGGTGCACGTGTGCTCGCGCTGATCCCGGCGATCGTCGTCGTGCTGTCCGTCCGATTGCTGACCTTGGGCACTCCGCCGACGTGGCTGCGGCTGGTCGCGGCGGCCGGGGTCGCCGTCTCGGCCTGGGTGGCCTACCGCCTGCTCACCGCCAAGCTGGTCATCAGCGAGGACGGCATCCACGTCCGCGGGGTCCTCTACGAGGCCGACGTCGCATGGTTCGACATCGACTACGTCTCCCGTACGCCGTCCGGCCTTCCGCTGCGCCTGCTGGTCTGGGGTGTCTTCACCCCCGAGACCCTCACGCTGCAGGCATCCGGTCGCCGGCTCCGTCCGGTGGCCACGATCACCCGCGACGACGACGAAGAGCTGCGGACGGCGATGCACGCCGTGCAGACCCGGCTTCGAGGGTGGCCCGGACAGACGCGGCCGGTCGAGGGCAGCGCCGGCATCAGCTGACGCCGAAATGTCAGCCGTCGACGACCTCTTCGACGTAACCGCGCGCAGCCGCCCGCCAGTCCGGCACCAGGTCGAGGCGTAGCCGGCGTTCGACGTCGTCGGCGGTGACCGCGCCTTCGGCCGCCCGCGCCCATCCCGCCTCGCACTTCAACATGGGTAGCCCGGGCGCGATCGGATCGAGCGGTCCGCAGGCGGCCACCTGCGACGCGTCCGCGCCGAACCGACGGACGAGCCGCGGCGGCAGACCGGCGGCGTCGGTCACCCTCGCGGCGCCGACGAGGGGCAGCGTCCGCGTGGCGCATCCACCGCCCGAGCCGAGCCGTTGCACCACCCGGTCGACGGTGTCCTCGGCCATCGCACGGTAGGTCGTCAGCTTGCCGCCGACGATGACCAGCACACCGTCGCGATCGAGCAGCGCATGCCGCCGCGACAGGTCGGCGGGACTGCGGTTCTCTGCGCTGCGCAGCAGCGGCCGCAGACCGGCGAAACGGCCGACGACGTCGTCGGCGGTCACGTCGTGTGTCAACCCGCTCGACAAGGTCTCGAGCAGGAACGCCTCGTCACTCGCGCTGACCTGCGGTTCGTCCTCGATGGCGTCGATCGCGTCGTCGGTGAGGCCGACCTGCACGGTGCCGTCCGGCCGCGGGACAGCGAACACGTAGCGGTTGCGCGTGCCCGGGACGAGGATGTTGAACGCACAGGTCGGGCTTCCCAGTGCCTCCGAGCGCAGCAGCAGATGCGCTCCCTTGCTCGGCTGCAGGGGGACGTCAGCGACCAGCCCGCCGGACCAGACGCCGGCGGCGACCACGACACATCGCGCGTCGACATCGGTCGTCTCGCCGCTGAGTTCGTCGACGACCGTCGCGCCGGACGCGTGAACGTCTCGCGCGCTGCAGTGCGTCAGGACCCTGGCGCCGTACGACGCCGCGGTGCGGGCGATCGCGACGACGAGCCGTGCGTCGTCCTCGAGCGCACCGTCGACGTGAAGGACGGCCTCGCGTCGGTCTTGCAGCGCCGGGACCAGCGCACGCATCTCGTCCTTGCCGATCCATCGGGTCGGCGGAAGGACGGACGGCGTCCGGCTGGCCGCGCGCAACGAGTCGGCGATGCCCATGCCGATCCGGCCGATGACCCGCTCGCGCTGCCGCACGGCGGGCGGCGACGGGATGACGAAGGTCATCGGCTGCACGAGGTGCGGTGCGATGTGACGGAAGAGCCGGTTGCGCTCGACCGCCGACTCCCACGCCACGCCGATCTGACCGGCCGCGATGTAGCGGAGACCGCCGTGGGCGAGCTTGCTCGACCAGCGGCTGGTGCCGCTGGCGAGGTCGCCGCGCTCGACGAGCACGACACGCAGGCCACGAGAGGCGGCGTCGAGCGCGACACCGGCACCGGTTACGCCGCCGCCGACAACGAGCAGGTCGACAGGGGCTCCGACGCGGAGCTCGGCCATCTCCCGTGTACGCCGCGACGCGTTCAGCAGCGAGCCGGTCATGATGCGAGCCAGGAGTCGAGCATGCGAGCGAGCTCGCCGAGAGCAGCGGCCCGGGCGTCGTCGTCGAGCAGACGCGCGGACACGACGAACGGCGTCGCGACGAGCACGGCGGTGACCGCGAGCGTGTCGAGGTCGCCACGGCGAATGGACCCGTCAGCGACCCCGTCACTGAGCATCCGACGAACCTGCCCGACCGCCAGCCGCTGGGTCGCCCCGAGCCGATCCGTGAGATAGGGCAGCAGCAGCTCGGGGTCGACGTCGACGACCCGCTGGAACAGCTGAGCCTCCGGCAGCCGGCGGACGACCTCGACCATGGCGGCGACGGCTCGGGCGCGACCGGTCCGACGCCGCCTCGCCTGCTGCTCGGCCTCGCGGAACACGGTCGCGAACTCCCTGGTCATCACCGCGAGGATCAGCGTCGTGACGTCGGGGACCAGGCGGTAGAGCGTCATCCGGCTCACGCCGGCTCGCCGGGCGACATCGGTCAGGGTCGTCCGCCGGACGCCGACCGCGAGGACGGCGGCGCGCGTCGCGTCGAGCACCTCGGCGGGGATCGGCCGGTCGGCCGTGTCCTCCCGGCTCGCAGAGACGGCGGTGTGACGATTGGACGCCATGTGTCACACTGTAGCGCATGACCCACACCTGGACCACCTGGGCGGACGACCAGCCGACCCTCAGCCGGTCGACGCTCGGGCTGCTGGAGCAGCTCGTCGGACCGCTGACTCCGTCGGTATCGGCACCCGTCGAGCAGGCACGTCTGCAGCCCAGCGCCCTCCCCGAGGCCGCGCGCTCCCGGCTGGCCGCAACGCTCGGCGATGACGGTGTGCTGGTCGACGATCGCAGCCGCGCGGAGCACAGCGGTGGCCAGTCCTACGTCGACATCGTGCGGCGTCGCCACGGGGACGCGTCTGCCGCACCGGATGCGATCCTGCTTCCGAGTGATGCCGCGGCGGTCGCGCGCGTGCTCGAGATCTGCACGGACGAGCACGTCGCGGTGGTGCCGTGGGGTGGCGGCACGAGCGTCGTCGGCGGTCTCGACGCGTTGCGCGGCGACTGCGTCGCCGTCGTCGCCCTCGACCTGCAGAAGCTCGATCGCCTGCTCGCCGTCGACGCGGAGTCGCACACGGCGACCTTCCAGCCCGGCATCCGCACGCCCGACGCCGAAGCCGCGCTGGCCGAGCACGGGTTCACGCTCGGGCACGTCCCGCAGAGCTACGAGCGCGCGTCGCTCGGCGGCTACGTCGTCACGCGGTCGGCGGGACAGGCGTCGAGCGGCTACGGTCGCATCGACGATCTCGTCGTCGGCCTGCAGCTGGCGACGCCCGTGGGAGAGCTCGTTCTGCCGGCCATGCCCGGCAGCGCGGCGGGGCCCGACCTTCGCCGGCTGGTCCTCGGTTCGGAAGGAACGCTCGGCGTCGTCACCGAAGTGACGTTGCGCGTGCGTCCCCGCCCGGCCGTGCGCCGCTACGAGGGATGGATGCTGCCGTCCTGGGACGCCGGCGCGAAGGCCCTTCGCGCACTCGCACAACGTCGTGACCACCCCGACATCACCCGCCTGTCCGACCAGGTCGAGACACAGATCTCCCTGTCGCTGAGCGGCTCCGGCGGCGTGAGCAAGCGCCTTCTCGCGGCCTACCTGCACCGGCGCCACGTTGCCGACGGTTGCCTGGTGATCGTC
Source organism: Mycobacteriales bacterium (assembly GCA_035690365.1). Classification (GTDB taxonomy): domain Bacteria; phylum Actinomycetota; class Actinomycetes; order JAFAQI01; family JAFAQI01; genus DASSKP01. The sequence goes on from DASSKP010000079.1 coordinate 9,548, forward strand.
GGTTTCGAAGGCGACGCCGACGACGTGAAGCACCGGCGGCGGGTCACCGCGAAGGTGCTGCGATCGGCGGGCGGTGTGGCGCTCGGCCGCCGGGCCGGTCGCGCGTGGGAGCACGGCCGGTTCAGCGGGCCGCGCATGCGCGACAGCATGCTCGACGCCGGGGTGCTCGCCGAGACGCTGGAGACGGCAACAACGTGGACCGGGCTGTCGGCGACGTACGACGCCGTGCGGTCCGCTCTGCAGACGTCACTGGGCCGGGCGGTCGTCGGCTGCCACGTCTCCCATCTCTACGAGACCGGCGCTTCTCTCTACTTCACCGTGCTCGCGGCAGCCGACAGCGGACGCGAGGTCGAGCAGTGGACCGCAGCCAAGGAGGCGGCGAACGACGCCATCGTCTCCACGGGCGCAACCATCACGCATCACCACGCGGTCGGCACGGCGCATCGCCAGCACGTCGCGGCGGAGATCGGCGCGGTCGGGGTCGCGGCGCTGCGCGCGGTGAAGGAGCGGCTCGACCCGGCGGGGATCCTCAACCCGGGAAAGCTGCTGCCGACGGACGGCTGAGCGTCAGCCGCCGCTGTTGCCGGCGGGTGCTGACACGAGCGGGGTGGAGCTGGTGGACGCGCTCGGTGTCGGGGTCGGGGTCGGTGTCGGCGTCGGGGACGTCGTCGTGGGTGTGGGGCTCGGCGTCGGCGACGTCGTCGTCGGAGACGGCGAGGGTGACGGCGAGGGAGACGGTGACGCGTCCTCGAGCAACACGTCTGCAGCGTCCATGATGGCCGCGGCGCGGGAGCCTGACACGTCGCCGCTTTGCTGCTCCTGCCGCACCAGTGACTTCAGCTGGGCGACGGCCGCGCGAAGCTCCGGATAGTTGTGGGTCGACGCAACCTCGCGAACGTGTTGGACGGCCGGCGCGAGGACGCGCTCACCCGCCGCCGTGATGTCGCCGGGCGTGCCGGACGAGCAGCCGGCCAAGACTGCGCTCGCGAGGAGAGCGGGCACCGGTGCAGTCAGCGCCCACCGCCGGCGCCTCATCGGTGCACCAGCCGCTCGAGGTTGCGGAGGTCGCGCTCGACCTTCGCGGGATGGACTCGCGGCTTGCCGGGGGTGAAGTTGCCCGTCGTGCCGGAGTTGTTGTTGTTGCGCAACGCGACAACCGCGACAGCGATCGCCGCGACGACCAACAGGAGAATGACCACGAGCACGGCAGGGGCCGGCCCTCGACGAGCCGGCCGGCTCGCGACCGCACCGGCGGTCGTCGTGGTCGCGTCGGCTGTCGGCCATGCCGATGCCTGCGTGGCGACGGCGGTAGCCGGCAGCACCTGCGTCGCCGTCGGTGATGCCGCGGCCATGGCGACGGTCCGGTCGATGTCGCCGCCGGCGGCCATGCGGCGCAGCGAGTCCGCGACGGTCGCAGCGGTCGGCCGCCTCGCGGGCTCCCGCAATGTCATGGCGATGAGCAGGGCGTGCCACTGGTGGCCGTACGACGTCGGGATGTCGGGCTGCCGATTGACCCGGGCGAGCGCGACCTCCATCGGGCCGCCCTCGAACGGTCGCTCCCCCGTCAAGCACTCGATCAGCACGATGCCGAGCGCGTAGACGTCGGTCGGCGGACCGACGGGGTCGCCCGTCACCTGTTCGGGAGAGAAGTAGCCCGGCGTGCCGAGCACGTCGCCGGTGCGTGTTTCGTGCGCAGAGTCGACGAGGCGCGCGATGCCGAAGTCGGCGAGATGAACGCGGCCGTCTGCGGAGATGAGGACGTTGGCCGGCTTCACGTCGCGATGGACGAAACCGCGCTCGTGCACGTAGGCGAGAGCGTCGGCGAGCGCGGCGCCGTAGGTGGCGGCCCGATCCGACGGAAGAGGACCTTCGTGCAGCTCGTCGGCAAGGGTGCTGCCTTCGACGAGCTGCATGACGAGGAACGGAGCGCCGGTCGCGTCGTCGGTGCCGGCGTCGTAGACACCGACGAGCGACGGGTGGTCGAGGCTGGCAAGGGTGCGCATCTCGGCCTCGTGCCGCTGCAGCTGCGCGGCGGCATCACCCCGGAACAGCTTGATGGCAACCGGCCGCTGCAGGCGCTCGTCGAGCGCACGGTAGACCTCAGCCGCGGCTCCGCCGCCGAGCCGGTTGCCGAGCCGATAACGGTCGTCGAGCACACGGGTGCTCCACGGCTGAGTCGGCTCGATCACCCGACCAGGATGCCCAATCCGGGCTCACCCCGATCACGCCGGGGCGGCGAACCCGGCCCTCCGGAAGGGCTCAGCTGCTCGCGATGCGCGGCATCGGCAGCGCGGGCGCGAGCACGTCCTCTGCGTTGAGCACCTCGAATAGCCGCCGGACCGACTGGCTCGCGCCGACGACGACCAGGGCCGCTTCGCGCTCGCGCATCGAGTCCGCAGCCGCGAGGATCGTCGACAGCGACAGCACGTCGACGAAGGGCACGTCGGTGATGTCGACGACCACCTTCGGCGGAACGTCGGCCGCCGCCTCCGCGAGCAACGCCCGCAACGCATCTACCGTGACGAGGTCGAGCTCGCCGTGCAGGCGCACCGTCGTGGCAGACGGCTGCACGAGCAGCTCTCCCAGCATGGTGGCCGCCTCCGGAGGCATGGATATGGGGACGCTTCCGACCGTAACCGGCCGCTGCAGGCGCGTCAGGCGATCACTCAACTAGCCTGAGTGCCCCGCCCTCGTAGCTCAGGGGATAGAGCAACGGTTTCCTAAACCGTGTGCCGCAGGTTCGAATCCTGCCGGGGGCACCGAGCGGGTGTGTGAGTTCGGCTGCCGCCCCGCGCCCGAGCGGCTACCGTCGAGGCCGGCGGCTGTGCAATAGCGATTGCCGCAATAGCGATTGCGTCCCCTGACCCGGCGCAGGTCTCCACCTGGAGAGCGGCGATGGGCGCAGAGTCCGCACGCACGGTGGCAGCGTTCGATGCCCTGGTGCGCACACTGCAGGCCACGCGCCGCGAGATCGACGTACTCGTCGATCGCGCCGAACAGGCCAGCCGGCAGATTGCGGACGGTGTCGTCCTGTCGGAGTTCGTCGCGACCGAGCCGCGACCGCTCATCATCACGCTCATGACCGAGCTGCTCGACGCGATGTCCGATGCCGCGGCAGAGGTACGCCGGGCCGAGGCACATCAGCTACGCGCCGAGGGCCTCAGCCACGAGCGCATCGCTCAGCTGTTCGGCGTCACGCGGCAGCGCGCCGCGGCACTGCTGACTCCCCCACCCGCACCACATGCGCGCGCAGCGAAGCGCCCGCAACGACGCGACGGCTGAGCACCGCAACGACCACCGCCGCCGTCTCGAGAAGCACGGACACGACGCCCCACGGCTCGGCCCAGTTGCCCACGTCGTCGCCGATCTCCGGAAAAGCAACCAAGCGAGTGGCGGCGTACGTCACGATCGCAGCTGCGGACAGCACACCGGCAACGGCCACGCCACGATGATCGGACGGTCGCAACCAGCAGTAGGCACCGAGCACGACCGCGACAACCGCGAACACGACGAACGACACACCGACGTACGGCGCCTCTCGCAGGTGCTCGGGAGTGACGGGCAGATGCGCAAGGCCGGCCGCGATCGTCAGAGCGGCCAGTGTTCGCGGAAGGCGTGCTGCCGGAGTCATGGACATGACGGAGATTCGTCTCAGACCTTGTTTCGGTTCACCTGATCCGATGACATCGCGACGACGAACAACCCGCCGTGAAGCGACACCTTGCCCTCGTGGGACTTCTGCTCGTCGCCACCGGTGGTTGCGCGTCGAAGACCTCAGACGTGCACAAGCCGGTGACGGCGAGCCCGGGCGACATCAACGTCACGGTCAACGACTCGTTCCGGTTCTCGCCGGCGCACATCACAGCGAGTCCGGGCGACGTGACCTTGCGTCTCGTCGCCGCCGGCTCCTACCCACACAACATCGCGTTTCCGCAGCTGCACATCACGTCGACGACCGTCGGCACGTCGGTCGGTAGCGCACGCGCAACTCTGGTGCGACTGCACGACCTGCGACCCGGCGTCTACCGCTTTCTCTGCACGTTCCACAGCAAGGCCGGCATGACCGGCGAGCTCGTCGTCCAGTGACGGCGTTCGTTCCCCTGCCCCGGAAAGGAAACACCGTGAAGTACAGCCTGTTCATGAAGAGTGCGTTGGGCCTGACGGCCCTCGCCATCACCGCAACCGCCTGCGGTGGCAGCAGCTCCGGCGGTGACACCGCCAGCACCAACACGGCTCCGTCGAGCAGCGCCAGCGCGGCTGCTGCAGTGACCGACACGGCTGCTGCGCAGCTGCGCGCCGGACTCGATGCACTGCTCCGCCAGCACGTCGACCTCACGTCGTTCGTGGTGCAGGACCTCGTAGCCAAGGGCAGCCTCGACGACCCGCAGGTGAAGGGTTCGATCGCCGCGCTGCAGCAGAACACCAACGACCTCGGCGACGCCATCGGCCAGCTCTACGGCGATGCCGCCAAGACGCAGTTCCTCGATCTGTGGAACGCGCACATCGGTTTCTTCGTCACCTACATCAAGGGTGACCTGACACACAGCGCGGCGCTGAAGGCGAAAGCCAACAAGCAGCTCGACGGCTACCGCACGCAGTTCGGCGCCTTCATCGACAAGGCCACCGGCGGCAAGCTCCCGGCCAGCGCCGTCGCGCAGGAGCTGACCGGGCACGTGCAGACCCTCGAGGCGGCCATCGACGCCATCGTCGCGAAGCGGCCCGACGCTGCCACGAAGATCTCGATGGCGGCCGACCACATGGACGGCACGGCTGCGGCGCTCGCCGGCGGCATCGCCTCCGCCAAGAGCCTGTCGGGCAAGGCCGACGGCGCGGGCAGCACACTGCGCGCCGGCCTCACCGGCCTGCTGACCCAGCACGTCGCGCAGACCGGCATCGTGATCGAGACGGTGGTGCAGACCGGCAGCCTCACATCCCCCCAGACCCAGGGCGCGATCAAGGCACTGACCGCCAACACCAAGGCACTCGGCGCGGCCATCGGCCAGATCTACGGCGCCGACGCGCAGCAGAAGTTCCTCGACCTCTGGAACGCGCACATCGGCTTCTTCGTCGACTACACCAAGGGTGTCGTGGGCAAGGACGCCGCGCTGAAGGCCAAGGCCAACAAGGAGCTCGACGGCTACCGCCGGGACTTCGGCGACTTCATCGCAGCTGCGACCAACAACGGTCTGACCTCCGACCAGGTGGCGACCGAGCTGGTGGGTCACGTGCAGACGCTCGAGGCGGCGATCAACGCCATCGTCGGCGGCAAGGCCAACGCGGCGAGCCAGCTCGCCATGGCCGAGATGCACATGCCCGGCACGGCGGCCGCACTCGCGAAGGCCATCGCCGCGGCGAAGGCGGACACCTTCTCCTCCTGACCTTCTGCCGTTGTTCGCCCCCGGAAGCGATCCGTTTCGCCTCCGGGGGCGAACATGTGCCGTGAAGACCCGATCCCAGCGGAAGGAGAGCGACGCCATGAGTCCCGCGGCGCTCGAAGACGCTGTGCTGCTGCAACGCGTGGGCACCGGTGACGAAGCGGCCATCGAAGCGCTCTACGAGCGCTACGGCGGATCCTGCTACCGCCTCGCCCGGCGCATCCTCGACGACGCCCAGCTCGCCGAGGACGTCGTACAGCAGGTGTTCCTTGCGCTCTGGCAAGGCACCGGCTACGACCCCCGACGTGGCGCCGTCAGCACCTGGCTGCTGACGATGACCCACCACAAGGCTGTGGACTCGGTGCGCCGCGAAGGCAACCGGCGTCGCCGGATCGCCAGCGACCAGGCGTTGCTGGAAAAGGCAGCAGCCGGTCCCGGTCCGGACGACGAGGTCTGGGCCCGCTGGCGCGCGGAGCGCACCAGAGAGGCGCTGCGCACGCTGCCGGCCGAGCAGCGCGAGGTGTTGCTGCTCGCCTACTACGGCGGCTACACGCAGCGCGAGATCGCCGACATGACCGGTCTGCCGCTCGGCACCGTGAAGAGCCGCACGCTCGGCGCGATGCGCCGGATGCGTGACCGGCTCGGCGGCATCGACGACATCGATCCATCCGAGGGAGAGCGGCGATGAGTGCGTCTGTGCACGACGACGCCCGCTGGGCCGAGCTCGCTGCGGGCCACGCGCTGCACGCGCTGGAGCCCGAGGACGAGCACGCCTTCGCGACGCACCTGGCCGGCTGCGCGATCTGCCAGGCAACCCTGGACGAGCACTCGCTCGTGGCGGCACAGCTCGCCTCTCTCGTCGATGACACGGCAACGAGCGCGCCGCCCTGGTCACGCATCCGTCCCGCTCTCGGCGAGCCGGCACCGCTCGACTCTCCCGAGCCGCCGGCTGCCCCCGCCCGGCCCGATGCCCCCGCCCGGCCCGATGCCGTCGTCCTGCAGATGCGGAAGCGGCATGCCCGACTGCTCGCGGCGGCTGCCGCCGTCGTCGGACTGATCGGCATCGGCGTCGCCGGCTGGCAGATCGCCGGACGGTCGAACGGCTCGAGCAGCGTGCCCAGTGCAGTCGCGGCCTGCAAGGCGAGTCCGGGATGTCACGTCGTCCGGCTCCTCGCCGAGGGCAAGGTCGAAGCCGGCGACGTCATCGTTCGCGACGGCTCCGCAGCAGTGGTGCCCACCGCGATGCCGGCGCTCGACGCCTCGCACGTCTACGTGCTGTGGCAGATGCCGCGCGACGGCCGGCCCACTCCGGTCACCGCCCTCCCCGACGTCGCAACGGCGAAGGCGAGCCGGTCGGTGTCGCTCGTGATCCCGTACGACGACACCGCTGCCTTTGCCATGAGCGTCGAGCGAGCCGACCAGGTGCCGAGCCAGCCGACGAAGGTCGTCGCGGTCGGCACCGCGACCTGAGTCAGCTCGGCGGGATGTAGTCGGCCGAGCGGTCCACGGCGTCGTAGACCTGCATCCCGATCGGCCGGCGCATCTCCTCGGCGAGATGGCCGAGCAGCCCGGCTGTCCGGGCGAGCAGCGCGAACCCGCGCAGCAGCTCCGGCGGGAGCCCGAGGTCCGCGAGGGCGGCTCCGCAGACACCTGCGCCGTTGAGCGGCAGCGTCCGGCCGAGGATCTCCGGATGCACCCGGCCGACGGCCGCGAACAGCTCGAGGTGCGGCCCGCGGACTCCTTCCTCGTCGGCGATCCGGTAGATGACCGGGGTGCGCGGGTCGCCCCCCTTGTGCAACGGATGGCCGAGACCGGGGACGAAACGGCCGGCTGCCCGCGTCTCGGTGACCACCTCTCGGGCGAGGTCGTCCCAGCCTGCGTCGTCGGTCGGAAGGGCATCGCCTCGGCGTCGCAGCGCATCGGCCAGAAAGAGGCCGGCGTCCTCGGTGACACCGAGGAAACGTGACCCACCGCCGAGGATGCCGGCCGCCAACGCACCCTGCAGCGCATCGGGTGCGCTGAGCAGAGTCAGCCGCGCTGCGATCGCCGTCGGGGTGAACCCGTGGTCGGCGAGGGCGACGAGCACCGCCTCGAACATCCGCAGCTGGCCCGGCGTCGGCCTTCGCATCGCGACGAGCCAGAACGCGAGCTCGGCGAAGCCGACCTTGCCGAGCAGGTCGCCGGCCAGGTCGTGGCCGAGCAGCGTGATCGAGTGCTCGTCCGCAGTGCCGATCGAGGTCGGGTAGTCGCTCATCGCGCGACCTTACTGACCACCTTGGCATGCCTTGGCATGTCTCGGCTGCGGCGACGGTAAGAGAAAGACATGACCGACGACACCACCCTGACCGTCGCGGTGCTCGGCACCGGGATCATGGGCGCGCCGATGGCGCGCAACCTCGCGAAGGCCGGCTTCGACGTGCGCGTGTGGAACCGCACGAGCGACAAGGCGGAGCCCCTGGCGGCGGACGGTGCGATTGTCTGCGCCTCGCCGCGGGAGGCGGCGGACGGCGCGGACGTCGTCATCACGATGCTCGCCGACGACGACGCGGTCGCGTCGGTCGTCGACGGCGACGACGGGGCCTTCTCCGCCGGCGGTTCGCCGATCTGGCTGCAGATGTCCACGGTGGGTGTCGAGGGGACCGAGCGCTTGTCGTCGCTCGCCGCGGACCGTGGCATCCGTTACCTCGACGCACCCGTGCTCGGCACGAAGCAGCCTGCGGAGGACGGTGCGCTCACGGTGCTCGCGTCGGGCGACGACGACGTCCGCGACGTCGTCCAGCCCGTGTTCGACGCCATCGGCTCGCGCACGACCTGGCTCGGCAAGACCGGCCAGGCCACCCGGCTGAAGCTCGCCCTCAACAGCTGGGTGCTCGCCCTCACCAGTGCGACGGCCGAAGCACTCGCTCTCGCCGACGGACTGGGGGTCGACCCCAAGCTCTTCCTCGACACCATCGAGGGCGGACCCCTCGACGTGAAGTACGCACACGTCAAGGGCGGCGCGATGCTGCGGGGTGAGTTCCCGACCGCCTTTCCCGTCGACGGTGCAGCGAAGGACGCTCGCCTCATCGTCGAGGCGGCGTCGGCCGCGGGTGTGCAGGCGCGGGTCGCGGACGCCGTCGCGACACACATGCAGAACGCCGCTGATGCCGGGCACGGTCGCGACGACATGGCCGCGGTCTGGGACGTCGTACGACGTCCCTAGGTCACCAGGCGATCTGGGCAGCCATCGCCGGGTCGACCCGAACGACGCCGGCGAGGTTGGTGAGCGGCACAGGAACGTACTTCACGTAGTCGCCGGTGTGCGGAGCGACGAGCATCATGCCGTTGCCGGCGTAGATCGCGACGTGGTCGATGTCGGTCGGGTCGGTCGGGTCGTAGTGCCAGAAGAGCAGGTCGCCCGGGAGCGCGTGGCTGTAGTCGACGTGCGGTCCGGCGAACCACTGCTGCTGCGAAACCCGCGGCATGCGGATGCCCGCGGCTGCGAACGACCACTGCACGAGTCCGGAGCAGTCGAAGGAGTCCGGGCCGACGGCGCCCCACACGTAGGGCTTGCCCACCTGGTGCGCCGCGGTCTGCAGAACGGTGTTGATCTGCGCTCGGGTGAGGAACTCGCCGGAGTCGCGGATGACGATGACCTGGCGCAGCAGCAGCGCGTGGACATGCGGACCGAGCTCGGAGAGCAAGGTCCGGCGAAGCTGCAGCGGGTCGGCGTGCGGAGCGCTGAGCACAACACCTGTCCGGTCACGCAGGCCGAGCTGAGCTGCGCGGCTGCGCGAGACGACGGCGTCGACGCCGGCCATGCCGACGGAGGCGAACGCACCGATCCGCACGGGGATGCTGTGGTGGTCGGCGCGCAGCGGGACGGTGTTGCCCAGCGGCAGGCTGGCCTGGTGTCCCATGTCGAAGGACGCGGTCAGCTCGCCGCGGGCGACGCTCTGCCACAGCGCCTGCGAAGCCGCGGTCAGCCGCGGGGTCCACGGGCGGAACCGCGCAGGGTCGACGCCGAGCAGGCTGGCCCGGTGGCCGTCGACCTTGGCCGCTCCGGTCGTGACCGTCTGCACCTGGTGCACGCCCGACGTGGCCCGCACCAGCGACAGCTGGCGGTCGGTCAGCGGCGTGCGGCTGGTGACCAGGATGGTCGCTTCGATGAGTCGCTTCGGCCGCGCGACGACGCCGGCGCGGTTGGCGGCGCTCCGCGAGGCCGGCAACTGGGCGGACGGCGCGTCGGCGGCCGGCGCCGGAGCGGCGGGCAGCGAAAGGGTGGAGGGGCCGGTCTTCGCGGGAGCAGCCGCGAGCTTGGCCGCCTGCGACGGCGCGTGCGCCCGGACGGTGACGGCGCTGGCCCCCGTGGCGGCCGTCATGACGGCTGCCGTCGTGATCGCGATCGGCGCGACCGCCTTCAGGCGCGGGGCAAGCGAGGCCAGCCGCACGTGCACGTCCTCGCTCCTCTCGGTCGCTCCCCGACTGGTCCAACGAGGCGACCGCGCTGGGGTGACGGGTCGCCGGGCAACGGTCAGGGTGTGACTTCGCCGCTTTGCGCCTGAATCCTGCCGTTTTGACCATGGTGCCACGGCCGCCGAGTGGGCTCAGCCGGCGAGCGTGCGGGCGGCCACGCTGAGGTCGGAGACCAGCCCCGCGTAGGCCTCGTCGCGGTTGGACGCCCGCAGGACCGCCGACGGGTGGATCGTCGCCACGGCGAACGCCGAGCCGTGTGAGGCGTCGTCGTCGCGGGCGAAGTCGGCGGGCTCTGCCGCCGACGCCGGCCAGGGCAGCAAGACACCGCGCGACTTCGTCACCCGGAACGACGGGCCGAACAGCGCCTTGGCCGCCGTTGCACCAAGCGCCACCACCACCTCCGGGTCGAGCAACGCGAACTCCGCGACCAGCCACGGCCGGCAGGCGCCGATCTCCGCGCTGTCCGGCGTCGCATGGATCCGCCGCTTGCCCGACGGCGCCGCCGTGAACTTGAAGTGCTTCACCGCGTTGGTGGTGTAGGTCTGCGCGGGGTCGAGACCGGCGTCGGCGATCGCCCGGTCGAGCAGTTTGCCGGCCGGCCCGACGAACGGCTCGCCGCGACGGTCCTCGACGTCGCCCGGCTGTTCGCCGACGAGCACGAGCCGCGCGGACACCGGCCCCTTGCTGAACACCGTCTGGGTCGCGTTCTTGTAGAGGTCGCACCCGCGGCAGTTCTCGGCCGCGGACCGCAGGCCGTCCAACCCCACGCCTTCGGGCACGAACTGCGCTGCGCTCACGAGCCGCACCGTACCCACGCCGCGCGCTCGCTCAGCCGACGTGCCTTGCCCCGAACCGGGCGAAGGCGGATCATCCGGGCGATGGCCGAGCTACCCGTCGAGGCGCCGGCGCTGCGGATGCCTCCGACGGCGCTGCGCAACGCCGTGCTGCTCATCGCTGCCGTGATGCTCGCCGTCTCGGTCGCGCTTCCCTCCTTCGGCCTGTACGCCGTCCACGGGACGGCTCTCGTCTGCGCAGTCGCCGTCGGCGGGCTCGCCTTCTTCACCACGCTTCTCGGAGATCCGACCGACGGGCAGGTCTGGTGGGGTGCGACGGCGCGGCAGCTCGCCATCGCCGGGTTCGCGGCCACGCTGCTGACCGTCGCGTTCTCGGTGATGGTCGTCGCGGATGACGGGGTGCGCGGTCTGAGCAACGGACTGGCGCGAGGTGCAGTACTGCGCGGGGCGACGTACGAAGCGGCGCTCGCCAGGTGCGCCGGTTTCTGTGTCGTGACCGCGGCGTTCTCCGTCGTCCGGCTCGCGCCGCGACAGCGACGGTTCCTGATGGGCGCCGGAGGGTTGTTGCTCAGCGGCAGCTTCCTTCTCGCCGGTCACGCGCGCAGCCACGGTCCCGCCGTCGTCGTCATGGTGTGCCTGCTCGCGCACGTCGTCGCCGCCAGCGGATGGGCAGGCGGGCTGCTCGGACTCGGCGTGACCGTGCACTGTCGCGGCATCGATCCGGCCCGGCGCGCACGTGTGCTGGTGACGTTCGCCGGGCTGATGACCGGCGTCGTCGTGATGCTTCTCGCCGGCGGCGTCGGTCTCGGTGTGCTCTATCTCTCGAGCTGGCATGCCCTCGTGTCGACGGCGTACGGACAGGTGCTCGTCATCAAGAGTGGCCTCGTCGCCGCGATGCTCGTCGTCTCCGCGAGCAACCACTACCGACACGTCCGGCCGGCAGCGGCCGGCGACGTTTCCGCACTTGCGGCGTTGAGGATGAACGTCGCCATCGAACAGATCGGTCTGGTCACCGTTCTGATCATCACGGAGGTCCTGTTGCGTCAGAACCCGGTCGCGTCGTGACGCCACGCGGTGGCATCGTTCGAGCGGGCGTCGCGGCCACCGGCGCTCTCGTCACCCTGCTTCTCACCGCAGTCCCGGCGGCCGCGCATGCACGTGTCGTCCGTACGACGCCGACGAACGGCGCCACGATCAGCGGTCACGTCCCTCTCGTGAGCGTCGTGTTCGATGACCCCGTGCAGCTGGTGCCACGTTCACTCGTCGTGAGCGGCGCGACCGGTGCTCCGGAGCCCATCGGTGCTGCGCGCGTGGTCGGCGGGCGCACCCTCGAGGCCACCGTGGCCGGGCGCCTTCCGGCCGGTCGCTACTTCGTCGGCTGGCGGATCCTGTCCGACGACGGTCACATCGAGAGCGGCAGCTTCGGCTTCGCGGTCGGCGCGGCGGGAGCGGTGGCGCCCCCGTCGGGCGTCGGCTCCGGCATGCCCGCTCCGGACCAGCCGACGTGGCCGGTCGTCGTCGCGGCGGCCATGGCAGGCGTGGCCGTGATCGGCGCGGGTCTGGTCACGGCTCGCGGACTGGCCGCCGTCCGCGCCGCGGGCAGTGCGCCCTATCCGACCCACGTTGTCGACACAGCGTCAGCGCGCGAACACGCTGCGATGCGTCACTGATCGACGTCACAAACTTTTCCGACGAGTTTGTCGGGAATTACTGACGAACCTTCCTTGCCGGAAGGAATCGCTACCGATTCCATCGAACCCTCGCCCCGGGCCGAACCCCAGACGACGCCTGCGCAAGCCCTTTCCCGTTTCGACGGAGGACCTTCGCATGTCGCTATGGCCACAGCAGTCCCGCACCGCTTCTCGCGCTCTCCTGTGGGGCTGCGCCTTGGTGGTGGTCGCCGGCACGGGGGTCGTCGGGGCCGCCACGGCGTCCACGAGCGTGCACCAGTACTTCAAACCGGTGAGCACCGGTGGCACCTTCTTGCCGACCACCGGCCCGGCGCACACCGTCATCATCGGCTCGGATCACACGATCTACAACGCGCCGACAGCGCCGCCGCCGCATCCGGATCCGGCGTTCATCCAGCAGGTGCCGGGCGATGCCTGCACGCCGACGAACGCCTACGAGGGCAGCTACGTCAGCGCGAAGCGCTACAAAGACTGCAAGCGCATCCACTTCGCGTTCGGACCGATCAACGTGCGACCGGGCATGAACGACGCGATGCTGCGGCCGACGACCATCGAGCAGCCGCGCTACGACGGCTACATCGTCCGCTTCCTGCCGGGCCTGGTGCGCGCGAGTGACGGGTCCGTGCCGCCGGTGGAGCAGCTCCACCTCCATCACGCCACGTGGCTCAACCTCGGCCAGTCCTACGGCTCCGGCCCGTTCTTCGCCGCCGGCGAGGAGAAGACGATCGCTGACTTCCCCACCGGCTACGGCATGCACGTCGGCCAGAACGACGCGTGGGGCCTGCTCTACATGGTCCACGACGCCGAGGCCAACCCGGACACGGTGTGGCTGACCTACGACATCGATTTCGTTCCCCAGGCATCCGCCGACAAGCAGGGCATCGTCGAGGCGAAGCCGCTGTGGCTGGACGTGCAGCGCCAGGCGATCTACCAGGGGGCGCCGAGCACCGGCGCCAACCCGGTCTTCAACGTGCAACGCGGGTTCGGCCACGTCGACCCGCTCACGCATCACCACGTGTGCACCTGGCCGGACGAGAACTGCGCCAACTTCGACGTCTACGGCCACAAGTCACCGCAGCAAGGCATCTCCGAGCAGAAGCTGCACGCCGACATCGCCGGCGCCGACTACAAGGTCACGCCGGACATGGCCGGCACGATCATCGGCCTCGGTGGTCACCTGCACCCCGGCGGCATCCGTGACGAGGTGAGCCTGGTGCGGCACGGCGTACAGAAGCCGATCTTCGACTCCGACGCCGTCAACTGGAGCCACACCAACCCGACGCGCGCCGGCGGTCCGCCGACGTCCTGGGACTTCTCCATGACCGTCACAGGAGCGCCGCTCGGCTGGAAGGTGAAGGTCAAGGCCGGCGACATCATCCGGCTCAACGCCGTCTACGACAACCAGATCTCGTCCTGGTACGAGAACATGGGCATCGTCGTCGGCTACATCGCGCCGAAGGACCCGCACGGCCCGCCCGGCGTCGACGTCTTCAACGACCACGTGAAGATCGTGGACGGCGTGGCCGCGCAGGCGAAGCTGCCCCAGGGCCCGTTCGTCTTCAACTACCGGCCCCAGGTCTGTCACCCGAGTCTGACCGGTGCGCACAAGGTGCTCTGCCTGCACGGCCAGGTGACCCACGGCGCGCTCAAGGAGAACCAGGACACGTCGCCGCCGTGCACGAAGCAGACGTGCCCGCCGCTGACGAACAAGACCGGTCAGATGGTCACCGACATCTACGCCGCAGGCTTCACCTACGGCCAGGCCGACCTGGGCGTCGTCAGCGCGACCGGTATCCCGACCGTGCAGCGCGGCACTCCGGTACGGTTCTGGAACCTCGACGCGAGCTCGAAGGTGTACCACACGTTCACCGCCTGTCGGTATCCGTGCAGCGGGCCGACGTCGGTGAACTATCCGGTCGCCGACGGCGGCAACGGCAGTGCCAACGACGCGATGAACTTCGAGTCGATGGAGGTCGGCTACGGCATGCTCTTCGAGCCCTCGAAGTCGCAGCTCGGCGGCAGCGAGCCGTACGACCAGCAGTGGATGCAGAACGGCGTCGAGTGGACGTTCACCCCGACACGCGACGGCGTCTACACGTTCTTCTGCCGCATCCATCCCGGCATGCGCGGCGCCTTCAAGGTCGTCGGCTGACCTGTTGATCCCAGAGGAGACAGTGCAATGACGGATTGGGTAAGCCGGCACCTCGACCGCTGGTCGACGCTGTCGGAACGAATGCCGCTCGACGTGCTGCCCGCGTCGAACGGCGAGTTCATCCCACCTCCGCCGACCGAGCAGCAGATCCGGGTCATGCGGCTGCAGAACGAGCGCGCCGAAGAGGTCCGGCACAAGATGGGCCTGTCCCGGCGCACGTTCGTGCGCAGCGCCACGGCTCTCGGTGTCGGCTTCTGGGCCGTCAACCAGGTGATGCCGGGCAAGTGGGGCCGCTACCTGCCGGGCGCCGGCATCGGCGAGGCATCCGGTGGCCCGATCGGCGACGATGCGTGCTCGCTGGAGTATCCGGAGGCGCAGCTCAACAACCTGCCGGGTGAGTTCATCTTCGACGTGCAGACCCACCACGTCGACTCGTCCAGCACGGCCGCGTGGCGGATCAACAACCCCGGCATCCACGCCGCGTTCATGGCGTTGTGGACCCAGTCCGGTCCCCTCGGCGGTGAGCCGCACGTCGGGTCCGACGGCCACATCTACGGCTTCGGCTCGGGTGGCGAGATCGACCCGATCGAGAACCTGTCGCGCTACCACTACCTCAAGACGCTCTACCTCGACTCCTCCACCAACATGACCGTGCTGTCCTGCGTTCCGTCCGAGGAGTCGCAGCAACCACTGCCGACGGGCGAGGCCTACGACACCGTCAACCTCGTCAACCACCTCGCCGGCGACACCCCGCGCGCGGTGATGCACGCGTTCGCGATGCCCAACCGCGGCTCCTACGGCATCCAGCCGTACGCGAAGAACCAGCGGCCGGTCTACCAGCAGGCGGAGTTCGACCTGATGGAGCAGCACGTCCGCAGTTACAAGAAGCACCTGCGCGGCTGGAAGGTCTACACCCCGTGGGGCGACGTTCCCTATGCGAGCGGCTGGTTCCTCGACGACGAGATCGGCATGGCGTTCATCGACCAGGTGCGCAAGCTGACGAAGATCGGTGGCCCTCCCGTCATCGCCTGCCACAAGGGCTTCGCGCTTCCCGCGTTCGACCACCGGGCCGCCTCGCCGCGTGACATCGGCCCGGCCGCCCGGCAGAACCCCGACATCCACTTCGTCGTCTACCACTCGGGCTTCGACAGCGAGACCCAGACGGCGTACCCCGGTGACGACAAGGTCAACTCCGCCGACCGCGGCGTCGACTGCTTCATCAAGAGCCTGCGCGAGAACGCCTGGGACGCGGCGCACTTCATCCCGGCCGGGCTGGAGCACGGCAACGTGCCCAACGTCTACGCCGAGATCGGCTCGACGATGAAGTCAGTCCTCGGTGACCCCGACCAGGCGACGCACCTGCTCGGCAAGCTCATCACCTACGTCGGCCCGCGCCGGATCGCGTGGGGCACCGACAGCCTGTGGTTCGGTTCGCCGCAGCCGATCATCACCGGCTTGCGGTCGCTGCACTTCACGCAGCGGGCGAAGGAGTTCTACAACCTGCCGTTCGGGCTCGAAGGCGACGCGTGGGACCCGCGGGTCAACGCCTTGAGCGCGCACAACTACCGCAGGCCGCACGCGCACATCAAGGACTGGCCGACCGACCACAAGCCACACCCGGAGCGCACGATCCGCAACCACATCTTCGGTCGCAACGCGGCTGTGGTCTACAAGGTCGACCCAGACGCGCACCGCAAGCTGATCCACTGCGACCAGGTGCAGAAGATCCGTGACGGCTACCTGCTCAACCCGGGGACGCCCAACGAGGTGCGACCGTTCGCCACCAACAAGATGCCGGCCATCCGCACGCGCGCCGCGATGCTCGCCAACACGTGGCCCAACGCGCCGTTCACGCCATGAGAGGGACCCCCATGTCGCGCGTCGTCCGACTGCTTGCCGCGCTCGGGGGCGCGGTCGCGCTCGTCGTGGCCGTGCCCGCAGGCGCCGCCCCTGACAAGGGCAAGAGCTACGGAGCACCGTTCACGCTCGGCCCGTCCGGTGGCGACTCCTTCAGCTACCACTCCGCGACGTCGGACGGCACCATCACCGTCGCCCGCGTCTACCCGATCCCGGGTGCCATCAACTGCACGAAGGGCGCGCCCTACGCGAAGCTGCTCGTGCAGTTCCGCGCGACGCATGCCGTGCACAAGGTCGTGGCGACCTACGACTCGGCCGCCATCGACCCGTTCACGTTCATCCAGCTCGGCCTGCGTGACACCGCGAGGAACACCCACGCGTGGTACGGCCTGAAGACCGTGCGCGGTGCGGTGACCGGCTCGGGCACCGTGACGCTGGTGCCCTACATGCCGGAGGGTCCGTTCCCGAAGGTGCTGGTCGTCGAGTTCGGGCTGCAGCAGTCGAGCGCGTGCCCGAACGCCGACGAAGGAACCATCCACTTCAGCAAGATCGAGGTGTCCTGATGCTCGGGTCGCGCCGCTGGCTACCGGTCATGGCCGCGGTCGCTCTCGTCGCCCCTGCCGCCGGTGCTCTCACGTCAGCCGGCGCCGCGGCGCGACCCGCCTCGTGTGCCTCTGCGTCGAAGCCCGGGGGCGACTGGACGTCGTACGGCCATGACGCCGCCAACACGCGCTCGCAGCCGGACGAGAAGACACTGACGACGACGGTCGTGCCGACGTTGACGAAGGCGTGGGCGTTCTCCGCGTCGCAGGGCGGGGGCGACGGCGACTTCACCGGCACACCCGTCATCGCCGGTGGCTGCATGTACATCGGGTCGACGACGGGCTGGGTCTTCGCCGTCAACGCGGACACCGGACAGAAGGTTTGGTCGACCAAGGTCGACAAGGACGGGAACGAGATCACCTCGTCGCCGACCGTGGCCGAGGGCCAGGTCTTCGTCGCTGTCGGCGCCACCGGCAAGCCCTACGTCGTCTCGCTCGACCAGAGCACCGGCAAGGTGCGCTGGAAGTCGATCACCGACCAGCAGAACGGCGCCGACGCGTACGGCAGCCCGGTCGTCTTCGACGGCGTGCTGTTCGAAGGCGTTTCGGGCGGCTCGGCGGAACTGTCCGCCGAACCGGAGCGCTACGCGTTCCAGGGTGCGTACGTGCTGATCGAGACGCGCGGCTCGCACGCCGGACGCATCCTGAAGAAGGTCTACACCGTCCAGCCGCCGGCGAAGAACGCCAAGCAGGGCGGCGCGACCGTCTGGTCCACGCCAGCGGTCGACACCAGGGCGAAGGTCGCCTACGTCGGCACCGGCAACCCGTTCCATGAGAACGTGCCGGCGAAGTACGCCGACGCGGTCATCAAGGTCGACCTCGACCGGCACAGCCGCACGTTCGGCGACATCATCGGCCACTACGACGGAACGCCCGAGACCTACACGACGGCCTTCCAGGGCGCGCCTTGCGTCGACATCCCCGGCAACCCCGCGCCGTACTACCCGACCGGCGCAGGTTCGTGCGCTGACCTCGACCTGGACTTCGGCGCGTCACCCAACCTGATCCGCACCGGCAACCGGGTGCTGGTCGGCGCCGGCCAGAAGTCCGGCTACTACCACCTCATCGACGGCCGCACGATGAAGGGCGTCTGGCAGACGCCGGTCGGTCCGCCGAGCTCGGTCGGCGGGATCGTCGGCTCGACGGCATACGACGGCGCGAACGTCTACGGTCCGGTCACCGTGGGGGGCTATCTGTGGTCACTCAACCGAGCGAGCGGTCTGCCCAACTGGCTGATGCCGATCGGCGACGGCGCGCATTGGGGCAACCCGGTCTCGACCGCGGACGGCATCGTCTACACCGTCGGGCTCAGCGGGTTCCTCGACGCCTACGACGGCGCGACCGGCCTCCCGCTTCTGCACCACTGGATGGGCGCGGACGTCGCCGGCGACGGTGGCATCGCCGCTAGCTGGGGTGGAGTGGCCATCGCCCGGCACACCGTCTACGCCGCGATCGGCATGACCGGCCTTCCGAACGGTTACGTCATCGCCTATCGACCCGGCCTGGCCCTGCCGGGGTCGCGCTCAGCGTCTTCGACCGCGGCGGCGCCGAGCGCCGAGTCATCGGTCATCTCGCTCCCGCAGGCGCAGTCCTACGGCTATGCGACGCCGTTCATGGTGATGCAGAAGGGTGGCAAGCTGCAGTACGCCAACTTCGACGTCGTGCGACACAACGTCGTGCAGGACGTCGCGTCGGATCACATGTCGCTGAGAAGCGGCAAGGCGAAGTGGTGCCGGCAGTTCCGCAAGCACCAGTGCCCGCTGTTCTACTCGTCGCTCATCGGCCTGAGCGAGAGCGAAGAGGTGCTCGGCGTCAGCTCCCTGAAGCCCGGCACCTACTCGTTCCTCTGCACGCTCCACCCGGGCATGAAGGGCAAGCTCATCGTCCAGTAGCCGTCCCCGACACTCGGCCTTGGATCAGCGGCTGAGGCACCTATAGGTGCCCCACGTGCTGACGTAAGGACCCTTAGCGGGGGCGGCGTACGGTCGGGCCGCCGGTCGACCGGTGGCGAAGGTTGCCGATGGCCTGGCCGACCCTCGCGCGGTTCGCGGGAGTGTCGTACTTCCGACGGGCGTCGGCGATCATGCGCTGACCGCGCTCGCTACGGGCGAACGCCACGGCCGATGCGAGCAGTCCCAACCGTCGTTTTCGCATGGGCCAACTCTGCCCGGTGACGACGCCGGGCAATCTTGCGGAGACCCCTAGCGTTCGCCGATGGCGACGTACTTGCGCTCGCCGGGACCGGTGTAGACCTGGCGCGGCCGACCGATCTTCGTCGACGGGTCGGCCATCATCTCCCGCCACTGCGCGATCCAGCCCGGCAACCGGCCGAGGGCGAACAGCACGGTGAACATCCGGGTCGGGAAGCCCATCGCCTTGTAGATGACTCCGGTGTAGAAGTCGACGTTCGGGTAGAGCTTGCGCTCGACGAAGTAGTCGTCGGCGAGCGCGACCTCCTCGAGCTGCATCGCGAGGTCGAGCAGCGGGTCGGGCTTGTTCATCTTCTCGAGCACGTCACGGGCTGCCTTCTTCACGACGGCCGCGCGCGGGTCGAAGCTCTTGTAGACACGGTGACCGAAGCCCATGAGCTTGACGCCCGGCTCCTTGTCCTTGACCCGCCGGACGAACGCCGCAACATCGCCGCCGTCGGCCTGGATGCCTTCGAGCATCTCCAGGACGGCCTGGTTGGCGCCACCATGCAGTGGACCGAACAGGGCGTTGACGCCGGCGGAGATCGACGCGAACAGGTTGGCGTGCGACGAGCCGACCATCCGCACCGTCGACGTCGAGCAGTTCTGCTCGTGGTCGGCATGCAGGATGAACAGCATGTCGAGAACCTTCGCGACCTCGGGATCGACCTCGTAGGGCTCCGCCGGCACGCCGAAGCACATGCGCAGGAAGTTCTCGACGTACCCGAGCGAGTTGTCGGGATAGAGCAGCGGCTGGCCGACCGCCTTCTTGTAGGCGTAGGCGGCGATCGTCGGCACCTTCGCGAGCAGACGAACGGTCGACTGCTCGACGTGCTCCTCGTCGAAGGGGTCGAGGCTGTCCTGGTAGAAGGTCGACAGCGCGCTCACCGCCGACGCGAGCACCGGCATCGGGTGCGCGTCGCGCGGGAACCCGGCGAAGAAGCTCTTGAACTCCTCGTGCAGGAGCGTGTGCGTCTTGATCCGCTGCTCGAAGTCCGCCAGCTGCTCCTTCGTCGGCAGCTCGCCGCAGATCAGAAGGTACGACGTCTCGAGGAACGTCGAGCTCTCCGCCAGCTGCTCGATCGGATATCCGCGGTAGCGCAGGATGCCGGCGTCACCGTCGATGAACGTGATGGCCGACACCGAAGGCGCGGTGTTGCCGTAGCCGGGGTCGAACGTCACCCGGCCGGTCGTGGAGAGCAGCTTGCCGATGTGTACGCCGAACGGTGGCTCAGTGCCGTCGACGGTCTCGAGAGGCAGCGACTCGTCGTCGTACCGGAGCTCATAGGAGGACATGGGGTAATTCTCGCAGGTCGGTCAGGGCACCGGATCCTCGCCGTCGTAGCGCGCGAACGACGGGAACATCGCGGCCAGGATTCCCACTCCCGCGACGCAGGCCAGGCCGCCGGTGACGACCGAGATCTGGGTCCCGAACGCCGCGGCCACCGAGCCGGCCTCGACGTCCCCGATCCGTGGTCCGCCGGTCACCACCACGATGAAGACGCCCTGGAGTCGACCCCGCAGCGAGTCCGGGGTCGCGACCTGCAGGATCGTGTTCCGGAAGATCGCGCTGACCATGTCGGCGGCGCCGGCGATGCCCAGCAGGACGAGGGCGACCCACAACGTCCGGGTGAACCCGAAGAGTGCGATCGACCCGCCCCAGATCACCACCGACACCAGCACCGCAAGACCCTGCCGGCGGACGTGCGCCGCCCACCCCGACGTCATCGCGCCGAGAAGCGCCCCCAGGGAGGGTGCCGCGGCGAGCAGGCCGACGGTGCCCGCGCCACCGTGGAACCACGTCACCCCGATCGCCGGGAAGAGCGCCCGCGGCATGCCGAAGACCATCGCGTTGATGTCGACGAGGAACGTCATCAGCAGGTTCTTGCGCGGACCGAGGAAGCGCAGGCCTTCCAGCACCGACGCGACGCCGGCCCGGCTGCCGCCGCCCTCGGGCGGCATCGCGGGTAGCCGCCAGATCGCATAGAGCACCGCGACGAACGACAGCGCATCGAGTCCGTAGGCCCACGCGAACCCGAGGCTGCCGACGAGCACGCCGCCGAGCAGGGGCCCGGCCGAGAGGCCGGTCTGGAAGCCGAGCTGTCCCAGCGCGTTCGCCGACGGCAGCATCTCGCGTCGCACCAACCTCGGGAGGATCGCACCACGGGCTGACGAGTCCGTGGCACTGAACGCGCCCTGTACGCCGGCAATGACGTAGAGCAGCGACAGACGGTGCACGCCGGCCGCGGCTAGGACAGCCAGCAGCGTCGACAGCGCCATGAGCACACTGCCGGTGATGAGAGTCAGCCGGCGGCGATCCACCGCGTCGGCGATCGCCCCGCCGAACAGGCCCAGGACCACGAGCGGCCCCACGACGACCAGCCCGACGAGGCCGACGTACAGCGATGAGTGCGTGATCGCGTAGACCTGCAGCGGGATCGCGAACTGCGTGAGCTGGGTGCCGGTGAACGACAGCGAGTAGCCCGCCCACCAGCGGCGATAGTCCGCACTCTCCCGGAGCGGGGTCGTGTCCGCGGCGATCCGTCGCCAGCGCGACAGTCGCGCCGGCGGCGCCTCGACCGTCTCCGTGGGCGCCTCAGCCATGCCGGTCGCTCACGGCGACAGTCTCTCGATCCGCCAGCGGTCGGGGGCGCGGACGTAGCGCAGCCGGTCGTGCAGCCGGTCCGGACGGCCCTGCCAGAACTCCACCCGCTCGGGCCGTACGCGATAGCCGCCCCAGTGCGGAGGCAGCGGCACGTCGCCCTCGCCGAACCGTTCGACGACGGCAGCGACGTCCCGCTCGAGATCCGCGCGCGACTGGATGACGGACGACTGGTGACTCGCCCACGCGCCGATCTGGGCACCGCGCGGGCGGGTGGCGAAGTACGACGCCGACTCCTCCTCGGCGACGCGAGCAGCCACCCCCTCGACGCGCACTTGCCGCCCGAGCGGGTGCCACGGAAAGAGCAGGCTCACCTGCGGGTTGGCGTCGATCTCGGCGGCCTTGCGCGAGTCGTAGTTCGTGTAGAAGACGAATCCCGCCTCGTCGGCGTACTTGCACAGCACCATCCGGCTGCTCGGCGCACCGGCGCCGTCCACGGTCGACAGCACCATGGCGTTGACCTCGGCGAGCGCGGCGTCCCGGGCGGCCGCGAGCCACTCGTGCCAGAGCAGCACCGGGTGGGGAGGTACGCCGTCCTCGGTGAGTCCGGCATCCGCGTACTCGCTGCGCATCGCGGCGAGGTCCGCCTGGGAGATCCGGGCGGGGTCGGCGGGACGATCCATCACCCTGACTGTCTCAGGCGCCCCGTTGCGGGGGACAATGAGGTCACCGCAGCCCAGTACCCGCGGTCCACGGGCAGTGATCCCTGCCACCGCACGAGGAGACGCACTCGCAATGGCGGACGAGACTGTGTTCAAGCCCGGTCTGGAAGGCGTCATCGCCTTCGAGACCGAGATCGCCGAACCCGACAAGGAGGGCTCGGCCCTTCGCTACCGCGGCGTCGACATCGAGGACCTCGTCGGACGCGTGTCCTACGGCAACGTCTGGGGCCTTCTCGTCGACGGTCGTTTCGCCCCGGGCCTGCCGCCCGCCGAGCCCTTCCCGGTCCCGGTGCACTCCGGTGACATCCGCGTCGACGTGCAGAGCGCGCTCGCGACGCTGGCCCCGGCATGGGGCCTCGAGCAGCTGCTCGACATCGACGACCAGCAGGCGCGCGACGACCTGGCCCGGTGCTCCGTCACGGCGATGTCGTTCGTCGCGCAGTCCGCTCGCGGTCTCGGCCAGCCGATGGTCCCCCAGAAGCGCATCGACGAGAGCGACACGATCGTCGAGCGCTTCATGGTCCGTTGGCGCGGTGAGCCCGACCCGGCGCACGTGAAGGCCGTCGACGCCTACTTCGTGTCCGCGGCCGAGCACAGCATGAACGCCTCCACGTTCACCGCGCGCGTCATCGCCTCGACCGGCGCCGACGTCGCGGCCTGCCTCTCCGGCGCGATCGGTGCGCTCTCGGGCCCGCTGCACGGCGGCGCGCCCTCCCGCGTGCTGAAGATGCTCGACGAGGTTGCCGAGGAAGGCGACGCCCGCCGCTACGTCAAGCGGCTGCTCGACTCCAAGCAGCGGTTGATGGGCTTCGGTCACCGCGTTTACCGCGCTGAAGACCCGCGCGCTCGCGTCCTTCGTCGTACGGCGAAGGAGCTCGGATCGCCTCGCGTCGAGATCGCGGACGCACTCGAGCAGGCGGCGCTCGCCGAGCTCAAGGAGCGCTACCCCGACCGCGTGCTCGCCACCAACGTCGAGTTCTGGTCGGCAGTCGTCCTCGACTTCGCCGAGGTTCCCGCGCACATGTTCACGTCGATGTTCGCGTGCGCGCGCGTCGCGGGCTGGAGCGCGCACATCCTCGAGCAGAAGCGCACCGGCCGGCTCATCCGGCCGTCCGCCAAGTACGTCGGCCCGGCCAACCGCGGGGTCGATGCCGTCGAGGGCTACGGCTCGATCCCCAAGGTCTGAGGCTTCCTTCGTCTCGCGCGGTAGCCCGCCCTCCTCCGGTCCCCGTCGGACCTGGTGCGGTGGGCCGGGACGGGTGATCATTGCGGACTCGGCTGGTCTCATTCGGTCGGTTCGGCCAGCAGAGAACGCAACGATCTTGGTCGGCGGCACTTCGCGTCGCGCGATGGGACGACGCTTGAACTCCTCTCAGGCCGCCACTGCTGCAGCTGACCGCTTGCCGAGCGCAACGCCGAGGGCGACCATGCCGGCGCCGAGGAGGAAGTGCAGCCAGTTGTCGGCGGTGTTGACCGGCACGAAGTTGGCGGAGCTGTGCAGGTCGATCGCAAGACCGTAGATCCACAGCACGAGGTAGACGATGCCGCCGCCGACGAGGAAGGAGCGGGCGGTGGCGTTCGCGCGCGAGAGGGCGATGCCGATGAAGCCGAACAGCAGATGGACGATGTTGTGGAGGACGGATACCTGGAAGACGCCGAGCAGCTTGGCCATCGAGTCGCGGCCGGCGCCGCTCATGTCGCCGTAGTGCGTGGTGATGCCGGGCACGAAGCCGAGGACGCCGACGGCCAGGAAGACGGCGCCGACGAGCAGCGCGGCGGTCTGGAGGGCGCTGTGCTCACCGGCGCCGCGGTCCGCGTAGCTGGACATGAGAACTCCTTCGGGGTCAGGGGCTGGGTCCGAGGAGTTCTTCGCAGCGCGCGCTGCTGCGGATCGGCGGCAATCGCGCTCGATCCGCGGCCGGGCAACGCCTAGGGTGAGTGGGTGACGACGCCTGATCTCGTGATCCCAGCCGACCTGCGCCCGCGGGACGGACGCTTCGGCTCCGGGCCGTCGAAGGTGCGGACGGAGCAGCTCGCAGCGCTGGCCTCCACCGGAGCGTCGTACCTGGGCACCTCGCACCGCCAGGCCGGCGTGAAGTCGGTGGTCGGACGGGTACGCGAGGGCTTGGCGTCGCTGTTCTCGCTCCCGGACGGCTACGAGGTGATGCTCGGCAACGGCGGGGCGACGACGTTCTGGGACATCGCGACGTTCTGCCTCATCGAGCAGCGTTCGCAACATCTGTCGTTCGGCGAGTTCTCGGCGAAGTTCGCCCAGGCGGCCGCCGCCGCTCCTCATCTCGGTGACCCGTCGGTGATCAAGGCCGACCCCGGTACGCCGGCAGCGGCGAGAGCCGAGCAAGGGATTGACGCCTACTGCTGGCCGCACAACGAGACGTCGACGGGCGTCATGGTCCGGGTCCAGCGGCCGGAGGGCATCGACGACGACGCCCTCGTGCTCATCGACGCGACGTCGGGTGCCGGTGGCCTGCCGGTCGACCTGACCGAGAGCGACGTCTACTACTTCGCGCCGCAGAAGTGCTTCGCCTCGGACGGCGGCATCTGGTTCGGCCTGTTCTCCCCGGCAGCGATCGAGCGCGCCGCGGAGCTCGGTGCGAGCGACCGGTGGGTTCCGGCGTTCCTGGACCTGCCGACCGCGATCGACAAC
>DASSKP010000080.1:0-32803 GCA_035690365.1 Mycobacteriales bacterium
GTGTCGGCAAGGCCGAGGCATGGGACGAGGCGGCGGTCGCCGCGAAGTACGGCATCCCCGGACGCGGCTACGCCGAGCTCGCGATCCTGCGCGGTGATCCGTCGGACGGTCTCCCCGGAGTCGCCGGTGTCGGCGAGAAGACGGCGGCGGCGCTCGTGACGAAGTTCGGCGACGTCGAGGCGATCATCGATGCAGCCGCCACTGGAGCGGACGCGGGTTTTCCCGCCGGTGCGCGCGCGAAGGTGCTCGCTGCCGACGACTACCTGAAGCGTGCGCCGGCCGTCGTCCGCGTCGTGTGTGACGTGCCGATGCCGGACTTCGACGATCGGCTGCATGCCGCGCCGCGCGACGCGGAGGCCCTGCTGGAGCTGTCCGACCGGTGGGGGCTGGAGTCGGCGCTCAACCGCCTGCTCGCGGCAGTCGCTCAGGTCACGCCGGAGTAGGCGACGACACCCCGTCGTACGGCGACGACGGCGATGCGGGCGGTCTTGCCGACAGACGACTCGGGGGCAGCTGCGTCGACGATCTGGTCGAGTAGGTCGATGAGCTGTTTCATCCAGCGCACGAAGTCACCGGGCGCCTGCCCGGTGTCGAGGAGGACCTGGTCGAGCGGTTCGCCCCGGGCCCACCGCCAGGCCGCCCAGGCGAAACCGGCGTCGGGCTCGCGCAGGAAGTCGAGGTGCGCGTCGCGTTCGGCAGACTTGAGCGACGCCCACAGGCGCGAGAGGTCGGTGAGTGCCGTGCGCACCCGGCCGGAAGGCAACCGCGGCGTCGGGTCATCGTCACGACGCGCCTCGTAGACCAGCGCCGAGCAGACGGAGGCGAGCTCCGCGGCATCGAGGTCATCCCACATGCCGGTGCGGAGCGCCTCGGCGATGACGAGGTCGGCCTCCGAGTAGATCCTGGCGAGGGTGCGACCGGCGGGAGTGACCGCGTCACCGGTGAGGTAACCGAGGCTTTCGAGCATGCTGCAGACCCGGTCGAACATCCGGGCGATCGTGTTGGTGCGGCTCTCGACCCGGCGCTCGAGCTGGTCGGTGTCGCGGCGGAGCCGGTCGTGCCGCTCGGCCCAGCGGGCATGCTCTTCGCGATCTGCGCATCCGTGACACGGATGCTGCCGGATCGCCGCCCGCAACCGAGCGATCTCGGTGTCATCCGCGGCCGCCGACCGGTCGCGCTTCGGCCGGCCGGCCGCTGCCTCGAGCCCGAGGTTGCGAACAGTCGCCGCCAGGTCGCGACGCGACTGCGGCGACCGCGGGTTGAAACCCTTCGGCAGTCGCACGCGGGTCAACGTCTCGACCGGAGTCGGGAAGTCGACGACGGACAGCCGCTTCACCTGACGCTCCCCCGTCAGCACGACGGGATGCGGGTCACCCGCGCTACCGCCACCATGGGGGTCGATGACGACGGCGAGACCAGGGCGACGACCGGCCGGGACGCGGATCACGTCACCGACGTGCAGTCGTTCGAGCGACTGCGCCGCAGCCGCTCGCCGTTGCGCGGCGCCTTCGCGTGCGAGCGATGCCTCTCGATCCTTGAGAGCACGGCGCAGCCCGGCGTACTCCTCGAAGTTCCCGAGATGACAGTGCATCGACTCGCGGTAGCCGTCGAGTGCTTCCTCGTTGCGGCGCAGCTGTCGGGCGAGCCCGACAACCGCGCGGTCGGCCTGAAACTGTGCGAACGACTGCTCCAGCAGCTCACGGGCGTCATGCCGACCCAGGGAGTCCACGAGGTTGACGGCCATGTTGTACGACGGCCGGAAGCTGGAGCGCAGCGGATACGTGCGGGTCGATGCCAGACCGGCGACGTGCTTCGGATCGAAACCGGGGGTCCACAGCACCACGCCGTGTCCCTCGACGTCGATCCCGCGCCGACCGGCGCGGCCGGTCAGCTGGGTGTACTCCCCCGGCGACAGGTCGACGTGCGCTTCGCCGTTCCACTTGACCAGAGACTCCAGCACGACGCTGCGGGCCGGCATGTTGATGCCGAGCGCAAGCGTCTCGGTCGCGAACACCACCTTCACGAGGCCCTCGCTGAACAGCTGCTCGACGATCTCTTTGAAGATCGGCAGCATGCCGGCGTGATGTGAGGCAATGCCTCGCTGCAACGCGTCGGAGAAGTCACCGAAACCGAGAACCGCAAGGTCCTCGTCGGGAATGTTGACGACGCGTTCGTCCAACACGTCGCGGATCCGACGGCGTTCGGGTGGCTCGGCGAGCCGCAGTCCACTGCGCAGACATTGGCGGACGGCTGCGTCGCAGCCGTTGCGGCTGAAGACGAAGACGATCGCGGGCAACAAGCCGGCGCGGTCGAGCGTCTCGACGACCTCAGGGCGACTCGGCACGTCCACACGACTTCGTGGCGGTCGTCGACCACCACGGGGCGGTCGCTGCTCGAGATTGACCCGCGCGAATCGGGCCTCCTCACCGGCGAGCCGGGTCAGTGCAGGGTTGACGCTTTCCTGCGCATCGTCGACGAACAGGTCGTAGAGCCGTCGACCGACAAGCACTTCCTGCCAGAGCGGCACGGGGCGGAGTTCCTCGACGATGACCGTCGTGTCGCCACGCACCTCCTGGAGCCAGTCGCCGAACTCCTCTGCGTTGCTGACGGTCGCTGACAGCGAGACCAGCGTCACCCGGTCGGGTAGGTGCAGGATCACTTCCTCCCAGACCGCTCCACGAAAGCGGTCGGCGAGATAGTGCACCTCGTCCATGACGACGTAGGCGAGCCCGCGAAGAGCCGGTGACTGCGCGTAGAGCATGTTGCGCAAGACCTCGGTCGTCATGACGACGACCGGCGCGTCGCCGTTGACCGCGTTGTCGCCGGTCAGCAGGCCTACGTTGGCGGCGCCGTGCCGCAGAACCAGGTCGTGGTACTTCTGGTTCGAAAGCGCCTTGATCGGTGTCGTGTAGAAACACTTGCCGCCGTTGCCCAGCGCGAGATGAGCCGCGAACTCGCCGACGATCGTCTTGCCCGCGCCGGTCGGCGCCGCCAGCAGCACACCGTGGCCGTCCTCGAGCGCCTCGCACGCCTGCTGCTGGAACTCGTCGAACGGAAAGTCGTAGCCCTCGGCGAACGCACGGAGCGCCGGATGGTGGCTGCGCCGCCGGGCCGCGGTGTACCGCTCCGCGGGGCTGGCCATGCGACCAGGCTACGTGCCGGTCAGGCCAGGACCTGGACGGCGCCGGGCACCGTTTCACACGTGATCGGCAGGTCGGCGAGGAACTCGCCGTCGGCGTACGCCGTCACACCGGGCGACGACAGGGAGACGACCTTCGCCTTGCGGCACGTGACCGCCGGATGCGTGACGTGGGTGCCCTTGAAGACACGCGGAAACGTCTTCAGGAACTCCGGTTTCGACAGTGGACCGATGATCGTGACGTCGAGCAGCCCGTCGTCGAGAGAGGCGTCCGGGCAGACCTTCATGCCGGCGCCATACGACCGTGCATTGCCCAGAGCGACCAGCATCGCTTCGGTCTCGAGCTTCTCGCCGTCGAGCTCGATCACGAACGGGAGCGGCTTGAAGACGCGGAGCTCGGCGATCATCGCAATGTCGTAGCGTCGGCGACCCTTGGGCCAGGTCATCCGGTTGGCACGGTCGTTGACCCGGGAGTCGAACCCGGCACCGAGCACACAGCCGAACCACTTGTCCCCGACTCGTACGGCGTCCATCGGACGCGCATCGTGAGCGGCGAGCTTCTCGGCGATGACCCCCGCCGCGGCAACGGGGTCTTTCGTCGGCAGGCCCAAGTGGGTGGCGAGGTCGTTGCCGGTGC
The DNA here is from genome assembly GCA_035690365.1 of Mycobacteriales bacterium. Taxonomy (GTDB): domain Bacteria; phylum Actinomycetota; class Actinomycetes; order JAFAQI01; family JAFAQI01; genus DASSKP01. The sequence goes on from DASSKP010000080.1 coordinate 3,777, forward strand.
CCGCGGGAATGATGCCGAGCGGCGTCGGTGTGCCGGCAACGACATTCAACGCGAGATGGACCATGCCGTCGCCACCGAGCGCCACCACCGCGTCGACACCGTCGTCGATCGCCGTTCGCGCAAGGCTCTTGGCGTGCTCGACATCACGACCGATCAGGATCGCCACGTCGGCTCCGCCGGCACGCAACCGCTCGACCACTGACGCCACGACGCCGGCGGCACGCCCTTTGCCAGCGGTCGGGTTGACCAGCAGTGCGACAGAACTCACGGCGACACCGGCTCCTCGTCGTCGATCGGCGACAGCTCGTCGTCAGCGAGATGCGCGTAGGGCGACGTGTCGCCGCGACGCGCGACCCTCCGGTCGTGGACCACCGCCACACCGTAGGCCCCGAAGAACAGAAGGCTGATCGGCACGGCCAGCGCCAGCATCGTGAACGGGTCCTGAGTGGGGGTCGCGACGGCGGCGAAGGCGAAGATGCCGAACAGAATGCCGCGCGTCCATCGACGCAGGCGTTCCGCCGAGAGCACACCGACCAGGTTGAGCATGATGATCGCGAGTGGGAACTCGAACGACAGCGAGAACACCAGGATCATCGCGGTGAAGTACGAGAGATAGCTCGTGAAGCTCGGCAACGCGCCGATGCCGCCGCTCGCGAACCCCAGCAGGAAGTGCAGACCGTTGCGCATCGTGTAGTAGGCCACGACGGCGCCGGCACAGAACAGCACGGACGAGCCGCCGACGAAGACAACCGCCCACCGCCGCTCTCGGGCATAAAGCCCCGGCGTGACGAACCGCCACAGCTGCCAGAGCCACACCGGGGCGGAGATCAGCAAGCCCGCATAAAGGGACAGGCGCAACGTGACGGTGAACGGATCGAGGATGCCGGTGACGATCAGGGTGCACTTGTTGCCGGTCAGGTTGTGGTAGCGCGCGGGCAGCGAGCAGTAAGGCCCCGTGACGACCTTCTGGATGTGCGTGTGGAAGACGAACGCGACGAGCGTGCCGACGATGATCGCGATCGAGGCAATGACGATGCGCCGGCGAAGCTCGCGCAGATGCTCCGTGAGCGTCATGCGCGCCTCGTCGGGCGAGTGGACGCGTGCCGTCCGCGCCACCGCGGTCATCCCCTCCGGGAGGACGGGCGGTCAGCGACCGTCGACGTTGTCGCCGATGGCGGAGGCCGGCGTCTGCTGCTCGACGCTCGGGGCCCCGGGAGCGGCCGTGAGCTGCTGCGGCTCCGCCGGCCGGGCAGCGGGCTGCGCGGGCTGGTCATCGTCGTGCAGGCCTTTGATCTCGGTCTTGAAGATCCGCAGCGACTTGCCCATCGAGCGCGCAGCGTCCGGCAGCTTCTTGGCCCCGAACAGCAGAACGAACACGGCAGCCAGGATGAGCAGGTGCCACGGGCTGAACTCGCCCATCAGGATGTCCTTCCGCACGGGTTGCCCCAGTGTACGTCGATACCGTGCCCCGCTCGGCCCCCGTGCACGCTCATCGGCGGGTTGCGGAGATCTGCTCGATCTCCGTCATGGCGGCGTTGATCCGGTCGCCCGCGGCGGCGACATCGCGGCCGAGCTGACGGACCTGGCGCCAGAGGCGCAGCGTGAGCAGAGCGAGCATGGCGATGCTGAGCACGCCGAGGGCGACGTACAGAAGGACCCACCACACGGTGGGACAGGCTAGTCGCTAGCGGTGGGCGCCGGCGGTCGCGCGGGCGGCGAGCATGTCGTCGCGGCCGAGCTGGAGCACGAAGTCGAGCAGGTCGTCGTAGCTGAGCGACGGGCCGGGCTTGGGCTCGAGAGCCTCGGCCGGGACCTCCCAGACCTGGGCGCGGACGCCGCCGGACATCAGCAGGGAGACGATGTGGTCGTCGGCCGGCTTGCGGACCTCGTCACGGCAGCCGGGGCACAAGAACGCGTAGTAGCTGAGCGGCGCGTGGTTGCAGACACGCAGCGTGATGTCGGAGCTGGTCAGCTCGACCTCTCCGCAGGCGGGGCACGAGGCCTTGATGGTGGTCATGCCGCCATCCCCTTCCGTCACGCTTCTTGTCGCGTGCTGATCAGTTCGGCAGCACAGGCCAAATGCTTGACGGGATATTTCGGACGATCCTTGGAGCGGACTAGTTCTTTGATGCCGCCTGGCCGTAGCCCGCTAGCGCCCGGCTAGCGGCATCTCGGACATCCGCCGCCACCTCCGGCGGATCGGTCACCCGCCCGTAGCCGGCGACGCCGAGCGCCACCCGCCGCACCCAAGCATCGTCGCGGGCCCGCAACTTGACGACGACTCCGCCGTCCGGCCGCTCGTCGATCTCTTCGCACGGGTAGTAGTCGGCGACCCAGCGGGCCGGCGGGTCGAGCTCCAAGGTCACGAGCCGGTCCTCCGGCGCCGGCGTGAAGGTGCCGGCGTCGAGCGCTCGTTGGCGAACATCGGCGGGAACGTCGACGGCGTCGTCCAGCCGGTCGAGATCGAGCACGCGGTCGAGCCGGAACGTGCGCAGGTCGCGGACCCGGTGACACCACCCCACGAGGTACGCCGCCCCGTCGGCGGTGAACATGCGCAACGGGTCGACGTCACGCTCGGTCGCCTCGTCGCGAGCGGGCACCCAGTAGCGAAGCCGCAACCTGCGGCCCGCGGCGATCGCGTCAGCAACCGTCGAGACGACGACAGGGTCGGTCACGGTGTCGGGCGCCACCGCGACGTCGTCGGCGTCGACCGCTCCCCCGGCGGCTGCCTCGAGCTTGGCCAACGCGTGTTCGACGGCGACGGTGTCGACGAGACCAGGGACTCCGAGCAGCGTGCGCAAAGCCGCGACCAGCGCGAGCGCCTCGTCGACGGTCAGGCGCAAGGGCCGGGCGATCGTGTCGGCGTTGGACAGCGTGACGCGGTCCTCGTCCCAGACGACGTCCATCAGGTCGCCGGGCCCATAACCGGGAAGGCCACACATCCAGAGCAGGTTGACGTCGGCGCGGACCTGGTTCTCGGTGATGCCGAACTGTCGCGCGACGTCGGCGACCGGCGTGTCGGGATGAGCGAGCAGCCAGGGCACGAGCGCAAGCAGTCGCGGCAGGTGGTCGGTGGCGCCGCTCATACCGGCACTCCCGTGAGCGCGCGCAGCCGGGAGACGACTGCTTCGACCGCCTCCGCCGGTTCCTCGACCACGGCGTCGGCGCCGTACGGCAGCACGTCGTCGGCCAGCCTGGCCGGGTCGTGGAAGGTGACCTCGACGCGATCCCAGTCGTCGTCGACCCGGCTGGTGTTGACCGCGGCCTTGCGCAGCCCGAGGCAGCGACCGACCCGGACTCTCACCTGCGCGATCGACGCGGGTGACGCGGCGTCGTAGGCCGCGACGATCGTCGCGAGGTCGACTTCTTCCGGCCGGTGAACCGCCCCGGGCGATCCCACCGCGACGACGTCGCCGTCGATGCGTGAGAGCCGGAACACCCGGATCGCCTCGCGGTCACGGTCGTGACCGACGAAGTACCACCTGCCGTGCCACCAGACGACACCCCACGGCTCGACGGTGCGTCGCGCGGAGTCGGCCGCGCCCGGGGTGCGGTAGTCGAACTGCACCACTCGCCCGTCGTGCACGGCCTCCGCCAGCGCCGGAAAGGCCGCGCCGCTGATCTCGAGCCGTGGCTGCAGCCCCTCCGGCAGCGGCGTGATCTCGACACCGGCCGCTTCGAGCTTGCGCAGGGCCCGGGTCGCCGCCTCCCCCATGGACGCGGACGACCACATCCGGGCGGCCAGGCCGACAGCCGCTGCCTCCGCCGGTTCGAGCGTGATCTCCGGCAGCGCGTAGTCGCGACGGGCGATCCGGTAACCCGGTTCGTCGTCGAAGGCGCTGTTGGTGCCAGTCTCGAGAGGGATGCCGAGGTCGCGCAGGTCTTCCTTGTCACGCTCGAACATCCGCTTGTAGGCGTCGTCCGTGGGCGCCTCGTCGTAGCCGGCGACCAGCTCACGGATCCGTTCGGCGGTGAGAAAGGACCTGGTGTGCAGCAGGCAGATCACGAGGTTGAGCAGTCGTTCCGTGCGCCTCGCCGCCATGCCGCGCACGCTACAACGGCCGGTCTGGTGTTCCCCGGTGCCGCGACGGGGAGGTCTGCGTCGTGACGGATGCAGTCGTGGTCGGCGCGGGTCCCAACGGGCTCGTTGCCGCCAACATCCTGGTCGACGCCGGCTGGTCGGTCGTGGTCCTCGAGGCCGGCGACCGGCCAGGAGGCGCGGTCCGCTCGGCCGAGGTGACCGCCCCGGGTTTCGTCAACGATCTGTTCAGCGCCTTCTATCCGCTCGCGGCCGCCTCGTCGGAGATCGCTGCCCTCGACCTCGCGCAATGGGGCCTGTCGTGGGCGCACGCGCCGCTGGTGGTCGCGCATCCGCTCCGAGACGGCCGTGTGGTGACCCTGTCGCGGGAGATCGAGGTCACCGCGGCCTCACTGGACGCGTTCGCGCCGGGTGATGGCGACGCGTGGCGCGCGATCGTCGCGCAGTTCGAGCGAATCCGGGACGACCTCGTCGTCGCGCTGTTCCGGCCGTTTCCGCCGGTGGCACCCGCGGTTCGGCTGCTGCGCACGCTGGGCACCGCCGACGCGCTGCGGTTCGCGCGCTTCGCGACCATGCCGCTGCGACGGTGGTCGGAGGAGAACTTCAACGGTGCGGGAGCGACTGCCCTGTTGGCAGGCAACGCGTTGCACACCGATCTCGGTCCCGACTCCAGCGGCGCGGCGATCTTCGGCTGGTTGCTCTGCATGCTCGGCCAGACCGGCGGCTACCCCGTCCCTGTCGGCGGCGCTCAGGCGCTGACCGACGCCCTGGTGTCACGTCTGCTGGCTCGCGGCGGACGGCTCGAGTGTGACCGCCCCGTCGACGAGGTCATCGTGCGCAGCGGTCGAGCGGTCGGAGTGCGAAGCACTGACGGGACGGAGTACGTCGCCGATCGAGCGGTCCTGGCAGCGGTCGACGCGCCACAGCTGTTCGGAGCGATGGTCGCGCCGGAACATCTGCCGGCGCGGATGCTCGACGACCTGCGTCGCTTCCAGTGGGACAACGGCACGGTCAAGGTCGACTGGGCGCTGAGTGGACCGGTGCCGTGGGCGGATGACCGATCTGCCCTTGCCGGCACGGTGCACCTCGGCGGAGACGCCGACGCGTTGACGCGCTACACGAGCCAGCTCGCCGTCGGCGCCGTACCGGACGAGCCGTACATCGTCTTCGGCCAGATGACCACCAGCGACCCGACGCGGTCGCCGGCCGGCACCGAAGCCGCGTGGGGGTACACCCACGTGCCGCAGACCGTGCGCTACGACGCGGGCGGCTCCGGCATCACCGGCAGGTGGGACGAGCGCGAGGTCCAGGCCGTCGTCGATCGCCTCGAGGCGCAGGTCGAACGCTTTGCGCCAGGGTTCCGAAACCGGATCGTCGGCCGCTTCGTCAACGGTCCGCTCGGTCTGCAGCAGGCCGACCGCAACCTGTTCCGAGGCGCGCTCAACGGCGGCTCAGCCGCGATCCACCAGCAGCTGGTGTGGCGGCCGGTGCCGGGCCTCGGCCGGTCGGAGACACCGGTCGACCGGCTCTACCTGGCCTCCGCGTCCGCGCACCCCGGCGGGGGCGTGCACGGCGGACCGGGTGGCATCGCGGCCCGAACAGCGCTGCGCAACGCCGGCCTGCTCGGGCCCGCGCGCCGCGGCATCGTGCGCGGTGCGCATCGCGCGATCTACCGGTGAGCGAGACGCTCCAGCCGGCGCAGGGTCTCGACGTTGCGGAGCTTGAGGAGCGCGTCGCCGAGAGGGTTGTGCATCATCGCCGCGGCGCCGCGGGCGGGGTGCTCCACCATCTCGACGAGGGTGCCGTCACCGTCGTCATGGAGCGTCAGCTCGATGCGCACCGAGCCGAGCGGCCACGCATGCGCCTCCAGCTCCAGGCAGCGTCCGGGATCCACGGACTTCACCTCCGTGTGCCCGTCGTGACGCAGCGGGCCGCGGCCGACGCGGTAGTGCAACCGGCTGCCGAGCTGCGGCCAGTGGGCGTCGACGTCGCGGATGGTGGAGGTGCCGACGACCCAGGTCGCGTAGGTCCGGCCGTCACTCAACGCAGCCCAGACATCCTCACGGGGCACCGGCATCCGGCGCGTGTTGCGAGCCATAACGCCCTCCCTTCCCCGATCGTCGGGTCAGCACGCCGGCGATAGTGTCCGCGCCGTGATCCGCTGGCGGGACGGTCGCGTCGTCGAGGTCGGCGACCGCAGGCCGGGCGCCGTCGAGCTCGTCGTCGAGGTCGGCACGTCGGTCGTCCCAGCGGTGGCCTTCACCGCGGTCGTCGGTGACCCGGAGGTCGGCGATCGGGTCCTGCTCAACACCGGCGCCCTCGAGATGGGGCTCGGCACGGGCGGCTTCGCGCTCGTCGTCGCGCTGCCGGACCGTCTCCCGGCCGATGTCGACGTAGCCGGGCACGTGGTGAAGGCGCGCTACACGCCGTTGCAGGTCACCGTGCAGGCTGCGGACGAGCAGGGCTCACCACATCACGAGATGTTGCGGGACGCGGACAACCTCGGCGGCATGCCCGTCGTGGTCGCGGACCTGCACTCCGCGCTCGCGCCGATCGTCGCTGGGGTACGCGACCGGCGCCCTTCCGCGCGGGTCGTCTACGTGATGTCCGACGGCGGCGCGCTGCCGATGTGGATGTCCCGCACCGTGAACGCGCTGGCCGAGGCCGACTGGCTGGTCGGCACGGTGACGGTGGGCCAGGCCTTCGGCGGGGACGTCGAGGCCGTGACCGTGCACAGCGGCCTGCTCGCGGCTCGACGGGTTCTCGACGCGGACATCGCCGTCGTCACGCAGGGGCCGGGCAACCTCGGTACCGGCACCCGCTGGGGGTTCAGCGGCGTGGCCAGCGGTGAAGCGGTCAACGCCACCGGGGTCCTGGCCGGGCGCCCCGTGGCGGCGCTCCGCGTGAGCGAGGTCGATCCACGCCCCCGCCACCGCGGCGTCTCGCATCACACGCTGACGGCTCTCGGCCGGGTCGCACTCGCCCGTGCCGATGTCGTCGTACCCGTCCTGCCGGGCGCCTTCGGAGAGGAGATCCGCGCCGCGTGCCGCCCGCTCGCCCAGCGGCATCGGCTGGTCGAGGTCGGCCTCGACGGTCTCCCGGGCGCGTTGGACACGTCGCCCGCGCCACTGTCGTCGATGGGCCGGGGACCCGATGAGGACCCGGCGTACTTCCTCGCCGGTGCCGCGGCGGGCCGGCATGCGGCGTCCCTTTTGTGACGTAACGCACGCCTACGTCGGGTGCCGTCGGCACGCGGTGGTGGGACACTCCCGAGGTGACCGCAGCGGCGACGACCGTCGTGGGTACCGCGCATCTCCTGGACAGGCGGCGGTTGCTGCGCCGTGTGCAGACGCGCTTCGGCGCGTTCATGGTCATCGCCAACGCCGACGGCGCTGCGGTCGTGTTCCTCTTCCTCAGCTTCGTGCTGCCCCGGGACCAGCGATTCGACCCCGCGAACGTCGTCGCGGTGTTCGTCTACATGGCGTTCTCGATGGTGGTCGCCTGCGTCCTCTCCACCCGCGCGTTCGGCCCGATCCAGGCGATGCTCGAAGCGCGCACGGTGACAGCCGCCGACCGCCTGTACGTCGTCCGCCACCCCCTTCGCCAGACCGTCATCAACTTCAGCATGTGGGTCGGCGCGCTCCTGGTCTTCGTGCCGATCAACGCGAAGTTCGGCTGGCAGAGCGCGTCCGACGTCGCCTCGACCGTCCTCCTCGGTGGCATCTCCACCTGCGGGCTGACCTACCTCGCCGCCGAGCGGATCCTCCGGCCGGTCAATGCCGTCGCCTTCGAGGACGGCTCGCCGGTCGGCTGTTACGTCCCCGGCGTCAAGAGCCGGCTGCTGATCGCGTGGGCGGTCGGCACCGGCATCCCGCTGATCGGCGTCCTCCTGATGGGTCTCGACCGCCACGGTCGTCAGCTGTCCATTGCCGGGCTCGTGTTCCTGGCCTGCGCCGGCGTCGTGAGCGGCACCTTGGCGATCCTGTTCGCGGCCAAGTCGATCGCCGACCCGATCGAGTCCGTGCGTTCGGCGCTCGCCGCGGTGGAGGACGAACGCCTCGACATCAAGGTTCCCGTCTACGACGGCAGCCAGATCGGGCAGCTGCAGGCCGGCTTCAACTCCATGGTCGAAGGCCTGCGTGAGCGTCGCCGCCTGCACGACCTCTTCGGCCGGCAGGTGGGCGTCGACGTGGCGCGGCAGGCGCTCGAGCGCGGCGTACGGCTCGGCGGGGAGACCGCCCAGGCCGCAGTGCTGTTCGTCGACATCATCGGGTCGACCGAGCTCGCTGCATCGCGCCCCGCGACCGAGGTCGTGCGGACGCTGAACGCTTTCTTCGGCGTGGTCGTCGACGTCGTCGACCGTTGTGGTGGCTTCGTCAACAAGTTCGAAGGTGATGCGGCACTGTGCGTGTTCGGCGCTCCGGTGCCCCGGGACGACTGCGTGGCCTGCGCCCTGCAAGCCGCACGGCTGTTGCGTGACCGGCTGACCGACATCCACGGACTGTCGGCAGCGATCGGCGTCTCCGCCGGCACGGTCGTGGCCGGCAACGTCGGCACACGCGAGCGCTTCGAGTACACCGTCATCGGCGACGCGGTCAACGAAGCGGCCCGCCTCACGGAGCTCGCGAAACAGCGACCTGAGCGGCTGCTCATCGCCGCATCGCTCCTCGATCTGGTCCCCGACGAAGAGCGCAAGCACTGGCATCCCGAAGGCGCGACCGTCCTCCGTGGCCGAAACGCACTCACGAGGCTGGCTCTTCCGGCCTGAGCGGTGAAGATCGTCGCTACATGGAGGCGATGAGCTTTTCGACCCTGTCATCCACGGCGCGGAACGGGTCCTTGCACAAGACGGTGCGCTGCGCCTGGTCGTTGAGCTTGAGGTGCACCCAGTCGACGGTGAAGTCGCGACGCTTCTCCTGCGCGCGCTTGATGAAGTCGCCGCGCAACCGCGCTCTCGTCGTCTGCGGTGGCACGGACTTGGCTTCGAAGATGCGCAGGTCGGTCGTCACGCGGTCAACGGCGCCCTTGCGCTCCAGCAGGTAGTAGAGGCCGCGCCGGCGGCTGACGTCGTGGTAGGCGAGGTCGATCTGCGCGATGCGAGGTGACGACAACGGAAGGTCATGCTTGGCGCGGTAGCGCTCGATCAGCTTGAGCTTGGTGACCCAGTCGATCTCGCGCTCGACCATGTCGAGGTCGCCGGTCTCGACCGCCTTGAGCGTCCGCTCCCACAGGTCGAGGACGCGCTCCGCTGTCTCGTCGGTGCCGCGTCGCTGCACGAAGTCACGAGCCTTCGCGTAGTACTCGAGCTGGATCTCGAGGGCGCTCGCCTCGCGGCCGTTCGCGAGCTTGATCCGGCGCCGGCCGCTCACGTCGTGGCTGACCTCACGGATGGCGCGGATCGCGTTCTCCAGGGTCAGGTCGCGCATGACCACGCCGGCCTCGATCATGCGCAGGACCAGATCCGTGGTCCCGATCTTCAGCAGCGCCGTCGTCTCGGACATGTTGCTGTCGCCGACGATCACGTGCAGGCGCCGGAACCGCTCGGCGTCGGCATGCGGCTCGTCGCGGGTGTTGATGATCGGCCGCGAGCGCGTGGTGGCGCTGCTGACGCCCTCCCAGATGTGCTCGGCGCGCTGGCTCACGCAGTACACGGCACCGCGCGGCGTCTGGAGCACCTTGCCCGCGCCGCAGACGATCTGCCGGGTGACGAGGAACGGGATGAGCACGTCCGCCAGCCGGGAGAACTCGCCGTGACGCCCGACCAGGTAGTTCTCGTGGCAGCCGTAGGAGTTGCCGGCGGAGTCGGTGTTGTTCTTGAACAGGTAGATGTCGCCGGCGATCCCCTCCTCGCGGAGGCGCCGCTCGGCGTCCATCAGCAGCCCCTCGAGAGTCCGCTCCCCCGCCTTGTCGTGCGTGACGAGGTCGACCAGGTCGTCGCACTCAGGAGTGGCGTACTCGGGGTGGGAGCCGACGTCGAGGTAGAGCCGGGCGCCGTTCTTCAGGAAGACGTTGCTGGAGCGGCCCCAGGAGACGACCCGGCGGAAGAGGTAGCGGGCCACCTCGTCGGGGCTGAGCCGGCGCTGGCCCCGGAACGTGCAGGTCACGCCGTACTCGTTCTCGAGCCCGTAGATCCGCCGTTCCACGCCGCCACTCTAGGCATGAGGTGAGGACTGGCTTACCGAATGCCGTTCGGTCGTCACGACGAAGCAGGAACGATCGTTGGGTATGACGAAGTGTGACCCCGGTCACAGCCTTGAGGAGGTACGGCAGATGCGGTTGTCCGCTCGAGCTCTCGTCGCGGGCGGGGCGGCGCTCGTCCTGGGCACCGCTGCCCTCGGCGCCACCACCGGAGCCAGCGCAACGACCGCCGTGCGCTGGGCCCCCGCCGCGACCGCGACCGTGCACCCGGGCGTGCTCGTCACGATCGCCGGCGTGAAGTGCGTCGCCGGCTACGTCATGACCGACGGGCAGCGGGTCTTCATCGCCGTTCCGGCATCGTGCGCGGGCGTGGACGACGGCCAGGCGACCGACGGCTGCACGGCCGCTCAGGTGCCGTACGGGCTCAAGGTCTCCGTGCAGGGTGCCCGCTACAAGGGCCGCCTCGTCTACAGCTCCTACACCCAGATGCAGCTCCGGGGCACGACCGCCGTGAACAAGTGCGCCAACAACGCGCTCGTGCTCATCCGCCTGGACGACCGCGACATCAAGCGGACCAATCCGTCGCTGCCAGCTCCCACCGGCGGACCCACCGGCTTGGCGACCACCTCCCCTGCCCAAGGCGACCAGTTGACGGCGTACGTCAACAGCGCCCCCACGCAGGGCCTGGCGATGCAGACGTCAGCGGCCGGGTGGGCGTACTCCGTCGAAGTCGGCAGCGCCGTGGACGCGACGCAGCTCGGCTCCCCCGTGCTCACCAACGGCGGACGCGCGCTCGGGATGGTGACCCTCGTGCCGCAGATCCAGGGCGCGCCGGCGACGGTCAGCAGCCTGGCCAAGGAGATCGCGTTCATGCAGACCGTCCGCGGCTTCGGGACCGTCCACCTCGCCAAGGGCACGCTGAGGTTCACGGCGGCCTGAACCGCGGTCGAACTGCGTCGGGCTCAGCCGAGCAGCTGCTCCACCTGGGCGTCGGTGAGCCGGCGGAACTTCCGGCGCGGCCGCGTGCGGTCGAGAACCGCGACCTCGAGCTGGGCCGCGGTCAGCGTCCGCGACTCACCGTTGTCGCCGGACGAGAGAGCCTGCACGGCAAGCTTGACGCCGTCGCCGAGCGAGATGCCGACGTGGTGGCCGTCGCGGACCTTCGCGCCGACGACCTCGGCGTTACCGCCCATGACGACGAAGTCCTGCTCGTCGCCGACGCTGCCGTCGTAGGTCAGACGGTAGAGCTGGTCCTCCTCCGGCGTGTCGCCGATCTCGGCGACGGTGATCTCGACCTCGAAAGGCTTCTCGCCGCCGCTGGAGAAGATCGTGCCGAGGATCTGGGCATAGGTGTTGGCGAGGGCGCGGCCGGTGACGTCGCGGCGGTCGTAGGAGTAGCCGCGCAGGTCAGCCATGCGTACGCCGGCGACGCGAAGGTTCTCGAACTCGTTGTACTTACCGACTGCGGCGAAGGCGATCCGGTCGTAGATCTCCGAGATCTTGTGCAGCGCGACGCTGGGGTTCTCGGCGACGAACAGGATGCCGTTCTCGTAAGTCATGGCGAGCACGGAGCGACCGCGCGCGATGCCCTTGCGGGCGTAGTCGGCGCGGTCCTTCATCACCTGTTCGGGTGAGACGTAACCGAAGGGCATGCTCATGAGGCCTGCCCTCCGTTCTGCCGCAGCGGTGCGTTCGGACCGCCGGGATGGGACATGCGCTCGTCGACGACGCGCTGGGTGATCTGCGCGACCTCGTCCTCGCCGAGGCGGCGGAAACCGTCACCGGTGACGCTGGCGACGACCGGGAAGATCCGACGCGTCAGGTCGGGGCCACCGGTGGCGCTGTCATCGTCGGCCGCGTCGTACAAGGCCTGGATGCAGGCGGTCACGGCGTCGGCCTCATCGAAGTCCTCGCGGAACAGCTTCTTCAGGGCGCCGCGGGCAAAGACGCTGCCGGAGCCGACGGAGTGGAAGCTGTGCTCCTCGTAGCGGCCGCCGGTGACGTCGTAGGAGAAGATCCGGCCCGCCCTCGCGGCGTCGTCGGACTCGAGGTCGAACCCGGCGAACAGTGGAACGACGGCGAGGCCCTGCATGGCCATCGGCAGGTTGTTGCGGATCAGCAGGCTCAGGCGGTTGGCCTTGCCGTCGAGGGAGAGCGTGGTGCCCTCGATCTTCTCGTAGTGCTCGAGCTCGACCTGGAACAACCGCACCAGCTCGATCGCGATGCCGGCGGAGCCGGCGATCCCGACGCAGGAGTAGTCGTCGGCCTGGAAGACCTTCTCCATGTCGCGCTGGGCGATGACGTTGCCCATGGTCGCGCGCCGGTCGCCGGCCATCACGACACCGTTGGTGTGGGTGACGGCAACGATCGTCGTGCCGTGCGGCGCGTCGACGGTCATGGTGGCGAGTGCCTGCGCGCGCTTGCCGGGCAGGAGGTCCGGTGCGTGGGCGCTGAGGAAGTCAGAGAAAGAGCTGCTGGCCGGCGCGAAGAAGGCGGCCGGCAGCTTGCCCCCGTCCAGTAGGTCCATGCGCCTAACCCTGTCACACGCTCAGGCCGAGCGGTGGCTGCCGAGGTACTCGAAGACGACGTCGTCGGCCGGTGAGTATTCGTCGACGACGATGCTCAGTGCCTTGCGCCGGTGCCGGCGTAGGTAGTCGATCAGGCCCTGGAGCACGACCGGGTCATCACGGACGTTGCCGAGCGCTTGGTTGCAGTTGAAGCAAAGGACGCCGCGGACCTCGCCGGTCTTGTGGTCGTGGTCGACGTGCTCCGGCTTGGCGTCGCACACCGCACACGTGCCGCACTGCGCCTCGACCATCGCGTCGAAGTCCGCGCCCGTGATGCCATAACCCGACGAAGATGGTACTCGCGAGTGCCGCCGTACAGGCGTTGATAAGTCGCCTTGCCTTTGGCGTTGTGACACGGCTTGCAGTAGCCGCCGTAGCCCTTCTTACCGCTGCGGTTACGCGGAAACTGATCTAACGGCTTGATGGTCTGGCAGTCGGGACAGTACCGGTGCCCGTCCGGGACTTGTCGGCGCTCGCGAGTCGTTCTGCCCGCCGCGGTTGCCTTTCGTTCGCGAGGTTGTCGGTATCGCACCGAGTAGCAGGTGCGGCAATATGTGGCGCGCCCGTCGCGGCGGCGTCTATCTGTCGAGAACTCGGAAAGCGGTTTCGTCTCGTTGCAGTCCGGACACTTCTTCCAATTATCCGGAGTAAGTTGGTCCACTCTGCTCATTCACCCCCCTTCTGAACATAGCCCCTCACGAAATCTTCGGCGTTCTCCTCGAGCACCGAGTCGATTTCGTCGAGGATGTCGTCGACGTCTTCGCTCAGCTTCTCGTGGCGTTCCTGCACATCGGCGGTGTCGAGATCCTCGACCTCCTCCGCCTCCTGGGACTGGCGGTTGGCCCTGGTCTGGCCACCCTCGTCGCGTGCCATTGACCTACCTCCGATGCGTGTCGTTGCCCGCACAGTACCTCTCGGCACCGTCGATCCGGATGCTGAGGAACGCGGGTGTTGGGGAACGATGTCCGGGTGAGCATCGAGGAGGTCGCCGACCGGCTCTACGCGCTGGAGCCCGAGGAGTTCACCGCAGCGCGCGACGAAGCGGCGAAGCAGGCGGACGGCGCCGAGCGAAAGGCCGTCAAAGCACTGCGCAAGCCGACCGTTGCGGCGTACGTCGTCAACATGCTGGCCCGACACGAGCGCGGCGACGTCGAAGCACTCGTCGAGCTCGGTGATGACCTGCGCAAGGCGATGGCCGGCAAAGGTGACATCCGCGAGCTGAGCGAGCGGCGTCGCGACCTCGTCCGCGCTCTCGTCAATGCGGCGTCTGACGCAACAGGTCGCGAGCTCTCGGCCGCCGTCGAGGAAGACGTCGCCGCCACTCTCGAAGCAGCGACCGCTGACCCCGACCTCGGCGCCGCAGCTCTCTCCGGTCGGCTCGTCAAGCCGCTGCGCTACGCCGGCTTCGGCACGCTGCCCGACCTCGACGACGTCGTCGCCACTCCCCCGCCGGCGACTACGCCGACAACGGCCAAGAAGATTGCCGCGAAGAAGTCGCCGCCTGCCACCAAGGCGGCACCCAGCAGGACCGCGAAGAAGCAGGAGGACACGTCAACCGCTGAGCTGACGAGACTGCGCACGCAGGTGCTCGAGCTCGCCGGCGCTGCGGACGATGCACAGCGGCGCTACGAGCAAGCGAGCCGTGCGGTCGCCGATGCGCGCAAGCTGCTCGACCAAGCCGAGAAGGAACGCACCGACGCGCACCGCGAGGCAAGCGCTGCACACAAGGCGGTCGAGAAGGCGCGGCGTGAGCTCGGCAAGCTCGAGCGCCGCTGACTCACACAAACCGGAACATCACCACGTCACGGTCGAGCGGCTGCGTCAACCCCCGGAAGACGTGAATGCCGACCGACCAGTTGACGTCGTCCGGCGCGACGAAGGACTCCTCGTCGAAACCCGCATCTGCCAGCCAGGCACGGATCGACGGCGTGAGATCCGGCTCTCCGCGGTGCCGGGTCCACACCACCGTCGCGCCGGTCGCGCACAACATCGGCAGTGATGCGACGGTCCGTTGCACGTCCGCATCACTGATGTTCCCGAACACCCCACACATCAGCACGAGGTCTGCCGGCACCGCGCTGTCGTACGCCGCCAGCCGCCCGGCGTCACCCTCGACGATCGCGACCTGCACACCATCCGGCGCCCCAGCCGCCAGCTGTCGCGCCGCCACGACGTTGGCAGGGTCGAGCTCGACGAGCACCGCCGACAGCCCATCGACGTCGTCGCGGTCCGCCAGCACCTCCAGCAGATCGCGGCCCTGTCCCGCACACGCACTCACGATGCGTCGCTGGCCGGCAGACCGACGGTCAAGCCATTCGGACACGGCTTCCTGCACGCACTGCAGTCGTCGTCCGAGCGGAGAGTCGGGGTCGTCGTACGGCGCGTGCCACGCCACCCAGTCGTCGCCCGGCACGTTCAGGGCTCCCGCTTGCGGTCGCGCCTGCGGTACGTCGCCCAGTCGCGCTGACCGGCACGCCTGGCCGGCTCGTACGGCACCGCGTGGATGTCCACCCGGTGGTGCACCGCCTCGGAGACGACCTCTGCACCCTGACGCCGGACGGCGCCCTGCCGCCGGTCGCGCAGGTCGATGGCCACAGCGAGCACGACCACAAGGCCGATCACCGCCGCGACGACGATGAGGCCGAGCACGAGTTACCGGCCGGCGATCTCGTCGACGAGCTGCGCTGCCGTCGCGCAGCGCGCGAGCAGGTCCTCGACGTGCGCCTGCGTGCCGCGCGTCGGTTCGAGCATCGGCACGCGCTGCAACGAGTCGCGTCCGACGTCGAAGATGACGGAGTCCCACGACGCGGCGGCGACGTCGTCGGCGAACTTCGCCAGGCAACGGCCGCGGAAGTAGGCCCGGGTGTCGGTCGGTGGCTCCGTCACGGCCCGGTCGATCTCGGCATCGCTCACCATCCGCTGCATCCGGCCACGTGCGGCCAGCCGGTTGTAGAGACCCTTCTCCTGCCGGACGTCGCTGTACTGCAGGTCGACCAGCTGCAGCTTGTGCGCGTCCCAGTCGAGGCCCTCGCGGTCGCGATAACCCTGCAGGAGCTCCAGCTTGGCGACCCAGTCGAGCTCTCGGGACAGCGACATCGGGTCGTCGGCGAGTCGGGTCAGCACCGACTCCCAGCGGTCCAGGACGTCAGTCGTCTGGTCGTCGACGTCAGTGCCGTAGCGGTCCTCGACGAACTTCCGCGCCTGCTCGAGATACTCCATCTGCAGCTGCACGCCCGTGAGTCGTCGCCCGTCGCGCAACGTCACCTGGTGCTTGAGCGAGTAGTCGTGCGACACCGCACGCAGAGACGCGACCGGCGCCTCGACGCCGAGGTCGACACCGGTGTCCGCGAACCACCGCTCCTCGATCATCGCGAGCACCAGCGCAGTCGTGCCGACCTTGAGGTAGGTCGACACCTCACTCATGTTGGCGTCGCCGATGATGACGTGCAGCCGGCGGTAACGCTCGGGGTCGGCGTGCGGCTCGTCGCGGGTGTTGATGATCGGACGCTTCAACGTCGTCTCGAGACCGACCTCGACCTCGAAGAAGTCCGCACGCTGCGAGATCTGGAACCCGTGCTGCCGGCCGTCCTGACCGATACCGACCCGGCCGGCGCCCACGACCACCTGGCGGCTGACGAAGAACGGCGTCAGGTGTCTGACGATCTCGGCGAACGGTGTCTGCCGGCGCATGAGGTAGTTCTCGTGACAGCCGTAGGACGCGCCCTTGTTGTCGGTGTTGTTCTTGTAGAGCTGGATGCCACCCGCTCCGGGGATCGACGTGGCCGCATGACTCGCGGCTGCCGCCATGACCCGCTCCCCCGCCTTGTCCCAGATCACGGCGTCGCGTGGATTGGTGATCTCCGGTGTGGAGTACTCAGGGTGGGCGTGGTCGACGTAGAGCCGCGCGCCGTTGGTCAGGATGACGTTGGCGAGCCCGATCTCGTCATCAGCCAGGGTGTCGACCGCGTCCCGTCCGGACGCCATCTGCACGCCTGTGGCGACGTCGAATCCGCGGGCGTCGCGCAGCGGCGACTCCTCTTCGAAGTCCCACCGTGGCCGTCGGTCCCGCGTCGCCGACGTGGTGGCGTTGAGATACGCGTTGACGATCTGGCTCGACGCGAGCATGTGGTTGGCGCTCGTCTGGCCCGGCACGGCGATGCCGTACTCGGTCTCGGTGCCCATGACCCGCCGGACGCTCACCGGCTCAGCCTAGCCGCGCGATCGTGCGTTCGAGCAGTTCCGTACGACGCCCCGCCGCCTCCTCGTGCCGGACGGGGACGCCGAGCCCGTTCCACCCCTCGAGCCATTCGGGGAAGTAGCGCGAGGAGTGCACCGACCGGGCGGACCAGACCGTCATCTCCTCGGGGTCGACAGAGCGCTGCTCGGTGAAGAGCTCGAGAAGCCGGTCTCCCACCTCGATGCCGTAACAGAGGCTCGCGTCGACGGCGCAGTAGGTCGCGTCGCGCGCGGCGGAGACGACGCCGGCATGTCCCCAGTCGACAACGCCGACGACGCGGTTGCCGTCGCGAAGGGTGTTGCCGACCCAGAAGTCGTCGTGACCGAAGCTCGCCGTGAGTGGCGCCGCGGGGCCGCGGTCCCGCAGCAGTGCGAGCAGCCGCCGGTCGCCCGACCCGAGCTCGTCCATGCGGACATCGGCCAGGTCGGTCCACCGCACGGTGGCGCGGTCGTGCATCCAGGGCTCGGGCGGAATGTCCTGCATGCCGACGATCGTCGTCACCAGCGCGCGCAGCCACTCGTCGTCAGGCTCGACAGGCAGGCTGCGATCGCCGATGAGAAGGCTCTGCAGCATCGCCGGCGGGCCGGCCGCGCCCACCGCCGTCACGTGGGCGAGATGCCGCGGTGCCGGCAACGGCGTGCTCGCCAGCCGGTCGAGGATGCGCCCGAGGTAGTCGATGTCCTCGTGATGGTCCGGTTCGGTCACCCGGAGCACGACCGACGAACCGTCGGGCAGACGCAGGGTGAACGTCTGCGCGTCGATGCCGCCGGCCATGCGTTCGACACCGGAGACGGGCGTGCCGAGAGACGCTTCCGCCCACGCCAGCACCTCGGCGGACGGGGCGTCCACGCGCTACAGGTACTGGCCTGTGTTCGCCACCGTGTCGATGGAGCGACCGGACTCGGTGCCCTTGCCCGTGACCAACGTGCGGATGTAGACGATGCGCTCGCCCTTCTTGCCGGAGATGCGCGCCCAGTCGTCGGGGTTGGTCGTGTTGGGCAGGTCCTCGTTCTCCTTGAACTCGTCGACGCACGCCGTCATCAGGTGCTGCATGCGCAGCCCCTTCTGCTGGGTCTCGAGGAAGTCCTTGATGGCCATCTTCTTCGCGCGCTGGACGATGTTCTCGATCATGGCGCCGGAGTTGAAGTCCTTGAAGTAGAGGACTTCCTTGTCGCCGTTGGCGTAGGTCACCTCGAGGAAGCGGTTCTCCTCGGACTCGGTGTACATCCGCTCGACGGTGCGCTGGATCATCGCCGCGACGGTCGCGTCGCGGTTGCCGCCGTGCTCGCCGAGGTCCTCGTCGTGCAACGGCAGGTCGGGGACGAGGTACTTCGAGAAGATGTCCTTCGCCGCCTCGGCGTCCGGACGCTCGATCTTGATCTTCACGTCGAGGCGGCCCGGCCGCAGGATCGCGGGGTCGATCATGTCCTCGCGGTTGGACGCGCCGATCACGATGACGTTCTCGAGGCCCTCGACGCCGTCGATCTCCGACAGCAGCTGAGGGACGATCGTGTTCTCGACATCGCTCGACACACCTGAGCCACGCGTGCGGAAGATCGAGTCCATCTCGTCGAAGAAGACGATGACCGGTGTGCCTTCACTGGCCTTCTCGCGGGCCCGCTGGAACACGAGCCGAATGTGCCGCTCGGTCTCGCCGACGTACTTGTTGAGCAGCTCCGGGCCCTTGATGTTGAGGAAGTAGGAGCGACCTTCGCCCTGGCCGCTCTCGGCGACCTTCTTGGCGAGCGAGTTGGCGACGGCCTTCGCGATCAGCGTCTTGCCGCAGCCGGGCGGGCCGTAGAGCAGGATGCCCTTCGGCGGCTTGAGCTGGTGCTCGAGGAACAGCTCCTTGTGCAGGAATGGCAGCTCGACGGCGTCGCGGATCGACTCGATCTGGTCGGACAGACCACCGATGTCTTCGTAGCCGATGTCGGGGACCTCTTCGAGAACGAGCTCTTCGACCTCGCTCTTCGGGATGCGTTCGTAGGCCCAGCCGGATCGCGGCTCGACGAGCAGCGAGTCGCCGGCGCGCAGCGGCTGGGCGAGCAACGTGTCGGCGAGCATGACGACGCGTTCCTCGTCGGTGTGCCCGATGACGAGCGCGCGGTCGCCGCCCTCGAGGATCTCCTTCAGGAGTACGACGTCACCCTGCCGCTCGAACTCCCGGACAGCGACGATGTTGAGCGCCTCGTTGAGCATGACCTCCTGGCCACGGCGCAGCTCGTCGACCTCGATCGTCGGTGACACGGTGACGCGAAGCTTGCGTCCGCCGGTGAAGACGTCGACGGTGCCGTCGTCGTGGGTGCAGAGGTAGTAGCCGTAGCCGGAGGGCGGCTGCGCCAGCCGGTCGATTTCCTCCTTGAGCGCGACGATCTGCTCGCGCGCTTCCTTCAACGTGGAGACGAGCCGCTCGTTCTGGTTGACGACGCCGGACAGGGTGCTCTGCGCCTCGGTGAGCCGCTCCTCGAGCTGACGCACCTGTCGCGGGGAGTCGGACAGCTTGCGTCGCAGCATCGCGACTTCCTCTTCGAGGAACGCCAGCTGTGTCTTCAGCTCGTGCGCGTCCTTCTCGAACCGCGCGGCGCGAGCCTCGGCGTCGTCACGTGCTGCCACGTGCCCCACCTCCTCGGGCGCTCGTCGCGCTTCGACTGAGCGTATCCCTGCGGACAGTCCTACACCCCGCGAACCGCCGCGAACCGCTCAGCGCTCCGGGACCGACCCTTTCGCCGGCCGGCGGCGGCGCGGCGGGGCGACGACACCAGGAGCGAGTCGCCGCGACGTCACCAGAAAGCCGGTATGCCCGACCATGCGGTGGTCGGGGCGCACGGCCAGGCCCTCGACGTGCCAGGTGCGGACCAAGGTCTCCGACGACAACGGCTCGGTGAACCCCCCGTGCTCGCGCAGACCCTCGACGACCTTCGACAGCTGCGTCGTCGTGGCGACGTACGCGCAGAGCAGTCCGCCCGGGATGAGGACGGACGCAGCGGTCTCGAGCATCTCCCAGGGCGCCAACATGTCGAGTACGACGCGGTCGACGTCGTCGTCGACGCACTTCTCCGCGAGGTCGCCGACGGTGAGGCGCCAGGTGGCGGGCAGGTGGCCGAAGAAGCGCTCGACGTTGCGCCGGGCGATGTCAGCGAAGTCGTCGCGCTTCTCGTACGACGACACCAACCCGTCATCACCGACGGCCCGCAGCAGGCTGCACGACAGCGCACCGGAGCCGGCTCCGGCTTCCACGACGCGCGCGCCCGGGAAGACATCGGCCATCTGCACGATCTGCCCGGCGTCCTTCGGATAGACGACGGCGGCACCGCGCGGCATGCCGAGGACGTAGTCCGACAGCAGCGGGCGCAAGGCGAGGTACGCCGTCCCGCCGGCGGAGGTGACGACGACGCCCTCCGGCTGCCCGATCAGGTCGTCGTGCTGCAGTGCGCCACGGTGGGTGTGGAACTCCTTGCCCGCCACCAGCTCGATCGTGCGCTGGCGGCCCTTGGGGTCGGTCAACTGGACGAGGTCGCCGGGTTGCAGCGGACCACGGCGGCGGCCGGCCTCGGACATACGCGGGCCCTAGTGCAGACCGGCGGCCTGCAGGGCCGCAACGAGGTCGGTGCGCGCCAGGACGCCGACGACTGCTCGCGCATCGTCGAGGACGAGGTACTCCGTCGCGGGAGTCATCTGGACGGCCTCGAGCAGGATCTCGCCGCTCATGTCGGTCATCAGCGTGACGTCGTCGTCGACCGGCCTGGCCAGATCGCTCACGGGGACCCATGGTTGCCGGTTGGCCGGCAGGGTCATGACCGCTGTTTCCGACACGAGACCGCTGGGCCGGCCGTAGCCGTCGACGATGACCAGCGCCCGAGCGCCGCCGTCGCGGGCTCGGCGCACGGCCTCGGCGACCGATACGTCGGCGGTGACGGGAATGGCGCGCCGCGTCATCGTCCGGATGTCGAGGCGTGGCAGCACTGCGCTGACCTTCGCCTGCGCGATCGCCCAGGTCGCGTTGGTCCAGAGGAAGAACGCGATGACGATGCACCACAAGTTGCCGGCGGTGGACCACTGGAGGACCCTGATTTGCGCGAGCGGGAGCAGCGCGACCAGCACGGCCAGCCCACGCCCGATCCAGGCGGCGGCGAGCGTCGCACGGACCTTGTCGTGCGTGATCTGCCAGAGCCCCGCCCGCAGAACGCGGCCGCCGTCGAGCGGCAGGCCCGGCAGGACGTTGAACGCGGCGACGATGAGGTTGGTCCCCGCGAACCCGTCGGCGAGGAGCCGCGGCACAGTGTCGACGGCGAAGGCGGGGCGCAACCCGAAACCGACCGCCGCGAGGAACAGGCTGGTCATCGGCCCGGCGATCGCGACCAGGTATTCGCGCCGAGGCGTCCCGGGCCGCTCCTCGGTGATCTCGGAGACACCCCCGAGAAGCTGCAGGACGACGCGCTGCACCTGCATGCCCAGAGCCTTCGCGACAGCCACATGGCTCATCTCGTGGAGCAGCACCGAGCCGTAGAGCAGCAGGACGAAGCCGAGCGAGACGCCGTAGCTCTCCCCGCGCGTCAGCGACGGCACCTCGTGCCGGACGAAGCCGGCGTAGGCAATGGTCAGCAGGACGACGATGACGAACCAGAACGGCGAGATGACGAGTGGCACCCCGAGGACGCGACCCACCGGCACACCGCCGGCTAGAGCCTGGCGCGTCGGCCGTGGAGGCTGCTCGTCACTCACCCGTCGATGCTACGGCGACGGACCTGAAAGGATCGCGACATGCAGCCGTGGTCGGGAACACTTGCCGGACGCCTCGACGAGAACGTCATCGACTCCACCTTGTTGCGGGACAACCCACTGGGCGACCCGCACGAGCGACCGCTGTGGGTCTACACCCCTCCCGGGTACGACGAGGAGCCCGACCGGCGCTATCCCAGCGTCTACGTCATCCAGGGCTACACCGGTCACGTGGCCATGTGGAAGAACCGGACGGCGTACCGGCGTCCCTTCATCGAAACCGCCGACGAGGTGTTCGCGGAACGTACGGCGCCACCGGCGATCGTCGTCTACGTCGACGCATGGACGAAGTACGGCGGTTCACAGTTCGTCGACTCGCCCGGCACCGGCCGGTACCACTCCTATCTGTGCGACGAGGTCGTGCCGTGGGTGGACGCGCACTACCGCACTCTCGATGCGCCGCAGCATCGTGGGATCACCGGCAAGTCCAGCGGTGGCTTCGGAGCGTTCATCACGCCGATGCTGCGGCCCGACCTGTTCGGCGGGCTCGCCTCCCACGCCGGCGACTCGCTCTACGAGCTCTGTTATCTCAAGGAGTTCGGCGACTCGGCCCGCCACCTGCGCGACTACGACGGCGACATCTGGAAGTGGTGGGCGGACTTCACGTCACGTGTGTCGTTCACGAAGGCCGCGGACAGCACGCTGCTGATGGCTCTCGGCTGCTCCGCCTGCTTCTCTGCCGACGACGACGGCACGGTGCGGCTGCCGTTCGACACCCGGACGGGTCAGCTGATCCCCGAGCTGTGGGACCGCTGGCTCGCGTGGGACCCGGTGCGCATGGTCCCGAGATACGCAGACGCGCTGCGGGGCCTCAGCGCGATCTGGATCGACGCCGGAAAGCGCGACGAGTGGTACCTCGACCTCGGGGCCGAGGCCTTCGTCGCCGAGCTGGCCAAGATCGGCGTGACGGACGTGCGCTTCGAGCTGTTCGACGCGACCCACATGTCGATCGACTACCGCTACCCACTGTCGCTGGCGTACCTGGCCGAGAAGCTGTCCCCGTGACGGCGTGGACGCGGGATTCTGTCGGTCGGCTGCCCTAACGTCGGGGCCATGACGGCAGCGCCCGAGATGATCACCCCGGAAGTGGCGGCGACCGACTGGTCGCTGTCACCGTCGCGAGCGCTCGATTTCAAGACCTGCGCGCTGCTCTATCGCTTCCGGGTGATCGACCAGCTGCCCGAGCCGCCGAGCCTCGACGCGGCCCGCGGCACGGTGATCCACTCGGTGCTGGAGAAGCTGTTCGACCTGCCTGCCGCCGGCCGCACCGTCGCCGCTGCCGCTGCGATGGTCGAGCCGGAGTGGACCGCGGCGCTGGCCGAAGATCCCGAGCTCGCCGATCTGGTCGACAGCGACTCCGGCGGTCTCGTCGCGCTGCTCGAGTCGACGACCGAGCTGCTGTCGAGCTACTTCACCCTCGAGGATCCCCGCCGGCTCGAGCCGGCCGAGCGCGAGGTTCTCGTCGAGACCACCCTGCCGTCCGGTGTTCGGCTGAAGGGCTTCATCGACCGACTGGACAAGTCGGCGGCCGGCGACCTTCGCGTTGTCGACTACAAGTCCGGCAAGGCACCCGACGAGGCCTACGAAGGCAAGGCCCTGTTCCAGCTGCGGTTCTACGCGCTGGTCCTGTGGCGCTCGACCGGTGTGCTGCCGCGGATGCTCCGGCTCTACTACCTGCGCGACCGCGAGGTCATCGACTACTCCCCCGACGAGCGTGACCTCGTCGGCCTGGAGCGCCACGTCGAGGCGATCGCGGCAGCCATCGGGAAGGCCCGCGAGTCCGGCGACTGGCGGCCGCGGACCAGCCGGCTCTGTGACTGGTGCTCCCACCAGGCGCTGTGCCCCGCCTATGGCGGCACCCCGCCGCCGCTCCCTATCCGCGGCGACTGACCACGAGCATGCGGTCGCCGGTGACCTGGAAGCGGTAAGGCACCGGACGTTCCTCGGCGACCAGCCCGGCGCGGTCCAGCGCGGTCATCAGCTCGGTCCAGAACGGTACGACGTCACCCCGCCCCTGCATGACCGTCGGAAAGACCCGCACCTCGCGGCTCGTCACGCGGACAAGCTCGAGCAACGCGGCGAGGTGCCAGTCGACGCCGAGCTGGTCGGCCCAGGTGAACAGCAGGTGCGAGCAGAGACCGAGGTCGAACGTCCGGTCGCGGAAGGGCAGGCGCGGCAGCTCCGCCGCGACGAGCCATCCCGGCGCCAAAGCGCGTGACGCGAGGAAGCGCGCCGCGGCACCGCGTCGGATCCGGTCACGGGCCTCCCGCGAGCCGTACCACTCCCAGGTGAACCGATCCGGATTCTGTTCCGCGATCTCCGTCCCACGGCGCAGGTCGTCGCGTACCGCCTCCGCAAGGGCTTCCCGTGACAGCGCATACGCAGGGTCGACCGCGTACGCACGTACGCCGTCGGCGCGGGCGACGGCCGCGAAGCTCGCGGCACCTGCAGAGCAATCCAGGACCGACCCCGACAGGTCCGCCGGGCCCAGCGCGAACATCGCGAGGTACTCGTCGTAGGACCGCGACGAGATGAGCATTCCCGGGACGCTATCCGGGTCTGACCAGGACCAAATACTGATGGCGGGCCCGTTCATGAGCGATAGCGTCCCCGCCGTGACCAGTGCTGAGTCTGTGACGCTTTCACCTGCCGCCCGCGCGGCATCCGTGACGAAGATCTACGGCGAGGGCGGGACCCGCGTCGTCGCCCTGGACGACGTCTCCGTCGCGCTGGACCGGGGCCGCTTCACGGCCATCATGGGACCGTCCGGATCCGGCAAGTCGACGCTGATGCACTGCCTTGCCGGCCTCGACTCCGTCACGGCCGGGCAGGTGTTCATCGGTGACACCGAGCTGACGGCTCTCGACGACAAGGCGTTGACGGCGCTGCGGCGCGACCGGGTGGGGTTCGTGTTCCAGTCGTTCAACCTGGTGCCCACCCTCACCGCTCTCGAGAACATCCGGCTGCCGCTCGACCTCGCCGGCCGCGAGCCGGACCCGGAGTGGCTCAACACGGTGATCGACACGATCGGCCTGCGGGACCGGCTACGGCATCGGCCGTCCGAGCTGTCCGGCGGCCAGCAGCAGCGGGTGGCATGCGCGCGAGCGATGATCGCCCGTCCCGACGTCATCTTCGCCGACGAGCCGACCGGCAACCTCGACTCCAAGTCGAGCCACGAAGTGCTGGAGTTCCTGCGGCGGTCCGTGGACCAGACCGGGCAGACGATCGTCATAGTCACCCATGAGCCGGCGGCGGCGGCGTTCGCCGACCGCGCGCTGTTCCTTGCCGACGGGCGCATCGTCGACAGCCTGGACGACCCGACCGCCGAGCGGGTTCTCGACCTGATGAAACGGCTCGACTCGTCGCAGGTGAGCTGACTCATGTTCCGTCTCGCACTCAAGGGCGCGCTTGCACGCCGCTTGCGACTCGCGCTCACCGCGATGTCGATCATGATCGGTGTCGGCTTCGTGTCGGGGACGCTGGTCCTGACCGACACGTTGAACGCGACCTTCGACCAGATCTTCGGCAATGCCAGCAAAGGCGTCTCTGTCGTCGTACGCGGCGAGCAGGCCTTCCAGGGCAGCGGCAGCAACGGACCGACGGACGAGCGCGGCCTCGTCCCGGACTCAGTGCTGACGACCGTGCGGTCGGTGCCCGGGGTGGCGGAGGCCGTCGGGGACGCCGGTGGCTACGCCCAGCTGGTCTACCGGGGCAAAGCCGTCGTCAACGGCGGCGCTCCCAACCTCGGCACGGCGTGGGTGGGCGAAGGTCCGCTCAGCACCCTGCACCTCGTCAAAGGCGCCCCGCCCGCGGCGGCGGACCAGGTGGTCATCGACCAGAAGAGTGCGGAGAAGTTCGGCATCCCGGTGGGCGCGCCTGTCGAGGTCGTCGTTTCCGGCAAGACCTTCGACGCGCACGTCACCGGCATCGTGCGCTTCGGCACGGGTTCGTCCCTCGCGGGAGCCACGGTGACGGCCTTCACGCCGCAGACTGCACAGCGGCTGCTCATCGGCAGCCGCGACAGCTGGACGATCGTGGAAGCGGCCGCGCAGCCGGGCGTCAGCCAGGACCAGCTGCGGCAGCGCATCGCAACGTCCTTGCAGGGTCAGCCTTACCAGGTGATGACCGAGAGGGCCTACGTCGCCGACCAGAGCAAGCAGGTGAAGTCGGGCTTCCAGTTCTTCAACGTGCTCCTGCTGGTCTTCGCCTTCATCTCGGTGTTCGTCGCCGTTTTCATCATCTTCAACACGTTCACGGTCCTGGTCGCGCAACGCACGCGGGAGCTGGCACTGCTGCGCGCTCTCGGTGCGAGCCGAGGGCAGGTGCTGCGGGCGGTCGTCCTGGAAGCTTTCGCTGTCGGTCTCTTCGCTGGGGTGATCGGGCTGGTGGCGGGTGTGCTGATCGCCGCCGGCCTGCGCGCGCTGATCGAGTCCTTCGCGAACGGCCTGGCGATCGTCAGCTTGCAGATCCAGCCCCGGACGATCGTCGTCGGCATGCTCGTGGCGGTCATCGTGACGGTGGCCGCGGCCGTCGTGCCGGCCTTCCGTGCGTCGCGGGTGCCACCGGTCGCTGCCATGCGCGACGACTTCGTCCTACCCACGGCATCGCTGCGGCGCCGGAACCGGATCGGTGCTGCTCTGCTGGCGATCGGCGTCGTACTCCTCGTTCTCGGGGTGCGCAGCGGCAACGCCTTGGAGATCGGACTCGGCGCGGTCGCGATGTTCCGCGCGGCGACGGCACTGAGCCCGCTCCTCAGCCAGCCGATCATCGGCGGGCTCGGCCGGCTGCTGCCGCGGATCTGGGGCACCACCGGCCGGCTCGCGCGGGAGAACGCGCTGCGCAACCCACGCCGAACGGCCGCAACCGCGTCGGCGCTGATGATCGGCATCGCGCTGACGACGACCATGTCGGTGATGGCCGCCTCGATCACGACCTCGGCCAACGCGCAGATCGACAAGAGCGTCGGCGCCGACTTCATCATCACCGCGAAGAACTTCGCGCCGCTGTCGGACACCGTGGCGAAGCGAATCGCTCAGGTGCCGGGCGCCGCGGCCGTGACCGCGTTTCGCGCCGGCTCGATGAAGGTCGGCAACGCGGTGAAGCCGGTGCAGGGCGCCACGGGCAACACGGTTGCGGAGACGCTGCGCCTCTCCGTAAAGAGCGGTTCGGTCAGTGACGTCGGCCTCGGCAAGGTCCTCGTCAGCGAGGCCACGGCGAAGTCGAAGCACCTGCACGTCGGCAGCGCGCTACCCGTCGAGTTCGCCCTGACTCACAAGCAGATCCTGACCGTCAGCGGCATCTTCGCGAAGAACCCGATCGCGGGCGACTACGTCATCGGCCTGGACACGTACGACGCCAACTTCCGCAACCGGCTGGACTTCGTCGTCGCCGTCAAGGCCGCTGACGGCACCAACCTCGGCACGTTGCGTCAAGGACTGGCTGCCGCCCTGAAGAGCACGCCCAACCTCCAGCTGCGCGACCAGACGCAGTTCAAGCAGGACCAGAAGCGGCAGATCAACCAGGTGCTGGTCTTCGTGCTGGCCCTGCTCGTGCTCTCCCTGGTCATCGCCTGGCTCGGCATCGTCAACACGCTCGCGCTTTCGGTCTTCGAGCGCACGCGCGAGATCGGGTTGCTGCGCGCAGTCGGCATGGCGACCCGCCAGGTCCGGCGGATGGTGCGGCTGGAAGCCGTGGTCATCTCGGTGTTCGGTGCACTCCTCGGAGTCGTGCTCGGGCTTGGTTACGGCGCCGCACTCGTGCAGGCTCTCGCCTCGCAAGGAATCGACACGACCACCATCCCCTGGGGACAGCTCATCGGCTATCTCGTCATCGGCGCCGTCGCGGGTGTCACCGCGGCCTGGTGGCCCGCACGCCGCGCGTCAAAGCTCGACGTCCTGCGGGCGATCGCGTCGGAGTAGCTCGTCGCTCAGGCCTCGACGGGGTGCACGCTCAGCCCTGCCCTCGGCTCCGGCAGAGAGACGCTGCCGGACTCGAGCTCGATGTGCTGCTGCGCCTTCTCGTCGTACATCCCGCGGTCGGCCGCGCGCATCAGCTCGATCATGCTGGCACCGTCCACGGGCGCGAGGGCGTGC
Source organism: Mycobacteriales bacterium (assembly GCA_035690365.1). Taxonomy (GTDB): domain Bacteria; phylum Actinomycetota; class Actinomycetes; order JAFAQI01; family JAFAQI01; genus DASSKP01. Next base: position 31,629 of record DASSKP010000080.1, read on the forward strand.
CCCACGCTGACGCTGACGGCGATCTCGGCGTCACCGATGACGAGCGGCTGCGCCACCTTCGCGTGGATGGTGTCGACGATCGCGCGCACGATCGAGCGCGAGGTCACGCCTGGGAGAACGGCGACGAACTCGTCACCACCGAGACGAGCGACCAGGTCACCGCCGCGAACGCATGTGTGCAGCCGCTCGGCCACGATCCGGAGAACATCGTCACCGGCAGCGTGGCCGAAGTCGTCGTTGACCGACTTGAAGTCCACGAGGTCCAGGACGAGCAAGGCGAACGGCTGGGCATTGCCGGGCTCCAGCAAGACCGACAGAGCCTCGTCCATGTGCCGCCGGTTAGCGAGCCCGGTGAGCGGGTCGATCAGGGCGAGCCGGCCGAGCTCCCGTTGGAGATGCGCCCGCTCCAGCGCAGCTGACGCGTTCGCCACCAGGGACTCGATGACCGCCGCGTCGTCCCGCGACCAGGGATCGGAGTCGACGCGAGGGCGAGCGACGAGCCAGCGATCGACGCCGTCCCGCACGTACAGGGGGCTGCCCAGCTCACGCCCTCTCGGCGGCAGGCAGCGCACCTCGACGTCGCGCCACAACAACAGCTCCCGCGCGGCGGTGACGAGCGCCGCCTCCTGCTCATCAGGGTCGGCAGCCGCCTGGATGCGAGTGGTCGCCTCGAGCACGCTCCGCAGGCGGTCCCGCTCACGCTGCGCCCGCCGAGCCGCGCGGACCACGAGCGAGAGCAGCGACAGCAGCGCTGCCATCCCGACGAGAGCGAGGGGGGCTCGGTCGGCCAGCCGCCCAGCAGTCAGCCCCGCGAGAATCGACGCGGTCGCAACCGCAAGGCGCGTGCCGAGCCCGTCGCGCAGCACTTCCCTGAAGGGCTGCGCGTCAACCGCCGAGACGACCGCGGCGAGCCAGGTGGCGTTGAGGACCGTGTAGGCGACGCCACCCGCGGCGGCGGCGACGTACTGCGCGGCATGAGCGGTCCCAGCGCCCGGCGCGAAAATCGCGATGACGCCGACGACGACGGCCGCGGACATCGCGCGGACGCCGACGTTGAACACCTTCTTCACCCGTGCGCGGTCGACGGTGAGCTCGACGACGAGGCTTCCCACGACGAAGGCGACGAGCGCTTCGCTCGCCGGGAGAGCCAGCGCCAGGCCGACGATCGCGATCTC
>DASSKP010000081.1:0-2055 GCA_035690365.1 Mycobacteriales bacterium
CACTGGTTCAAGTCCAGTATCGCCCACCGACACACACCGGCCCCGTCCTCGAGGACGGGGCCGATCCGCATCTGTGGGGGCTCAGAACAGGCCGATCGCGAGCAGCAGCAACACGGCGATCAGGACCGTCGCCGCGATGACGGCGTTGTCGCCGGACGTGAGCCAGGTCCGGGAGCGATCGAGACCGCCACGCCAGGCCTGCGCCGCGTCGCCCAGCACGCGGTTGCGGCTCTCGCCCGTCGACTGAGCGGACCGGACCGGTACGGCGCCGATCCTCGGCGCGGCCACCGGTGCGGTGACCGGGGCGGGAGCAACCGGTGCGGCCGTCACCCGTGCGGTGGGTGGTTGCTCGACCGGGCGCTGCGGCGCCTGCGTCGTGGTCTGCCGGTCGAAGATCTCTTCGAGCGACAGGACCTCTGTCGAGCCGCTGTCGAACGTCTCGTCGGTCGGTGTGGCGGGCTGCGGGTTCGCCGGGCTGAGCGGCCCGGGCAGTGGTGCCGGCGGCGTGGTCGGCCGGTGGATCTGTTGGGTCGGCTGATCCTCGATGCTCATCGTGACTCCGTCTCTGTCTCGGCGCCGCCGCCGTGGCTGACTCCACCAGGCTCGACCAGACCTTCGTCCGGCTGCGGGCCGACCGCGTGAGCGGCGACTTCCGCGCGACCCTCGGCCTCTTCGTCCGGAACCAGGCCCGCGCCGATGTTGGCGCCGCTGCGCGCCGGGTCGACCGGGCTGCCCAGATGTGCGCTGTCTTCCGTCATGGCGGGTGTCCTACCCCTCCCGAGCGGGTTGGATCGCACGAAACCGGCCGAACGGCGTCGTACGCCGCCCTACGCTCGGGTGGTCGCGACAGTCCGCGGCGGATTGCCCTCAATGACGCCATTCGGGTGACGTAGAGCTCCCGCAGCAGGGAAGATCATCACCATGACGAACAGCACGCGCATGAGCCGGTTGGAGGCAGGCGCCGTCGTCGACGAGCTCGACGTCCCCGGCGTCGGCATCGTGCCCGTGCGTGTCCAGCGTTGCCCGGCGGGCTGGCTCGCGACGTTCGAGGTCCGCGACCCTGCGACGAGCGATCTGGCTGTCATGCACAAGCTGGTCGCGCCGACCTACCGCGAGGCGAAAGCCGCGGTCCCGCAGGCCATCGCGTTCCTGCTGGGGCATCCGGTCGACGCGCCTGTCCAAAACGGTTGAGGGCGTCGATAACCTCGGCGGCATGGCCGACATCCGCCTGACCGTCGACGGCTCGCCGCACGTTGTCGAACCCGGTACGACGATTGGTCGGGTCTTCTACGACCTCGGGATCGAGGCTGTCGTCGCGCGCGCCAACGGTGAGGCGCTCAGAGACCTCGCATGGATCCCCGACGACGGCGACATCGTCGAGTCGGTGCCGATCGACACCGAGGAAGGCCGTGCCGTGCTGCGGCACTCGACCGCGCACGTGCTCGCGCAGGCGGTGCAGCAGCTGTTTCCCGACGCGAAGCTCGGCATCGGTCCGCCGATCACCAACGGCTTCTACTACGACTTCGACGTCGACAAGCCGTTCACTCCGGACGACCTCGAGCAGATCGAGGCGCGGATGCGCAAGATCATCAAGGAGAAGCAGCGGTTCTCCCGTCGGGTCGTGACCGACGACGACGCGCGTGCGGAGCTGAAGAACGAGCCCTACAAGCTCGAGCTCATCGGTCTCAAGGGCAGCGCGGCCGGCGCGGCGGAGGGCGCCGACGTCGAGGTTGGTGGTGGCGAGCTGACCATCTACGACAACCTGCGCGCAAAGGGCAGCGAGGTCGAGCTGGTCTGGAAGGACCTCTGTCGCGGTCCGCACCTGCCCACGACCGCCAAGATCCCGGCGTTCAAGCTGATGCGGTCGGCGGCGGCGTACTGGCGGGGAAGCGAGAAGAACCCGCAGCTGCAGCGCATCTACGGCACCGCATGGGAGTCCGAGGAGGCGCTCGACGCCCACCTCGAGCGGGTCGCCGAGGCCGAGCGGCGGGACCACCGCAAGCTCGGCGCGGAGCTCGACCTGTTCTCGTTCCCGGTCGAGCTCGGCAGCGGCCT
>DASSKP010000082.1:0-39724 GCA_035690365.1 Mycobacteriales bacterium
CCGAAGAAGAAGCAGCGCGCCTCGCCGCCGAAGAAGAAGCTGCGCGGGTAGCCGCCGAAGAAGAAGCTGCGCGGGTAGCGGCCGAAGAAGAAGCCGCACGCATCGCCGCCGAAGAAGAAGCAGCGCGCCTCGCCGCCGAAGAAGAAGCAGCGCGCCTCGCCGCCGAAGAAGAAGCAGCACGCATCGCCGCGGAGCGCGACGCGGCTGAGGAAGAGGCGTGGGCGGAGTACTGGCGTCGCGAGGCCGACCTGGCCGCTCAGGCCGCCGAAGCCGCCGACGCCGCTGCCGCTGCCGCCGCAGCGCTCGCCGAGGTCTCTGCCACGGCCGCCGACGAGACCGAGATCGAGACCGTCGACGACGTCGTCGCGAACGACGAGCCGGAGCCGGTCGCGCTCGACTTCGACATCCCGCAGCTCGCGCCGGAGAACCCCGAGATCGAGGCCGCGCGTCGCGAAGCCGCGCGCGTCGAGATGGCCAGTGCGACCGCGCTGCTCGTAGAACTGTCCGCACAGTCTGTCGACGTACCGGCGCAGCCGAGCGCTGCCGAGTCCCCCGACGCGATCGACGAGGTCGACGACGACGCGGATGAGGCCGACGACATCGAGGAGGAGCAGGTCGCCGTCGGCGTCGGTGCCTCGATGAGCGGCATGACCGACACCGCCGCCCTGCTGCGCGAGCTGTCCTCGCTCGGTGGCGACGACGAAGCGCCCTCGGCACCCACGCCGGCACCGCGCTCACCGTCGCGGCCGGCTGCGCCGACCCCGGCGAAGAAGAAGCGCGGGCTCTTCGGCCGCTGATCGTCCGCGACGAGAGCGGCCGACGCGACAATGCAGCGATGCGGGCCGTCGTACAGCGAGTCACCCATGCTCGGGTCGAGGTCGACGACGAGATCGTCGGAGCAGTGGACCGACCAGGGCTCGTCGTCCTCGTTGGCGTCAGCACTGACGACGACGCAGTCGTTGCGCGGCGGCTGGCCGAGAAGGTCTGGCAGCTGCGCATCCTCGACGGCGAGCGCAGTGCCGCCGATGTCGGCGCACCGCTGCTCGTGGTGAGCCAGTTCACCCTCTACGCAGACACCAGCAAAGGCCGGCGGCCGTCGTGGTCCGCCGCTGCGCGCGGTGGCGTCGCCGAACCGCTCGTCGACGAGGTCGTTTCCGAGCTACGCCGTCTCGGTGCCGAGGTCGCGACCGGTCGATTCGGCGCTCACATGCAGGTCCATCTGGTCAACGACGGGCCGGTGACACTGATCCTCGAGACCTGAGCGCATCAAGCGTCGACGAGGCGTTCGGCCTTCGCGGCCATGCCGGCGACCGTGAGGTGCGCGTCGTCGGCGGTCTGACGCTTGATGACCGCGAGCGCGATCGGCCCGAGGTCCGCGTGATGCACCGCAGTGCCGAGGAAACCGACCGCACGATCGTCGAGCTGCACCGGTGTGTGCGGCGGCGGAAGCGTGTCCTGCGTGCCGTCGAGATGCAGCAACACCAGGCGTCGCGGCGGCCGGCCGAGGTTGTGCACGCGTGCGACCGTCTCCTGCCCGCGGTAGCAGCCCTTGTCGAGGTGCACTGCCGGCCCGATCCAGCCGACCTCGTGCGGGATGGTCCGGTGATCCGTCTCGAAGCCGAGTCGCGGCCGGCCGGCCGCGACACGCAACGCCTCGAAAGCACCGTGACCGACGAGAGGCAGCCCGCTCTCGACCACCGCCTCGACCAGCGACTCACGGCGAACCAGCTCGTCGGCAACGACGGCGTCCCCGCTGAGGCGGGTCAGGACGGCGTACGACGTCGACACGTCGGCGACGTCGACGCGGAGCATGAAACGCATCGAGTCCAGATAGGCGACGAGGGTCGGCGCCGTGCCGGGCTCGACGTGGATCCAGGTGGCGGTCCCGTCGTCGACGAGGGTCAGGTGGTGCTCGACGTGGCCGTGCGGCGAGAGCACGAGCGCCTCGGTCCACTGGCCCGCCGGCAGCTCAGTCAGGTGCTGCGAGGTCAGCGAGTGCAGCCACGAGAGCCGGTCCGGGCCCTCCACGCGCAGCACGCCCCGGTGTGACCGGTCCACCACCGCCGTGGCCTCCAGCGCCGTGCGCTGCTCACGCAGCGGATCGCCGTAGTGGTCGGCGACGCCCGCGTCCACGCCCTGACCGGCCACGGCACCCGGACGGGCGAGCAGCGGGCTGAGGAAGGCGTCGGTCACGCAGTCCAGCGTAGGCCGCCCGCGCCACCCCGAAGCCCCCTCGCTCGTGACACGGAAGGCCAGCCCCGGCAGGAGAACGTCACGCGACCCCGAAATCAGACAACGGACCCGACACAACACCCGGAGGACCGGTCGATGAAGACCTCAACCCGCCTGCTCGTCGGCGGCATTGCGGCAGGCACGCTCGCCGCGACGCTCTCGGCCGTCGCCTCGACGTCCCAGATCACGTCCGCGCCGGCCGCGACGTTCGGCAACCCGACGGTCGTCGACTTCTTCCACCCGGGCTACGAGCCGGACCTGGCGATCGCGAAGGCCGGCCCCTACAAGGGCTCGACCTTCACGTCGGTCCCCAACGGCTTCTCGACCACGATGTCCTACCTCTGGCGCTCCGACGACGGCCGGCAGAGCTTCCACATGACCGAGGGCAACGCACTGGGCAAGCAGGCCACCTGCGTCGGCGGCGGTGACACCGAGCTGCAGATCGACCCGGTCAACGGCGACGTCTACTTCAACGACCTGCAGGGCCTCACCAACTTCACCAACTCGCGCTCCACCGACGGCGGACACACCTGGGACACCAGCTGCACCTCGGTCAACGGCGCCGGAGTCGACCGGCAGTGGATCGGCATCGACTCCAACGGCGGCAAGTCCGCCGTCGGCGCGGGAGCGGGCGACGGTCGTCTCTACTTCGACTACGACAACATCGAGCGCAACGGCAAGGGCGGCGCCGGCGGCAACCAGCTGGTCATGAACACCAGCGTCGACGGCGTCCACTACGGCAACAAGTGCGAGGCCGCCGAGGTCCCCTGCCTCCTGCCCCCGGCCGTCATCACGCACAACGAGGTCATCCCGGGCAACATCGTCGTCGACAACGTGCGGGGCAGCCGCTTCCAGCACCGCGTCTACGCCATCCACACCGGTGACAACGGCGCCAGCGTCGTCGTGTCCTACTGCTCCGGCAAGAAAGGCGACAAGACCGCCGCCCAGGTCGCCGAGGACTGCACCGACCCGACCGCGATCAACGGCACCGACCCGATGAACATCTACTGGCACGACAGCTTCGCGCGCAAGCCCGGCCAGTACCAGACCGGCCAGCTCTTCCCGTCGATCGCGATCGACACCGCCGGCAACCTCTACGCCGCCTGGTCGGAGTACCCCGCAGCCGGCAGCCGCACGACCGGCCCGGGCACGATCAAGTACTCCGTCTCCACCGACGGCGCGCAGCACTGGAGTGCGCCGATCACCGTGTCGCCGAAGTCGCTCGGCAACGACGTCATGCCGTGGATCGTCGCCGGCAGCAAGGGCCGCGTGGGCATCGCGTGGTACGGCTCGACGACGGCGAAGGACGCCAAGGGCGAGTTCGGTCCGGACCCGGTCGACAACGCGCTGTGGAACCTCTACTACACCGTCTCCACCAACGCGCTCGCCAAGCGTCCGGGCTTCGGCATGACCAAGGTCAGCGACCACCCGGTGAAGTACGGCGACATCTCCACCGGCGGTCTCGGCGGCAGCCAGGACCGCAGCCTCGGTGACTTCTTCCAGGTGCAGATGGGTCTCAACGGCGAAGCCGTCATCAGCTACGTCGACGACACGTCGGCCGACCGCAACCAGGACACCTGCGGCGGTTGCGGGCAGACACCGGCCGAAGCAGCCGGACCGGTCATGGTGGTCTCGCAGAACGGTGGACCGAGCCTTCTCGCGGGCAAGACCGTCCCGCACGTCGCCAAGCACTTCGGCGCCGTACAGAACAAGCCGGGCCGCGCGTTCCTCGGCGTGGCCGGCCAGGACATTAAGGCGCCGAAGGCACTCGACGTCATCGGCTCCAGCGTTCACCAGGTCGACGCGAAGCACCTGCGCATCACGCTGACGACGGCCGACAAGCAGCTCGCCAACGACCTGACTGTCACGCCGCCGCTGGGCGGTCCGGTCGACACCTGGATGGTCCGCTGGGCGGCGCCGAGCTACAAGAAGCCCGGCGACGGCAACATGTTCTACGTCGGCATGCAGTCGGTGTCCGGCAGCGCTCCGACCTTCTACACAGGTACGACGACCGCGATCACCACGACGCACACGAAGTACTTCACCTACCCGGCGACGACGGCAATCAAGGGCACGATCCAGGGCGCGACGATCTCCTGGACCGTCCCTCTGTCGCTCATCGGCAACCCGGGCAAGGGCGACGGCCTGTTCAGCATCACCGGCTTCACCTCGACGCAGGCCGCACCCGCATCGCCGCAGAACTTCACCGTCCCCGACCAGGGCGGCAACCTCGGCGACGCCAACATTCCCAACCTGATCGGCGCGACCAGCCCCTACACGTTCATCGTCCGCTAGCTCTCTCTCACTCACCGTGGTTTTCAGGGCTTCATCAGTTAGCTCTCGACAATGTGCTTGTGCTGAGCTCACGGTGGATGGCCTTGGCGGCAGTGGTCACTGTCGCCGCGACGGGTTGCACGGGAGCGAATGCGCACACAGCGGGGCAACCCTCCCACCGCGCGACTGAGTCCGGGTCGCCCTCGCCCACAGCAACAAGCACGGCCACGAAACAACCGACGCGCCGGAGTGCCGCCGTCCCCGGTTGGGATCCGGTGACGCGGGATCGCTACGGCGTCGTCATGGACCGGCGCCGCTTCAGTGTTGGCTCTGGCGTGCCAGTCGTCGTGATGCGTCTTCGAGCCGGCATGGCGTCCTACGCGCTGCATGCGGGGAGTTTTGATCCTGGCCAGCAGGCTTACCGACTGGGCGTCACCGGTCGCTCCGTCGTCACCGCTGCGGAGCGGCCACGCTTGATCGCCGCGTTCACCGGCGGCTTTGCGTTGAACTCGGGTTCGGGGGGCTTCGTCGAAGAGCGACACGTGGTCGCCCCCCTCAAGGCGGGCGTTGCGAGTCTCGTCATCGATGCGAACGGCGCGGCGCACGTCGGTGTGTGGCGACAGGACGTTCCGGTGCGTGGCGAGCGGGTGTTCAGTGTCCGACAGAATCTTGCGCCGCTGGTGCTCCACGGCCGCCCCAGCCCACGAGTCGGCGACGTACAAGCCGCCTGGGGCGCGACTCTCGGCGGAGGAGCGTCGGTAGCGCGTACCGCGCTCGGTCAGGACCGGGCCGGCAACTTGCTCTTCGCCGCGTCGATGTCCGTGACGCCTGCCGAGCTGGCGGACGCACTCGTCCGAGCCGGCGCACAGATGGCGATGCAGCTCGACATCAACCCGGAATGGGTCCAGTTCGACTACGCGCGAACTCCGGGTGGCCGACTCGTTGCGGGCATTGCGGGTCAGCACCGGCCGGCCGACCAGTACCTGCGCGGGTGGACACGAGACTTCATCACCGTGATGGCCCGCCGCTGAGCTGACGCATCAGAAGTCGGTGGCGCAAGCGGAATACGTTGCCTCACCATTCGCGGTATGGGCGTTGCGCTGCTGACCGGGCTGGGCCTCGGTGTTTTCGTCGCGGCGCAGGTGGGGCCGATCTGGCTGCTGTGCGCCCGGAGCTCGCTGCGCTACGGCGCCCGCATCGGTCTCGGCATCGGCGCCGGTGCCGCTCTGGTCGACCTGTCGTACGCCGTCCTCGGCGTGCTGGGCGCGGCGCAGCTCGTGCGGATCACGCCGGTGCGCCTCGCGCTCGGGCTCGCCGGCGCGGCATTCCTCTGCTGGATCGGCGCCCGCACGTTGTGGCAGGCGGCGCGCATCCGCGCCGGCGCGGAGTCCGACGGCGAGGTCCTCGCGCCCGGCGCGGCCTTTCGCACGTCGGTGCTGGCAACGGCGTCCAACCCGATGACGATCGCCTCCTGGGCCGCGGTGTTCAGCGCCGCGTCGGTCGGTCATGTCGCCGACACGACACCGCGCGCCGTGATGTTGCTGGCAGGCATCGGTGTGGGCAGCTTCGCCTGGTTTGCGGTGTTGTCGACCGTCACCGGAAGGCTGATACGTCGCCGCATCACCACCCGCGCCCTGACCGTCGCCGATGTCATGTCCGGCTCCGGCATCGGTGGATTTGGTCTGTTGTTGGGATGGCGGACCATACGCAGCAGCGGTTAACGTCCGCCCTGACGCGGCCAAGCAGGCGCCGCGCCGACCGCCTTGGGGGGCGAGAATGACGCAAGCCGCACCTGTCGTCGTACCTGGGTTCACGGGCACACTGCTCACGCCGGGTGATGCGGAGTACGATGCCGCTCGGACCGTGTTCAACGGGATGATCGATCGCCGTCCGGCGGTGATCGCCCGCTGCACGAGCACCGCGGACGTCGTCGCAGCGGTGAAGTATGCGCGAGCCCAAGGGCTCGACATCTCCGTCTACGGCGGCGGACACGGCGTCACGGGCTCGGCGGTCATCGATGCCGCGATGTGCATCGACCTGCGCGGCCTCAAGACCGCCGAGGTCGACCCGGTCGCGAAGACCATCCACGCCGGCGGTGGGCTGACCTGGGGCGAGCTCGACGCCGCGACGCAGGCACACAACCTCGCCGTCACCGGCGGGCGCGTCTCGACCACCGGTGTCGGTGGCCTGTCACTGGGCAGCGGCAGCGGCTGGCTCGAGCGCAAGTTCGGCTTCGTCTGCGACAACCTTCTCGCAGCGGAGCTCGTCACCGCCGATGGGCGCATCGTCACCGCCTCGGAGACCGAGAACACCGACCTCTTCTGGGCGTTGCGCGGCGGCGGCGGAAACTTCGGGATCGTCACGACGTTCACGTTCCAGCTGCACGACCTCGGCCCGATCGTCTACGGCGGCATGTTGGTCTTCCCGGCGCAGCGCGGTGTCGAGGTCATGCGCGCCTACCGCGACTTCGTCGCTTCGGCACCCGACGAGGTCGGCAGCGGACTCGCGTTCATCACCGCACCGCACGAGGAGTTCGTGCCGGAGCCGGCGCGCGGCCATCCGGCAATCGGCATCATCTGCTGCTACGCCGGCGCACCCGAGGACGGAGCTGCTGCCTACGCACCGCTGCTGGAGCTCGGCCCTGCGATGGCGATGGTGCAACCGATGCCGTACGTCGCCGTGCAGCAGATCATCGACGCGGGCAACGCCAAGGGCCGGATCAACTACTGGACCGGCGACTTCTATGACGAGTTCCCGGACGAGGCCATCGACGTTCTCGTCGGCATAGCCACCCAGCCGGTGTCGCCGTTCACGCAGATCATCGTCGTCCCCGGTGGCGGTGCGATCTCGCGGCTCGGTGACGACGAGATGGCGCTGGGTTCGCGAAAGGCAGCGTTCAACTTCCACTTTCTTTCGGCATGGGAGGACCCGAACGAGACGCAGCGCAACATCGACTACACGCGGAGGCTCGCCGGTGCGCTCAAGCCTTGGTCGACCGGGGCGGCGTACCTGAACTTCCTCGGCGACGAGGGTCAGGCGCGCATCGAGGCGAGCTTCGGCGCCGCCAAGTGGGCGCGCCTGCGCCAGATCAAGGGCAAGTGGGACCCGGAGAACGTCTTCCGGCACAACCAGAACATCCCGCCGGCGCCGACGGTCATCCCCGACCAGCGCTGAGGACTACTTCAGCGGGTTGCTGCTGAACGTCACGGTGACGGTGCCGGTGAAGGCAGAGCCGGCGCACGAGGCGTCCGGGCCGTCGAACAGGTCGAGCGACGGCGCGGTGCCGGCCGCCGGGAAGTTCTTGATGGTCGAGCAGAACGCTTGGTTGGGGGCGTTCAGACCGGTGCCCAGCCAGAGGATGCCGGGGACGTCCGGCGAGACGTCGTCGGCGACCGAGATGCTGATGTACTTCTCGCCCTTCTTGAGCGACAGGTCGTAGCTCGCGCCGAGGACGCAGCTGCCCGGAGTGGCCTGCGCGACCGCGAGGTCGATGCCGCAACCGCCCTGGTAGGGGATCTTCTCCGTGCGGATGATCGGCTTCGGCTTCTTCTTCTTGGTTGCCGCTTCGGCACCCATGGCGCTGCCGACGATCATCGTGCCGATCGCCACGCCACCGATGAGCCGCGTCGAGACGCGATCGATCTTGAACATCACGGGCCTCCCCCGAGTGGGACTCACAGAACTAATACGACGTCGGGGCACGGACACCTGCCGGCTAGCGGTAGTTCTGGTGCCACGCAGCGGAAAGTCGCGTGCGGGCGGCGTACGCCGTCGCGGCGGTCAGCAGCACAGCCGCGCCGCCGTAGAGCCACGGCGCCGGGTCGGTGCCGTCACCGCCGAGCCGGCTCATCTGCATCTCGCCGGACTCCTCGAGGCCGACACCGGCATCAGCGTCGGCGTAGGCCAGCTGGCGCTGCTCCTCCTCCTGGCCGGCAAAACCGACGTTGGCGTTGGGCACCGGGTTGGGGTTGGGGTTGGCGTTGGGCAACGGGTTGCCGGGCGCCGGGGGCGCGGCCGCGACCGCAGCGGGCGGCACGACCGCGGCGATCGGCGGCAGCGGCTTGGTGTGCGGCAGCGGCGCAAGCGCGTCGCACGTGACGGTCGCGGCCGAACCGACGAGCGTGCGCGTGCCGTCGGTCGCGTTGACGCCGAGGTGGTAGACGTGCCGCTGCTTCGTGCGCGGGCACGTGAACCGCACGGTGTAGCCGGTCGTGTTGTCGTTGCGCAGGTTGAGCACGGGCGCGCGCGTGATGAGCGACGCGACGCGGGCGTCACCGTTGAAGACGAGACCGATGGTGCGCAGGTCGGGAAGGTTCTCGGCGGCGTTGACGATCGCCGGCGCGAGCTTCACCGGAAGGGTCTGCTCGTTGAGCTTGACACCGCCGACGCTCGTCGTCGTCTTCTGGATCGGCACCTTGCAGACGAACGGCTGGCCGGCCGCGATGTCGGGCACCAGGTCGCCATTGCAGTCGACCCCGCCGCGCGGCGCCAGCGAACCGGTCGCGGTCGCCATGGCCTGCTCGTCGCGCATCGACTCGAACTGCGGTGCCTGCGCCGGGTCCTCGTTGCTCTGCTGCACCGCGAGACCGATCTGGTAGACGCGATGCGCTCGCAACGCGGACACGACCGTGTCCCACTGCGGCGTGAGGTAGTGCTTCTCGCGGTGGAAGGGCGCGTCGGTCGCCAGCACCGCAAGACGCAGCGAGCCGGTGCGGTAGCCGGCGTCCTGACCGACGGGTACGACGACCTTCTTGCCGGCGATCTGGCCCTGACCGGTCGTCGACTGGAGCAGCGCCGTCAGGTCGGCCTCCGGCGGGTCGCCACCCCCGGCGACCTTCAGCTTGTTGAGCGCCTGCTCGAGGCTCGCGTCGTCGAGACCGACCTTGCGGCGAAGCGTGTAGGGCTTGTCGCCGATCTCACCCGCGCCCATGTCGCGCACGTTGGGCGCGTAGTCGCGGAACTCCGCGACACCGAAACGGGTGTCGAGTCCGGTGCCGGCGACATCGTTGACGATGATCGCCAGGTCCTTCCGAAGGCCGTCGATCGTCGCCTGCATGCTGTCGGTGGTGTCGACGAGGAACATCACGTCGACCGGCGACGGGGTGCGCGGCAGCAACAGCTGGTAGGGCACGTCGCGATGCGCTCCCGGACGCAACGTGATGTCCGTCGTGTGCGGCGTCAGCGTCGCCGGGAACTGCTTCGGCGGACCTTGCTTGTTCAGCACAACGCGCTGCAGGTGCTGCACGTCGAGCGTCACACCGTCGAGGTTGAAGCCGTGGAAGAGCACGCGGTCACCGAGGACACCTTGCAGGACGTAGCCCGCCGCGCTGGGCGCGGTGAACTGCAGCTGCGACGGCACTCCGGCTGATGGCGTCACGTCGTGGGCTGCGGCCTTGTCACCGCCCTTCTCGATGAACAGCCGATGGGAGTCGGCGACCGCGACGTAGTCGAGCAGCGGGGTGAGTGCGACCTCCGCCGCGTTCACGGGCGTGGGTTCGGTCACCCACGACGAGCCGGCGTCGTCGCTGCGGTCGATGTGGGCGGCGTTGGTGTGACCGGTGACGATCCGCGCACCGCCACCACCCGAGACCACGTCGTACGACGCCATGTCGTCAGCGGGGCGTCCGTGCTGGATGAACTCGGACTGGCCGCCCTTGTAGGTGACCATCAGGCCGCGGGGCCCGAGGGCGTACGCCGTCGTCGGCACTCCCGGGTCGGCGCGAAGCTGGGTCAGGCCGTCGATCGGCGCAGAGCCCTGCTGCCAGTTACCTCCGAAGTTGCCGGAGGTGTAGATGCCATGCCCTCCGGTGACGGGGTCGCCGCCGGTCACGATCGCGTAGACGTCGTTCGGCGCGAACGCGACGGCGCTGACGTCCTGGAGGTCACCGCTGCCCGGCAGCCCGCTGGAGCGCTCGAGCATGTGGCCGTCCTGGGTGACGGCGTAGACGACCGGCTGGTGCTTGAACGCGGAGACGAGGGTGCCGCCGATGTAGACGTCCGCCGACTGCGTGGCCGAGCTCGGCGCGGCGATGTCGGTGATGGTGAGGTTGGCCGGGAAGCGCAGCAGACCGTCGAGCGGCTGCGGGACGTCGGCCGGCAGGATCGACTGGCTCGTCGACGCCGGCTTGGCGATCTCGTGCCAGCTGCAGCCGAGGTCGTCGGTCCGCATGAGCGACGTGCCGTTGGTCGCGAACGCGCGGCCGGGCACGTAGGGCACCGCGACCGCCTGCACGATGTGCTGTGACTCCCCGGACGGGAAGTGGGGGGCCGACGCCGCCCAGCCGCCGCCGATGTTCTGCCGCGCACACGTGCCGGACTTCGCGGCCGCGTGGACGACCGACCCCGCGCCGCCGGCGACCATGGAGCCGGTCGCGGCGACGGCGAGGAGCAGACGAAGCCTGCGCACGAGGATGAGCTCCGTCAGCCGGTGGTCTGAGCCGGCCGGCGCGAGCGAGAGGAGACGCCCTTCGCGCGCATGCCACCGCGGCCGACCGGCTTCATCTTCTTCTGCAGCGCGTCGAGGTGTGCCTGCAGCACGGCGCCTTCGAGCGTCTCGTGCTCGGTCAGCACGCCGGCGAACTCGTCGAGGACCGGACGGTGGTGCTCGAGCAGCACGGCCGCGCTGGTCTGCGCCTCGGTCATGAGCCGGCGGATGGCCTGGTCGAGCGCGGCCTTGGTCTCCGGTGCGATGTCGGCGAGCGGCGTCTCGTCACCGAGGAACGCGGCCGCGTCGGGCCCGAGCAGGCGCAGCGGCGCGATCTCCTCGGCCATGCCGAACCGCGCGACCATGTCGCGTGCGAGCGCCGTCGCCTCTTCGAGGTCGGCCTCGACGCCGGTCGAGATCTCGCCGGTGACGAGCCGCTCGGCGGCCGCACCTGCGAGCTTGACGGCGAGACGGCCGCGCAGCTGCGACTCGGTCAGCAGCACCTCTTCCTCTTCCTCACGCAGCTCGGTCGTCGCGATGGCGCGACCACGGGTGAGGATCGAGACCCGCTGGACGGACTGCTGCTCGTCCTGGCAGAGCGCGACGATGACGTGGCCGGCTTCGTGGTACGCCGCCCGGCTGCGCTCTTCCTCGCTCATGAGGTGACCGCGGCGCTTGGGGCCTTCGAGCACGCGACGGATCGCCTCGAGGACGTCGTCGCGGGTCACCTGATCGCGCAGGCCACGGATGGTGAGCAGCGCGGCCTCGTTGACGACGTTGGCGAGGTCGGCGCCGGTGAAGCCGGGAGTGCGGTTGGCGATCTCGTTCCAGTCGACGTCCGGGGCGAACGGCTTGTTGCGCGCGTGGATGCGCAGGATGCGCTCGCGGCCCTCGCCGTCCGGGCGCTCGATCGTGATGTGCCGGTCGAACCGGCCGGGACGGCGCAGCGCGGGGTCGAGGATGTCGGGGCGGTTGGTGGCACCGATGACGACGATGCCGCGGGAGACGTCGAAGCCGTCCATCTCGACGAGCAGCTGGTTGAGGGTCTGCTCGCGCTCGTCGGAGCCGCCGCTGGAGCCACCGGCACCGCGCTTGCGGCCGGCGGCGTCGAGCTCGTCGATGAAGACGATGGCCGGGGCGGCCGCGCGGACGCGGGCGAACAGGTCACGGACACGGGCGGCACCCACACCGACCAGCGCCTCGACGAACTCGGCACCGGCGACGGAGAAGAACGGCACCTGCGCCTCGCCGGCGACGGCCTTGGCGAGCAGCGTCTTGCCACACCCCGGCGGGCCGAACAGCAGCAGACCCTTGGGCGGAGCCGCGCCGAGCGCTTCGTACTTGCTCGGGTCCCTGAGGTAGTCGACGACCTCGCGGAGCTCGGCGATCGCCTCGTCGACACCACCGGCGTCCTCGAAGGAGACGTGCGACGCGCCCTTGCCGACCTTGCCCTTGCGCATCTGGCTGAAGTCGGTGACGTCGCCGATCGCACCGCCGCCACCGCGCCCGCCGGGCGCGAGAAGAAGAGCGAAGACCGTGGCGAGGATGAGCAGCGGCAGCAGGAACTCGGTGATGACCTTCTCGCGCTGCTTGCCGATCTGGTGGTCGACGGTGACCTTCGCGCCGCCGGCGGTCAGGGCGCGGAACAGGTCGGCGGTGAGCGGGGCGCTCGAGGGGTAGTCGGCGAAGAACTGGCCGGAGGCGAGCGGGTTGTTGATCGGGCTCGTGGACGGCAGGTTGGGCTGCTCGTCGGTGACGCCACTACCGGCGACATAGCTGCCGACCACGCGGTTGTCGACGTCGCGCAGGGTCGCCGTCGCCACCCGATGGTTGGCGGCCAGCGCGGTCAGCTCGTCGAGGCTGATCTGACGGCCCGCCTGGCCGGCGGTGAAGATGCCGTGCAGGGCCCAGAAGAACAGGCCGAGCAGGATCGCGAGCAGCAGCACGAGCGCCCGGCTGAAGCCGCGCTTGCGGCCACGGGCGGCGCGCTTGCGCTGCCGGTCGCGCCAGCGCTTCGCTGCGGCGTCGCCGAACCGGCGCAGCGCGCCCAGCGCGGCGTTTCCGGACTGCTCGGTTGCGGTCGTCCCCGGCACTGGCTACCCCTTGCGAAAATGCCGCCGCACGGGCAGCGGGAGGTGATCGCTGACTCCTTCGACGGGAGCCGTTCGTCACCTGCCCGCCGAACCGGCGAGTTCGTGTCATAAACGGAAAGCCCCGCTACGTCGATCAACGACGCAGCGGGGCCTCCGGTGACGCTTGCTCAGTGCCTGAGCGTGAGGTAGCTCGTGCGGTTACCGAGGTTGCCGGTCGTGTTGCCGATGACCGCGAACAGCTTCACGGTGCCGCGGGGCAGCGAGAGCTTGAACGACCACCGCGAGTAGCGGTTGAGCGTGGCCTTGCCCACCAGCTTGTTGCCGCTGCTGGTGTGGCGGTAGATCTTCACCGTGACGCCACGCTTGTTCGGGGCGACCTTGCCCTTGAGGACGACCGGGGAGCCCACCGTCGCCTTGTTCTTCGGCGAGGTGAACGCGATCGCCACCCGCACGAGCGTCCGGGCTGTGTGCACCGAGGACGCGTCGTGCAGCGGGCTGACCGTGCTGCCGGCATAGCTCGCGTACCAGCGGGTGTTGTACGACGGGGCGAACAGCAACTGCCAATGTCCGTTGCTGTCGGTGTACGCCGCGCGGGCGGTGCCGTAGCCGCCGGTGTCGAGCCGCGGCCGCACTGTGATCTTCGCGTCGGCGATCGGCGACCCGAGCTGGTTGAGCAAGCGGCCGCTCACCAGCACGGCGTGACCGAAGGTGATCTTCGTGCTGCTCACGGACTCGGTCAGTGTGCTGCGGTGCGCTACGAGCAACATCTGCACCTGCGCGCCGGGGGCGGCGGTGCGGTTGCCGGCGGCGTCGACGCCGATCGCGGAGATCGTCAACGTGCCATCACGGACGGTCGAGAGGTCGATGCCGCTGAAGCCCCAGTCGACGCTCGTCGCGGCCGGGTCCGCGGGGGCGGCGACATCCTGGCTCAACACCAGCGGCGAACCGCCGGCCGAGGAGGCGATGGTGAGCTGCACCGACCGGGTGTCCGGCTCGGCCGTGCCGGAAACGGCCGCGGCAGTGACGTTCGACGGAGTGACGGTCGGCGTCCAGGCCGTGATGTCGATCGCCGGGCCGGTGTCGTCGATGGTGAAAGTGGCCAGTGGGTCGAGACCCTGTGTCTGGCTGTTGAGGCACTCGTCGCAGGTCCACGAGCCGGAGTTGAAGTTGGTCTTGTCCGGCGTCGTCGAGGCGAACGCCGTCACCTGTCCGATCGTGTAGGTGCCGTCGCTCGGGACGTTGGCCAGTGAGAGCGTCTCGCCCTTCCCGTCGTCGTTGACGGTCGGCGGGTTGCCTCCTTGGCACAGCCCGCGATCGTCGGCCAGACAGATGTGCGCGTAGTGCTTGACAGGGCTGGACGCGTGCGTGCCGCTGGAGTCGGTCCAGTACTGCTCGACCGCCTCGTTGAAGCGAATCGTGATGCTCGACGGTGCCTTGACGCGTGAGTTGTTCAGCTCGGACAGCGGGATGTCCTGTCCGTCGACTGTCGCGTAGCTGGCCGGCAGGTCGAAGGCGAGGGTGACGCTCTCCTTGGACGGGTCGGTCAGCGGGTTGTTGTCCCCGCCGCTCGCGTTGCCGGCGTCGTCAACGGCATAGGTGGTGACGGTGAGTCCGCCGTCGTTGAGGTCGGCCACGCTGAAGGTCGAATCCAGCCAGCTGCCGGAGTTGGTGGAGCTCAGCGGCAGACCCGTTTCGTGGTGCACGTTGCCGAGCGAGTCCTCGACGTCGACGTTCCACGACGTGGTGGAGGTATCGGCGTCGTAGTCCTGCACGTTGAGCTGGTTGCTCCCTGCGGGAAGGTTGCTGCTCACCGCGCCCGGTGTGGCAGGCGCGACGGTGTCCTTCGCGATAGTGGGGTCACCGCTGTCGATGTTCGCGGGCACCCGACCGGCGGCCGACGAGGCGTAGACGTAGTACTTGTAGTTGCGGTCGGGGGTGCCCGAGGTGTCGACGGTGAGCGACCACGGGCATACGGAGCTTTCGCAGTTAGCGGGCTGGGTGGTTGCCAGATTGTCGTTGGATCCGAGGTTGGTCGGGGACTGCGAGCCGATCAGCGGAGGCGTCGACGAGTCGTAAACCATGACACCGACTGTGAAACCCTTCGGAGCGACACCGGAGAACGGCACGGCCGACGCGTTGTCGGCGTTGATCCAGTGCGCGCCCTGGTTGTAGTAGCCCGCGACCAGCACAGTCGGCGCCGAGGGGGCCAGCGTCGTGTCCACCGTGAAGTGAATGACAGTGTCGACGTACGCCTTCGGGTTGCCCGGCGCCTCCGCGTGCCAGGTGGCGGTGTAAGTGTCGGTCGGCAGCGACTGCGACGCGCTGAAGCTCATCGTGTCGGTCGGTGCGGTCGGGTCGGGGCTGCCAGACTTCGAGAAGCTCGTCGACCCCGGCACGACGTTGTTGTTGGAGTTGACCACGGTCACGTGCGAGGCCGTCGTGTCGATCGCCTCGTCGTAGACCACCGTGAGCGCGCTGTTGCCGCTGCCGAGTGTGCCGCCGTCGGCCGGGCTCGCGCTGCTGACCGACGGGATGTCGATCGTGTAGGACTGAGCCGGCGCGTCCGCAGTCGAGCCGTCGACGGCGCTGATGCCGTGCGACGTGACGTCGTACACCTGACCGTCGACGAGGTCGGCGGCCGGTGTGCAGGAAACTGTGTTGGCCGAGATGGTCTGCGGGCAGGCGATCGTGGTCGAACCCTGCTTCACCGTGATCGTCGACCCCGAGGCGAGGTTGTCGGTGTAGGTGCCGATGAACGTCGGCCGGTTGGCGGCGATGGTGCCGCTGCTGTCGGCCGGGTCGCTCGAGATCGCGCCACTGAAGCCGGCGGCGAACGCTGTGCCGCCCACGAGCGGTGACGCCAACGTCGCCAGCACGGCGAGACCCGCCGTCGCCACCGACCGGCGCATGAAAGCTGCGGCCATCAGACTTGCTCCGTTCCGGTTCAACTGTCACGGCCTGCTGAGTGAGGCCGCTCGTCATTGCAGGCAACGAGGCAGGGACTCGGTTGGTGACGCGTCCCCCGTGCCGCCCCGTCTCCGAGAAGCCACTTCGCCGCCACGAAGTCTTCTCCTGTCAGTCGTTTAGGACTTTCTGTCCGGTTACTGCCTTGCTGCTCCGCTACGGCGTCAACGGATGGACGTGCCGACGCCGTCGATCTGCACGCTCTTGCCGACGCTGGTGACGGTGATCACGACCGGTGCCGTGCGCCGGCTGAATGTCGCGAAGGTGATCAGCACGTGACGGCGGGTCGTGGCCGACACGAGGTTGACGGTGCGGTGCCACGAGCCGACCTTGACGGTGATGCTGCCGCAGCTCGGGCACGTCGTGACCACCAGTGCGACCCGGTTGAGGGCCGAGGACGCAAGGGTGAGCTTCGCGCCCTGCTTCGTCGCGACCGTCGCCGTGCCCCGGTAGAAGCGGCTGCCGGTGATCCGCGACCACCCGGAGGCGAGCGGGAAGGCTCGGTCGTCGAGCGCCACCGTCTGGCAGCGCGCCGGGGTCCAGCGCGAGACGTTGCCGGCGACGTCGTGCGCACGGACCTCGAAGCAGTCCGTGACGCCCGGCTTGTCCGTCATCGAGGCCGCGTGGACCGTCGAGGCCAGACCGGCCCACCGGACCCTGTAGGCGCCGAGAGCCTTGCCGTGCGGCGCACGCGCGACCCGGACGTCGTACGTCGCCACGCCCGTCCCGGAGTCGGAGCCGGTCCATCGGGCGCCGGTGGCGCCCAGCGTGAACGCCCGTCGCGCGCTCTCGGCCACGACCGGGGTGACGGTGTCCTTGGTGACGCCACGGTGGGCCGGAGCCGACGCGTTCTGCGCCGGGTCGACCTCCGTCGCAGTGACGGTGACCGGACCGTCGGCGAGCGCGGAGAGGTCCAGGCTCGTGGCCCATGCGCCGGCCGTCACCGGGACGGCCGCCGTCACCGGCGCGTGCGCGCCGTCACTGACCGACACCTGGACGGTGTCTCCGGAAGCACCCGAACCGCCGATAGCAAAGGCGCGCACGTTCGAACGGTTGATCGCCGCCGGGGTGCTGATGCTCGGTGAGGTCGGGGCGCCGGTGTCCTTCTGTCCGCTGGCGGTCTGGTCGCCGCTGACGTTGCCGACCTCGTCGGTCTGGTGCGCCGTCGCCGTCAGCGCGCCGTCACTCAGGCTCGACAGGTCCAGCTGCTTCGACCAGGTGCCATCGCCCGCAACGACTGCCGAGCCGGCCACCGGGTCGATACCGGCGTTCGTGTCGTCGACGCTCACGCTCACCGTGTCGCCCGGCTCACCGGCGCCACTCAACGTCACCACCGAGCTGGCCTGGTTGGCCGGCCCGCTGAAGCCGACCGACGGCTTGCCCGGCGCCGTGACGTCCTTCCAGCCGTCCGCGGTCGCCGACACCGGCGAGGTGTTGCCCGCCGCGTCGGTCTGCGTCGCCGTCGCGTGCAAAGCACCGTTGTTCGCCAAGCTGCTCACGTCGACCGCGGCAGTCCAGTCCGTGCCACTGAGATCCGCAGGCCCGGACACCTGGTCCGTGCCGTCGCTGACCGTCACCGTGACCGTGCCGCCCGGCTCCGCCGCCGTCCCGCTCACCGGAACCATCCCGTTGTTCGCCACCGTCGCGTTGCCCAGCGTGATCGTCGGCGGCGCCGCCGGGGCGACATCGTCGAGGACGAAGTGCACGGTGGTCACGAGGTGCTCCACGTCGGCAAGATCGTGCACGTCGAAGATCACCGTGTACGTGCCGTCGCCGAGCTTGTCGTACGGACTCGCGCTGATCGTGGTGTTGCCGTTGCTCACCGCGAGGTTCTTTGTCTGCAGCGCCGTCCCGGTCGAGTCCTTCAGGATGATCGTCGACGTCGCCGGGTCGATCTGCTCGTTGTAGGTCGCGCTCAGCACGTTGAGGTCGCTCGGCTTCAACTGCTGGCCGTCGGTGGGCGTCGTACTGGTCGGCGCGAGCGTCGTCGTGTCCTTCACCGCGTGGCCGGCCGGAGACGCGCCACTGGAGTTGCCCGCGGGGTCGGTCTCGACGGCCGTCGCTGACAGGGTCCCGTCGGGGAGCGCCGTGACGTCGACGTCCTTGGTCCAGGTGCCGTCGCCCGCGACAGTCGCCGCGTCGTTCGCCGTGCCGGTGCCGCCGTCGCTGACGAGGCTGATCGCGATCGAGTCGCCGGCCGTGCCGGTCCCGCTGACCGTGGCGGTGTTGCCGTGCGTCGGGTCGGCGACGGTCGGGGCGGCCGGCGTCGCAGGCGCGTGGATGTCCTTCGTGGTCGAGGCCGAGCCGGAGTGGGCCGCCGGGTTGCCGGCCTCGTCGGTCGACGTCACCGTCAACGTGATCGGGGTGTTCTCGGCCAACGTGGTCAGGTCGAGCGTCGTCGACCAATTGCCGGTCTCGTCAGCAGTGAGCTGCTTGCTGACCTGGTGGGTGCCGTCCGCGGCGGTGACGACCACGTCGGCACCCGGGTCAGCGGTGCCGCCGACCGGGTACGCGGTGTAGTCACTGAGATTCGCCCAGGCCGGGGGCGCCGGCGAGAAGTGAGGGTCGCCCGGCGCCTGGAGGTCCTTGACGCTCACCGCCTGGCCCTCGTCGGACGGGTTGCCCGCGGCGTCGAAGGCGACGGCGTGCGCCGTGATCACGCCCTCGGCCAGCGACGTGGTGTCGAAGCTCGCGGTGAAGCTGGTGCCCGACGGCACCACGGTCTTCATATCGGTCGTGCCCGTGCCGGCGTCGGTGATCCACACCTGCACCGACGCAGCGTCGGACGGCACCGTGCCGCTGACCGCAGTGGGTGACGACGCGTTCGCGATGTTGACCGGGCCGAACGAGGAGATGCTCGGAGCGGGGGTCGGCGCGGCCGTGTCCTTGGTCAGGTGCAGCGTCGTCGTGCTCGCGTTGCCGGCGGGGTCGGTCTCGGTGACGTCGAGCTGGATCGGCCCGTCCGCGAGCGACGAGGTGTCCAGCGTGGTCGCGTAGCTGCCGTCGCCGCCGACCGAGGTCGTGTTGCTGGTGGTGGTCGCGGGCGTACCGGTGTTCCACGCGGTCGCAGTGATGCCGTCCCCGGCGGTGCCGGTGCCGCTGATTCCCAGCGTCGTGTTGGCGTTGTTGATCGTGGTGGTGACCCCGTTGGCGAGGTTCACCGTCGGCGCGCCGGGCGCGACGGTGTCCTTGGGCGCGGTCGCGGTGGCGGCCGAGCTCTGGTTGTTCGCGACGTCGAAGGCGGTGGCGCTGAAGGTGATCGGGGCGCCGCTGTTGGCCGCGCTGTCCTTCAGTGATGACAGGCTGGTGCCCGAAGTCGTCCAGTGGCCGCTCGTGACGGTCGCCGTCGGGAAGGTGACCGTGTTGGCGCCGTCAGTGGCGGTGACGACGACGGTCGAGGCTGAGCCCGGCGTGGAGTCGTCAGCGTCGCCGGAGACGACGAAGCTCGACACGTTGGTGCTGTTGACCGCGGCCGGAAGGCTGAGGTTCGTCGGCGCCGCGGGCGGGGTGTTGTCGACCGTGAACTGCCAGCTCGTCGTGTTGGTGTTGCCGGCGAGATCGGTCGCGGACGCGGTCGCGGTGTAGACGCCTTCGGTCAGCGCGAGCTGCGGAGTCCACGTCGTCGTGCTCTGCGTCCCCGAGTCGGTGACCACCGCGGTGCCCGACACGGTGTGGTCGAGTGAGTTCTTGACCACCAGGGTCGAGGCCGCGTGGTCGAGCTTCTCCGCGTACGTCGCCACGACGGTGGCAGGGGACTGCACGCGCGAGGCACTCGCCGGAGAGAGGGTCGAGGGCGCGGGGGCTGTCGTGTCGACGGTGAAGTCGAACGAACCGGAGCTGGTACCGGTGTCCGGCAGCGCGGTCGGCGCGGCTGTCGCCGACCAGATCACGTGGTAGGCGCCGTCGGGCCAGGGGGTGCCGCCCGCGTGGGGGCAGGCGAGCTCGTTGTTGTTGACGACCGACGCCGTGCACCCGGTGTCGACACCGTTGCGCTGCACCTGCAGCGTCGACCCGCCCGGAGCGCCGGTGACCGGGTTGATCGACTCGTTGAACGTCACCGTGACGGTGTTCGGCACGTTGGACGTCACGATGGCGTTTGCAGCCGGCGACGATGATGTGGTCGACGGCGCGGCAGCGGCGATGCCGACGAGCGGACCCGCGCACACGGCTGCGCCGGCGAGAATGGCAGTGACAACTGAGGCGCGAGTGGCACGCACGATGACAGACCCCCTGGTCGTCGCTGGGCACGACGTCTGACATGAATTCGGCGGCACGCGACCGTCCCCTGCCTTTCGGCAGGGAACGGGCTATGTATAAGCCCCCGGCGTGGCTATTCCAAGCCACGACTCGCTGATCGGGAAGAGTAGGCAGGACATAGTCCACTCGTCCTGCGAAATCGGGAATTCGGCGCGTCATCACCCAGATGGGCGATCACCGAACCGGTCGGCGTGTCCGGTCAGCGGCAGCCGGAGCAGGTGCCGAAGATCGCGAAGTGACCGACGTCGACCGCGAACCCGTGGTCGTCGGCGATTCGTTGCACGGCCTGGTCGAGAACGTCCGGCGGCATCTCCTCGATCGCGCCGCACACGCGGCAGACGAGATGGAGATGGTCGGCGTCGTCCGCGGCGTGATAGGTCGGCGCACCGTGTCCGAGATGGGTGTGCGTGACCAGTCCGAGCTCTTCCAGCAGCTCGAGAGTGCGATAGACGGTGGAGAGGTTGACGCCGGACGCCGTACGACGAACTGCCTCGGCGATCTCGTCCGGTGTGGCGTGCCCGAGCGAGATGACGGCTTCGAGCACGAGCTGGCGTTGCGGTGTGAGCCGGAAGCCGCGGGCACGCAGCTGTGCGTGCCACTCGGCGTTCTGCGCGTCCTGGGGCTCTTGCGCCACGGCGCGAGTGTAGGTCTCAGCGCAGGTGCAGGACGGTTCCGTCATGGCCGCCGGTGGCCAGACGCGGGGCGTCGGACGGCCGCTGTTCGGGGAGCTTCGTCGCGGTCACGGGTGCGGCAGGCAGCCGCAGCAGGAACGTCGAACCGGCGCCGGGAACGGACGAGACCGTCACGTCGCCGCCCATCGCGCGGGCGAGCCGGCGGGTGATGTAGAGACCGAGACCGGTGCCGGTCTGCTTCATCGTCTCCTCGAGCCGCTCGAACCGCTCGAAGATGCGCTCCTGCGCGTCGGCGGCGATGCCCGGCCCGCGGTCGGTGACCGTCACGACGATGTCGCCGCCTTCTGCGAAGACCGCGACGTCGACCGCCTCGTCGTCCGGTGAGTACTTCACCGCGTTGGCGACGAGGTTGGACACCGCGCGCTCGACCCAGACCGACGAGCCGCGCACCTGGCACGGCACGGACGGCGGGCGCACCCGGACGACGCGGTCCGGACGGGCGGCGAGCGTGTCCTCGACGATCCGCATCGTCACACCGGCCACGTCGGCGACACCGTCGCCGTCGATGCGGCCGGACTCGATGCGGGAGGCCTCGAGGATGTTGAGGACCAGCGACTCGAGCTTCTGCGCCTGGGCCAGGATCGACTGCACGGCAGTGCGGCGCTGGTCGTCGCTGAGGCGGTCGCCACGGTTGATGAGGGTCTGCGCCCAGCCCTTGATCGGCACCAGCGGGGTGCGCAGCTCGTGTGAGACCACCGCGACGAAGTCGTCCTTCAGCCGCTCGAGCTCGCGCGCCTGGGTGATGTTGCGGGCGACGATGACGAGGGTGTCGGCGCGTTCCTCCGATGCGGCGATCCGGCTGTAGGAGCACGACATCCAGATCGAGTCGCCCTGCGCCGAGACGATCTGCAGCTCGGCGGGAAGGCCGCTCGAGCTCTCGAACATCTCCTGCCAGCGCTCGATCAGGACGTCACGGCCACCCGCGTCGCGCGGACGCAGCAGCCCGAAGTGACGCGTGCCCAGCATCTCGGTCGCGGGGTAGCCCGTGATGCCAGCGAGACCGGCGTTCCACGACGTGATGACGCCATCGGCGTCGATGGTCAGGATGCCGTCGCTCGTGCTCTCGAGGATCTCGGTGAGCTTGCGGCGCTCGGCATCGATCTCGGCGAGCAGCTCGACCCGCTCGAGGAAGCCGACGAGCTCGCGAGCGAGAGCGGCCGCGATCGACAGCTCGCCGTGCTCGAAGCCCTCCATGCCGAAGCGGTCGTAGAGGAGCAGCATGCCGATCGACCGGCTGCCCGAACGCAGGGGCGCGGCGAGGCAGCGCTGGTGGCCGGTGCGCTCGAGCGCGGCGCTGACGTAGACGTCCCCGATGCCGACGTTGAACCGGGACGGCTCCTTGACGACGGACACCAGGACGTCGGCGAGCTCGTGCGGCTCGAACGTGTGGGCGCAGTCCGCACCGACCGGCTCGCCCGTCGTGTAGACCTCGCTCTCGCCGCCGTTGAACAGCACCAGCTGCACGGTGCGCACCTCGAAGCCGGCGCGGGCCTCCCGCAGGAACACGGGAATCGCCTCGTCGGCCTGCAGCGACGTCGCCAGGGCGTGCGTCGCCCGCTGCAGGCCGGCAAGCCGTACGCCGTCCGCCCGCAGGGAGGCGTTGGCGCGACCGCTCAGGTACATGGACCCGATGAAGATGAAGCCGATCAGCAGGGTCCAGTGCGTCCACAGATAGGCGGAGGTCAGGCAGATGCCGGACACGAGGCTCGCGCCGATACCGATGGCGTGGCCGATGGCGACGGCGCCGACCTTGGAACGGTCACGCGAGCCGATCGGGCTGCCGGCGACGACGGTCAGCACGCCGCTCATCGCGAGGATGTTCGTCGCGGACGCGGCGAGCAGCGCGACGCTCAGCGCACCGAGCATCTGTGCTGACGACGATGCGTAGGTCGACAGCGCGTGCAGCACGAGCGATCCCACCGATGCGCAGAGCACCCACTGCGACATGTTGAACAGGAGCTTCACGCCGTCGTTGCGGCGGAACAGGTTGCCGAGGGCAACGCCGATCGCGGTGACGAGCGCGACGCCGGCGCCCGAGCTCACGAAGAGCACCGGCGCGAGCATGCCCTCCATCAGGTTGAGGGCGTCGACCTCGTCGTGGTGGTAGTAGCGGATCTGGAGGTACTCGGTGAACGCGATGAGGCCGATCATCATCGTCACCGACTCGGGGCCCACGTGATGCGACGCCGGGACAAAGAACGCGGCCAGAGACGCAGTGATGCCCGCCAGCAGCGCTATCGCGCCGACGTAGAGCTTGACCGCCATCTCGATGTCCCCCGAGTTCCCCGTGTGTGAGTTGTCCGTGCCGGCCGGGCGGCTTGTCACCGCCCGGCCGGCGCCGGTGTCCTACTGGTCCCAGGCTCCGTACCAGCTGCCGCCGTACCAGCTGCCGCCGTAGTCCTGGGTCGACGTGGGCTGGCCGTACCAGCTGCCGCCGTACCAGGATCCGCCATACCAGCTGCCGCCGTACCAGGAACCGCCGTACCAGCTACCCCCGAAGAACGACGTGCCGTACCAGGAGCCGCCGTACCAAGAGCCGCCGCTCGTGTCGAGCGTCGTGAGCGTCGAGGTCAGGTCGCCGCTGCTCGCGTCGAGAACGGTGCTGTTGGTGTCGTCGAGCATGACGCCGACCGTGCCGCGGCTGGCTGCGATCGAGCCGGTGCCGGTCGAGTGCGCAACGCCGACGTTGGCCACGCCGGGGCCGGCCGTGAGAGCGGCCGCACCGTCGACGATGCCGCGACCGACTGCCATCGGGTCGGTGGACGCGTCCGGGTGCGCCGTCGACATCAGCATGTACTTGATGCGGTCCGGCGACAGGGTCGGGTTCGCCGACAGCATCTGCGCTTCGAGACCGGTGACGATCGCGGTCGCCATCGACGTGCCGGAACCGCGACGGTACGGCGCGGGCATCGTGCTCGGGAAGTTGGTCGTCAGCGCCGAGCCCGGAGCGGCGAGGCCCACGATGTGACCACCCGGTGCGACGACGTCCGGCTTCGCCAGGCCGTCAGCAGCTGTCGGGCCGCGGCCGGAGAAGTTCGGGAGGATGTCGTCGTTGAGGCCGTTGGTGCCGAGGTCGTCGATCGCGCCGACGGTCAGGACGAACGGGTCGTCCGCCGGCTTGCTGATCGTGCCCGACGCCGGCCCGCGGTTGGATGCCGCGACGTTGACGACGATGCCGGCGGACCATGCCTGCTCGACCGCGTAGTCGAGCGGGTCGATCGTGTAGCTCTGCGTCGAGTCGGTGCCGAGCGAGAGGTTCAGCAAGCGGATGTTGTAGGTGACCTGGTTCTGCGTCACCCACTGGATCGCGGCGATGATCGTGCTGACGTCGGACGCACCGCTCGCGCCGGCGATCTTGAGCGAGATGATCTTGGCGTTCGGCGCCATGCCGACGTACTTGCCGCCGGACGCGCTGCCGTTGCCGGCGATGAGGCTGGCCATGAACGTGCCGTGGCCGTAGCTGTCGTTGCAGTTCGGCTCGCTGGTGAGGTTGACGCAGCTGAACGAGAGCAGGCTGGACGGGTCGACGACGGGCTGGATCGCGTTGGCGATGTCCGGCATCGAGGTGACGCCGGTGTCGATCAGTGCGACGGTGACGCCCTGGCCGTTGGCACCGGCGTTGGCGAGCGCGACGCCGCCGGTCGTCTTCTTGAAGACGCTCGGCACGTTGTTGTAGGTCCCGGGCGTCGACTGCACGTGGGTCGGCAGGTCGGGCGTGACGCCCTTGACGCCGGGGATGCGCGAGATCAGCGGCACGTCGCTGGCCGGGACGCGAGCCGAGAAGCCGCCGATGATCGGCAGGTCGTGGGTGATCCGACCGCCGACCGACTTCACGAACGCCTGCGCGGCGTGCGGGCCCTCGACGATGACGGCGCTCATCGGCTGGTGCGTCTGCGACGCGGCGGTGGGTGCACCGACCATCCAGCTCAGGGCCGCGGCGAGCACCGCGAGGACCGGAACCTGGAAGCGGTGGCGACGGGTCAAGGACATGGTGTGCACCCTCCGTGAGCGACTCGTTACAAAGGGTCGGCGGACTAGCCGCCTTTAGTCATGACGAACGCGGGTGGTTCGCGATAGCCCGAAGTGACTAGATGGCCGGTCGAACATGCCATCGCCGTGCCCGGAAACCAGGACATGTCGTGACTTCACGCAAGGGTGCTGCGCTGCTCCGTTGCGGCGATGCCTTCGCTGTCTGGCCCCGTCGGGCTGGCCAGGTCGAGGAGCAACGACAGCGGGACACCGGCGGCCAGCAGCCGCATCGGGTGGCCGGACTCATCCAGCCGGCGCGCGTTCTCCATGTCCAAATGGTTCGGAAGGAGTGGACACACCCTTCACGTCCGAGTGGCGGAAACCCAGTTGCTCCCGTCGTACGATTCTCCGTACACGAGAAGGGAGGTGGTCCAGCGTTGAATAGCCATTGGACTCGTGAGGTG
Organism: Mycobacteriales bacterium; assembly: GCA_035690365.1. Taxonomy (GTDB): domain Bacteria; phylum Actinomycetota; class Actinomycetes; order JAFAQI01; family JAFAQI01; genus DASSKP01. Next base: position 25,370 of record DASSKP010000082.1, read on the forward strand.
ACTGTCCGCTAGTCGCCGTCTCCGGACTCGGACTGAGCCGACGCCGCCGCCCGCTTGCTGTAGGGGTGAGCTCGAGACGGCGCCAGGCGATTTCCAGGCAGACACCAAGCCCCCGGGCAGCCGGCCCGTCCAGCCGGCCCTCGTCGCCGACCTCGCGGTCGGAGCCGAGGAAGCGCCCGGGGGTTTCTGCTTGCCCGGGGCGCCTGCACGCGGGGTTACCGCCTGTTCCTCAGGTATATCGGCCGCGAGAGGTCGAGCAGCCCCGCAGCGGGCATGACGGACAGGTGCCGCCTTCCCCGATGCGCCTTCAGCCGACGCTGAGCGCACCGGCCGTCGCCCGGGATCTGGTCGGCCGCGCCTGCCGCGGCCGGCTGTCGCCGGAAGCGACCGAGGCAGCCCGCCTGCTCGTGAGCGAGCTCGTCACCAACTGCGTGCTGCACGCGCACTCGATGATCACGCTCGCCGTCGACTGCGACGAGGACCATGTCGCCGTCGCGGTCAGCGACAACGGCGCGGAGCTGCCGCGCATGCGTGACGACGTCGGCGAGAACGACACCGGCGGCCGTGGCCTGCATCTCGTCGAGGCGCTCGCCGGCGAGTGGGGCATCCGCCCGCTCGAGGATGGCGGCAAGGTCGTCTGGTTCCGGGTTCCCTAGCCCGCTCGCAACACCTGCACGAGGCGGTCGGCGATGAGCCGCGTCGAAGTGTCGATCTGCTGCGCCGCGATGCGGAACGCGTCGATCGGCCGGCGATACGGGTCGGCGACGTCGTCGTCCGAAGGCGACGCAGGTCGCACGTAACCCCGCTGCGACGCCGCCGCATCGACCAGTGCCCGGCCTCGGACCGCGGGCGCGTCGTCGTCCAGCCGGGTGAGGAGCTCCGCAACGTCGACGGCCTCGACCAGCCGCGCGAACTCGCGGATGGTGAACGTCCACCGCGACGCCCTCGGCAGCATGGACACTGCCGCCGCTCGGTGCTCGCGCGTCGCCGTGAGCACGAGATCCTGCGCCTCGGCGATGTCCCGGGACAACTCGCGCGCGGCGAACTCGTCGGCGGCCACACCGAGCTCGCCGAGCACTGCCAACGCATCGGGTTCGATCGGATGCCCGACCAGTCCATAGGTTCCGGCGCTCGTCACCTCGACGAGCCGCGACGCGTCGTCGCCGAGGTCCGCGCGGAACCGAGCCGTCAGCATCGCCTGGCCCATCGGCGACCGGCAGATGTTGCCAGTGCAGACGAACAGGATGCGCATCGGTGCACTGGCGCTACCGCTGCCGCTGCCGCTGCCGGAGGAGACCATCGACGCAGACCCTAACTAGGCTGCGGGCCGTGAGCGGTTGGCTGGTCACCGGCGCGGGCGGCCAGCTCGGCAACGATGTCGAGGATCTACTGCACGCCTACAATGAGAAGTGCGTTGCCCTGACGCGATCCGACCTCGACATCACCGACCGCGACAGCATCGAGCGCATCTTCGCGGAGACGCGACCCGGCATCGTCGTCAACTGTGCGGCCTACACCGACGTCGACGCGGCGGAAACCGACGAGGAGACGGCGTACGCGGTCAACGCCCACGGCCCCGCGATGCTCGCCGAGATCTGCGCCGCCCGTGGTGTGCGACTGGTGCACGTGTCGACCGACTACGTCTTCGCGGGTGACGCGTCGACGCCGTACGACGAGAAGATGCGCCCCGCGCCACGCACTGCCTACGGACGGAGCAAGGCCGCCGGTGAGCAGGCGATCCTCACGTCCCATGCCGACGCGTTCGTCGTGCGCACAGCGTGGCTGTACGGCGCCGCCGGACCGAACTTCGTCAAGACGATGGCGCGTCTGGCGGGCCAACGCGAGACGGTCGAGGTCGTCGACGACCAGCTCGGCACGCCGACGTGGACGTTGCATCTCGCCCGGGGCCTGATCGCGCTGGCGGTCTCCGACAAGCGGCCGGGCGTCTGGCACTGCACCAACGAGGGCGAAGCAACCTGGTACGTCTTCGCGCGCGCCATCTTCGCCGAGCTCGGTCTCGACCCGGCCCGCGTGCTGCCGACGACGACCGAGAAGTTCCCGCGTCCGGCGCCCCGGCCGGCCTACTCGGTGCTGTCCGGCGAGAAGTGGAAGGCCGCCGGACTGCCCGAGATGATGCACTGGCGCGACGCGCTGCACGAGGCCTTCGAGACGCTCACCGACGAGCTGACTGCCGCCGTCTGACGGCCCACGCCAGCGTGCCGAGCGTGATGGCGCCGCTCACGACGAGGCTCGCGCCGCTGCTCACACCGGAGCCGGGCAGGCCGTCGACGAGCGTAAGCACGACACCGAGCCCGACGAGTCCGGCTCCGAAGGCCGCGGTACCGGCGAGTGCCGCCGGCCGGGCCGCCGCCTGGTCCGCCGCCTGTCGTGCCCTGTGCAGCGTGCGGGTCGCATGCCGACGGGCCCACTCGTACTCCGTGCCGAGGACCAGCAACCCCAACGCGACGACGATGAGGCCGGGACCCGGTGCGATCAGCAGCACCGCTCCGACCGCGAGCAGCACCACGCCCGCGAGTGTCACCACAGCACGCCGCGCCACCCTTGCCTGCGAACGCACCAAGAGCCCCGCCGCGAGCACGCCGTAGACCGCCGAGATGACGTAACGCGCCGTCTCACCCGGGACGGCGAACTGCAGCAGGAACAGTCCCAACAGCACCAACGCCCAGCGGAGGTGGAACCGCAACCGCAGCAGCACGGCGAAGCCGAGCATCGTCTGCGCGGCGGTCAGCGTCGTCTCCGCGACCTGATGCGCGTCGAGGGGCAACGCGACATGACCGCCACCGGCGAGATAGGCGATCGGCAGCGAACCGACGAGCAGCGTCCACTGGTTGACCTTGCTCGACAGCAGGGCGCCGAGCCCGTCGTCGGCGTTGCCGCGCCTCGCCAGCAGGATCGCGACGATGAACTCCGGCGCCTCCGACGCCAACGGCGCGAGCCACTGCACCAGCAACACCTTGTTGACACCGAACTTCGTGCCGGTGTCGATGAGCGCATTCGCGAACGGCTCCGCCGACGCGAGCACTGCCAATGCCGAGAAGATGAACAGTACGCCGAGCAAGGTCCGGCGCGGCGGCTTCGGCAGCTCGGCAAGCCGTGCCGCTGTGCCGATCAGCTCGGGCTCGGTCTGCGGCTGCCTCGCGATGTGCCAGAGATAGAAGCCGAACACCACAAGCAGGACCAGACCCAGCGCGAGATGGATCTGACCGCTCAGCGGCATCACGAAGCCGAGGACGCCCGCCACTCCGACGAAGATCAGCTCGATGCGTCGCCGCGGGCTGAGCACGAGCTCACGCACCTTGCGGCCGCGTCGCCGGGCGATCGCGCGCAAGCCGACGATGGCGACGAGCGGCCAGCCGAGTCCCAGTACGAGCTGGTTGGCGCCGAGCAGGTTGGCGGCGGCGTAATGGACGTACTCGGGCTTCGAGCCCGCCGTGTACGCGAAGTAGAGGTCGACGGCGTACTCCGGCAGCACCGCGATGAAAGCGAGCAGCGCGATCGCCAGGCCGCCGGAGATGTCGACCTGCACGGCCTCGGCCGCCCATGCGAGCAGGAAGCTGGCCGCGACGACAGCACCGCCGAAGACGAGGAGCGCGAGCAGCGGTGTGGGATGAATGCCGGACCCGCGCAGGACGACCGCCGGCACAGCGATCGCAAAGCAGAAGAGCAGTGGACGCACGACCCGGATGGACATCGTGACCCTTCGGTGTCGGGTGCCACGACCGGTGCTCGCCTGATCATGCAACGAGACCTCCGACCGCGGGCACAGGTGCCTGCTGGTCGAAGGTCTCGATCGCCTGGTGAGGCCGAAGAGCCGGGCGTCGCTGCCGTGACAGCGCTGCCGTGATGACGGCTGCTCCGCCGCCCTTGCGGGCGTGAGCTACTCCCCTTCTGGCCGCCAGTCTAGACGGCCGGAGCTGCGGTCCGCGTCAGTAGCGGACGCGGCCCACGAGGTAGCTGCTGGAGTAGATCCGCTGCTTCGTCACGTAGGTGCCGGAGTGCCGCGCGACCCACGTGTAGCCGTTGCCGGCGTAGAGAGCGACGTGGTAGATGCCACTGGGACGGCCGTTGCTCGTGTAGAAGATGAGGTCGCCCGGACGCTTGTTGGACTTGCTGATGTGGCGCGTCTCGTTCCACTGGCCGGACGTGCTGTGCTGCAGGTAGTGGCCGGTCTGCTTGAAGGCGTACTTCGTCAGACCCGAGCAGTCGAACGCGTTCGGACCGTCGGCGCCGTAGCGGTACGGGTCGCCCTTCTGGTACGCCGCGATCTGCACGGCCTTCTGCCGGAAGGTCAGCGTGGCGGCGTGCGCCTGGCCGGAGTTGCTGTCGGTGGTGCCGCCGCTGAGGGCGACGAAGCCGAATGCCGTCATCAACGCGATGAGGGCGAGGTTGAGCGGACGTCGAATGGACGTGGGCACGCGAGCGATCCCTTCGGGACGCCTCCGAAAGATGACCTGTCGGGTTAGGGCGCCGAAGTTGCCCCGCTCGCCTGTGCGAGCTACACCCCCAGGAGACCGAGATCGGTCTCCGTAGTGCTTGGGTCTCCCGTTCCTGCCCCGTGCTGCTTCGAGGTGTCACGCATCCGGTGGGCAGGACTCGGCGATCCGGGTGCGCCGCCCCGCCTGGTACGGCGAGGTCTTTGTGCTGTCTAGCAGATTCTCGACAGGTGGCATTCCCACCTGCAGTGATCTGAGAAAAGTGTCTCTGTGGCGTAAGGATGAACTACCGCACAGGGTGCCAAAAACCCTGCCGCCACTCGGATCACCCGCGTCCAGCAGCACCGGCAGCCACCCCCGCACCATCGCCGCGTTCGGCCCCTCTATAGGGCCCTCGCCCTCCACAGGACGCCGGCAGGGGTCCGCGGGGCACGCACGGCGTGAGGCACCATCGCGCATGTTCGAGTGGTGGGACGAAGACCCGGCGCCGGCGGTCTCCGGGCCGCTGCCTGCAGAGGGTGAGCTCGGCAAGGCGCTGCGCGGCGCCCGCGACCGGGTGGTGTGGTCGCAGAAAGAGCTCGCAGCGATCACTGGCGTCACGCAAAGCGTCATCTCGCGGATGGAACGCGGGCAACGCACGAACTGGGCCACCTTCTGCCGCCTGCTCGAGGCGATGGGGCTCGAGCCGGTCGTCACCACCAGGCGACGGAAGTCCGACCTCGAGGTAGAGGCCGAGCGGCTCGCGCCACTGACGGCGGAGGAGCGGCTCGCGGAGCGAGGCTTCGTCCTCGAATGGGCAATCAAGGAGCTACCGGCGACCGGGTGGGCGCTCGACGGCGACGCCGCGCTCCTCGCGCACGGGGTGCCGGTGACCCCGGCGCAGCTCGACATCGCGACCGCGGAGGAGACACAGGTCGTGTACATCAAGGCGGGGGATGCGCTGGTGCCGCTGCTGCCGCTCGACCGGATCGAACTCGGGCCCGAGGGCACGAGCGAGCGGACAGAACGTGAGGCGGCGATCGACGCCTACCTCGCCCATATGCAGTCGGTCGGCGGGCAGTCGGTCGGCGGGTAGTCGATCGGCGGGCAGGTCGGACGGGATGGTGTGGGCGGGACCGACGCGTGATGTAGTTGCGCGTGTGAATTATGACCTTTTCAAGCTGATCAACAACTCCAGCGGCAACTCGTTCCTCAATGCGTTGATGAAGGACGCCGCGAAGTACGCGATCGCGATCTCCTTCCTCGTGGTCGCGGTGCTCTGCCTGCTGCGGCTGCTTCGCCGTGACATCTGGCCGGTGGTCTGGTCGGCGGTCGGCCTCGTCCTCACGTTCGTGCTCGGCCTCGCGGCTGCGGCGGCGTACAAGGAGAAGCGCCCGTTCCAGACGCATCACGTCCATCAGCTCATTGCGCATGCGCCGGGGCAGTCGTTCCCGAGCGACCACGCGACGGCAGCGTTCGGCTTGGCGTTCGTGGCGCTGGTGTTCCTGAGCCGGCTGTGGGGTGCCCTGCTGATTCTTGTCGCGCTGCTGATCGGCTTCGCGCGGGTCTACCTCGGCATCCACTACCCCGGTGACATCGGCGGCAGCTTCCTGTGTGCTGTGGTCGGCGTCGGCATCGCGTGGCTCGTTGCTCGACTCGTGTCCAACCGCTCGACGCAACGCGACCCGGCTGGGACCGGTGAGGCAGCAGCGGCATGAGTCTTGCGGGCAAGGCAGCGAGCTTCCTTGCGCTGCACCGCCCCGGCGCTCCCCTGCTGCAACCCAACGCCTGGGACGTCGGATCAGCGCGCATCCTCGCCGCGATGGGGTTCGAGGCGATCGCCACCACGAGCAGCGGGTTCGCGGCGTCGCTCGGCCGACCGGACGGCGCCGTGAGCCGCGACGAGGTGCTCGAGCACTGCCGCGAGCTGTCCGCGGCCGTCGACATCCCGGTCGCGGCTGACACCGAGGACGGCTTCGCCCGCGAGCCGGACGGTGTCGCGGAGACCGTGCGACTGGCCGCGCAGACCGGTCTGGCCGGCTGCTCGGTCGAGGACTTCACGCGCGACCGCGACACCCCGATCTACGACGTCGAGCTCGCCGCCGACCGCATCCGCGCCGCCGTCGAAGCCGCACGCGAGTCCGAGCACGGCCTCGTCATCACTGCACGCGCGGAGAACTTCCTGTACGGCATCGACGACCTCGACGCCACGATCCGCCGCCTGCAGGCCTACCAGCAGGCCGGCGCAGACGTCCTCTTCTCACCGGGCGTCGTCACGCTCGATCAGATCCGCGCGGTCTGCTCGTCGGTCGACCGGCCGGTCAACGTGCTCGCCATGGCAGGCGCACCGACCGTCGAGGAGCTGGCCTCCGCCGGCGTCGCACGGATCTCGGTCGGCGGCTCGTTCGCCTTCGTTGCCTACGCCGCCCTGATCCGCGCGGCCCAGGAGCTGAAGGACGGGGGCACGGTGACCTACCGCGAGGCGATCGCCGCCGCCCGGCCGGTCTTCGGCCAGGCGTTCACCGGCTGATCACTGGCGATCACTCGCCCGGCGGGACCCGCCGCTCCTGAACGGCGCCGATCGTCGACCACGCGAACATGAAAGACGCCACGAACAGCAGCGCACCCAGGACGTCGAACAGCATGGGTCGAGCATCGACGACGTACGGCGCCGGCGGCATCGGCCGATCGGCCGAGATCGCCGGTTGCCGACGGGACGCCGGCGTCAGTAGGCGCCGCGCGACGCCACCACGGCGGCGAAGGTCTTCCAGAGGATCTGCAGGTCGAGGGCGAGCGACCAGTTCTCGACGTAGTAGAGGTCGAGGCGGACGCTGTCCTCCCACGACAGGTCGGAGCGCCCGCTCACCTGCCAGAGGCCGGTGATGCCGGGCTTGACCAGCAGACGGCGGTGCACGTCGCTCGCGTAGTTCGCCACCTCACGCGGCAGCGGCGGCCGCGGGCCGACGAGAGCCATGTCGCCGCGGACGACGTTGAGCAGCTGCGGCAGCTCGTCGAGCGAGTAGCGCCGCAGCAGCCGGCCGACTCGCGTCACGCGCGGGTCGTTGCGCATCTTGAACAGCACGCCGTCGGTCTCGTTGAGCCCGGCCAGCACCGCGAACCGTTCCTCCGCGTCGATGTGCATCGAGCGGAACTTGTAGACGCAGAACTCTTCGCCGTTGCGCCCGACCCGGACCTGCCGGAACAGCGCCGGTCCGCGACTGTCGAGACGGACCATCAACGCGATCGACAGCATCAGCGGCGCGAGGAACAGCACTGCGACCGCCGCGATGATCCCGTCCTGTGTCTGCTTGAGGAACTTGCGCGCACCGGTGAACTCCGGCTCTTCGACGTGCAGCAGCGGGAGACGCGTGCCGAGCGGGCGGATGTGGATGCGCGGCCCCGCGACATCGGTCAGTCCGGGCGCGACGAGCAGCGAGACGCCGGTGCCCTCGAGCTCCCACGAGAGCCGGCGCAGCGCACGCGAGGTGATCGCCGGTGATGCAGTCACCGCGACGGTGTCGACGTTGCACTCGGTGATCGCCTGGAAGACACCGCTCAACGTGCCGACGACCGGGACGCCTGCGATCTCGGTGCCGATCTCGCCGAGGGGCGTGCACGCGCCGACGATCTCGAAGCCGGCGTCGGGCTCACCCTTCGCCTGCGCAACCAGGTCCTCGACCCGCTGGCTGTCGCCGACGACGAGCAGACGCGACTGCAGGAAACCGCGCGTGCGCAGCCGCCGAAGCACCAGGTGACCGGCGTGCCGGCCGAGCACGAGCAGCGCCGTGCCGAGCACCAGACCGATGACGACGAACCCGCGAGAGAGCGAGAGCTTGGCGCCGTACGACACGAGCGCGACCGCCGCCACGAACCGCACCGACGCGTTGAAGACGCGCTTGATCTCCTCGACGCCGAAGGACAGGAACCGCTCCTCGTAGGCGCCGCCGGCGGCGAGGAACCCAAGCCAGGCGAGCACGCCGACGAAGCCCATCCAGACGTACGCCTCTGACTCGGCGCTGCCGCTCCCGAACCTGGTCAGGTAGGCGACGACGGCCGCGACGGTGATGAGGACGGCGTCGAGAGCGAAGATGCCGCGGGCGTAACGGCGGCGCATCGCAGCCAGCGCCGCGACTGCCGACGGCTGCGCCGGGGCAGCACTCACCCGCCGCCCGACGAGGGTGTCGAGAAGAGATCCCCCGGGAGCAGCCGTGAGCGTCGCGCGGGCGCTCTCGCGCACTGAGGTCTTGGCCACTACTTCCCCGTGTTCGGCATAGGTCGCCGGATCCCTACCCACCTGCCCGAAGATCACCGGGTGTGCACGGGTCCGGACGCACTGTTGCCAGACAGCGTTGCCGGACAGCGTGGCTAGAGCTGCTGCGAGAGATAAAGCCGGACGCAGTCGTCGTACGACGGCAGGAGACCGCTCTCCTGCGCCTCGGCGAGCGTCGGCGCCGCCGCGTCCTTCGGTGAAAGCACGGCGTCGACGTCCTTCGGCCAGGGCAACGCGAGCTCGGGGTCGAGCGGCTGGACGGCGTGCTCCGTCGTGGGGCTGTAGGTCGACGACACGAGATACGTGACCGACGTGTCGTCGGCCAGCGCGCAGAACGCGTGCCCGAGCCCCTCGGAGATGAACACACCGCGCCGGTCGGTCGCGTCGAGCACGACCGACACCGACTGGCCGAACGTCGGCGACCCGACTCGGATGTCGACGACGACGTCGAGTGCGGCGCCGCGTGGGCAGTAGACGTACTTCGCCTGGCCCGGCGGGAGATCGGCGAAGTGCACGCCACGCAACGTGCCGCGACGCGACACCGAATGGTTCGCTTGCATGACGGTGAACGACCGGCCGGTCACCTCCGACAGCGCGTCGTTGCGGAACCACTCGAGGAACACTCCGCGGTCGTCATCGAAGACCTGCGGCGTGCAGACCCACACGTCGGGAATGTCGAGCGCCTCGACCTTCACCGGCACGCCGGGCTCACCCACGCTCGGTCTCGAGCAGCGCGTGCAGGTAGCCGCCGTAGCCACTCTTCGCCAGGTCGTCGCCGTGCGCACGCAGCTCGTCGTCGCTGATCCAGCCGTTGCGCCAGGCGATCTCCTCGAGACAGCCGATCTTCAGACCCTGCCGCTCCTCCATGACGCGGATGAACTCCGCCGCCTGCACCATCGTGTCGAACGTCCCGGTGTCGAGCCAGGCCGTGCCTCGCGGCAGCAGCGTCACGTGCAGGCGGCCGGCGCGGAGGTACTCCTCGTGGACGCTCGTGATCTCCAGCTCGCCTCTCGCGCTGGGCTTCAGGTCGCGCGCGATCGCCACGACGTCGTTGTCGTAGAAGTAGAGCCCCGGCACCGCGAAGTAGCTCTTCGGCTTCTCCGGCTTCTCCTCGATCGACAGCACTCGGCCGGTGTCGTCGAACTCGACCACGCCGTACGCCGTCGGGTCGGCGACGCGGTAGCCGAAGACATGCGCTCCCTCGACGTCACCGAGCGCCCGCAGCTGCGAGCCGAGACCGGGGCCGTAGAAGATGTTGTCGCCAAGGACCAGCGAGACCTTGTCGGTCTTGATGAAGTCGGCGCCGATCGTGAACGCCTGGGCGAGACCTTTCGGCTCCGGCTGGACGGCGTACTGGATGTTGAGCCCCCACGTGGAGCCGTCGCCGAGCAGCCGCTCGAACTGCCACGCGTCATCCGGTGTCGTGATGACGAGGACGTCGCGGATTCCGGCCAGCATCAGTGTGGAGAGCGGGTAGTAGATCATCGGCTTGTCGTAGACCGGCATGAGCTGCTTGCTGATCGCCCGCGTGATGGGGTGCAGCCGGCTGCCGGTGCCCCCGGCCAGGATGATGCCCTTCATCCCCGACGACGCTAGCGAATAGGGTCGTTGCATGCGGCTTCTGGTCACGGGTGGCGCGGGGTTCATCGGCTCGCATTACGTCCGCACTCTGCTCACCGGCGGGTACGCCGGCTACGAGGCCGCCGAGGTCACGGTCTACGACAAGCTGACGTACGCAGGCAACCTCGCCAACCTCGAGTCGGTCGAGGACAACCCGCGATACCGCTTCGTCCAGGGCGACATCCTCGACGGCGACCTGCTCGACCAGGTGCTGCCCGGTCACGACGCGGTGCTCAACTTCGCCGCCGAGACGCACGTCGACCGCAGCATTCACGGAGCGGCCGACTTCGCGATGACCAACTGCGTCGGGGTGCAGACGCTGCTCGACGCGTGCATGCGCGCGGGCATCCCGCGCGTCGTGCAGGTGAGCACCGACGAGGTCTACGGCTCGATCGCCGAAGGATCCTTCGAGGAGACGAGCCCGCTCGAGCCCAACTCGCCGTACTCCGCGGCAAAGGCAGGCGGCGACCTGCTCGCCCGTTCCTACTTCGTCACGCACAAGCTCAACATCAGCATCACGAGATGCACCAACAACTACGGGCCTTATCAATACCCGGAGAAGGTCATCCCGCTGTTCGTCACCAACCTCGTCGACGACCTGCAGGTGCCGCTCTACGGCGATGGGCTCAACATCCGCGACGGGCTGCACGTCGACGACCACTGCCGCGGCATCCAGCTCGTGCTGGAGAAGGGTCGCGCCGGCGAGATCTACAACATCGGCGGCGGCGTCGAGCTCACCAACCGCGAGCTGACCGAGCGCCTGCTTGCCGCGTGCGGCCGCAGCTGGGACACCCACGTGCAGTACGTCGAGGACCGCAAGGGCCACGACCGCCGCTACTCGCTGTCCGACGACAAGATCCGCAGCGAGCTCGGCTACCAGCCGCAGGTGCCGTTCGAAGAAGGCCTCGCCGAGACCGTGCAGTGGTATCGCGACAACGAGTCGTGGTGGCGCCCGTTGAAGAAGGTCAAGCAACTCTAAGTGACCGGCCATCGCGGGGGTGAACAACGGCGGAGGAGCATGACCATCCGCGCGATCGTCGTTGACATCGGCGGAGTCCTGGAGCGCGTCGACGACGCGACCTGGCCGCAGCGACTCATCGACCGCTGGGAGACCCTCGCCGGCCGACCCGCCGGCACGATTCTCGCGGCGCTCGCCGAGCACGCGCCGGACGATGCGATCACCACCGGCCGGCTGACGGAGCAGGACGTTCGCACCCTGTACGCCGACGCTCTCGGCCTCGGCGACGCGGAGATCGACGAGCTGATGGCCGAGATGTGGGACGCCTACTGCGGCGAGCTCGACACAGACATGCGCGACTACGTCGCCGGCCTCCGGCCGTCGTACACCACCGCGATCCTCAGCAACTCCGCCGACGGCGCACGACGCGAAGAGCAACGGCGCTACGACTTCGAGAGCCTCGTCGACGTCGTCCTCTACTCGCACGAGGTCGGCCTGGCCAAGCCCGACCCCGCGATCTTCGCGCTCACCGAACAACGACTCGGTGTGCAACCTCACGAGATCGTCTTCATCGACGACCACGCGCCGCACATCGAGGCGGCGAGTCAACGAGGCTGGTACGCCGTCCTGCATCGCGAGACGCACCAGACGATCGCCGACGTCACTGCGCTTCTGACGTCTTGACGGCATAGCGCCGCGGTCGAAGACCCGCCGACCAGAGCTCGTGCGTCTGCACGCTCCAGAACGTCGCGAACAGCGTGATGAACACGCCTTCGATGACGAGCGTCGCGTGCTGCCACGTCGTCACGAGTGCAACCACTCCGACGACGAGCATCGCCAAGGCCATGCCCGACGCGATGGCGACGTACGTGTTGCGCAGCCACGGCCTGCCATTCCAGTGCGCAGCGGCGTTGAGCGAGACGACGACGAAGATGCAGCCGAACATCGTCAACGCCGCAGCCGTGTGCGCGTGCATGAGGAAGAACGACCGCGCGGTGTAGAACACCAATGCAGCTGCGCCCTCGACGATGACAGCAGAAGCAAACGCGACGACGGTCGTGCGCTCCGGCGCCACGTCGCGCCCCCACGCGCGCCACCCCACGACCACGGCGAAGACCAGCAGCCCCACCGCCGCCGCGACCAGCAACGCGAACATGTTGTTCGCGACGTTGCCGGCTATGACGTCGCGCACGCCGTCGTGCTCACCGACCGGCACGGACATGCAGCTGCCGATGTGCGTCGTCGGCACCAGCCCGACGACCGCCGCGGCGACGCCGGCGACGTTGAGCAGGACGTCCTCGGGGTCGGTATTGCCGCGCAGGCACACCAGGCAGACGCCGATGGCGACGAGTGCGCTGACGAAGTACGGCCGCACGGGCGTGTAGTAGTACGCACTGATCGAGGCCTGGAAGCAGGCGTGCCGGTCGGCCGACCACTCGAACAGCACCGCAGCCGCGAGACCGACGACGAGCGCGACCATCGCGAGCCGCAGGTAACGCCACGTGCGGATCGCGTAGTCGTGCTGGTCAGGCTGCCCGTCCGTGACCGGAAGCCTAGGAGTCGACCTCCATGATCACGTCATCCGACGCGGCGGTGACGGCTGCCCCATTGGTCATGGGGGCGACCATCCAGGCTTTGCTACGGAGTCGCTCGGTGGCTTCCGACATCTGGGTCGCTGCCTGGTCTGCGGCCACCGGCTCTGTTTCTGAACCGGACATGATCGTGATCTTCCGCTAGGAGCCTGGTCGATCAGGGGGTGCCCAAACCCCCCAAATCGAAACCCCCAGGGTTGTCATCCGTCCGGGTGATCCGCGTGGCCCGTTCGGATCGTTTCCCTCGACACGCTCGCGCGGCGTGTCGGTACGTCGCCACAACCGCCGTACGGTCGGCCCGTGGATGGGCTGTGTGCCGGCTGCTGCGGGTCAGGCATGTGCTGGGTGTGCCTCGGCACCGGCCAGCTGGAGCTTGCCCCCGGCCTGCGGGTTGAGTGCCACAAGTGCCAAGGGTCAGCGTGCTGCCACGTGTGTACCGACAACGCTCCCGACGAGGGCGGCGCGGACCGTAGTGGGCGTGCGGACCGGCAAGGTCATGACCGGCAGGGTCATGACCGGCAGGGTCATGGCCGGCAGGGTCATGGCCGGCGCGCCCGACGCGCGAGCTAGCTGTACAGCCCAGCAGACGGCCGATGGCGACGGCGACGGGAAGCGCCACCGCGAGGTAGAAGCTCACCCCAGCAGGATTGCCATCCCGATCGCCATCGCCATCTCCTCGAGAGTGCTCGCTCAGCAGTTGCAGAGAAGATGTCGTCGGCGGCGTAGCCCCAACTGAACCGCGGCGAAGCAAACCCGCAGAAGAGACCCACGGCCGGGGTGCACCGGTCCCAGGTCGATCCCGCCCAAGGAACTAGTTACCTCAGTGGACGACGACGCTGAGCGCCGTCACCGTGCCGAGGGCAGCGATGACGGTCGCGGTCATCCCGACCATCAACGTGCGGGTCTGGTCGGCCATCTTCTCGAGCAGGTCGCCGCGCACGCCCTGCATTTCCGACCGCACGCCGTGCATCTCCGCACGGAGGCGCGACTCCAGGGCCTCCACGTCTGCCTCGAGCAGCCGGTGCAGGTGGTCGAGGTCACTGCGGCGCGCGATGTCGGCCCAACCTGACGGAGGCAGATGCTCCATCAGAGCGTCGGCGTCGTCCATGCCCAGCACCTCGACCAGTCGCTGGTGCAGCGCTCGTCGCTGCGATTCTATGACTCTTCATCGCCTTCCTTGTGGCGTCAACTTGCGGCGGACAACCCCGGAGCTCTCCCGCGGGGGCGCGGACCGCGAAGCCGCGAAGCCGCGAAGCCGCGAAGCCGCGACGGCACGCCAAGGGGCGGGCACACGGAGGTGTCCGCTGGTCTCCGGCGTGACGAGAGGTGTCGGGGGCTGGGCGGACTCAGGCCGCCCCGAGACATCGATGTCGGGTGTCGCCGTACGGGCTGGTGAAGCTGAACCCGTCGTCTGCCCTGCGCATCTCCCACTTGCCCTCGTGGACGAGCCAGTGGTGGAACGCGCAGAGCCATGCGGCGTTG
>DASSKP010000083.1:0-4771 GCA_035690365.1 Mycobacteriales bacterium
GGGCCTCGTCATTTGTCTCGATGGTTACCCTCGGACTGCTATGCGACGACGAACCAAGGACACCACCAACGCTGCGCTGGCCGGCGCCGCGTCAGCCGCCGTCGCCGAGGTCGAGGCGAGCCTCGTCGTCCCGCCGGATCCGAGTGCGGCGGCGTTCTTCGACGTCGACAACACGATGATGCAGGGCGCGTCGATCTACCACTTCGCTCGCGGCCTGGCCGCTCGTGACTTCTTCACCTGGCGCGACCTCGCGCACTTCGCGATGAAGCAGATCTCCTTCCGCATCAAGGGCGTCGAGGACCCGGCGCACATGGAAGAAGCGAAGGAGGCGGCGCTCGCTTTCGTCGCGGGGCACAAGGTCGACGAGGTCGTCGCCCTCGGCGAGGAGATCTACGACGAGCTGATGGCCGACCGCATCTGGTCCGGCACGCGCGCTCTCGCGCAGATGCACCTCGACGCCGGCCAACGCGTCTGGCTCGTCACCGCCGCGCCGGCAGAGCTCGCCTCCCTCATCGCCCGGCGGCTCGGGCTCACCGGAGCCCTCGGCACCGTCGCCGAGAACGAGGACGGCGTCTACACCGGCCGACTCGTCGGTGAGCCCTTGCACGGGCCGGCGAAGGCGGAGGCGATCCGCGCACTCGCCGAGCGCGAGGGTCTGGACCTGTCGCGTTGCTCGGCCTACTCCGACTCCGCCAACGACATCCCGATGCTGTCCATCGTGGGTGACCCTGTCGCGGTCAACCCGGACTCAGAGCTCAAGCGGGTCGCTCGCGAGAACGGGTGGAAGATCCGCGACTTCCGCACGGGGCGCAAAGCGGCGCGGGTCGGCGTACCCGCTGCGGCGGGCATGGGCGCGGTGGCCGGCGGCGTCGCTGTCGGCTTGGCCGTGCGACGCCGTTACCAGGACAGGGACGCGTTGGAGCGAGCACTCGAACTCGCCCGGTCAGCACCGCACGCCTCGCGCTCGACGATTCATCGCCTTCGCGGTCGCTGACTCCAGTCGACGGCACCTCAGCCGCGGTAGTTCACTGCCTTGAGCGTCGTGCTGACGGTCGAGTAGCTGCCTTCAGGCACGAAGTAGTCGTCCCAACCCGTCAGGGTGTCCCCGGAGAAGTGCGCGACCATCACGAGCAGTCCGATGCTCTGATCCCGCACGCTCAACAGCCCCGCCTTGAACTTGCCGTGCGGTGAGTAGTCGAAGAGCGGCGGGAGCGAGTCGTGGTCGTAGCCGAACTCGTCGGTCTGCCACCCGCAGGGCGCGCCCTCGGGTGCGCACTGCACCCAGTCCGGCATCGGTGAGCCGTCAGGGCTGAACGGGTACTGGAGGAAGCACGGGTTCATCCGTGACGAACCGTGCGTCACCTGGATCATCGCCTTGCGGCCGGAGGGCTGGGTGACGGTGTAGTTGTCAGTGTTCGCGGCGAGGTTCACCTTGTCGCCGGGTTGCAGCTCGATCGGGTACCAGTTCCCCTGGTCATCCTGGTACTGGACGCTGCCGGCAGCGATGCGCTCGTACGTCGCCGCACAGCTGACCTGGCCGGAAACGCTCACCCCGCCCAGCCGGTTCACGAGGACCTGGTTCACGCTCACCCAGTCCGCAGACGTAGCCGACGCCAGCGTCGCCATGGGCGGCGCAACAAGACCAAGAGCTGTCGTCGCCGCGATACCGAGCAGGGCGGCCAGCCGACGCGTACGGAACATCGTCATCGCCTCTTCCGAAGACCATCTCGAGGCCACGCTGTGCTGGGCACGGCGGGACCGCCAGAGGCGTAGGTCCTGAGATCAGAAGAAGACTGAGCGGCGCTGCAGCAGCAGCTTGTAGAGCGTCTGCTGGATGACTTCGCGGACCTGGTCGGTCAGGTTGAAGACGAGCATCGGGTCGTCGGCGGCCGTCGGACCCATCTCGTCGGTCGCGATGGGCTCACCGAACTCGATGATCCACTTCGACGGCAGCGGCACGAGCCCGAGCGGGCCGAGTAGCGGGAAGAACGGCGTCACCGGGACGTAGGGGAACCCGAGGAGCCGAGCGAGCACCTTCACGTTGCCCACGATCGGGTAGATCTCCTCGGCTCCGACGATCGAGCACGGGATGATCGGCACTCCGGCGCGCAGGGCAGCGGAGACGAAGCCACCGCGACCGAACCGCTGCAGCTTGTAGCGCTCGCTGAACGGCTTGCCGATGCCCTTGAAGCCCTCCGGCCAGACACCGGCGAGCTCACCGCTGCTCAGCAGGCGCTCCGCGTCCTCGTTGCACGCGAGGGTCGAACCCGTCTTGCGGGCCATCGGCGCAACAAGAGGAGTCCGGAAGACGAGATCGGCGCCGAGCATGCGCAGATGACGGTGCGCCGGGTGGTGGTCGAAGATCGCGACCTGCGTCATCATCGCGTCGATCGGGACCGTGCCCGAGTGGTTGGCGACGACGAGCGCACCGCCCGTCTCAGGGATGTTCTCCAGACCGCGGGCCTCGACCCGGAAGTACTTGTCGTAGAGCGGCCGCAGCGCGTTCATCATGACGCTGTCGGTGAGGTCGGGATCGAAGCCGAAGTCGTCGACGGGGTAGTCGCCCGTCACCCGGCGCCGCAGGAACGCCAGCGCGCCGGCGAGCTTGCGCTCCCACTCGGGTGCGGCCGCGACCGCTTCCGCGCGCTCGCGTTCGGCCAGATGCGTGCCGCACAGTCCGTCGGCGACGGCCTTCGCCGAGCACTGCTGTCCCGTCGCGTCGACGGCGTTGCAGCGCTCGGTGCGTCGCGCCTCCCGACGCGCCGGAGCGTCGGAGCCGTCGATCGGGATGACCCTGGCCTCAGGCATGCACAGCTCGCCTACGGTCGATCGACTCGAGGACGGAGCGCTCCAGTCCGGCCACCCGCTCGGGGTCGATGTAGCGGCGCAGGTTGCGGCCGCGGACGAAGTCGTCGAACGCCTCCCGGGTGGAGTACGCCGGCAGGTACCCGAAGTCGGTCTTCAGCCGCGACGTGTCCACTCCACGGCCGAACTCCAGGAACTGAACCTGCTCCGGCGAGAAGTCCACGAGACCGGCACGACGGAACAGCGAGCTCACGAGCGACACGGCCGGCGGCGGCACCTGCACGGCAGGCCGTCCGGCGCGACGGATCGCCTGCGAGACGAGGAGCACGCCGTCGCCCGCCACGTTGTAGGTCCCGCGATGATCCTCGACGACCGATCGGCGCAGCACCTCGACGCCGTCGTCCTCGTGGATGAACTGGATGCGCGGGTCGAAGCCGAACATCCGCGGAACGACGGGCAGCGAGAAGTACCTCGTCAGAGGCGTGTCGATGCGAGGGCCGATGAAGTTGGCGAACCGCAGCAACGTCACGTCGACGTCCGGCCGCCGACGGCCGAGGCCGCGGACGTAGCCCTCGACCTCCGTCGAGTCCTTGCCGTAGCCCGTGCGGAACTGTGCGCGCGGCTCCATGCCTTCCGTGAACAGCGCCGGGTCTCGCGATGACGAGCCGTAGACCGACGTCGTCGAGCGGACGACCAGCTTCTGCAGCGAGGGTGCCTTCTGGCAGGCCGCCAGCAGCTGCATCGTGCCGATGACGTTGATCTCCTTCATCGCGGTCCGGCCACCGGCGCCGAACGGCGTCGCGATGACGCTCATGTGCACGACGGTGTCGACCTGGGCCGACGCGATGACCTTCGCGATGATCGGGTTGCGGATGTCAGCGCGGACGAACTCCGTGCGTCCGACGTCCTGCCGCGGCGGTACGACGTCCACGCCGATGACGCGGTCGACGGTCGGATCGGCCTGGAGCAGCGCGGCCAGGCGACCGCCGAGGTAGCGGGAGACGCCGGTGACGAGGACGACGCGGCCACTCACCGCGTGCTCACTGGTCGTGACGTCGGAGCCTGCGGAACTCGGGCGATGACGACGGGGTCACCGCGCGAGACGCGCAGCCGGCGGCTCGCATGTCCGGCGTTGATCGCGAGCTGCACCGCTCGGAACGAGTCCTCGCACAGCGCGAGCCGACCGGCGGCGACATCGCCGTAGGTCAACGTGAACGGCACCGACATCGTCCGGCCGTTGCACCGCAGCTCGACGGTGTCGCCGAGCGCGATGCCGGCGGCCTCCAGGTCGGACCGCGCGATGTTGAGCGAGACGTTGCCGAAGTGGTCGACCGACCGGATCTCGGCGTGCACGTGGTCGTCGTCGACGACGGCCTCACGCACCGCCAGGGTCTGGAGCGACGACTTCGGGACCGCAGCCCCCAGATCGTCGAGGGCACCGCCATTGGCGAGGTGCGCCGTCACCGGCGCGAACACGTCTCGGCCGCGGAAGGTCTTGTGCACGGTGTCGCGGAACAGCTGCTCGTTGGTGATCTCGACCACACGGGCGATGCCGCCGCGCGCCTCCCAGGCGAGCGACAGCAGCCCGTTGTCGGGCCCGATCAGCACGGAGCCGTCGGTCGTCGCGACCGCGACGCCGCGGGCAGCCTTGTCCTGCATCGGGTCGACGAGAGCGAGGTGCACTCCGACCGGCATGAAAGGAATCGCGGTCGCGAGCGCCGTCGCGCCTTGCTCGACGTCCTGGGGCGCGACGAGATGGCAGATGTCGAGGATGCGGACATGCGGAGCCAGCCCCGCGATGACCCCCTTGCAAACCCCCACGAAGACGTCGTCGTGCCCGTAGTCGGAGAGGAAGGTGACCCAGTCGTAACCCTGCTCGCTCCGCGCCACGGCAGCGCTACTTCTTGTTGCGGCGCTGGACGCGCGTCTTCTTCAGCAGCTTGCGATGCTTCTTCTTCGCCATGCG
>DASSKP010000084.1:0-16502 GCA_035690365.1 Mycobacteriales bacterium
AGTCGCGGCGCTTGAACGCGACATAGAGAAGCGCGACACCCACGACCATCAGGACCAGCGCGACGATCCCGCCGAGCAGGGTGCTCGCGCCGGGGAAGATGCGCACGTTCATGCCGTAGTAACCGGTGATGATCGTCGGCACCGCGGCGATCGCGGCCCAGGACGTGACCGCCTTCATGATCTCGTTCATCCGGTTGCCCTGGATGGTGAGGTTGGTCTCGAGGATCGTGCTCACGAGGTCGCGCAGCGAGTCGGTCCAGTCGGCTGCCCGCAGGACGTGGTCGTAGACGTCCTGGTAGTAGGGCATCAGCACGTCGTCGACGTAGTTGCTCTCACGGCGCATCAGCGCGTTGACGACCTCGCGCGTCGGCAGCACGACGCGACGCAGCATCACCAGTGACTTGCGCAGCTGGAACGACCTGCGCTGCACCTCCGGGCCGCGGAAGCTGTCGTCGAAGAGCAGGTCCTCGAGCTCCTCGATCTCCGTGTCGAGCGACTGCACGGTGTCGAAGTGGCTGTCGACGACCACGTCCAGCAGGCCCCAGAGCAGGAAGCCCACGCCGTGCTTTCCCAGGTCCGCGTTGTCATCCCAGCGCTTGAGGACCGGCGTGACGTCCAGCGCATCGGTCTTCCGCACAGTGATGAGGTACTGCGGCGCGGCGAACACCGCGAGCTCACCCGTCACGAGCTCCCCGGAGTCGTGGTCGAGGTGGACGTCGTACAGCGAGATGAAGACATGGTCGTCGTAATGGTCGAGCTTCGGTCGCTGGCGCTCGTGCAGCGCGTCCTCGACGGCCAGCGGGTTGAGGCTGAACTCCTCCGCGACGACCGCGAACTCCTCCTCCGTCGGCCGGCAGATGTCCATCCAGACGATGGCGTCCGGATCTTCCAGGTGGTCGGAGATCACCGCCGGGTCGAAGTCCTGGCCCGTGCACGTCCCGTTGCGGTAGAGCCGCGTGCGGATCATGCGATGACGGTACGACGTCCAGCCGTCGTCAGCGCGCAACCGCCAGCGTCGCCGCGTGCGACGCCCAGTCGAGGATCGGCTGCGGATAAACCGACAGCAGCACCGTGATGGCAGCAGCGAGAGCGATACCGGCGGACGTCGTCACGTGCCGCCGCCGGCTCGCGACCTCGTCGACCGTCGCCGTCACCGTCGCGCCGTCCGCGTCGCTGAACATCACCGCAGCGACCCGGAGGTAGTAGGCGAGGCCGATCACCGTGTTGACGGCGGCCACGACCGCGAGCCACGTCACGTGACCGTGCACCGCAGCGCGCAGAACGACGACCTTCGCGAACAGTCCGGCGACTCCCGGTGGCAGCCCGGCCAGCGCCGTGAGGAACAGGGCGAAGGCTCCTGCGACGAGAGGTGAGCTGCGGGCGAGACCGCGCACGTCGTCGATCGCCAGCCGGGGGAAACGACGACCGATCGCCGCGACACAGGCGAACGCCCCCAGGTTCATCGCCGCGTAGACCGCCAGATAGGTGAGCGTCGCCTGCGCGGCGAGGTGCAGCTCGTGGTCGCTGCGACCCCCCGCGGTGGCAGCCACGCCCAGAGGCATGAGCAGGTAACCGGCTTGCGCGACGGTCGACCAGGCGAGCAGCCGGACCAGATGCCACTGCCGGAGCGCGACGAGGTTGCCGACGGTCATCGTGACCGCGGCGATCACCGCGACGACCGGGCCCCAGACGTCGGCGTAGCCACGAAAACCTTGCAGCAGCAGGATCAGCAGGCCGGCGAAGCCGGCGGCCTTCGACGCCACGGACAGGAACGCCGCGATCGCCACGGGCGCGCCCTCGTAGGTGTCCGGTGTCCAGAAGTGGAACGGCACGGCCGAGACCTTGAAGGCGAAGCCGACGACGACGAGAACGACAGCCGCCGCGGCCATCGCGGACATCGCCCCCGGATGCGCGTGCTGCCGGGCGAGTGCGTCGGCGATGCCGGACAACGTGATGTGACCGGTGGCGCCGTACAGCAGTGCGATGCCGTACGCCGTCAGCGCCGTCGAGACGACGGAGAAGAGGAAGAACTTCAGCGCGGCCTCGGCACTGCGGGCGTCGTCGCGGCGGAGCCCGACCAGCACGAAGGCCGGCAGCGAGACGACCTCGAGCGCGACCAGCAGGCTGAGCAGGTCGCGAGCGGCGGACAGCACGAGCATGCCGCTCACCGACCACAACAGCAGCGCGTGATACTCCCCCGGCGGCATCCGGTCCTGCACAACGCCGGCGACGGACAGCAGGAGCACGACGACGAGCACCGACAGGAACAGCAGCTGGAAGAACATCGCGAAGTCGTCGGCGACGTAGGAGCAGCCGTCGGGCAGGCAGAGCGTGTGCCGGCTCGAGGTGCGGGCCAGCCAGGCCGCGGCGCCGAGAGCCATGAGCGTGCCGACGAGCGACAGGACGAAGGCGACGGCGCGTCGCGCTGCGCGCCCGACGAACAGGTCGGCCACCAGGACGACGACACCGGTCGACGCGACGATCACCGGCGGGGAGATCGCGGCGTAGTCGATCGACTGGATCAGGCGCATGGCCGGCCCGCCCTCATCGCAGCAGCCCCGACACTGCCGACTCCCCGACCGCGAGCACGATCCGCGGCCACACTCCGATCGCCACCGCGAGAACGACCAACGGGGTCCAGGCCACGACGTCGGCCACCGCGACGTCGTGCACTGCGGTCTCGCGCCATCGATCGGCAACCAGGCCGAAGTCCACCCGGCGCAGCATCGCGAGGAAGTAGACCGCCGTGAGCACTGTGCCCACACCGGCCAGCGCCATCAACGTCAGGAACAGCGGCCGTGACGACCCGCCACCTGGTGAGTAGGCGCCCAGCATCGCGAGCATCTCGCCCCAGAAGCCGGCAAGGCCCGGAAGCCCGAGGCTTGCGATGGCGGCGAACAGCACGACACCGCCCGTCATCGGCAGCTTGGCGAGCAGGCCACCGCCGAGCTCGTCGAGGTCGCTGGTGTGGAAGCGCTCCTTCACCGCGCCGGCCAGGAAGAACAACAGACCGGTGATGACGCCGTGCGCAACGTTACCGATGAGCGCGGCCTGGAGCCCGATCGGTGTCAGCGTCGCGATGCCGAGCAGGACGAAGCCCATGTGACCGACGCTCGAGAAGGCGATCAAGCGCTTGAGGTCGCGTTGGCCGAGGCACGCGAGCGCGGCGTAGCCGATGCCGATGACCGCGAGGATCGCGAGAGCCGGCGCTGCCCGCCGGGCTCCGTCCGGCACCTCGTCGACGGCGATCCGGATCAGCCCGTAGGTGCCCATCTTGAGCAGGACGCCCGCGAGCAGCACCGACCCGACCGTAGGTGCCTCGGTGTGCGCGTCCGGCAACCAGGTGTGCAGCGGCCACATCGGACTCTTGATGCCGAAGCCGAGCATCAGCAGAACGAACGCGAGCAGCTGGACACCCGCGCTGATGTGACCGCCGTGCTCGTGGCCGAGTCGCACCATGTCGAACGTGCCGGCTTGCGAGTAGATGACGAGGAAGCCCACCAGCATCAGGGCGGAGCCGAGCAGCGTGTAGAGGATGAACTTCACCGCCGCGACCCGCCGGCCGGGGCCGCCCCAGATGTTGATGAGGAAGTACATCGGGATCAGGACGATCTCGAAGAACACGAAGAACACGATCAGGTCCGCGGCGAGGAAGGTGCCGAGTACGCCGACCTCGAGCAGCAGCATCAGCGCCAGCAGCTGGCGCGGGCGACCCGGCTCCGGCGTGGAGCCGACCGTGTGGATCGCGCAGAGCAACGTCAGCAACGTGGTCAGCAGGACCAGGGGCAGGCTGATGCCGTCGACACCGAGATGGAACCGCACGTCGAGCGCGGGCAGCCAGCTCGCGTCGACGACGTGCTGCAGCCGCGCCCCGTTGCCGTAGTCGAAGCGTGCCGCGAGAACGACGCTGACGAGCAGCGCGGCAGACGTCGTCGCGACGCCGACGACGCGCGCGATGCGGTCGGACACCGGCGCGAGCGCGAGCAGTCCCGCGCCGGCGGCAGGCACGGCGAGGAGGACGGGCAACGCCGCGCTCATCGGGCCACCGCCAAGGAGACCGAGATGACCACGACGAGGACGCCGGCGACGAGCCCGGTGAGGTAGGCCTGGATGTTGCCGCCCTGCAGCCTCCGCAACAAGCCTCCGGCGAAGCCGGCGCTGCGGCCGACGTCGACAACCGCTGCGTCCACGCCACCGTTGTCGAACCGTACGACGCCGCGCGCCAGCGCGCGCACCGGCCGCACCAGCGCGACGTCGTAGGCGTCGTCGACGTAGAAGGCACGAGCGAGCGGCCGGGCGACCGGCCCGAGCACCGCCACCGGGTCGGCGGTCGGCCGGCGGCGGTGCAGCATCGCCACGGCCGCGATCGAGACGAGCGCGATGACCGTCGTCAGAGCGACTTCGCCGACGCCGACGTGCAGTGATCGGGTCGCCGCCGGCGCGTCCAGCCAGCGGCTGACGCCGAAGCGGTGCGGGAGTGCGGGCAGGCCGAGTGCGAGGACGAACGTCGCCAGGAGGACCAGCGGCCCGGTCATGACGAGCGGCGACTCGTGCAGCTGGGCCCGACCGCGGTGGTCACCGAGGAAGGTGCGGACGAACAGCCTGGTGACGTAGGCGGCCGTGACGGCGAGGGTGACGAGGCCGACGACGAACACGGCAATGCCGAGAGTGCCACCGCGCTCGCGGGCCGCACCGAGAATGCCGTCCTTGCTGAACGCTCCGGCGAACGGCGGGACTCCGGCGAGGGCGAGCGCACCGACGGCTGCGGTCACGGTCGTCACGGGCATCGCCCGCCACAGGCCCCCCATCTCGCTCATCAGGTTGGTGCCGACCGTGCGCAGCACCGACCCTGCGGCGAGGAACAGCAACGCCTTGAACGCGGCGTGGGTGAGCAGGTGGTAGACGCTCGCGGTCCAGCCACCGACGGCGAGGCCGGCCGCCATGTAGGCGAGCTGGCTGACGGTCGACCAGGCGAGCACCCGTTTGAGGTCGTCGTCGGCAAGCGCCGCGAGCGCCGCGCCGAGCATCGTGATGCAGGCGATGATGCCGAGCACCGTCAGAGCGACCGGGGCAGCCAGGAAGACGGGATAGAGCCGGGCGAGCACGAAGATGCCTGCCGCGACCATCGTCGCGGCATGGATGAGCGCGCTGATCGGCGTCGGGCCGGCCATCGCGTCCGGCAGCCAGACGTGCAGTGGGAACTGCGCGCTCTTGCCGACGACGCCGGCGAGGAGAAGGAGCGCACCTGCCGTGACGGTGGTGTGCGAGTACGACGCCGCGTGCCCCACCACACCGGAGATCTCGAAGGTGTGCGCACCGAATCCGAGAACGAAGATGCCGAACAGGAAGCCGGTGTCACCGATGCGGGTCGTGACGAAGGCCTTCACCGCAGCCGCCCGTGCTCCCTCGGTCTGCCAGTAGTGACCGATGAGGAGGTAGGAGCACAGACCCATGACCTCCCAGCCGATGAGCAGCTCGAACAGGTCGCTCGCGACGACCACGAGCAGCATCGCCGCGGTGAACAGCGACACCTCGGCGGCGTAGACCGAGTAGCGCGGGTCACCGGCCATGTAGGCGGTCGAGTAGATCTGCACGAGCAGCGCCACGATGCAGACCATCACCGCGATGACGGCGGCGAGCCCGTCCATGCGGGTGCCGACGTGCAGCGTCATGCCGCCGATCGGTGACCAGTCCACTCCCGACTCGCGAACGCGCGCGGGCGCGTCCTCCACCACGGCGAGGACCACGATCGCCACACCGAGAGCGGCCGCGGTGCCGGCCACCGCCGGCACGGCCGGGCCACCCGGAATCCACCGGGACATGAAGAGGCCGAGGACGGCAGCGAACGCCGGCAGCGCCGGGATCAGCCACGCCCAGTGGGTCATGCGGTTGCGTCCACAGCCTGAGCCGGCTCGTGCTCGGCCAGCTCCGTCAGCTCGTCGACGGCCGACGTGTCGCGCAGCCGGAACACCGCCAGAACGATGGCCAGACCGACGCCGACCTCCGCGGCCGCGATGACGACGAGGAACAGCGCGAAGACCTGACCGCCGTGCAGCCGGTCGCGCCAGTAGGCGTCGAACGCCACCAGGTCCAGGTTGGCCGCGTTGAGCATCAGCTCCACGGCCATGAGGAGCGCGACGGCGTTGCGTCGGGCGAGCACGCCGTAGACCCCGACCCCGAAGAGCAGCGCGGACAGCACGACCGCGAGCGACAGGTGCATCAGATCTCTCGCCGCGTGAGCACGATCGCACCGACAAGCACCGCGAGCAGGAGGACGCTGGCCACCTCGAAGGGCAGCACGAAGTAACGGAAGATCGCACCGCCGAGAGCCCGGCCGTCACCGATGCCGGTGTGGTGGATGTCGACGTACGCGCCCTTGAACGCCGTCACGACGAGCGTGCCCAGGACCCCCGTGGTGGCGAGCGCTGCGAGCGCCGCGACCGGGCGGTTGTGCGAGTCGAGCTCCTGCAGATGACCGATGGGTGCACGGGTCAGCATCGCGCCGAAGAGCATGAGGACGACGACGGCGCCGATGTAGATGAGCACCTGCACCCACGCGACGAACTCGGCGGTGAGCACGAGGTAGCAGCCGGCCAGACCGCCGAGGCTGACCACGAGCCACAGTGCGGCGTGGATGACGTTGCGAGCGGTCACGACGAGCACGCCCCCCGCGAACGTCACGAGACCGAGCAGGCCGAACACGACGTCGGCGCCGGTCACGACGGGATCTCCTTGGCCGGCTCCGCGTTGTGCGTCTCGGCCGGCGGCGGCGGCACGGTCCACATCCACTCGCGCAGCTCCTCGCGCTCGTGGGTGAGTCCGAGGATGTCGTGCTCGGCGTACTCGAACTCGGGCGACCAGAACAGCGCGTCGAACGGGCAGACGTCGACGCAGATGCCGCAGTACATGCAGAGGGAGTAGTCGATCGCGAACCGGTCGAGAACGTTGTGCACGCGCGCTCGGCCGCCCTCGGTCTGTGGCGCCTGCGTCTCCTTGTGCGAGTCGATGTAGATGCACCAGTCGGGGCACTCGCGGGCGCAGAGCATGCAGACGGTGCAGTTCTCCTCGAACAGAGCGATCACTCCACGCGTCCGCGGCGGAAGCTGCGGGTGCTGGTGCGGGTACTCCTGCGTGACCGATGGCTTGGTCATCGACTTCAGGGTCACGCCGAGGCCCTGCGCGAGTCCCTTCCCTGGCACGTTCACGTGGCCACCTTCACGACGCCCGTCAGCGCGACCTGCACGAGGGCAGCCGGCACGAGCCCGGCCCAGGCGAACTTCTGCAGCTGGTCCTCGCGCAGCCGCGGGTAGCTGACGCGGATCCAGATCACGACGAACGACAGCAACAGCGTCTTGATGAGCAGCCACAGCCAGCCGAGCTGGTGCTCGAGGAACGGGCCCTTCCACCCACCGAGGAACAACGCCGCCGTCAGCGCGGAGAAGACGACGATGCCGGCGTACTCCGCCAGCACGAACAGTGCGAACCGCAGGCCGGCGTACTCGGTGAACGGCCCGAAGACCAGCTCGCTGTCGGCGACCGGCATGTCGAACGGCGGACGGCGCAGCTCGGCCAGCGCCGCGACGAAGAAGACGACGGCGCCGATGCCCTGGTAGGGCAGCCACCACCAGCGCCACGCGTGCGCGATGCCGTTGAGCGACAACGTGCCGGCGGCCATCGCGATGCTCGCCGCAGCCAGCACGAGAGGCAGTTCGTAGGCCATCAGCTGGGCGCCGGCACGCAGACCGCCGAGCAATGAGTACTTGTTGGCGCTCGCCCAACCGGCCATGAGGATGCCGAGCACGCCGATCGACACGACGGCGAGTGCGAAGAAGACGCCGACCGACAGGTCGTGCACGCTCTGCTGCGGACCGACGGGGATCACGATCAGCACGAACAGGTAGGGCAGCAGTGCGACGGCCGGTGCGAGCTCGAAGACCCGGCGGTCGGCGCGCGCCGGCACGATCGTCTCCTTCTGCGCGAACTTCACGCCGTCGGCGACGAGCTGCGCCCAGCCGTGGAAGCCGCCCGCATACATCGGCCCGAGCCGCGACTGCATGTGCGCCATCGCCTTGTGTTCGATCTGCCCGACGATGAGCGGCGCGGTCAGGAATACCAGCAACGCCCCGATGAGCTTCGCGGCGATCTCGAGCGCGGTCACGGCGTGTCCCCCGCAACGGGCTCCACGGCGTCTGGTCCCCACACCGCCGGGTCGGGCACGCCCGGCGGCAACATCCGGCGCCGGCCCGGAGCACCGGTGTCGCGGTCGCTCTCCCCGGGCTCCTTCGCCCCCGGCCAGACCTTCGCGACCCGCGACGCGAGAACGAACTCCTTGCGCAGCGGGTGGCCCTCGAAGCCTTCGGGAAGCAGCAGCGGGACGAGGTTGGGGTGGCCGTCGAAGACCACGCCGAACATCTCGTAGGTCTCGCGCTCGTGCCAGTTGGCACCGGCCCAGACGCCGGTGAGCGACGCGAGCCGCCCCCCGTCGCGCGCGACATGCGTGCGCAGCAGCAGGTGGTGCCGATGCTGGTTGGACCAGATGTGCGCGACGACGGCGATGCCGGCGTCACTGCCGTCGTACGCCGACAACCAGTCGAAGAACCGTCCGGAGAGCTGCTCGTCGTCGCGGACCAGGGTCGCGGCTTCGACCCAGCGCTCGGCGGGGACGTCGACCGTGACCTGCTCGAACGTCGTCTCGGCAGTGCTGCCGTCGCCGAGCAGGCCGACGAGCCGAGCGCCCAGCTCGTCCGGCGTCACGTGTCGGTCCCCGGTGCCGCGACCAGCGGCGCCTGCAAGGCCTCGGCGGACACGCTGCGGATGTGCCGGGCGGGAGCCCAGTGGTAGCGGTCTGCCAGTGACTCGCCGGCGATCTTCTCCTGCAGTCGCAGGATGCCGTGCAGCAACGCCTCGGGCCGCGGCGGGCAGCCCGGCACGTAGACGTCGACCGGGATGATCTGGTCGATGCCCTTCGTGACGCAGTAGGAGTCCCAGTAGGGACCGCCGCAGTTGCTGCACGAGCCGAAGGAGATGACGTACTTCGGCTCCGGCATCTGCTCGTAGAGACGCTTCACCGCGGGTGCCATCTTGTCGGTGACCGTGCCGCTGACGACCATGAGATCGGCCTGCCGCGGACCCGGCGCGAACGGGATCACCCCGAGCCGGATGAAGTCGTGCCGCGCCATCGAGGTCGCGATGAACTCGATCGCGCAGCAGGCAAGGCCGAAGTTGAACACCCAGAGGCTGTAGCGCCGCCCCCAGTTGAGCACGAACCGGATCGGCGCCGGCGCGATGCGAGATCCCACGCCGACGCCCTGGATGCTGACCGGGACGGGCTGGGAGGCGGTCCGCGCCGGGATCAGGCCCATGTCAGCACGCCCTTGCGCCAGGCGTAGAGCAGCCCGACGGCGAGGAACCCGAGAAAGACGAACATCTCGTTGAGCGACAGAACACCGAACCCGGGCAGCGCGAAGACCGTGGCCCACGGGAACAGGAAGACCGCGTCGACCGCGAAGACGACATAGAGAAAGGCATAGACGTAGTAACGGACCTGGGTCTGCTCCCACCCGACGCCCACCGGATCGACGCCCGACTCGTAGGTCGTGAGCTTCTCGCGGGTCGAACGCCAGGGCCGGAGCAGGCGGTTGGCCCCGAAGCCGATGGCGAGGAACCCGACGCCCAGCAGCCCGAGCAACGCCACCAGCCCATAGCCACCGAAGTAGCCGTGCACGGTCGCACCTCCGGTGGGGACGGTACCTGCCGGTGCAGGGCAGCCGGTCGCGGTCATCGTAGTGAGCGCACCGAATGTGACGAAGGACCCGGTCCAGAGGGCCCACTCGCGCCTACGATCGAGTCCAGGAGGACATCGTGTCCAAACAGGTGCGGCAGCGCGAGCGCGTGATCATCCGCTTCGCAGGCGACTCGGGTGACGGCATGCAGCTGACCGGTGACCGGTTCACCAGCGAGACGGCGGAGTTCGGCAACGATCTGTCGACGCTCCCGGACTTCCCGGCGGAGATCCGGGCGCCAGCGGGCACTTTGCCCGGCGTGTCCGCCTTTCAGCTGCATTTCGCCGACCATGACGTGCAGACGCCGGGCGACCGGCCGGACGTCCTCGTCGCGATGAACCCTGCCGCGCTGAAGGCCAACCTCCACGAGCTGCCCACGGGCGCCGACCTGATCGTCAACAGCGACGAGTTCACGCCGCGCAACCTCGCCAAGGTGGGGTATGCCGCCAGTCCGCTCGAGGACGACTCGCTGTCGTCGTACCAGGTGCACTCGATCCCGCTCACGTCGCTGACCGTCAAGGCACTCGAGGGTTTCGAGATCACCCGGAAGGACGCGGAGCGCGCGAAGAACATGTTCGCGCTCGGGATGCTGTCGTGGCTCTACAACCGGCCGACGGCGACGACGCTGACGTTCCTCGAGAAGAAGTTCGCCGGCAAGCCCGAGCTCGCGCGGGCCAACATCACGGCGTTCAACGCCGGGTGGAACTTCGGCGAGACCACCGAGGCCTTCACCGTCCGCTACGAAGTGATGCCGGCCGCGATGCGGCCGGGCCTCTACCGCAACATCACGGGCAACACCGCCCTCTCCTACGGGCTGGTCGCCGCGAGCGTGCGGTCGGGTCTGCCGCTGTTCCTCGGCTCCTACCCGATCACGCCGGCGTCGGACATCCTGCACGAGCTCGCCAAACACAAGCGGTTCGGCGTACGGACCTTCCAGGCCGAGGACGAGATCGCCGGCATCGGCGCGGCGCTCGGCGCCTCCTTCGGCGGCTCGCTCGGCGTGACGACGACGAGCGGTCCGGGTGTCGACCTGAAGTCCGAGGCGATCGGGCTGGCGGTGACGCTCGAGCTGCCGCTGATCATCTGCGACATCCAGCGCGCCGGCCCGTCGACCGGCATGCCGACCAAGGCGGAGCAGTCTGACCTGCTGCTGGCGATGTTCGGCCGGCACGGCGAGGCGCCGGTGCCGATCCTCGCGCCGCAGTCACCGTCCGACTGCTTCGACACCGCGATCGAGGCGGCCCGGATCGCGACGAAGTACCGCACGCCGGTCTTCGTGCTCTCCGACGCCTACCTGGCGAACGGGTCCGAGCCCTGGCTCGTGCCGGACGTCGACTCGCTGCCGCTGATCGAGGTGGAGTTCACGACCGAGCCCAACCACGCCAAGCCGGACGGGTCCCCCGAGTTCTGGCCTTATCTGCGCGACGCCGAGACCCTGGCGCGTCCGTGGGCCGTGCCGGGCACGCCCGGACTCGAGCACCGCATCGGCGGCATCGAGAAGGCGGACGGGTCCGGCAACATCTCCTACGACCCGACCAACCACGACACGATGGTGCGGCTGCGGCAGGCCAAGGTCGATGGCATCGCCCACGACATCCCGCCGCTCGACGTCGACGACCCCACGGGTGACGCGGGCGTGCTGGTGCTGGGCTGGGGGTCGACCTACGGACCGATAGGTGCGGCTGTCCGGCTGGTCCGCGAGGAAGGTGTGCGGGTCGCGCACGCGCATCTGCGTCATCTCAACCCGCTGCCGGCCAACACCGCCGACGTCATCGGCCGCTACCGCAAGGTGCTCATCCCAGAGATGAACCTCGGACAGCTGGCGCTTCTGCTGCGAGCGCGCTTCCTCGTCGACGCGATCTCGTTCACGCGCGTGCGCGGGATGCCGTTCAAGTCGGAGGAGCTCGCCGACGCGATCCGAGACGTAGTGGGAGCAGACGTATGAGCGAGCGAAGCGAGCACCGCTCTTGTGCGGCGGGTGGGGTGGTGGACGTATGACAGTCCCCGGCCAGCGAAGCGGCCTCGACCTCGTTCCTGTCACCGACGGCGACAAGGCGACGAAGAAGCACTACACCTCCGACCAGGAGGTGCGTTGGTGCCCGGGCTGCGGTGACTACGCGATCCTCGCCGCGATGCAGTCGTTCCTTCCGGAGCTCGGTCTCAAGCGGGAGAACATCGTCTGCATCTCCGGCATCGGCTGCGCGGCGCGCTTCCCCTACTACCTCAACACCTACGGCATGCACTCGATCCACGGACGCGCGCCGGCGATCGCGACCGGTCTCGCCACCGCGCGGCCCGATCTGTCGGTGTGGGTCATCGGCGGAGACGGCGACTTCATGTCGATCGGCGGCAACCACCTGATCCATGCATTGCGCCGCAACGTCAACATCAAGCTGCTGCTGTTCAACAACCGGATCTACGGCCTGACCAAGGGCCAGTACTCACCGACGTCGGAGGTCGGCAAGCTGACGAAGTCGACGCCCTATGGCTCGGTCGACCACCCGTTCAACCCGGTGTCGCTGGCGCTCGGCAGCGAGACCACCTTCGTCGCACGCACCATCGACTCCGACCGCAAGCACCTCACCGCGGTGCTGCGCGCAGCGGCGGAGCACCGCGGCGCTGCCTTCGTCGAGATCCTGCAGAACTGCGACATCTTCAACGACGGCGCGTTCGACATCCTGAAGAACCCGGAGACGCGGGACACGGCGGTCGTCCGGCTCGAGCACGGCAAGGCGATCACGTTCGGTGCCAACGGTGAGAAGGGCGTCCGCCTCACGGGCCGCGGCGGTCTCGAGGTCATCGACACGACCAAGGTCCAGCCCGAGTCGCTGCTGGTGCATGACATCACGCACACCGAACCCGCGCTGGCCTTCATGCTGTCCCGGCTCGGCAACGTCGACGACGGTGTGACGCCGATCGGCATCTTCCGCTCGGTGCAGCGGGCGACTTACGACGACCAGGTCAACGAGCAGATCGACGCAGCGACGGCCGCCGGCGGAGTCGGCGATCTTGCTGCGCTGCTGTCCAGCGGCGACACCTGGCGCATCGACTGACGTGACCGATGCGACGCTCGGACCGCTCGGTGACGAGTGGTGGTGGTTCCTCCTCGACCGTCATCTCGACGAGATGCTCGCGATCGCCGGCGAGCTCGGTGACGCCCTGGTCAACGTGACGCCGCCACTGCCCGGCGCCAACTCCGCATTCCAGCTCGTCTTCCACTGCTGCGGCATGCTCGAGTGGTGGACCCGCGAGGCGGTGCTCGGCATCGACGTCGGCCGCGATCGCGAGGCGGAGTTCACGTCGTCCGGCTCTGTCGCCGAGCTGACCGCCCGCGTGGACGTCGTACGTCGCCGGCTGCGGGCCGACCTCGCGGTCATCGATCTCGACGGGCCGCTACGCGGCGACCCGTCCGAGCACTACAAGGGGACGCCGGTCGGCGAATCCGCCCGCGGTGTGCTGCTGCACGTCCTCGAGGAGCTCGCGCAGCATCACGGACATCTCGAGCTGACCCGCGATCTGCTCCGCGGCTGAGCGGGCTTCAGTCCTTCGTCGCCTGCACCACGTGCGCCGACATCCGCCAGCTCAGCGGTCCTGAGCCGAACTCGGCCTCCAGGTGTCTCGTCAGCGCTTCCCGCGCCGTCTCCAGGTCGCCGCGCTGCTGAATCGCGGCGCGCAACGGGGTGCCGAAGCAGTAACCGGAAGCGAGGTCACGAGCCGACGCCGCTCTGCCCTCGAGGAAGACGGTCGTGAGATCGACGTGCGCGAAACCTCCGGCTCGCACGTCGGCGACGACCCGCTCCGGGTCGGAGTACCCGTGCGGCGTTGTCGCGAGGAAGGTGGGCGGATCGTCGGGGAAAAGCGCTCCAAGGCCCGCCGTCACGGCGGTCTCCAGGTCGTGCTCCGCGATCGGGCCCCACGTGTTGAACAAGAACGTGCCTCCCGGCGCCAGCACCCGATGCGCCTGTCCGAAGCCCTTCGGCTTGGCCGGGAGGAACATCACGCCGAACTGGCACACGACCAGGTCGAACCGGCCGGCCCCGAACGGCAGGCGCATCGCGTCGGCCGGCAGCCACGTCGCCTCCGGCACGTTGGCCGCGCCTTGCCGAACCATCGGGGGATTGAGATCCGTGGCGACGACGTCGGCGTCGCCGGACCTCACCAGCTCGCGGGTCAGCACGCCCGTGCCTGCGGCCAGCTCGAGCACGGTGCGCGCCGAGAGAGGCGCGACGCGCTCGGCCAGGTCGAGCGCGAACGGGCGGAAGACCGCGTCGACCAGCCACCGGTCGTAGGCGTCGGGCATGTCTTCGGCCCAGACGCGCTGACTGTCCGTCATGCCCGGCGACATTACGCCCGCGGCGCCCTCAACGGGCGTCGACGGTGACGTCCTCCCCGTGGGCGCCGCGGGCCCGGATGCAGTCGACCAGGCACTCGCCGGGATGAACGGTCGCACCTGGCCAGACGACGCTCCGCGTGACCGAACCGCCGACCCGGGCGGTGGGGTCGATGACCGACTCGCCACCGGAGGTGAGGAGGTTGGCGCGCAGGTAGTCGCGCGGAGTGCCGCAGTCGACGTACGCGGTCGACGTGGGAAAGAGATCGACGTCGCTGCGGCTCCACACCTCCTCGTACAAGCCGCTGGGCTCGGCGCGCAGCGCCGGGACGAAGCGCGCCGGGAGAAGCGAGATGCCGGCGAACCGCCAGCCTCCGGGGAAGTCCGCCTTGGCCGGCTCGGAGACGACGACGAGTCGCGGGCGCTCGTGGTCCCAGCCGTCGACCAGACCGCGCATGTCCACCTCGCCGTGGAAGAAGGCATCGCCGTTGGCGACCAGCACGTCGCGGCCGTCGAGCCAGCCGGCGATCGCCGCAACCGCCCCGGCCGTGCCGAGCGCGAGCGGCTCTTCGACGGACGTGTGCAGGCGATCGCCGGCCCAGGCGACGACCTGGTCACCGAGATGGTGCGCGTTGACCGCGACGTCAGCGGTCGAGATCGGCACCACGGTCTCGACCCGGCGCAACGCGAGCTCGAGCAGCGGGACGTTGCCGACGGGGCACAGAGGCTTCGGACGGAGCTGCGTGAGCGGGCGCAGCCGGGTGCCTTCCCCGGCCGCGAGAAGCAGGGCCGCGAGAGAGGTCACAGCAGCCGGACGGCGCGCAGGATCTCGAGCGTCGGCTCGGTGACGTCCGGCAGCGCGCTGAGGTCGAACCACTCGACGCCGCGCACCTCGGTGGCATCGGCGGCGCGGACGGCCACTGTGTCCGGTACGTCGACCACGAAGACGACATCGACCCGGCGCACCTGCGCACTCACCGCTGCGAGCGGCACCGGCAACCGGGTGGCGTGGAGGTCGACGCCGATCTCCTCGCAGACCTCGCGCACGAGCGCCTCGGCCGCCGGCTCACCGCGGCGGAGCAGTCCACCGGGAAGCGCCCAGCCACCGCTGTGCCGCTGGTCGACGAAGACGACCCGGCCGTCGGGGCGGCGGAGGACAGCCACCGCGCCCACGGTGAAGGAGGGCGCGACGGCATGCACCGTGGCACGGCGAACCGGCCCCGGCAGCCGGCGGAACGCCTCGAACGCCGCCTTCTTCATCCGGTCAGCCTAAGTGGGCTCGCTGATACCTTCCGTCCGTGGCTCGACCCGTCCGGATCGGTAACTGCTCGGGGTTCTACGGCGACCGCTTCGCGGCGATGCGGGAGATGCTCGAGGGCGGCGAGCTGGACGTCCTGACCGGTGACTACCTCGCCGAGCTCACGATGCTCATCCTGTTCCGGTCGCAGGCGAAGGACCCCTCACGCGGCTACGCGACGACGTTTCTCCGGCAGCTCGAGGACTGCCTCGGGCTCGCCTGGGAGAAGGGCGTCCGCATCGTCGCCAACGCCGGTGGTCTCAACCCCGCGGGCTGCGCGGATGCGGTCCGCGAGCTCGCCACCCGGCTGGGGCTGCGAGTCAACGTGGCGCACGTGGAAGGCGACGACCTGCTGCCGAGAGTCGCCGAGCTTCGCGGCCCGGACGGCAGCGGCCTCGCCAACCTCGACACCGGCGCCGCACTCACTGGCGACCCGTTGACCGCCAACGCGTATCTCGGCGGTTGGGGAATCGCCACCGCGCTCGACGCCGGTGCGCAGGTCGTGGTCACCGGCCGGGTCACCGATGCGGCACTCGCGATCGGCCCGGCCGCGTGGTGGCACAAGTGGGGCCGGGACGACTGGGACCAGCTCGCCGGTGCGCTGGTCACCGGGCACGTGCTCGAGTGTGGCGCGCAGGCCACCGGGGGCAACTACTCGTTCTTCACCGAGATCCCGGACAACACCCACCTCGGCTTCCCACTCGCCGAGATCGCGGAGGACGGCTCGGCGGTCATCACGAAGCACGCCGGCACAGGCGGTGCGGTGACCGTCGGCACCGTCACCGCGCAGCTGCTCTACGAGATCGGGTCACCGGCCTATCTCAACCCCGACGTCACGGCGCACTTCGACACCATCCAGCTGGACCAGGAGGACGTCGACAGGGTGCGGATCAGCGGTGTGAGGGGTTCGGCCCCCCCGCCGACCACAAAGGTCTGCCTCAACCTGCTCGGCGGCTTCCGCAACTCGATGACGTTCCTCCTGACCGGCCTCGACGTCGAGGCCAAGGCCGACCTCGTCCGACGCCAGCTCGGTCCGGTCCTCGAAGGCGCCGAGTCGGTCACGTGGACCCTTGCCCGCACCGACCACGACGAC
>DASSKP010000085.1:0-10039 GCA_035690365.1 Mycobacteriales bacterium
TCAGCAGCAGGATGACGAACGAGTAGAGCGCGATCTCGCCCAACATGAACGACCAATGGTCCGGAAAGACCTTGTTCATGCTCCGGCGCAGGAAGTTCGCCGACCCCAACCGGTCATCCACGTAACGCAGGGTCTGCTTCGAAGCGGAGGCAGCGTTCGGCACTGGCATCACTCCCGGGTCAGGGGGAGAACAGGGCGGTCCTGTCGCCTACCGCGTTATTCGCGCCGAAGGCCGATCTGGATCGGTCAGCTGAATCGGCGGGGGCGGAGCCGGGCCCGGCGGAGGTCGCGAAGGATCTGCCGGACGACGTTGTGCCCGGGGATTCCGGTTACGCCGCCGCCGCCGTGTGTCGCCGACCCGGCCTGGTAGAGCCCGCGGATCGGCGTCCGCAGGTCGGCATAGCCCGCGGCCGGCCGGGTGTGGAACAGCTGCGACGACGACAGTTCGCCGTGGAAGATGTTGCCGCCGACCAGGCCGTACTCGTGCTCCATCTGCCAGGGCCCGATCACCTGGCGGCCGAGGATCGAGTCGGTGAAGCCGGGCGCGACCGCCTCCATGCGCGCGATGACCCGGTCGGCATGCGCCTCGATGTCCCCGACGTGCGGTTCGGCGGACCACTCGTGCGGCACCCACTGCGTGAACATCGACATCACGTGCTTGCCGGGCGGCGCGAGCGAGTCGTCGAAGACCGACGGGATGCAGATGTCGGCGAACGGCCGCGCCGACGGCCGGCCCGCGACCGCGTCCTGGAAGGCGTTCTCGACGTCGTCGAGCGACTCGGCGAGCACGATCGTGCCGCCGTGCACCTGCGGGTCGACGTCCGGATGCGAGGTGAACGTCGGCAGCCGGTCGAGCGCCAGGTTGACCTTGACCGTCCCCGAGCGGGTCTTCCACCGCTCGATGTCACTGACGAAGTCCGCCGGCAGCTCGGACCTGTCGACCAGCCGCAGGAAGGAGATTGCCGGATGCGCCGTCGTCACGACCACGGGAGCCGACAGCTCCTCGCCGCCCTCGAGCACGACGCCGGTGACCTCGCCACCGCGCGACGTGATCCGCGCCACCGGAGCCGACGTGCGGATGTCGACCCCGAGAGACTGCGCCGACGCCGCGATCGCCTGCGTCACCCCGCCCATGCCGCCGCGCGGGAAGCCCCACGCGCCCACCTGTCCCCCGCCGATGTCGCCGACGTGGTGGTGCGCCATGACGTACGCCGTCCCCGACGAGCGAGGTCCGGCCCACGTGCCGATGACTCCCGAGACCGACAGCACACCCTTGATCTGGTCGTCGGTGAAGTAGTCCTCGATCAGGTCGGCGATCGAGAGCGTGAACAGCCTCGTGACCTCGACCGCCCGACGGGTGTCGATGTCCTTCAGTCGACGTACGAGCTTGAGCTGCTCCAGCAGGTCGGCCGGCCTGCGCGACCCGAGCTTCGGCGGGATCTC
Source organism: Mycobacteriales bacterium (assembly GCA_035690365.1). Classification (GTDB taxonomy): domain Bacteria; phylum Actinomycetota; class Actinomycetes; order JAFAQI01; family JAFAQI01; genus DASSKP01. The sequence continues at coordinate 1,444 of DASSKP010000085.1, forward strand.
GTCGAGCAACGGCGCAAGGACGCCGGCGAGGTCGTCGAGCCACGCGTCGTAGCGCTGCAGCGCCTCGGCATCGTGCGCCGACCACTCGGCGACCGTCTTGTAGCGCAACGACCGGTCGTCCGGCAGCTGGAAGAAGCGACCGTCCTCGCGCGGCACGAAGTAGGGCGCCTGCGGGAACACGTGGTAGCCGAAGCGCTCGAGCTGCAGGTCACGTACCAGCCGCGGCGGCATGAGTGACACCACATAGGACAGCGACGTCACCTTGAAGTCCGGGCCGAACGGTTGCTCGGTCACCGCCGCGCCACCGACCACCGGCCGCGCCTCGCAGACGACCGTGCGCAGCCCTTCCTTCGCGAGGTACGCCGCCGCAACGAGCCCGTTGTGTCCGCCGCCGACCACGATCGCGTCGTAGGAGTTGGCGGGTTGCGGCTGTGACACGAGACCTCCGGGAAGGTGCCGGCTGTTGGCGCTTCCATCGTGCCTCACCCGCCAGGTGTCCGGTTTCTCCTCTTGACCTCGGCCCCGTTTTAGTCATATGACTAAGCCGTCCGACTAAGACATCTTCGGGAGGCGATCGGACATGGACGAAGCGAAGCTCATGGACTTCGTGCACAAGGCGGTCGGCGACGTCGGCGCACTGCTCGCCGGCTCGATGGTCGTCATCGGCGACCGGCTCGGGCTCTACGACGCGATGGCCGGCGCCGGTCCCCTCACCAGCGATCAGCTGGCGAAGAAGACCGACACGAGTGAGCGCTACGTGCGCGAGTGGCTCGGCGCCCAGGCCGCCGCCGGCTACCTCACCTACGAAGGTGACGGTCGCTACACCTTGCCGGAGGAGCACGCGATCCCGCTGACCGACGAGTCCAGCCCGGCCTGTGTCATCGGCGCCTTCGAGACCGCCCTCGGCGCGGCAATCGCCACCGACCGGATCGCCGACAGCTTCCGCACCGGCGACGGCCTGTTCTGGGGCGACCACGACGCGCATGTGCACGTCGGTTGCGAGCGCTTCTTCCGCCCCGGCTACGTCAACTTCCTCACCACGACCTGGATCCCGGCGCTGGACGGCGTAGAGCAGCAACTCGAGCAGGGCATCCGCGTCGCCGACGTCGGCTGCGGCCATGGCGCGAGCACGATCCATCTCGCGGAGGCCTACCCGAACTCGACGTTCGTCGGCTACGACCCGCACGACAAGTCGATCGAGGCCGCGCGCAAGCATGCCGCCGATGCCGGCGTCGCCGACCGCGTCTCCTTCGAACAGGCCACGGCCAAGCAGATCAACACCGGCGACTACGGCCTGATCGCATTTTTCGACTGCCTGCACGACCTGGGCGACCCGGTAGGTGCGCTCGCCACCGCGAAGCAGCACCTCGCGGACCGCGGCACGATCCTGCTCGTCGAGCCGGCCGCCGGTGACGCCGTCGAGGACAACCTGAACCCGGTCGGCGCGGCCTACTACGGGTTCTCGACCCTGCTCTGCACACCCAACTCGCTGGCGCAGGAGACGAAGACGGCTCTCGGCGCCCAGGCGGGCGAGGCGCGCATCCGAGACATCGCGGAGAAGGCCGGGCTCTCGCAGTTCCGGCGGGTCGCCGAGACTCCGTTCAACCTGGTGTTCGAGGTGCGGCCGTAGGTGCACGGCGCGCCCCTACGATCCGAAACCGTGACAGCGACACCCGCCCGCATCGAGGCGACCGACGCACTGCTCGATGCCGCCGAGCAGCTGCTGGTCGAGATCGGCTACGCCGCGATCACGACCCGCAAGCTCGCCGAGCGGGCGGGGGTCAACCACGGGCTCGTGCACTACTACTTCGGCTCGATGGAGGACCTGCTCCTCCGCGTCATCGAGCGCTTCACCGACGCACTCATCGAGAGACAGAAGGCCATGTACGCCGCCGAGTCGCCGTTCATCGACAAGTGGCGACAGGCCATGCAGTTCCTCGACACGGACGCCGAGTCCGGCTATCAGAAGGTCTGGCTCGAGATGCAGGCCATGGGGTGGAACGACGACGCGATCCGCGAGCGGCTGCAGCACGTGCACCAGCGGTGGATCGACGTCGTCACCCCCGCGTTCGAGCGCGGTCTGACCGAGCTCGGCGTGGACAAGCGTCGCTTTCCCACCAAAAGTGTTGTTGCGCTGGTGGTGACGTTCAACCAAGGGATCATGCTCGAAAGGCTGTCCGGCGTGGACTCCGGCCACCGTGACCTGCTCCGCATGGTCGACCGGATGCTCGAGCGCCTCTGGGAGGCCAGAAACGATGAGGGCACGCCTGCCTGACCGCTCCGGCGCCGTCGTCCGCGACGGCATCGCCAGCGCCTACGACGTCTACGGCGACGAGCACGCCGCAACTGTGCTGCTCATGCCGACGTGGGCGATCGCGCATGCACAGCACTGGAAGTTCCAGGTGCCGGTGCTCGCCAGGCGCCATCGCGTCATCACCATGGACGGCCGCGGCAACGGCCGCTCCGACCGCCCACGCGACCCGGCCGCCTACACCACCGACGAGTACGTCGCCGACGCACTTGCCGTGCTCGACGAGACCGGCACGCAACGAGCCGTCGTGCTCGGAGTCTCGCTCGGCGGAGTGCGCACCGCGCGGTTCGCGGCGCAGCATCCGGACCGGACTCTGGGCGCCGTGATGATCGGCGCGGCCTTCCACGACCTCGACCCGGATCGACTGCGCGACTACCTCGCACCCTTCGACGCCGTACTCGACGACGACGAGGGCTGGGCCCTCTACAACGAGCACGCCTGGCGGCGCGACTGGCGCAAGTTCGCCGAGTTCTTCTGGGGCGAGATCTTCGTCGAGCCGCACTCGACGAAGGCGTTCGAGGACGCGGTCGGATGGCAGCTGGAGACCGACGCGGAGACGATCATCGCGAGCGCCTACGCCCCGCCCATACATGCGTCACGCGAAGAGCTCGTCGCGGACCTGCAGCGCATCACCTGCCCGACGCTGGTCATCCACGGGACCGACGACCACATCTCGCCGGCCGGCATCGGCCCGGCGCTCGCCGACATCACCGGCGCCGACCTGCTGCAGATCGCCGGCGGCGGCCACTGCCCGCAGGTCCGTGACCCGATCGTCGTCAACCGGGCGCTGCTCGACTTCATCGACCGGGTCGCTCCGGCCGGGCAACGCGAGCCGCGGCGCGCGACCTGGACGCACGCTCTCCACCGGCCACGCCGCGTCCTCTACCTCTCCTCACCGATCGGGCTCGGTCACGCGCGGCGCGACCTCGCGATCGCCCGAGAGCTGCGACAGCTGCGCGGGGAGGTGCAGGTCGACTGGGTCGCAGAGCATCCGGTGACGACGTTCCTCGAGACGGCCGACGAGCGGATCCATCCCGCCTCGGCTTACCTGACGAGCGAGTCCGCTCACATTGAGAGCGAGTCGCACGAGCACGACCTGAACGCCTTCCAGGCGATCCGGCGGATGGACGAGATCCTGGTCGCGAACTTCTCCGTCGTGCAGGACCTCGTCGACACCGGTGACTACGACCTCGTCGTCGGCGACGAGTCGTGGGACCTCGACTACTTCTGGCACGAGAACCCGGAGCTGAAGCGGACGGCGTACGTCTGGATGACCGACTTCGTCGGCTGGCTGCCGATGCCGGACGGCGGTGAGCACGAGCGCATGCTCACCGCCGACTACAACGCCGAGATGATCGAGCACATCGAGCGGTTCGGCCGCGTGCGCGACCGCGCGATCTTCGTCGGCGACCCGGACGACATCGTGCTCGACGACTTCGGCCCGGGGCTGCCCGCGATCCGCGAGTGGACCGAGCGCCACTACGACTTCTCCGGCTACATCACCGGTTTCGATGCCGCTGCCCTGCGGGACCGCGCGGCGCTGCGACGCCGGCTGGGACACCCGGTCGATGCACCACTGGTCGTCGTCACCGTGGGTGGGTCCGGCGTCGGGACGGCGCTGCTCCGCAAGGTCGTCGACGCGTTTCCGCGGATGCGCAAGGAGGTCGACGGTCTGCGCATGCTCGTCGTCGCCGGGCCACGCGTGGACGTGTCCGCCCTCCCGGCGCACGACGGCGTCGACATCCGCGGGTACGTCGCCGACCTGCCGCAGCATCTGGCCGCCTGCGACGCGGCCATCGTGCAGGGCGGTCTGACGACGACGATGGAGCTCGTGGCGACCGCGACGCCGTTCCTCTACTTCCCGCTGGGCAACCACTTCGAGCAGCAGCGCCACGTGCGGCACCGGCTCGACCGCCACCGCGCCGGCCGTTGCCTCGACTACGCGCAGACCGATGCCGACGACATCGCCGCCGGGCTCGTCGAGCAGCTCAACAGCACCTGCGACTACCTCCCCGTCCCGACCGACGGCGCCGCCCGCGCGGCCGCGATGCTGGCGGAGCTGCTGTGACCGGCGGCGACACGACGGCAGCCATCGCCGCTGTGGTCGAGGACTACTTCGGGGCGTGGTTCACCGGTGACGTCGAGCGGATGCGCCGAGCGCTCCACCCGGACCTCGCCAAGCGGGGAGTCGTCGACGGCCTACTGGGGTTCAACACCGCGCAGAGCATGGTCGAGGCCACCGAGGCCGGTGCCGGCACGCGTCACGACCCCTCGAAGCGCGCGATCGACATCCACGTGACGCACGTGCACGGCTCGATCGCGACAGCGATCGTGACCGGGCCGATCTACGTCGAGTACGTGCACCTGGCGCGCCTCGACGACAGATGGCAGATCGTCAACACGCTGTGGGCGCGCGCGGCCGACACCTGATCCCCCGCTCGACAGAGTGGCCGACGCCGTCCCCGAAACTGTCGGCACGGACCGGCACCGTGGTCGTCGTCCGCATCCCGACCGACCCCGGAGGCCTGACCGTGCCCGACGTCGACGACCGCATCCTCGAGCGGGTGCGCAAGCTGCTCACGCGCGCCGAGCATCCCTCGACCCCGCCGGCCGAGGCGGAGGCGTGCTCGGAGAAGGCCGCTGCGCTGATGAGCCGCTACGTCATCGACCAGGCGATGCTCGACGCGACCGACGCCGGACGGCGGGCGGCGTCACCAGTGGTCCGCCGGATCATCGTCGAGGCGCCCTACACGATGGCGAAGGCCGTCCTCCTCGACCGCGTCGCCAAGGCGTTCCGCGTCTGTGTCGCCATCGGCGGTGACCACGGCGCCGGCCGGCGGTGCACGATGGTCGGCTTCGCCGCCGATGTCGCCATGACCGAGCTGCTGTTCACGTCGCTGCTGCTTCAGGCGACGACCGCGATGCTCGCGGCCTCAGCCGGCCATCCGCGCATCAAGGCGTTTCGCCGCTCGTTCCTCATGGGTTACGCCGACGTGATCGGCCACCGGCTGTCCGAGGTACGACGCGTCACCGAGCAGGAGGCGACCGCCCAGTCGCCCGGCAGCTCGCTGGTCCTGGTCGACCGCACGGCTCAGGTCGAGAAGGCCTTCGCCGAGGAGTTCCCTCACCTGCGCAGCCTGCGCACGACCGTCAGCAGCGGCAGCGGGCTGACCGCCGGCCATGCTGCGGGTGCGCGAGCCGACCTCGGCGCCGCCCACCGGCGAGTCGGCGGTCGGCGCAGCGAACTCAGCGCGTGAGGCCCGGCAGCTGCTGGAGGCGCCGTTCGAGGAAGGCACGCTCCGCGGCGTTCTCGGTGAGGAGCAGCGCCTCCTCGTAGGCAACGCGCGCGTCGTCATGGCGCTCGAGCCGGCGCAGGAAGTCCGCCCGAGCGGCCGCCGCATAGCCGTAGCCGGCAAGCTGCGGCTCCTCCGCGAGCGCATCCACGGCTGCCAGACCAGCCGCCGGGCCATCGGCGAAACCGACCGCGACCGCCCGGTTGAGAGCGACGACCGGTGAAGGCCACACCTCCAACAACGCGTCGTAGAGCGCGACGATCTCGCGCCAGTCCGTCTGCGCCCAGGACGGTGACTGCGCATGCACTGCTGCGATCGCGGCCTGCAACGCGTACCGGCCACCGGGTCGCCGTCCCAAGGCCTCGCGGACCAGCGACACGCCTTCGGCGATCTCTCGCACGTCCCACTGGGCGCGGTCCTGCTCGTCGAGCAGCAACATGCGCCCCTCGGGGTCGACACGCGTCGCCCGACGCGAGTCCGTGAGCAGGATGAGCGCGAGCACCCCCGCGACGTCGGCGTCCTCAGGCAACAGGACACGCAGCATCCGCGCCAGGTCGATCGCTCGCTCGACGAGGTCGCGCCGGATCAGGTCAGCACCCGCAGGGGCGGTATGCCCCGTCGTGAACAGCAGGTGCACGACGTCCAGCACGGCGCCGATCCTTGCCGGTAGCTCGTACGCGGAGGGCACGCGATAAGGGATGCGCGCAGACGCGATCTTCTTCTTCGCCCTGGTGATGCGGGCAGCCATCGTGGACTCGCTGACCAGGAACGCGCGCGCGACCTCGGCAGTCGTGAGGCCGCAGACGAGACGCAAGGTCAGCGCGATCTGCGTCTCCCGCGAGAGCGCGGGGTGGCAACACGTGCAGATCAACCGGAGCCGGTCGTCCGCGATCTCGCCATCACGGTCGGCGGCCTCGTCGACCGCCGGCTCGACGTCATCCGCGACGAGGAGCGGCAGTGTCCGTCGTACGACGCTCTCGTGCCGCAACGCGTCGAGCGCACGCCGTCGGGCCACGGTGGTCAACCAGGCACCCGGCCTCGCCGGTACGCCGTCACCCGGCCAGCTGGTCAGCGCCTGGGCGAACGCCTCTTGCGCGCACTCCTCGCCGAGGTCGAAGTCGCGGGTGAGTCGCACCGTCGCGGCGAGCACGAAAGCCCACTCACGACGGTGCGCGTCGGCAACCGCGGCCGCGACCTCGGCGGAGGTGTGCGTGATGGTCATCGACTCATGTCGAGCACCATGATCGGGCGCACCTCGACGCCGCCACTCGGCATCGGCACGTCCTTGGCGATCGCGATCGCCTCATCCAGGTCGGCCGCCTCGATCAGGTAGTAGCCACCGAGCGCTTCCTTCGTCTCTGCGAAGGGTCCGTCTGTCACGACGAACGAGCCATCGGTGTCCTTGCGGATCGAGGTCGCGGTCGACGTGTCCTGCAGCGCGTTGCCGCCGGCGACGGCGTGCTCGTACTTCGTTCCGAACGCGACGTGCCCCTCGTGCAGCTGCTCCCAGAGCTTGGGGCCGCCCGCGGCATGGGCCTTCTCGTCGCCGTAGATGAGCACCAGGTACTGCGCCATGTCATCCTCCTCCAGCCGGCCCGCCTCCCGAGCCTCTCACCAAGACGACGGATGACGGCCGCCGAAATCGACAACCTCAGAGATCGAACTTCTCCCGGTCGGCTTCGGGGACGAGGTCGAGGTACTCGTCGCGGTGCCGAGCGATGTAGCCGCGGACGAACTCGCAGACGGGCACGACGTCGCGCCCGTCGGCGCGAGCGTCGTCGAGAGCCGACCGGGCGAGCTGCGAGCCGAGCCCCTGACCCTCGTACGCGTCGTCGATGACGGTGTGGACGAAGGTTCGCCGGTTGCCGCGGTCGTGGTACTCCGCGAAACCGGCGACCTTCCCGTCGACGACGATTTCGAAGCGATGCTGCTGCTCCTCGTTCCTCACCGTCGCCATGCGGCTGATCATTGCGTGCGGACGGTCACGCTCCCGACACCGACCACGACGTCGACCGACAGCCGGTCGTCAGCCGTCGACAGGCCATCGAGCGTCTGGGTCTGCTCGGCGTCGACACCGCTCACCTTGTGGCCGTCGACGACGACGGAGCCGAGCCCCGACTGTCCATGGACGACGACCGGGACGCCGGCCGGCACCGTGACGGTGACGTCGCCGCGACCGAGCCGCACCTCGGTGCTGTGCCGACCGGTGATGGACGTGAGTCCGGTCAGGTCGAGGTTGACCTTGCCCGCGCCGAAGGCATAGCGATCGTGCAGGTCCTCGACCGACGCAACGTGGAAGGTGCGGGTGCCGAGATGCGACCCGAACACACCGACCGTGGCCAGACCGACCGCGAGCACCGCGGCGACAGCAACCAGCAGCCAGCGACCACGGCGCGTGCCGACAACGATCGCCACCGCGAGCACCGCAATGAACAAGCCGACCGGCGCGCCGAACCAGAGCGCATGCGCGATCCCGGACAGCACGATCGCGGCGAGCACGATCAGGATGAGCATCGGCACCCGGCGGATGAAGCGCTCGCCGTTACGCGACGCCCAGCGCGCCGCCGAGCTGTCCGCCGTCAGCGGGGCGGGCCCCTCCGTCGACGGCGTCAGCAGCCAGGTGAGGACGTACGCCACCACGCCCACACCGGAGAACAGCGTCAGCACGACGGTCACGATGCGCACCAGCGTGACGTCGAACCCCCATCGCTGGGCGATGCCGCTGCAGACGCCGGCGATCATCCGGCCCTCGTGGGATCGGACGAACAACGGTGCGGTGGACGGAGGGTCGAGAGGCGGGGTCGCCGCGGTTTCTGTCATGCGGCCGACTCTGCGCCCGCGAGCCGGCCTGCCACATCAGTCGACAGCCCGGCTCTGCCCCGGAATCTCCACTCCGGGTCCTCTCCGGGTGCGGTCCTGACGCCCGACGACCTGATCGGTGTGATGCTGGAGTACGGCGCGCCGCCGATGGGCGGCATGGGCCTTGGTGTCG